>CAMCBV010000001.1 GCA_945873125.1 Prosthecobacter debontii
CTCGACTCCATTCAGCCATCGGCTTCATTGCCCCAAAAGATCGACTTGAAGGTCGTCATCTCGAAATTTATCAAACACGAGACAAAAAGCTCGAAGATGCCCGCGCAGGCCGTAAGCTGGCACGCCAGAACATCTCCCTAAACACACAACCAAACCATAACCCATTAACACCTGCTGTAGCTTAATTCAGAGAATCAATTGAGACATTCACGCTGAACCGGGACAAAACTTTCAAATCAGTTGCCACTACGCTTGCCGATCAGCGCTAAGGGACAGCGCTGAAATCAACATAAGAGAAAATCTGAATTTCTGAAACCACGCTGAATGTCTACGACAATGCGGCTAATGGCAGGTGCTGTGTCTAATCTTGCTCGTTGCTCGTCATTCTTCTTGGGTTTTGATGTGCGCACCATTGGGTCTTTTAGGGATGCCTTCAACAATCTCATGAATAGTCGGATTCACCCAAAGGTGGTTGATGAAATGAACGTGCGCACCGTGAACAAATTGACCATCGGAACGACTATCTCGGCTGTCCCAAGTAAGGAGGTGCCAAATATCAGGCTCTCCATCACGGACAAAGAAATGGAAAATAGATCGACTGGAGTCCTGAGTAAGCTGCTTGTGAAGTTGACGGAGTCCCTGAGGTGTCCGCATCTTGTCTCTGGCTCCATCCCAAAGATGGTCTACGTTATTGTCCTCGAAAATGGGTGTGTGGAGGTATCCAAGGGACCCACACCCGACAATCATGCGGGATATGTCAAAGTTCCTGAGAACGATTTTATGACAGAGCTTAACCGCTACGCGCTTTTTAGTTACAGCGAAAAGCTCCGTAAGATTCTCGGGGGGACTGTTTTTGAATGCCTCGAAAAAAGCGTCAATCATGGTGGATATAGCGGATCTGATTTCTTCAACGTCCTAGCATAGCCCCCCTGACTGGGAGCGAGCGTGGGCTTTTGGTTAATGGCTCTAGTGGTCGTGATAAATAACGGGGCAGGCGTTAGTATCGTCTTTTATTCGCCGCTGTTAGTCGGAAATGGATGTATGGTAAGGGTATCGACATCGAATATCCAATCATCAATTCGCTCATAACTTAATAGCGGCCTACCTAAATAAGCAATTTGTTTGTAATTCAGATTGCCCGTCCCTATTTCACAAAGGAAGGGAAGGCGGGTGCGATGGGGTTCGTCAACTCGTGGCGGGTGGTCGCGTGGTCGAACTTGGAATCCATGCGGAGGCGCGGCGCTCCCTGCGCGGTGACGAAGGAAATGGTGGTGGTGCGGAAAGGCTCCTGCTGACCATTGGCGGTGTGGGTAACCGTGAAGGTGTTGGGATCCATGGCGAGGATATCTGCTATGGCAGGCCCGATCCATGAGGAAATCTTGGAAATCTTTTCCTCAAAAAACTGGATATGAAATCCCACTAGCGACACAATCTGTCGCTTCGTTTGTCTACTGTTTTTCCGGAACCAAAGTTTCCATAAAAACATGAACACCAACTATCCAAAAGAAATTCCGTCCAACCTTCAGGAAAAACTCAACACGCTCGACAAGCTCGATCTTGATGCCTTCCTGCGTGAATACAGCTCATCCAAAAAATCCAAGCCGCTGGCCTTTTGGTTGCTGCTGCCCTTGGGGCTTCATTACGCGTATATCGGACGCTGGTGGTTGAGTGTTGCTTTCATTTTCACCTGTGGTGGCATTGCAGTGTGGTGGCTGGTCGATCTGTTCCGTGTCAGACAGATGATCGGAAGATACAACGAAGATCTCGCTTTCGCGCTCTACAGAAAATACAAAGGTTGAAGAACGATGCCTGGTAACAAACATCATTACGCCATGGAGCGGCAATGGCGCATGCTCCGCATGATCCCTCGTCACCAGCCGGGTATCACCGTCTCAGCCTTACTGGAAAGACTGAAAAGAGAGGGATTTTCAGTAGACCGACGCACGCTCGAGCGTGACCTGAATGAGCTTGGAATCGTTTTCGACCTGGTCAGCACCGAAGAAAAGAGACCGCAGCTTTGGTATTGGGCAAGCCATGCCAACTTCGATATCCCGGGCATATCCCTTGCGGAGGCAATCACGCTCGGTTTGCTTCGGCACATACTTCGCTCGCTGATGCCTAAATCCTTCATCGGATCTTTAGAAGACCGCTTTGCATTGGCAGACAGAAAACTGAGTTCACATTCAGGAAACCGCTATTCGAAGTGGACGGAGCTGATCGCCTACACCCCACCCGGTCTCACATTTATTCCGCCAAGCATCGACTCGAAGGCTCTCGATACCATTCAAGATGCTTTGCTGGAAAAACGTAAGGTCACTTTCATCTACCGCAGTCCATACCAGGACGAGAAAAAAACCTACACCGTCAATCCACTCGGTATTCATCTCCAAGGCCAACGCCCTTATTTTTTAGCCACCGTGGGCGAACATACCAATGTATTGCAATTTGCGATACAGCGCATGGGAAAAACGGAGATGCTATCTGAGTCATCGATTCCGCTTCCCAGGTTTTCTCTTCATGAATACATCGGGCAAGGTCATGGTCAATTTGCGGTGGGTGAGCAAATCCACCTGCAAGCCACCCTGACCGAGTATCTCGCTACTCTACTTGAGGAGACTCCGCTCTCCACTGACCAAAAAATCACCCGGAGCCCTCACAAAATCACTCTGACGGCCACACTCCATCGCTCCTGGCAACTGGATTTCTGGCTGCTTTCACAGGGCCCGGCCATCACAGTCATAAAACCCACGAGCTTACGCAAAGCCGTGATCACATCCCTCAACGAGAGCATCGCTAATTACTCGAAAGAAAAATAATTCACGACCGCGACGCATTCTGTCGCGTCACTCGATATGATAAGTGCTATGCACCAAAATACAGATACAGCACCGCCCGTGTCTTTCATCAGACAGACTCAAGAAATTACCAATTTCGAAATCTCAATCAGCAACGGACTTTACTGGATTTCATATAAGGACAACCAATACCCAATCATCATGACGCCTTATCAATTCAAGAGGCTTTTCGAGATCGAGGGTTTGCCCATTGAAGACTTTACAGGGGATGAATCTGCTTGCTTCAATAAAGCGATACTACTGCTGCGTAACGTGAGGTTCAGTGGAGATCTCTTTGATGAGGAAGGCGATGATATTTCTCCGCAAGAATGCTGGGTGAAGGAATCCATTCAGTTAGATTCTCTAAATCCATAATCTTTAGATCACATGCCATATCTCACCAAGTCCAAAATCATGGCTTATCGCCAGTGCCCCAAACGTTTGTGGCTGGAAATCCACAAGCCCGAGCTGCGCGATGACTCCGGAGCACAAATGGCGTTTGCTGCCGGAAACCAAGTCGGTGCTGCGGCACGTCAGGCCTTTGATCTCGATGGGAAAGGCACTTTGGTTGATGTGGAAACCCTGGGTCACGTTGAGGCCATTGAAGAAACAAAACGCCTTCTCGCGGAGGGAGCAGGCCCGATATTCGAAGCCGGAATTTCAGCAGTCGGCGGCTTAGCATACGCCGATGTGATGTTACCCGACCGCACAGATGGCGTTTTGCGCTGGCGGATGATTGAAGTTAAATCCTCCACGTCCGTAAAAGATTACCAGCGCGATGATATCGCCGTGCAAGCCTACCTTGCTAAGGAAGCGGGCATTCCGTTGGTGTCGGCTTCATTAGCATACATCAATCGTGACTTCTCGTATTCTGGTCGTGCCGGATACCAAGGCTTGTTCAAGCTTGTCGAGTTGGGTGACGAGGCGGCAGAAAGACACGAGGAAGTCAAAGCATGGTTTACAAAAGCTCATGAAGTTGCCGATCAAGAGGTGGAGCCAGAAATCGAAACCGGCGACCAGTGCTATTCTCCTTTCAGTTGCGGATTCCTGAGTTACTGCAATCGTAACAAGGTCAGCCCAGATTATCCGCTAAGCTCATTGCCACGATTACGTCAGATCAGACGCGAGGCCATTGAAAATACCGGTGTGGACGACTTACGGGAAGCGCCCGATCATCTGCTCAACGATCTCCAGAAACGGGTGAAACATTGCAGTGCCACTGGTGAAGTCTTCTTTCAGGCAGATGCCGCCGCCGCCAAACTAGCTCCTTACGGCTACCCGGCCCGCTTTCTTGATTTTGAAACGATCACTTTCGCCGTTCCTCGTCTTGAGTACACCCGTCCCTATGAGCAAATCCCGTTCCAGTTTAGCCTGCACACACTCCAGTCAGACGAGCGACTGATACATAATGGATTGATGCATCATGAATTTCTGGACCTGAGCGGCAACAATCCATCGGATGAATGCGCCCTAGAACTGGTTCGCCTCTGTGGCAGCGAAGGACCGATCTATGCCTACAATGCAGGGTTCGAGGCCAAGGTAATCCGCGATATGGCGAATAGTCATTCCGACGAAATAGGCGAGGCATTGCGATCTATCGAAGCGAGATTGGTAGATTTGTTACCGATCGCAAGACATCACTACTACCATCCCATCCAGCACGGCAGTTGGAGTCTCAAAGCCGTGCTACCAGCCATCTGTCCAGACTTGTCTTACTCCGAACTCGAAGGCGTGCAGGATGGGACCATGGCTCAAACCGCGTATCTGGAAGCGATCGATCCAGCTACCAGTGCGGAGCGCAAAGAAACACTCCGTAGGCAACTTCACGATTACTGCCGGCTCGATACTTTAGCCCTCGTGCGCCTCTACTATTTTTTTAAGGGTGATCCTTTTGATGACTACTATACATACACTCAGGTATAAGGCCAACATCACCACACCATCATGAACTGCTACTGCAAATACTGTGGCCACAAGGCCCCGAGCATCCACTCCCTAACTGGGAGTCTGTGTCTTCGTCATCCATCAGGTCCTAATAAAGGAAAGCACGCACTCTATGAAGGTAGCGAAAAAAACGAATACACCTGCAAGTTCTGCGGCAAAACCTACCCTTTGATCTTGTCGCTCACTTCAAGTCTCTGCTCCAGGCATCCAGATGGCTCTAACAAAGGAAAACATGAACCAACAAGTTGAGTGATCAATCCAATTGCTGACTTGACATAATCATACCGTTACAACTGAGTAGTCAAATGACAGATACACCCGAAAGATATTCCCAAGAAATCGAAGCGATTAATAAGTCAATTATTAGCTTCAATGAGTATTTGAATGCCAAATACTCAATTCCGAAAATCAACGCGCAAACGATGTTAACCGATCAGAATTGTATTCAAATCTTACATCAAAACTGGGATGGATTTGGATTTCCAAATTCTGAAAAAAGAGGTGTTTATTTTGTTTTTGGTAGAGAAATGACAACTGATCGAAACGGGGTCTACATCGGCAAGGCATCATTCGGATCCACAATCGGACGAAGGCTCTCTTCGCATCTTACCGGATTTAGAAACTGCGAGCAGTTCATCATGAAGGGATACAACTCGGAAGTGTATGTATTAGAATGGATCATTTCCATAGACTTGGATGCGATCAGCGCTCCATTTCTTGCGCCTGCGCTAGAAGAATATTTGATTGCAGAGACACGCAAGCAAATCAATCTCATCAATGGTACAGGCAACTGAAGCGAACTGTCTCCTTAGCATATCGCATGAATGAGAGATTTCAAAACTCCGACCTCAAAATTGCTGTCGAGAGTGTGATGCGCGATTACCAAGGCGCACTCGTCAATCAACCTCTGCCATCCGCATTGTCGACGGGCTACGCCGATCTCGATCAAAAACTTGATGGATTGCGACCCGGGCTACATGTGCTCGCTGGGAGATCGCAGATGGGGAAAACCACTTTGGTGCTGAATATGGCGGATCACATCTGCTTTGAACAAAAAGTGCCATCCCTCATCTTTTCGATGGAATTGAGAGTCGCAGAAATCATGCGACGCATGCTGTTTCCCAAATCCTTCCTCGATCCCTTTTATCGTGACCGCAACCCTAATCCCGTCTCATTAGGGTCAGGTGTCGCATATTAACACGTCTTAGCTGCAGCACTTCTTGAACTTGTGCCTGCTATCTCACGGACTTTGCGGCGGCGGCAGCTCTCGATGAGGGTATACCAGATGGCGTTGGTTTGTCCGGCGGTTTCACTGCCCAGAGTGAGGGTTGAATTACCAAAGGAGTGAGGTGTTAGCACTGAGCTTTTATCTTTCCGTAAGAGGCTGGAGGAATGACGACAGGCTATGGTGCCAATCCCAACAACTCGGATGCACACGACGGCTTTCCGAGACAAGAAAGATGATAATAGTGCTCCAAAGGCGTGATTATTCTTCCTCTGCTCCGCCGAGGGTTACGTTGATGTTGTATTTGTTTTGAAGGTGGGCGTGAGCTTTGCTTGCTTGTTCAGCCTTGGAGTAGCGCTTGCAGGTTAGCTGGAAAGTGCGAATGGCTTTCTCTTTTTCACCGGCTTCTTCGTAAGTGAAACCGATTTGGAGCGTGGCTTCAGGGGCGGCTTTGTCGACGACTTTGATTTGGTTATAGAGCAAGATGGCCTCGTCATGCTCTCTGAGCCGGCGGTGACAGCTTGCCATCCGGAAGTGATTTTCCGGAAAGCGGTCAACTTGGCGGTAGGTGGTGATGGCTTTTCGCCAATCAGAAAGCTTTTCGTAACATGATGCGATGGACCAGAGGTAATCCCCAGCATGGTCGCCATCTATTTCGATCAGCTTTCGGTAAACCTCCATGGCATCTTTGATTTTTCCTTCCTCAAGATCCATGCCAGCGATGTTTTTAAGGCCCCCGACCTGATCCTTGAACTCGCCATAGATGCGCCGCGCCTCGGGGCGTTTGTCGTGAGACTTATACCATTGAGCCATATTTCCAAGTAAGCTGTCGTCACGACCAAAGCGCGCGCCGATCTCAGTATAGATCTTCCATATTTCGGAGGGGCGGCCCAGCGTGCCGTTGAGTCCGGCTGCACGGTAAAGCAAATCCTTTTCCATCATAGGGCGGCGCGAGGACTCGACGCGGAGTTCGGTGAGGAGTTGGTCGCCAAGCTTGAGGGCAGCGATGCGGGTTCCTGGGTTTCCTAGCAGGTGATTCACAGTCTTCGTTGACATGTCGTAGACCGCATCAAAAAGTGCGTCGCCTTCGTGGGTGGTCGCGAGTGCTTTTTTCCCTTCGACGAAATTTTGGGCGAAAAAGTGGATTTGGGCGAGTTCGCGGCTGGCTTCTGCGCAGGCGGTTTTTGATTTTTCGTTGCGCTCCACCGTGTAGGTGAGATCGTTGAGAATGGAGAGTTGTTCGACTTCATCTTTCTGAAGGCGGGCGTAATGGAGGAGGTCGAGGCGGGAGCGGATCGCGATCTCGTGGCTCGGGTATTCTTTGATCAGAAAGCGAAAGGCTTTTTGTGCGTCCTTGACCTCACCCATCGTGCGGTATGCATCGGCGATGCAGTAAGCGGCTATCGTGGCTTCTTCCGAATCTGGCCAGTAGTCGATGACAGACTGGAAGCCATCACGCAGCGCGGTTTTGGGTTTCTTGAGATGCATCATGGAGTGGCTCCACATGAGTTGCGCGTATGGGGCTCCGGGACTTTTCTCGTAGAGGGTGAGAAATTTCTCGAACTCAGCGAGGGAGGTTTTGAAATCGCCGTTGGTGTAATGCTTTTCTGCGATACGCATTTGATAACGCTCGACCTCCTTCATTTTCTCAAAGGTGGCGATGGGAATACGCTCCAACGGCGAAAGTTCCGCTAGTGCGCCAACCCTGAGCAGCAGTAGGCAAAGGGCTAAGAGATTTGGTAAGCGAAAGGTTATGATGCGGATTGCGAACCGCATGCCGGATCGGGCTTGTTTTTTGCCACGGTGGTTCAGTGGTCGAATTACTTCTGTGGGGGCTATCATTCTTTCGTGGTTTCGAGCCATTTGTTATATTCGGAATGAGCGTAGTGAATGATATTCACACCGAGTTGGTAGCTGGACTCCCAGATCTCTTGTGGGACTCCCGAGTGGCCGTCAGCCCAGGCGTCACCGATATCGCCGGGATGATAATACACCACGAGCCGTCCGTCCACTACCCAACCGAGTGCGTTAGAACGGCCGTGGGGTGCGACGATGGGCAAGCGAGGTAGAGCAAAGGGAATGCGATGGATGGTGTGATCGAGGTATACATTAATCGGCTCCACGGTAGGCAGGACTTTCTTCATCATCCCGACAAATTGTCCCTCCCAACTCGAGCTGCCGCCGTTGTCGCCAAAGAGCATGCCGTGGTGTTCCAAGAGGTAAGTGCGCAGGATTTTGATTTCCGAATCGCTGAGGTTGATGGCGCGCTGCCCGGTCATATAGACCATGGGTGGGCTTTTGCGCGCGGGAAATGCTTTGAGCCGGGAAATCTCCATGGGCTCTGGCCGGTCGTTTATTTTTTGTCCGAGGCGAATGCCATACTCGGTCAGGAGGTTTAGGTCGGAGCCGCGTGCCATATCCTGATCCCAATCCCCGCCCTCGTATTTCAGTCGTATGAAGCGAACCTTGCCGCGAGCCGTGCCGGTGGCGTAGCCCGTGTCAGTCCCTTTTCCTTGCCCAATCTTGTAAAGATGCTCAGTGACTTCGAGCACGTTTAGCTTCACATCATCGATGGGCGGCGGGTTAAAAAGCAAGCTGCTGTAAGGATTGATCACATACTTTTTCTTGATCACCCGCTGGATCTTAACGACCTGCCGGAGTTGCTTCTCTTCGCCTCCGCCGAGCGGGGCTTCATAGACTGCGCAACCGGTGAGGCGCGTGAGCACCAGCGAGATAAAACCGAAGAGCAGGGTGTAAGTGAGCAGGGTGAAAACCGATTGACGCAGGTGTGGGTTCTTTCTGCCGTAATACCAAGCGGCGAGTCTGCGTGGATCCCATATGCGTGTCTGGCTGCAAGCTGTGGCCATGCGTTTCGTTTCTCGATCGATCCACCAGACAGCCCAAGCGAGGCCGATAAAGAACGCGCCGAACGCACCCGCCCTAGAGAGTGAAGTGGAGAGGTCATAGGCGTGAAAGAGCAGCGGGAGTTGCGCGATGAACTGCCACGCGGGTATGTAAGTGATGCTGAGAATGGCGCGGCGCAAGACGATGGAGCGGCTTCGAAAGCGAAGCATCCAGTAAACGCATACTGGAGCGGCGGCGAGGAGAGCGAGTGCGTGAAACCAAGGCGAAAAGCGAAACCACACATGCGCGTCGAGCCAAACGAAGCACCATGACACCGCGAAGACTCCAGTGAGCACGACCGGCTTGCGGACATGATCCTGAAATGCTTCCCGAAGCATGCGGATATCCATCATTCGAGATCTTTAAGGAAGTCGTCTCCTTTATTTTCGAGCGGATTGGTGTCAGGCGGTGCGGAGAGCTCTTCGCCGACACCGAGAGACGATAGAGGATCGGGCGCGGGCGCGACTGCCTCCGGGACAGACTCTACTGCTTTCGGTGGTGCCGGTTTTTCTATTTTTTCTTGTTTTTCGACAACGGCTGTTTGCGCCGAGGCTTTCTTTTCATCGTCTCCCGCAAAGTAAGGGACAGCTGTAAATAGCAAGATGGCGCCTGTGACCATAGCCGTGGAGATAATGACGGAACGAAATAGGTCGCTCGCGGCGATGGCGCCTAACATTTCTTTTGGCCCTTTGCCCTTGAGCTCGCGAAGGAACGATTGGATCTCTTGGACGGTGGCTCGGGAATTGTCCCTAAGCTCTCGCAAGTCAGCCTTGGGGCTTGCCATGGATGTACGGGCTTCGATGTTTTTGTTAGATTTACTTTTCATCATTGAGTGGGTTTATCCTCAGGCTCGAGGATGTGGATAAGATCGCCTCCGGCTTCACTAACCGCGGCGATCACAGGTTCGAACACGGCAGCTTTAGCTTCACGATCTACTTTCAGAAACACGTGACGCCGCCCGGCGGGGGCGTCACCGAGCACAGCTGAGAGTTTTAAAGCGAGCTCTTCAGCGGAGATCTCTTTGCCATCGAGGTAGATTTTGGAGCCGGTGTCTATGACGACACTGGCGAGCGGGGCGGGTGCCATCTCTATGTTATTTAGCCGAGCGGGTTGCCACTGGATGTGGCTGTCGTCCTGAGCGCGGGCAAGGATCACGAAGAAAATGAGTAACAAGAAACCGATGTCGCCCATCGCGAACGTTGGCACCGATGCCGTGAGTTTTTTACGCGGTAGTTTCATTTTATCTCAATGGTCCGTTCGCTTTCCAGTTCAAGAGTGAGGATGCCTCCTGCGCTTTCGATAGCTCGGGAGACGCCGATCCAAGTCGGGTAGGAAGTGTCCGGTGCGCTTTTCACGACGACAATGCGATCGGCCTCGCGGGTCTTGCTTTTTAATTCGATCGCGATGCGGCGAGTGAACTCGGGGAGTTGTAGCGGGTTCCCGTTCAAAACAATACCGGAAGGAGTGATCGAGACCTCGGGATTTTGGCTTTGAGCGCGTTTTTCTGATTTCTCCTCAGTCTTCGGTAGCGCCTGAGACATGCCTGTCTCGGGCTGGACCGCAGCGCAGACCAGGAAGAAGATAATGAGTGTGAAGGCGATGTCCGCGGTCGCGCAATCGGGCGGATCGACCAACATTTTTCCACGCTTCAGTTTCATGATTTCTCTTTGTCGAGAGTTAGGCGAAGGGTAACGACCTCGATTAACTCCGCTGCCGAGGACTCCACTTGGAGCACGAAGTCGTTGATGATTCCGGTGAAATAATTGAACGCCATGTAAGCGGGAATACCGACCACGAGACCGAAGGCGGTGGTAAGCAAGGCAACGCGAATTCCGGAAGCGGCGGCTTGCACGATATTCTGAGTGCCGATATTTGCCTCGATGTCACCGAAAGCGACGATCATGCCCTGCACGGTGCCCAGAAAGCCAAGCATGGGCGCAACCGAGGCGATGGTTGCAAGAATGGGCAGATGTCTCTCAAGCGCAGCGACGATATTTACACCGTAATTCTCCATGCTCTTGATCACCTGTTGTTCCATCTGGGCAGGGTCGTAGTTCAGCCGACGCAGCACGAGGTATTTTCTCAAGCCATTTGAAAGCACCGCAGGTACGGGTCCGCGGGCGGCATCGCAAAGCTCAAGTGACTCCTCAACCTTGTCTTCAGAGAGCAGCGCGATCACTTCCTCACGTAGCGCTCCAGCATCTGTCTCAAGAAGCCTGAGACTGCGGTAGCGCTCGATGATCACGGCGATAGCCAGGATCAGCAGGATCAGAATTGGCCACATGAAAACGCCGCCATCGATCAGGATTTTTAAAGCTCCGCTTTCGAGGAAACGGGTAGCGAGGGTGTGAGGTATCGTCATGTTCATTCGTTGAGGTTGGCTTCGCGTTCAAACTGGGAGAGTAGTTCCGGGAGGGCAAGTCGGCCGCGGGAGTATTTCGCCGCATCGGATTCTGGAAAGTCCCAGCGGCAACGGTTATAGCGGCGGAAGGCTTCTGGAATGTCCTTGCCTTGCCTATAGCTTTCGCCAGCCCAGAAGAGGGCTTGAGCGGTGAGCTCATGTTCGGGGTGACTTTTTACAAAAGTATCGAAGGCAAGTCCCGCTTTTGAGTAGTTATCCAATTTGAAATAGCATTGGCCGATTCGGAACGCCATCTTGGGAGACCACTCATGATTGGGAAAGCGCTCAATGAATTTCGCGCCGACTGAGGCAGCTACGGCATACTCTTCCTTGGTGTAAAAATGCTCGTTGATGCGAAGCATGACACTGGCGATGAGCGGGTTTTTCGGATAAGTGGCGGCCAGAGTCACATAAGCTTCAAGCGCTTCATCAAGTTCGCCAGCCTCTTCGTGGCATTGGCCGAGCTTGTATTGCGCGTCAGCTGCGAGATTGTGCTCGGGGTGGTTAGTGACGATCGATCTGTAGGCAGCGATCGCCTCGTCCCAATTTTCCATTTCCTGTGCGAACTGACCAAGTAGGTAAGCGACTCGCGGTGCGTATTTCGGATCGGGATAATCTTCCTGTAACTGGCGCAGAACCCGTTTTCCGGCTGAGAGATCCTTGCTTGCTTCTTCCTCGTTCTTGATCGCTCGATGTCCTTTAAAGAGTTCGAACCGACTCTCTGCGATGTGGAATTGCGTTTGAATTGCGAGCTCTTCGTTTTTGAAAATCTTACTGAAAGCCGCCATCTCGCCATCGGTTCCCATGGCAACTGGGATCTTTCGCTCGATGATGGTTAGCCCGTCCGGAGTTTGTTCGACGTTGTCGAGATAACCCGCAGTGATTACGTCCCCGAAATTGCATTCAATCTCGCCCTTGAAATTTCTCTTAACCGGTTTGGTGCTTGCGACAAGAGGGAAAGAGCCGCTGAAAATTCCGCTGTGGCTCAGCGTTTCCTCGACTTCTACGGTCTCGTCCTCACCGGACTCCGTAAGGATAAGAATGAGTGCCTTGTCTCGTTCCGCTGAAACATCAAGATCCGGATCTTCTAGCAAGAGGTGGATTTTCGTTCCGACATAGGCGATTTCAGCTTCTTCAATATATTTGCTATCGGTGATACTCAGTCTGGCAGCGGAGGCAAGTGAAGCCTTCGACTCGAGCTTGTTCGCATGAGAAACATCATGATAGCTGGCAGTGAAAATATCATTACCGAGTGATCCCAGAACCAAGCGGGTGCTCTTATCTTGTTTCGTGTCAATCTTCGCCTCCGTATCCTCCGGCGCTGATTCTTTCGTATTTGTCATGGCATCACCCAGTAGCAGAGGAATCTGTCCGACAAAGCGGCCCTCTAAAAGCGCAGGGTTGGTAGTCTCATCAAGTGCCTCATTGGCTGGGGCGTAAGCGCGGGAAAGCTTACATTCGACCGTCGCCTTCGATCCTTGGGTGGTGGTGATTTCGACGTTTACCGTGCTGTGAGAGTCCTTCGCCTGATCTGGATCGAGCACTTCCACAGTAAGCGGCATCCGGTATTCGACTTTTCCAACGTGATCAGCAGGAACGTTTGGCGCAGCAGGAACGATGACAGGCTCTCTGCCAAACGGAGCCTCACTCTCCAAAATTCTAACAAGCCCAGGGGATGCGCTGTTGAGCAAAACAACGGCCTCGCGATCCGCAGCATGGCCTGGGAAAGTATTCTGTGCATCTCGGTATCCCAGATAGACTTTATCTCCTTGTTTCACCACCAGCTTGTTACCGTCTTTCGTCGCTGCAGTTTCAATCTCCGCAAGAAAGACTCCGGTAGATGGTCCTGATTCCGTGGCGAGAACCTTGAAAGGATTTTCACCGTTGAGTTCGACGGTGACTTCCACAGTGTCGCGGCCGAGGCCGGTATCGAGATCGAAATCGACTACCTCTGCGACGATGCGATCGCCGGGTTCAATCCGTAAAAGTTCTTTGCGGGATCCCTGTACACGGCCATCGCCAGACCTTTCGAAATCGTAGGACACGGGTGTGATGCTGCCATTGTAATAAGTGGCAGTTAGCGATTTCTCAAGTAAACGGTTAGGTTGTTTTCCGCCGGCGGTGAGTTCGTCGAGATATGAGGCCTTCACTGTGTCGCCAGGCGCAAGTTCCAGAATATCGTTATCTGCGAGTTCCAGCACGTTTTCGACGGGTGGGATGTGCTTTGCTCCCCCTCCGGAGATTTCGATATTGCTGACAGCTATGGCATCGCCACGGTATTCGAGAAACTCGAAGTCGATATAGCGGAGTTTGCGCGCCGCCGTTTTCAGGGTCCAGTTATGATCTTTTTGTGTGATCTCTCCTATCTCGGGGCGATCCATGGTAGGTAATCCGGGTCGTGCTTTTGGGTCGAGGTCAGATGCGGTAAAAGGATGCATTTTAACCTCGGCTGATTTTAGATTTTCTCTCGCACGAAGAACTTCAACGGACTTCTCCTTGGGTGTGGCGATGGAGAATACAGTGAGCGTATGGATGCCTCGACTGGCAAAGACATCGACGGTGCGACCGCCTTCGCCGGGAGCAAGCACAAGCCTGCCATCGAGCATGATGGCGGTGACCTTTCCGGAAACGGACAACCGCATGGCTCCATCTCTTTCCTGGACCAATGGCCCTGACCAGATGAGAAAATAGGCATCCTTTTCATTTTCAGGGATGTCCCAAGAAAGCGTTTCTACCTGAGTTTTTTCTGTGGCCTTAAGTTTGGCCGCCATCTCTAAAATTTCATTCCATGTATAAGTTTCGCGGATAGAGCTTAATGGAGATTTATAGATTCGCAGTTGCATCGCTGGATCTGGGAAGTCCATCGATTGCACGTTCGGTGGAGTGGGAAATTGGGCGAGATCAAACCAAAACCGACCGTCGTGACTGCCGCGTACGCGCATTCTGATGGGGGCCTCGTTTTTTGCATCAGGGGATGTCAGTGTGATCGTCTCCACCTCCCGCAGCTCTTTCATATCCACGGAGAGCGATTTCGGTGCAGCTCCGTCAGGCTCGCTGCGCCATGAGGTTTCCGGATCATGATCAATCGACATGAGCGGACTGTGATCCAGCGCAGAATCAGATGCCTTGGCGCCCGCTGGAAGTTCGCCAGTGCGGATCGCGCCTTGGAAAACACCACCATGATTGCTTGCTTCAGTGATCTCCATCCTGACTTCATCTCCGCTGGATGCTGTCAGTCGAATTCCCACCTTATCTGGCTTCGCGGTGAGATCGCGGTCACCGTCCTTGATCTGTGCATAGATGAGGTTGCCCGGCTTGATCTGATTGTTGGGGCGCGTTGCGGCGCGTGGTTTTGGCTCGTCTTTTTCTTCATCTCCAACCTCTTGTTTCAACGTATCAGTGAATGACTCATCTTGCTTGTTGATGATCTCGCTGCTCGCAACTTCCAGCGATCCATCAGAGGCGATGCGTAGGCGGGTGTTACCGAGAAACTCGAACTTAAACTGCTTCTTGAAATCTTCCGGATAGTCGACGGTGATCACATCACCACCGGTGACCTGCAATACTCCGTCGTCTGGTTTTGCTTCGCCGAGTTCGGTTGGAATTTCTGATAGAAAAATTCCTTTTCCCGCTCCACCGCTGGATAGGAATGATTGCTCGACATCGTTGCCTGGTTCGGTGCGGACGACGACCGGAATGCGGGTGTCGCCTCGACTGATGCCGAGATCCGGATCTTGGACCACGATGGGTAGCGCGTTTCCTGGTGTCTGCCACTGTTTGGATTCTTGGCCGAGCCGTCCGACTGTTCGTAACGTTTCCAACTGGGTTAGAAAGCGCTGCTCAATGCCGTAGACCTCCGCGAGGTTGTAGAGCGTTTCGTTTGCCAGATCTGAGTCCGGGGTATTTTCGAGGACGGACAGGAAGATACGACGGGCTCCATCGTTATCATCCTGTCGGAGTGAGAGGATGCCGAGCATGAAATTGGCGCGTATCGCCACGGAAGGCGCAGGATTTTCCGCGAGGTCGGTGAAAATTTCTGAGGCTTGATCGTAGACCTTCTGAGCCATGAAAGTTTCGCCTATACCGAATTTTGCCTCAAGCGCCTCGGGTTGATCCTTGTGGGCATTGAGCACGGTAGTGAACTCGGCGCGCGCGATATCGTATTGCTTGGCCCTTTGGTAATGATTTGCGAGCAGGAGTTGTATCTTTGCCTTATCTCTCGCATCGGTGTTTTCAGCTTCACCGAATTTCACTAGCCAGCCGCGAAGGATTTCCTCCGCTCGTTCGTGATCTTTTGGAGTGCCCTGAGCGATGTGCGTTTCCGCGCCGAATAGAAGTAGCTCAACAGGTAATTCAGCGCGGTGGGCGTCGAATAATTCTATGTTCTGATAGTAAGCTTTTTCTGCGAGTTCCACCTCACCGAGTCTGAGATGCAGAACGATCTGGAGGAGGGGCGCGATCGGGCTGTCGGCTGGGATATCTGCGCTTAGGCTACCCATTTTTTCATAGGCCTTGCGGAGCAGAGTTCGGGCATCCGCCATCTGGTTTTCTCCTACGGATCGAATCGAATGGAGTAGGCCATTCATGATCGCTGCTGCGAGCGTGTAGTCCTCCCGAGCCATCGCAGCTTGCGCGAATGGGAAAAGTCGGTTCCATGACTCGTGATGAGGATCCGCCATTAAGATTAACTTCTGGGTGTTGAGCAGACGTCCGAGATCGTGAGGTTCGGAGTGCACTAACAACATGCCGGCTTCGGCGCTAAGTCTGCCGGCCTTGAGATTCCGGATCATCCGATAAACGCGGTTTTTCGTTTCATTCGGCATCTCTTTTGAGTTACGGGCGGCTTCAAGCCATCCACGCGCCGGCCACTCGCTCATGCCTGATGATTGGAAAGAATTTTTTTCGTTTCTTGAATGTGAAGCAGTCAGGATTTTCTCCATAGAGGCAAAGTCACCTGCTTTGAAATTCAGATCCGCAATTTGTGCTGCATAGGCGCTTTGGTGATCCGCGGAAGCCTGGAAACGCTGCATAAGAAAACGCTCCGCCTCACTGGCTTTCATGGTGTTCGCATATTTGAGTGCACACAAAACTGCATCGCGGTTCCTTGGGTCGAGTTCCATACGTGAGCGCCACCAAGTAGCGGCTTCCGCTTTCATGCCAATCTCTGACATGATGTCACCCATGCGCGGTGAGTGGTATAGCGGGGAGTCGCTCTTTTTCGATGACTCAGTGATCCACGGCAACGCCTTGCGGAGAATCGTTTCATCTTTAATCTCGCAGAGGCGAATCCAAGTGTCGGGATGTGTGGCGAACGGAGTGAATGAGAACAGGTGTTGAGCGGCAGCGAGCTGCATTTCTTTTCCTGATAGAAAAGACGCTTCTAGCCAGCGCTCCGCTGCTTCTGAATCTTTGGGAAAAGCCTTGCATAGATTTTCGTAGTGCTTTGCGGAAAATTCGCTGGATTTTCCCCCAAGATGATGGCGATAGACATAAGCAAGTCGAGCAAGCAGGTGATGACGAACTTCAGGGGATAGTTTTTTACCAAGTAACTCATTGCAGGCTTGTCCGGATTTTCCGCCGTTCTCTCGTGTTTGGCGCCAGAGTTTTGTTTCGGGATCTGCGAGGTAGTCTCTTTTTGCTTTCTGCCACTCACGGTTGCGGTCGTTATTTGCCGGAGCGGGATTCCAAACTCGATCTTGGAAACCTGCGAGATGGGGGAAGGCTTTAGCGCTCGCAATCACTGCTGCAAGGTCTTCATTGAATACCTCGTTAGACGGAGCTGAATCGTAGAGATGCTTCACAACCTCTTCCGTCCAGCCTTCCTCCGAGGGCGAATCGGCAAGGAAACGGCGTGCCATTTCTCTCGATTTGGAAACGTCCTTCATGCGGTCTCGATAAACTTCGAGGACTAATAGCGCGCGGAGTTTTGCGGCTCCTGCAGGGTTCTTTTCTGATGCATTGAGTAGTCCTTTAGCTGCGAGCTGGTGATCTTTTCCGCACCATTCGATGTATGCGCGGGGGATATCTTGAGTGTTCACGTCATACTGCATCACATCACTGGCGATGACTAAGGCAAGGGCGGTTTCACCCGCCTCGGCAGCTACTTTTGCGGATCGAGCCAGAGGATCATATCTATCATCTCGGCGAGGAAACGCGGCAAGGTAGCGCCGTGCCTCCGCTTCTATTTCGGACGGCTTGGCCTTGGCGGCAATCATTGCCTCGATCAAATACCTATGTGCTTCAAAATGATTGTAGCTCAGGGATTTTCTGAAAGATACGACAGCATTTGAGTGCTGCCCGAGCTGGCTTTCACAGCGAGCTTGCAGGAATGCGATCTGCTGAGCGGAACGCGAATCGATCTGGCCGCCGCGTTTTGTCACAGTCTTCGCGATTTGCAAACCCTCTGCCCACTTTTCACAGCGTGTGGCGGATTGCATGCCTTGGATGGCAAGGTTCCAAAGCAAGGGACCTGGAGGGAGTTTCATTGCCATCTCGCCAGCGAGCAAAGTCGCTTCGGAGTGCGCTTGCGGCTTGTCAGTTGCGCTCCAAGTTTGCATCGCGCGAAGTCCTTGTTCGGTGGATTCGCCGTTGCGCCAAATTGTGGCTCGTTGGGATGCTCCGAGCGTTACTCGGCCAGTCCTTTCATATGCGGTTGCTAGCCTCTCTCTTGCTTCGTTTGCAAGGGTGTGGTTGGGAAGAATTTCCAAAAATTGCCTTGCTGAGGTAATGATGTCTTCATGCCGGGCCAAGGCGACGTAACCGTCTATCAGGTTCAGCATCACCTCGGCACGTCGCGGGTGATCTTTTTGGGCGCGCGCGAATTTCGATGCGGTGCGTATCAATCCGAAAACTTGCCCATCTTTTTTGTAAAGGCCGATGAGTTGCAGCATGATATCTGCACCCGTATTTGATGTCTCGGCAGTTTCCTTGAGGCGAGCTTCTAGCTTCACGGACTCATCTGCTGCGGTTGCATAGGCAGGTAGAAAGAGCAGGAGGATTGCGGCAAGTTGTTGGATAGGTAATTTCAAAATCCTGATTTTTTGAGAGCTTCGACGATTTTCTTGGCCTCCGGTGAAATTTCGCTTTCCGGATAGTTGTCTATGAGTTGTTCAAATTTTTTCCGTGCCTCAGGTTTGCGGTTAAGCTTGTAGAGGCAGCGCCCGTAGTTGAATAGAATCACATCGAGGAAATTCGCATCCTGATAATCTTTGAGCACGTTTTCAAAGACATCGATAGCTCGTGCATAGTCTTCCTTCTGATAATAGAAGGCGGCCATTTTTGCCACTGCGTCACCGACTCTTCCAGAATCCGGAAAGTGCTCATAGACTTTCTGGTAAGCAAGGAAGGCATTTTCGAAAAGCCTCGGGGCTTCGCCACCGGTTGCCTTGAGTGCCATTGCTTCACAGCACGAGCCAATTTGAAATTGGGCCTCACCGCGCAGATGGCTGTTAGGTATTTTGGTGATGCTTTCGAATAGATTGATCGCCCTTGTAAAATTTTCGCGTTTCCGCTCGACGTTTGCCTGCTGAAGCATCGCCTCATCGACGAACGCGCTGGAGGGAAACTCGGCAATCAACTTACGGCTCATGCCGAGAGCAAGGTCCAGTTGATCCATGGCGAAGTAGATCCGCCATAGCTGAACGTAAGTTTCCTCCAGCAGCTTGCCGCCGATTTTTTCAGATTCCGTGAGTAGCTCTTCACAAACGTCGAGTGCTTCCGTGTATTTCAGATTAGCTTTCGTATGAAGGCCGAACTCTTTGTAATGGTTGCCGATCTCGGTGAGTGCTGAAGCTGTTCGGAGCTTGGTTTTTAAGCGGAGCTCGGCGTCGCTAATTTCCGTATTTGTAACTCGCATCTCGCCGAGATTTCCCTCGATGATTCTCGCTTCGGCGGTGCGGATGAGCGTGCCGTCCGCAAGGTGAAGTTCGTCGCGGTAAATCAGGCGTATGATCTGGCCGGGTTCACCTGTTAGTGTGTTATCCGCTGTGCCCGAAAGCAACGGGATGCTAGTGCGGAAAACGCCCGCTTGCCCGGCCTCGCGGAGTTTCACCGGCACGCTGCGCAGGAGTAACAGAGGATCGATCTGAGTTTTCATATCCTCTCCATCAGGGCCCTCGGTTAACTCGCCGCTGGCTACTCCACTAGCAACTTCGTCATCAATTTCCTCGCCTGTCTTACGGCGGAAAACTTGCACAATTGCCTCCAGCTCATCGGCGCCGGCAGTGGTATCGCGGTCGGCATCCGTCACCTGAAGATGCAAAGGCTTTCCGATCACGGCTGCTTGCAGGTCCTGTTGGAACGATCCATCGGTGATGCGTGCAAATCCATTTCCGATTACCTGAACCTGCTTCGTAATTTTTTGGTTGAAGGCTTTTGTTGCGGTTTGTGCGTCCGTGTAGGTGATGCTGACGACATCGCCGCCGCGGACTTCTAGGCTGCCGTTGTTTGGGACGGCGGTTTCTGATTGCGTGGAAATACTACCCAAAGCGAGACGAGGATGACGTCCGACTGGATCGCAGAGCACGGTTTCCTTATCTCCGTTTTTCGTGACGCAGGTGACACCGATCTGCGTGCCTGGTTCGAGTATGGCGAAGTCTCGGTCGTCGAGTTTTATATAGAGTCGTTTACCTGCTTCGACTTTTTCAGTTTTTGAGTCCTCCGCAGAAATGGCAGTGCCAACTTTCTCCAGCGCCTCGATCGCGCGGCTGTAGTGGCCGAGCTTGAAATGGCCAAGTCCGATATAGTGATAGGCTTCATTGACTTCTTGGGCGTTGGGGAAGCGCTCGATGACGTCCCGCATGATCGTAAAACATTTTCCATAGTTACCCGCCTCATAGAAGCAACGACCGATGTTTAATGCAGCATGGGCACGGAGCAAATCGTCATCGTTATCCTCGCTTGCGGCAGCTTCGTAGTGTAGCCGCGCCCTCTCAAAATCACGAGTCACTTTCAGTAAGTGGTCGGCGAGACGGAGATGTGCTTCAAAGCGAATCACACTTCGGGGATAGCGCTCGATCACTGACTCCCAGATTTCTAACGCTTTTTCGTTTTCTCCGACTTCAACTCGGGAGTCGCCTGCTTGCATCAACTTGCGCGCAGCACGATCCTCGATGATTGAACCGCGCTCGGCTTTCTCTTCTTGAGAATATGCGAGGGTGGCGAAAAGGAGCAAGCAGAGGAACCCGCAATGGGCAGAGATGGACGCGAATTTTACATTCATGCGAAAAGTTCTCGGATCGGGGTGGCTTCTTTTTGCACGAGGCGCATCGGGCGACCCTGTGGTGTGACAACTTCCTTATTGAGGTCGATGCCGAGTGCGTAACAGATGGTCGCATGGAGGTCGTGTACTTTCACGGGGCGTTCCGCAGGCTCCATGCCGTCTTCATCGGAAGCACCGATGATCGTTCCGCCTTTGGTTCCACCTCCGGCCATCATGCAGCTGAAACAACGAGCCCAGTGATCGCGTCCACCGCCGTCGTTGATGCGCGGAGTGCGTCCGAATTCACTGAGCACAATGACTAAAGTCTTTTCCAGAAGGCCATTTGCTTTGAGATCGGAGATCAGAGATGCGATGCCTGGATCCATCGCATTGCCATGGGCTCGCATGGCGTTGAAAATATTGCCATGGTTATCGAATCCGCCTCGGTTCACCTGTATGAAACGGACGCCTTTTTCTATAAGGCGACGAGCGAGTAGCGCACCGCGTCCGAACTCTGTGTCACCGTATCGTGCTATCGTCTGGGGTTTTTCTTCGTTGAGCTCGAAAGCTTTCAAAGCCGGGCTTTCCATCAGGGCCACAGCGTCTTTGAGTGCAGTCTCAGAAGCCTTGAGTTCCGTGGCTCCGAGGCGGCCTGAAATTTGAGCATTCATTCTCTCGAGCACTTGCAAGCGCTGCATGCCGCGGGCATGGCTGATCCCCTCAGGAAATGCGAGATAGGGATCTTTTTCGCCGGGCCGCCCGACATAATAAGCCTCGCATTGCTGGCCGAGATAACCGGCTCGGGAGGGCTGCCCGCTGATGCTAACAAAAGAGGGGAGATCGCCAAGCGGTTCGCGCTCATGTACCACCATGGAGCCGATACCTGGATGAAGGATGTTCGGCGACTGGCTGAAGCCGGTTTGAAGTTCGTATTGAGCGCGTCCGTGATCGCCGTTGGTTCCTGCGATTGAGCGGATTAGGGAGGCGTGGTGCATCTGCTTGGCGAGCTGCGGGAAAATTTCCGATATCTCCATTCCTGGTACGGACGTTTTGATTGGGTTGAACTCCCCCTGTACTTTGCGGCCCGGTTTCGGATCCCACGTGTCGAGGTGGCTCATGCCGCCGCTATTCCAGAAAAGGACGACGTGCTCTGCGTGGCCTTGTCCAGGAATCCTCTCTGCCATCAGTCGGCTGATCGGCATGCCGAGTATCGACGCACTGAATAATTTCAGCATTCGGCGGCGGGTGAACTGGTAATCGTTACAAGCATTCATCGGTGCAGATACTTTTTGGGTTATGGGATAAATCGGAATTCGTTGCAGTTAAGAAGTGACCAGCGTAGATCGGCCATGCCTTCGTGGGGATCTTTGGAGAGGATGGAGAGGGCGAAGGTTTTCTCCTCCTCCGTGGGAAGTCGCGTGAGAATTTCCCAGTAAGCGTGGACGATTGCTTCCGTCTTGTCTTTTTCTAACAAGCGGTGGATGGGCTCAAGAGATCCGACTCGTGAAGCTTCGTGTGTGATCCTGCCGTTTAGCATCATCAATTGTTGGCGCAATGAAGATGATGGATCCCGAAACTCGCCCAATCCTGCGCGTTCGGGTTGTCCAAATACTCTCAGGAAGTGCGCAGGGGGAGCGGGGCTTGCCATCCGCATCGCGCTATCGAAACGCGGATTGTCATCAACCGTGTTGGTTACGGTTTTGATGGTGTATTTCATCACCTTTTGCTTCTCTTTATTCTGTGTTTCGGCCATCTCGCGCGCCTTGATTTGCTTGTCGGATTCTTTGCGCATCGTTTCAAGTTCCGATGCTTCGTGTGGGGTGAGGATGGAATTGAAATCAAGTTTTAAGGAAGACTCTAAGTCATAGCCATCGTTTCGAAGCATGGGTTTTTCAGTTGCCATCTCCGGCGCCGATGCTTCGGCTTCTGCCATGATATATTCGCCAGTCGGCACTCTGATCTCGCTGCTGACTTCTTTCATATTTGCGCCTGCAGGCCATTTGAAATTTTTGAGATGTCCGGCGGTGACGATGCTGTCGTAAAGCACTTCTCCCAGCATGCGGCGTTGAGGAGCGGCGGTGAAGTTGCGCTCACTATTCTCGCGGACGGTTAGAGGGATCTCTGCGGTGAGCGGAGCGCGTCGATAAGTATCAGAAAGAGCGATGATGCGGATCAAGCTCCGTAGATCGTATCCGCTTGCGATGAACTCACGAGACAGGAAATCCAGGGTCGAAGCGTGATGCAAATCTGCATAGGGAGAGAAGTTATCCAGCGGTTCGACGAAGCCGTGTCCGATCATTTCTGCCCAAACGCGATTCACATAGGCGCGGGCGAAGAAGTCATTGCGTGGGTTAGTGATCAGTCCGGCAAGTTTTTCGCGCAGTTCGCTGGTGCGGTAGATGTCACCGTGCACATTGAGCAGGCGGCTTTCTTTCTCAGCCTCACGAAGAACCGGATCTGCTTTTTTACCTGCGGTTGGGTTTACGGCTTCGAGCAAGGAGTCCAGTGCATGCGCGTCATTTCCTTCGGTGGATTTTTGTTCTTGCTGCGCGCGGAGTTTTTCGAAGCGAATGAGGTAACTTGGCTTAGAATCATATTTTATATTTTTGAAAGGAAATCGCGGGCTGACAGGTTCACGCTCTTCCGGTTTCGCCTTGTCCTCGGGCGGCCAGAGCACGTTCATCTTGCTGCCCTCAGTGGTGTAGACTGTGCCCATGCGCTGGTTCCCGACCTTTTGGGTTTTTCCAAAAAACGCAGCGAAATCATAGAAGTCACGTTGCTCCCAATCATCGAATGGGTGGTCGTGGCACATGGCGCAGCCAATGCGAACTCCGAGGAATACTTGCGCAGTGGCGGCTGCCAGTTCCATCGGGTTAGCATCGTCTCCGAGGATGAAGCCGACTGCAGGATTGGAGTTTGCGCGGCCAGACGCAGCGATGAGTTCACGCACCATGATGTCGTAGGGTTTTGCCTCAGCGATGGATTTATTGATAAAGGCGAGCAATTGATTGCCTCCTTCGATGTTGGATCGGACACGCAACATGTCTGCCATGAAAATGGTCCAACGGTCGGCAAAGCGGGGATGAACGAGTAACTTGTCGACGAGCTTCACTCTGCGGTCATTCCCCCATGCCTCGAACTCGCGGATTTCGGAAACGGTTGGAATACGACCGATCAGGTCGATGGTTGCGCGACGAAGAAATACAAGGTCATCAATGGTCCGGGTTTTGATGGCTCCCGATTCCTCGTTCTCGCGGCGAAGAATATCGTCTAGGATGGCAGCGGCATCGGTAGCGGATTCCGGGGTGCGGTCGGGAATGGAGACACGTTTGACAGGCTCGGGTTTCTGTTCGGTGAGCGCGATTCCTTCGGGCCATGGAGCACCGGCTTTCACCCATGCATTGAGTAGGACTATCTCTTTTGGATCCAATGCGCGGCCTTCGTCAGGCATGACACCTTCGTCGATGGGGCGGAGGTGAATTCGGACCAGTAGCTCGCTCGCTGCGGGATTACCCGGGACGATGGCGTCCGCCGTATCGCCACCCTGCATGATCCATTTATAGGTATCCATCCGAAGTCCCCCCTTGGTTTTCTCTGCATTGTGGCAGCGGACACAGTTTCTTTCCAGGATCGGTTGGATATCGTCGACGAAATCCGGGCTTGCGGCAAAGACTGTAAAGGCAGGCGCCACAACTGCTAGAGTTTGGAGGATGAAGGTTTTGGCGTGCACGTCGTACAATAAAACTATTTTTGGGAATCCTATAAAAGAACCGCGGGAAAGAAAGGTGATTCTCCAAAAAACTGCTGGATCATAAGCTTAAGGCCGTATCCCGCGTCACATGGCTGTTTTTTGTGTCGGGCTTGCCATTTTGTCAGCTCTCGATGCTGGGACGCCAAGAGATGCTCGAGAATTGCGTCAACGAATTCATTTGATTCCGTCCTTCAAACAAAGGGCTTGGAATCGCCTCTGCGCCTTTTTTTGCTTAAAACCCCATTTCTTGATGTCTTTGGTGCATTTCTAGGTTGGACGAATCGCTTCATGCGTTCAATCTTTTCACGCATGCGCATACTTCGGATCCTCACGAGAAAGGAACTCAATACCTATTTCCTTAATCCCTTTGGTTGGGTGGTGCTCGCATTTGTGGTCCTGATGCAGGGGCTGTCCTTGTCTTCGGCGATGAAGGGTTTTCGGGACACACCTGTGAAGGATAGTCTGGTTTACGTGGTGTTTCATACCCCCTTGTTCTGGTTTTATTTTCTCTTCATTTTCCCACTGATCACGATGCGGCTTTTCGCGGATGAGGAGCGGAGCGGGACTTTGGAAACCTTGCTAACGGCACCGGTGCGGACGTGGCAGGTTGTCTTTTCCAAATATGTTGCGGCGATGATTTTTTATGTGATCCTCTGGATTCCCGCGTTACTGCAGTTCAAAGCATTTTCCTGGCTGACGGATTTTCCGCCTCCCTACACAGAGGGGGCGCTTTGGGGGAGCTTCCTGATCTTGTTTTTGATGGGATGCGCCTTCACCTCAATCGGATGCCTTGCATCGGCGATGACATCGAGTCAGATCGTGGCGGGAATTGTCACCATCACGGCACTGGTCATGCTGTATTTTCTCGGCTTCGTTACCATGATCTGGGGTGAGTCATTCTCTGGAGCCGTTATGTTTCATTACATTTCCTCGCAAAGGCACCTGCATTATTTCACCAATGGCCTGCTGGATACGCGACCGGTGGTTTATTATCTCTCGGTCTCGGCCTTCACCCTGTTTCTGACCTGTCAAGTGATTGATCTGCGTCGCTGGCGACCCTGAACGCGATATTTTTATTCATCATGTCTTCACCATCCAACCGCCCCTCTCGACCGAATCGATTCGGTATGGGTCTTTTGTCCATCTTGCAGATCAGCATGTTGCTGGTTGCCGTGATCTGTTTGAATTACATTTCATCGTATCATTACACCCGTGCTGACTATTCGCGTGCGGCGGATTACAGCCTCTCCGCTTGGTCCGTGAATTATCTGAAAAGCGAGGCAATGACCCGGCGCGAACGCCCGGTGAAATGGATCATGGTGTTCCGCCGTTCCTCTCCCATTTATGAGAGAGTCCGTGTCATGGCAGAGGAATATGAGAGAAAATCGGGTGGAAAGATTGAATTGGAAGTGATTGATCCGATCCGGTCAACAGATCGCGCCCAACAATTTGCGGCGGCTTACAGTCTGAAATTGGTGCGCGATATGATCCTGATTGATGCAAGATCATTGGACGATGCGCCAGTGACTCGTGAAGTGGAGACCGGCACGGCGGCACTCAATCCCCATATTACCATCGCACTTGTCGAAGAGATGATTACCTATGCGGTCGATGCAAACGGTCAGCGCCGGCCCGACAAGTTCCGCGGTGAAGATCTCCTAACCTCACGCTTGGTGGAGAGCATTGAGGGGAAACCAAAGACCTTGTTATTTCTGGCTGACAAATCCCGCAGTGATTCGGATGGAGAAAATTCACCATTGAAACATCTCCAGCCCATTCTTCGCTATCAGAACATCCAAATCACTCCGGAGAATCTCGCGGTACTGAAGGAAATCCCGCCCGATGTTCATGGAGTGACGCTCGTCGCCCCGAAATATGATTTCACCGAACAAGAGATCGCCACCTTGGAAGCATATTGGAACACACCGCGATCCGCTTTGTTGATTTTGTTGGAATCCGGCGAATGTCCACCCCGGTTGAAAGCCTTTTTGCGGTCGAAAGGCGTAACACCGAGAAATGACCGTGTCATCACCAAAGACGCAACACGTGTGATCACCACGGCGAGGGGAAATTTCACTTCAGGCATTTCCTTTCTCAAAGATCTTTCCGGACAGTCCGCCGTATTTGAAGGGGCTTCATCCTCGATCGATGTGCGCGAGAATGCGGATGATTTGATGCGTCGCAGCCTCACGCCGATGCCCTTGATTCAGGTCATGGAAGGATACTGGGGGGAATCTGATTTTGGACTGCAAACGGAACAAAGCAAAGCCGGAGAAACCTTCGATCCGATTCGCGACCATAAGTCACCGCTTTACATCGCCGCGTCAGTCACACGGGGCGCAGCAAATGATGATCGATTTGCAGCCGACACGTCGCGTATGGTGCTCATTTCAAATACGGACTTTTTACAGAGTAACCGCCAACGTGCTGAAAACATGGATTTTCTGGCATCTGCTTCGAATTGGCTGGTGATGCGAGAATCTTTGGCTGGAGCATTACCCCGGTCCTTCGGCACCTACAAACTACCGCTACTGGAAGCTCAGGTATCGTTCATCAATCGGTTGAATTTGTTTTTCGCGCCATTGGCATTTCTGTTAATCGGTGGCCTGGTGTATTCTTCAAGGCGTTCTTAGACTTTTAAATTTTTCATCGTGCGCTCCATCCTTGTCACTCTATTGATTGCGTTAATTACGGCAGCTCTGGGAGCGATCGCTCTGTGGCAGTTTCGCGAGGGAAATCTGCATCGCATGCTTGGCATGCCGCCGGCCCCTTTGGGAAAGAGGATTTTCCCCAATTTTGATCCAAATGAAGCGGCGGTGATCCGCCTGAAATCCGGGGATGTTTGTGCGACTTTCAGGAAAACAGCGGTCGGTTGGCGGGCGATTGAACCATGGGAGGATCGCATGGATGGACGTGCCGCAGTTGCGATCATTGGGTTCACCGCCGGCACCATTGTTGAAGACCTCGTGCCGCGTGAGAAAATCAATCTCGAGCTGGCAGGCTTTGGCAGCAAGAGCCATGAGATCCATATTCGGAATAAGAAGGGTGATACCCTTGCTCATTTTCGCTTGGGCCGCAGAACGCCTTGGGAATACCTCCCTGAAGCCGGTGGAGACAAACCGGCCCCGACGATTTACCTGATGCCATTGGAGAAAGGCAGAAAATCCCACATCTATGCGGCAACGGGTGATATTTTGCCCTTGTTGAAGGATAATTTCAAATACCTCCGAGATCATAGACCTTTTTACTTCAATCCGCTCAACCTTCAGAAAATACGCATCAAGACCTCGGAAGGGGAATTGACTCTGGGAAGGGAAACGCTTCGCTCACCCTGGCGTATTTTAAAGCCGCTGGATCTTGCCACCGACCCCGAGGCAATGAAAAATCTACTTGAAAGGTTGGTTGAATTTCAAGCCATCAAGCTGAGTGATAGGTCCGAGGTGACGATACCGACCAAGGGAGCCAGTTCGAATTATGCGGAGATCGCATTGACGGATTATGGCTCTCAGTCCGAAACCGTTTTGGATATCTTTCCAGCAGAAGACCCTAATGCGCGTACGGCCGAGGCGATCGTGAGTGATCGACCCTATACAGTGTTTCATTTGCCGTTGAAATCTGATCACGATCTGGTGTCCGTTTCCGATTTGCCGCTTACGGTCAACGAACTGAGGGAAGCAAAGCTGACCCAACTCAATATCGCATCGATCCGCGGTATCGCGATTGAAACCGTCACCTCGCCATTGATTTTGCTATCCCGTGAGCCTCCTGCGCCATGGCTTGTCACGGTGAACAACAGAGAGCAAAAGGCCAACGAACAGCGGCTTTATGAATTGCTTAAGGCAGTCACAGAAACCCGCGCCTTATCATTCGTTACAGACTCAGCTCCGGAAGATCTTTCTGCCTGGGGGTTGGATCGCCCGAGTCTCAAACTTACCTTCTTGGCAAAGAGCGATCAGGCATTGACCATTCACTTCGGCCTCGACACGAAGGGTGGACTTTATGCGATGCGAAAAGGGAGCTCGACGATCATGTCACTTGATAGGGGGTTTCTTGAAAAAATAGCTGTGCGTCAGCATGAGTGGAGACATGCAAGATTGGGCGCATTCAACCGGGTGGACATCACACGTATCAAGCGGCAACAAAACGGATTGGAGCCGTTGGAACTGGGCTATGATTTTAAAAAGGATAAATGGCAGGCATTTCTGGGCACCCAGGATGTGACGGCTAACCTCGATCCGTTGAAGGCGAATTTTCTAGTTGGTGCCATTGAGAGTCTGGAGGTGAAAAGTTGGCTTTCCGAGAATGAAGAAGCTGCCGCCGTACTTGAAAATCCATCCTTAAAGTTTGAAATCACTCAAAATCTGGTCGATGAATTTGGTGATGTGGCAGGCATGGAAACCGAGGTGATTGCTATCGGGATTGACAAGACCACGGGTAAGATTTTCGGCAAAAAGGCATCCGAAGGTTTGTTTTTCACACTCCCTAAAGAGACGATATCCAAGCTGGGCATTCCGCTGCTCGATGAATGAAACGACCATGATTCAGCAGTTACCTTTTTCTTACGAGGGTATAGCCGGAGATATCCGCAAGCTGGGTTTGATCTTGAAGGATTCATTCGCGGCGGCAGGAATCTGCTTTCATGGAAAAATTTCAGTCCTAAATGTGGCCTGTGGTCGCGCGGATGAGACCGGAGTGTTGGTGCAAGCATTGGCGCCGGCGGAAGTGAGATTTTATATGGGAATCGATCTCATGGGAGATGCCATTCAGGAAGCCAGTCGCCGCTGGAAATCGACAACTTGTGAAATTCATTTCATGGAGGGGAATGCCGCCATGCTTGGGAGAATGAAGACTTTGCCCGAGTTTGATCTGATTTTTCTCAGGCATCAGAATTACTGGCATGAGCCCATGGTGTGGGAGGGAATTTTGGATGAGGCCATCACAGCGCTGAAGCCGGATGGTTATTTGGTATGCACCTCATATTTTGATCTGGAGCATGATCTCTTTGTGGCGAGCATGCGCGAACGTGACGTGAATTCAGTCCTGAATGTTAGAAATCACCAATCTCGCGCGCTACCGGATGCGGAAGGGAAAAGTGTGGACCGTTGGCTTGGTATCTGGTGCAAACAAAAGCTCGGCGGCCTGCCTAGACGTGCTTGATCAGAGTCTCGGCAGTGAAGCGTGCTTTTTTCGCCTTGGCGTGGGAATCATCACTTGAACGGTAACCTAACGCACATGCGACGACAGCCGTGTAACCGCTATCCTTTAAGCCGAGAATCTCGTTGTAATCGCCGGGTGAAATGCCTTCAAGAGGGCATGTGTCGATTTTCATCACAGCGGCGGCGGTCATGAGTTGACCGAGTGCGATATAGACTTGGCGAGTGTTCCATGCCTGCTTTTCGGATTGGCTCATGTTGGCTGAAAATGATGAAATCATCCCCGCATATCCCGCGAGATTTTCCAAGGGTGTATCTTGAACATCGGAAAGTCTTCGGATCCATGCATCGATATCCTGTTGAGAAAGGTCCGTGCGAACGGTAAATACGATGAGGTGCGAGGCATCTGTGACCTGGCCTTGACCCCAGGATGAGGCTTTGAGTTTGTCGCGAATTTCCGATGACTTTACAACGATGAATCTCCATGGCTGAAGCCCGAACGACGAGGGGGTCAAAACGAGGGAAGCTTCGAGCGCTGCCCATGTATCGGCCTCTATTTTACGCGTCGGGTCGAAAACCTTGGTCGCGTATCTGAAATTCAGGGATTCTAACAGTTCTTTTGGTGAAATAGGCATGATAAGGATTCTAGTTTTGGCTTAAACTCATGGGCAGGGATGCGGACGGGAAACTTTTCAGGGTCAGACTGAAGATGATTCCAAATTCATTCTGAAAGCGATTGTCCATATGGCTGATGCCTACGCCGGCAATCCAGTCACCGAGTTCCCTTTTGAGTGTATATTGCTGCATTTCCATGGTACCGTCATCCATTTCAAAGATATGCTGGAATCCAAATCCCCAGTTTTCACTCAGGCGGATGTATGTGGAGAGGTCGATGCGATTTGAATCAAGTAGTACCGGATGATTATTGAGCTGTCGATACGCCACGGAGAATTCCCAGTTTTCATTCGGCATGAATCTGACCCTTGTACTCAGCTCCGTGAATCCGGATCCGCTAGACAAAACAGGAAGCTGGGTTTCCAGATCAATCCCAAGCCAAGGTAGTGGCTGCCAACGCACATCGTTGTAAAGGTTGGAGTAATCCCGGTTTTCCTCCGGATCGTTGAGGTATTTATCCATGTAAGTATCGAGATAAAGCCATTCATACGATTGGTCGTCACGATGGGTGATGAGTTGGTTCCGGCCGCCAACCCTTATGATATTCCAGCTATCGAATTCATCGATGGCGGTGTAACGCATGGGATCTAGGGAGCGCGGACGAGTCGTGAAAGTCAAACGGTCGATTTTCGGATAATCCTGATCCAGTTCGTCGACTGAGGCAACCGACCAATTCATATAAGGCTGAAAGACGTGTAGCAGGCCATCCACGCCAAGATTTCTATTTCTGATGTCCCCGTAATTTTTTGAAAACTTGAGTGCGGCCTCAGCTCCGCCGTGTAGCATGAGCCTCTCATCTGAAATGGCTGGACCCTGAACCGCTGAATAATGAGTATAGGCGCCCCCAATGTGTGGACTGAGCGTGAACCAATCCTCATGGGTAAACGGTGAGGTGAACATGTGATTCGTATGAAAGCGGTTGAATCCGGTATCCAATAGTTGTGCCCTGAGCAGGGGAATTCTCGGATCCAATGGATTGGTCGCATCCAAAGCCCGGATCTTTTCAACGAGATTTCTTTCATATCCGTTGAGTTGTCGAAGCAACCCAGGCACTTGTGGATGGCCAGGAGGTAAGGATAGCAGGGGGTTTAGGATATTTCGTTCAGTAATATCCGCGGCTGCGACACCGCGAACGGAAAACGACGTTTGGCCTTCGTGTAGAATTGGGCTGCCGAAAACGGGTTTACTGACTTGATCCAATGCGATTTCCGGGGATTGGGTATCGGTTCGGTAAAAGTCGTTCACACGGAAACGTCCGAATATGGAGAGCAACGAATCATCATCCTTGCGAAAGAGACCAATCGTGTTGTCGGGTGCAGGATTGGTGCGGTAGATAGTTGGATCAAAATCTTCCATATAATATTGATCGGACAGATAATTGAGATTCGTATCCAGTCTCCATTTCGCATCCTGTTCCAAATCCATTTCATAGCGAGTTTTCAACGCAAGCTCGAGACGATTGGCATTCACTGACGAGCGCGGAATACCGGTGCGGGAATTTTCCGGATCGAGATCGTTTGTGTAATAGAAACTCAGCCCGCTGATCTCTTCTTTGTATTTTTGTCGAGTATCAACAAGGTCGAGACCAAATGCCGCGCCGCGGGTGGCTCTGAGATCTAATTTCCATCTGGAAAGGAGCCACGCGTCCTCCTTTTCGCCGGTGAGTGGATTGGGCTCTCCTCCGAGCATGATGCCGTAGGTATTCAACAAAAACGGCCCCCAGTTGGTCCGAGCTCCCGGGGTGAAATGGTAACCGAGTTCGCCATCTAGAGGCTGACTCAGGTAGGGCAGCCAAAAAACGGGCGTATCTCCGGCATACAGTTTCAAATTTTTGAATGTGACGCGATTGCCTGGATAAACCGTTGTCTTGTCAGATCGAACCCAGAAGCCGGGATTCTCGACATCTTGGGTTGTTATACCGGCATTCGTACCGATGAAAACACGCTCCGCCCCGGAGCCTTCACTGGTGAATTTTCCGGACTCAAGTAGAATGGAATCCATGGAGATACGAAGTTCCGTGGTATCGATGAAGCCAGTTTCGTAATAGTAAACGGCATGTTTTCCGCGTTGGAGAATACTGCCCTGAAATACCGATACATCTTCATCAAAGGTTACAGATTGCGCTTTTAGGTCGACCTTTGCGCGCTTGGAAAAAATTTCCAAACCATTGTCGCCACTCACATGAACCGGACCGCCCAAGCTTATGCCCTCTTCAAGATTGCCTTCGATGGTTCCTCCATGGTTATCAACCTTGAGCTTATCAGGTAAAGTCATTGCTCCTTGTAATTCGCTCTGGGGAATTTCCGGCGCGGGAACTGGCTGGATGCGCTCAACGGAAGGAGTCGTGTCAGTGCTGGGAAGAATCGGATTTTCCTGAGCGTTTAAAATCAAAACCAAAAAAAGTGGTGATGATAAAGTGGTGAGGGAAAAACGGTTGATCGACATCACGACAGAGTGAACAAGATTCCGGGTGGGGAAGTAAAGGCGCAAGATGGATTCATGCAGCCGGAAAGGCCGCTTGCCCGCGCGCGAAAATCAGTCAATGCCCAGCAACTTTTTGACCAAAGGGTCCTTAAGGGCCTCGGATAGCAATGGGTGATGCAACAGAGTGCTGAAACGGCCCTTTTTCGCAAGAGCGATGAGTTCCGGGTTGTTGATGACTAGGACGTAAGGTGCGGTCTTGTCGGGTTGCGGATCCATTTTTCCGTGTGACGGGTTCTCAGAGCGATCGGCAATCATCTTGACGAGCTCGACTCTGGGTTGGGAGCCCAGCGGATCGAGTTTGTCAAACACTGAAGCCGGCAGGGTCGTTGTCAGGGATTTTTTGAGCCTAGCCGGGAAGCCGGGCATATCATTTTCGACACTTCCTTTTTTGGCATAATCCCGGATTTCGGCGAGAGTGGTGAGGTGGTGAAGCACGGCCGCAGCGATCAAACAGAGCCCTGAGGCAAAAATGAAAGTGACAAATAGCTTGCTCGTCAGTGAACGGGTTGGAGGAGGATCGTCATCTTCTGTCTCAGCGCGGATCGGGATAGGAAGAAGAAAAAAACTGAAAATTTTCCGAATGAGAATAAACGTCAGGACAAATGTCACGATGGGTAACCCAGTGGTAATCAGGGGCGATGTCTGGCTGGTCCATTGGATGGCGAGAGATGGGGCTTTTTGCCAAGCGAGAAAGCCCATCCAAATGCTCAGTGCAAGAATGGAGAGATGGGTAATGGTTCTGAGTAATCCGCGGATGAGCATGTAAACGGCGCAAACTGCAAATATCAGCAGTGCGGTAGCGCCGAGGGAAATCTGCGACAAAGTCTCCATGATCTAACCGATGGGACCACTTGCGCGTTGGAGTAGCACGTGGTCTATGAGGACAAGAGTCGCCATGGCTTCGACAATCGGAACAGCACGCGGTAGCACGCAGGCATCATGTCGGCCTTTGCCTTGGAGGGTGGTGGGTTCTCCCTTTTGGGTCACGGTTTCTTGGGTGGAAATGATGGTTGCGGTCGGTTTGAATGCGACGCGGAAGAAAATGTTTTCGCCATTGGAAATGCCGCCTTGAACCCCGCCGGATCGGTTGGTGGAGGTGCGGATTTTTCCATCCCGCACGATGAAAGAGTCGTTATGTTCTTTTCCGGTGAGAAGCGTCCCTGAGAAGCCCGAGCCGATTTCAAAACCTTTTGTTGCCGGGATGGAAAGCATGGCTTTGGCGAGCTCGGCCTCTAGCTTGTCAAAAATCGGTTCTCCCAGACCTGGAGGACAGTTGCGAATCACGCATTCAATCACGCCGCCGACCGAGTTTCCATCGGAACGGATGGTTTTGATGTGTGAAATCATTTCCTCGGCGACTGATGGATCGCCGGTACGAACGATGTTGGATTCGATCATCTCACGGGTCACCGTGCAGGAGTCAACGTTCGCCTGGATGTGTTGGATGGATTTGACCCATGCGAGGATTTCGATGCCGGGGCAAAGCTGATCGAGGACTTGTTTGCCCACTGCCGCCGCAGCGACACGGCCGATGGTTTCACGAGCTGAGGCACGGCCGCCACCGGATGGGGCACGGATGCCGTATTTCGCATCGTAAGTGTAATCTGCGTGAGACGGTCGATATTTTTCCGCCATCTCGTCATAAGCGGAGGGTCGTTGGTCGGTATTGCGGACCATGATGGAAATCGGTGTTCCCAGAGTGTGGTCCTCATGGATGCCTGATAAAATTTCCGCTGTATCGGGCTCTTTGCGGGGAGTTACAATTTCGGATTGTCCGGGGCGGCGGCGGTCGAGTTCTTTTTGAATGAGTTCTGCGGTGACTCTGATACGTGCCGGACAACCATCAATCACGACACCTACAGCGCCGCCATGGGATTCACCGTAAGTGTGGATGCGGAAAAGTTTACCGAAGGTTGATGACATGGATGGAGAGGGTTGAGAAAGAAGCGAACACCAGAAATGTGGACTTATTCCATGTGTTTGGCGAGCTTGAAGGGAATGAGAAAGCGGAGAGTGGCTTTTCTTGAAGGAGGCAAGACCTCAAAACAGGCAATCGAGCCTTTGCGGATTTCTATAGAATCTGAGCTGGAGCCCAGAAGGTATTGGGCGAATTCGGAAAAATCGGGCTCATGACCGACGATCATGACATTTTTGAAATCTGAAAATCCACGCAACTCGGAAAGGGCGGTTTCGGGATTCATACCACAAGCCAGCCATGATTGGATGACGGGGCCCGGCATGTTGGCAGCCTTGGTAAATGATTCTGCGGTCTCGCGCGCTCGGACAAGTGGGCTGCACAACACGATGTCCGGCAACATAGCGGCACCCAATAAAATGCGCGCGGCGTTACGTGCTTGTTGATGACCTTTTTCCAGCAGCGCGCGGGAAAAGTCGTCTGGGTTGAACGCATTCCGATCTTCGGCCTTACCGTGACGAAGGAGGAAGAGGTTCATGAGTACGGATAAGGTTATCGAGCGCCCGGGAGTATTACATCGTCATGCCGCCATCGACAGCCAAAACTTGGCCGGTGATATAACGTGCATCGCGGCTGGCGATGAATAATACAGCTTTGGAAATGTCCAAGGTGCTTCCGAAGCTCGCGAGAGGGATCTTTGCGATGACGGCTTCTTTGACGTTTTCCGGGAGCTCATCGGTCATGTCGGTGGTGATGAAGCCGGGGGCAATCGCATTGCAAGTCACAGCTCGGCCAGCGAGTTCACGTGCCACGGCTTTGGTAAAGCCAATGAGACCGGCCTTGCTCGCAGAGTAATTTGCCTGGCCGGCATTTCCGATCAAGCCGATCACAGAGGCGATATTGATGATGCGTGAATGCTCGGCCTTCATCAAGGGACGCATGAATGCTTTGACCGTGTTGAAAGCGCCTTTGAGATTGGTATCAAGAACCGTGTCCCAGTCTTCTTCTTTCATCCGCATGAGCAAACCATCACGGGTGATGCCGGCATTGTTGACCAAGATCGACACGGCGCCGATTTCATCACCGATACGTTTGGCAACCTCCTGAACGGCATCATGGTCGGAAACATCCACTGCAAAGGCGGTGCAAGACCCTGGAAAAGTTTGATTGATCTCTTCAGCCGCGCTTCCGCAGCTTGATTCGCTGCGGCTGATCAAGGCGACTTTCGCGCCCTCGGCGGCAAAAGCTCTGGCGATTTCTTGGCCGATACCTCTTCCGGCTCCTGTGACGACAACGATTTGGTCTTTGAACTGCATAATGATGTGTGGGTTGGATTAAAGGCTCAGATCCGTGAATCCAGCAATCTTTTGAATTGAACGAGTGCCGATTCGTAGGCGGATGCTGAATTTGTATCGGGTTCGATCCGTGAGTTTGGTGAGGGCTTGCAGAAAACGGATTGGAGCTTCACGAGGTCATTCCCAGCGGCAGTGGCTGCGATGAGAGCGGCGCCAAGTGCGGCAGAATTGGCGACTTCTAGGCGCTCGACCGGCGCTTGGAACACATCGGCAACAATCTGAGCGATGCCGTCGTTTTTGGATGCTCCTCCGGTAAGGAGAATGCGTTGTGGTGCGATTCCCATCCACTGGGAATGCAAGCGCATATTAAGAAACTGGCCTTCCAGCAAAGAGCGGATTCGTAGCGCATCTGTTGGATTTTCTGAAAATTCCGTGACGGGTTTTTCGAAGTCGTGGCGTGGCGTGATCTCGGCTCCGTAGAAAGGCAGCGTGAGATTTTTCCCAGCAGAAGTTTTGGAGCTGGAGAGGGCTGAGTGATCAAACGCACCCCAGTCTATGCCGAGCTCATCGCGCAATGCTTCGCGAGCAAGGGATCCGTTGCGGAAGCAAATGAGAGACATGAAACCACCCGCTGGATTTCCAAATACGTGCCCGAAGCCCTGAGGGTCGGTTTTCGGCTCTGCCATCGCAGCGAAAAACGTATCGCTTGTACCAAGAGAAATAACGACTTGGCCTGGAGTGGTGGCTCCCATGCCGACGAGTGAAGCGGGATTGTCTCCGGTGAACGGGCAAACTTGGCAGCTTTTGGAAAATCCATATTTCTCGATGAAGTAGGAGCCAATCGTTCCTTGGGGCTTTAAGCAGGAAGTTGCGGGTAGAAGCTTTTCGGAAAGCTCCGGTGCGGTTGCCTTCATCAAGTCGTCGTCCCATGCCAAGTGTTTGAGATTAAGAAGGTTCATGCCCGCTCCATCGCCAAAGTCAATGGGCAGAGACTTGCCGGCGATAACCGATGCGATGAATGAACTTACCAAGTGAACCTGATCGGTGGCGACGTAAGACTTGGGAGATTGCTTGGAAAATTTACGAATTTGCGGACCGGTGAAACGCTCAATCGCTACCGAGCCCGATCGTGAGCAGACTTCAGCGTCACCACCCATCGCATTGGCAATCTCTTTGCATTCAGAGCCGGTGGAAGTATCCATCCAGATCGGTGAAGTGGTGCGGGTGAGTGAGTTCGAGAGTTGTGCTTTGAGCGAGGAGGTTGGATCGAGATCGGCGATGATGGAATCAAATAACTCATTCACATACACCGATCCATGTTGTTGGCCGGAGCCTGCGATCATTGCGACTTTCGACAAGTCGACTTTGCCAGAGAGCTTTTCCAGAACCAAATCCAGCGCTTCCAACCACATCATGGGATCGGCATGCACTTCTCCGTTAGCTCCGCCTGGGATGAAGCCGCTGGGTGCTTTATATTGGGGTAGTTCAGCGCCAAAATTTACCGATGCCTCGGCAATGATTTCGCCGCGATCGTTATCGATAAGGATTGCGCTGAGGGATTGAGTTGAAGAATCGAAACCTAGGAACATGCCGAGAGTTTTCGGTTAATTTCGAGACGTTCAAGGATAAACAAAAAAAGAGCGGCTGCCGAAGCAACCGCTCTTAAGTGAATTAGTTTACGTAAACTTCAAATTAGAAGCTGACGGAAAGCATGGTGCCTGCGGTCAACTCGTTGTCGGAGCTGTCGTAGACGGAATCTTCATTGCCAGTAAGTGCCCATGAGTATGCGAGGAATGGCGAGATGGTCGCGGTTTCGCTGTATGCATAATCGAGAGCGGCTTTGACACCGATGTGGCTGAATTCGCGGTTTTCGGAAACATAACCGAGAACAGCGCCTGTGTTCAGAGTCAAGCATTGGCTGAGCTCAAAGCTTTTGCCAGCTGCGAGTTCAATGTAGGTTTCGGTATCTCCTTCGATTTCAGCGAAGAATGTCAAGGAAGTATCGATGCCATAGATCTCACGTGATGCGGAGATGTAAGCTTCGGAGTAGTCTACGTCGAAGTTTCTCTCGTTATCATAGTAAATGTAACCCAAGGCAAGAGTCGCAAAAGAGAACTCCTTGGAAACTTCACCATAAACGTCGAGCTCGGTGAAGGAATCCCCTTCGTTGGTGAATGTGCCGTGCCAGAGACCACCGCTGATGCCGAGGCCGTTGTATTCGGTTGCAAGGTTAAGACCTGTTTCAAGGAGATCATCACCGATTTTGACTCCGCGGAACATGTAGGCGGAGGAATAACCTGCGTGAAGATCAGCTTCGACTTCTGCCGAAGCGTTGCCTGCCGCGAGAGCGGAAGCTACGACGAGGGCACCGATAGTTTTGTAGTAGTTTTGCATAGTTTTGTTGTTGTTGGTTTCAGTTGCTTCTAGCATCCCAAACTGATCCGTGATGGAACAGACATGGCGAACAGAACTTAGCATTCTGCGTACCAAGGAGAAACTTCTGGCAAACCGTTGCAAGGGGTATTTAATCAATCCGTAGGATCTGTCCAGATAAAAGTGTCATCCCAATGACGGGCGAGTCGTGGGTTTTTGGAAGGTTTATTGCCCCTCTTTTTTGATGATATTCCATTTTCGATCCTGAGACAGCATCGTTTTTCATTGATAAAATATGGATGAAATCCGGTAGCTGCATTTTTGGCACGGCCATTGCTTAGCACTGACACTGCTGTATGAAATGCAGTTCAATCCGCAATAACAGCTCAACATCCGACAACCCTGACTCATATGATAAGAAGACATCCAACAACATTGCGAGCTCTTGCCCTAGCGGCGATGGCTTGTTTCGCCATGCCGTTTGCGTCCACGACCGTTCTTGGTCAAGATGCTACTACGGCGCCTGCCCCAACCGAAGTTGCCGCAGAAGCTGCTCCAGCAGCTCCAGATGCAGCTGCCGTAGCAGCAGACACACTTGCGTATTTCAACAACGTGGCGCCTACAGGACCGCTAGCCGGACTTCCTGGTCCAGGCCACAATGCCTTCTTGATGGTCTGCGCAGCTCTGGTTTTGTTCATGACACTGCCAGGTCTCGCGCTCTTCTACGGAGGTCTGGTTCGTAAGAAAAGCATCCTTTCTGTGATGGCTCAGTGTCTCGGCCTAGCAGGCTTGGTCACGATCATGTGGTTTGCTTTTGGTTATTCCATGGTTTTCGGCGAGCATGCTGCGGAAGGCGCACCAAGCTGGGCTGGCATCTTTGGTGACTTCAGCAAATACGCGTTTTTGAAAGACGTGGGCGGAGCCCCAAACACCAACTACACCGCGTGGCCATCCCACAGCACTTTTGCGATGTATCAGCTGATGTTCGCAATCATCACACCGGCACTCATCGTCGGCGCAATTGCTGAGCGCATGAAATATTCCGCAATCATGATTTTCTGTGCCATCTGGATGGTACTCGTTTATTTCCCAATGGCTCACATGGTCTGGGGCTTCGATGGTCTTTTCAACGGCGTCTGGAATGGCGGCGCGAAAATTCCAAGCATCGACTTCGCTGGTGGCACTGTGGTTCACATGACTTCGGGCTGGAGCGCTCTTGTGCTCTGTCTCATCCTTGGCAAGCGCCTTGGCTTCGGTAAGGAGAAAATGTCTCCTCACAACATGGTTCTCTGCATGGTCGGCACTGGGATGCTCTGGGTCGGCTGGTATGGTTTCAATGCCGGTTCCGCTCTCGCGGCCGATGGCCTTGCATCTCAGGCATTTATGACCACCACCATTGCAGCTGCCGTAGCAGCCTTCACCTGGGGTCTTATTGAAAAGGTTCTCAAGCGCAAAGTCAGCGTTCTCGGTCTTTGCTCCGGTGCGGTGGCCGGTCTCGTGGTGATCACCCCTGCGGCAGGTTTCGTTACCGCGCAATCTGCCTTCATCATGGGTATCTTGGCTGGCGTTGTTCCTTACTTCGCTTGCACCTTCCTTAAATCCAAAATGGGTTACGATGACTCGCTTGATACCTTCGGTATTCACGGAGTTGGCGGCACCCTTGGAGCCTTGCTCACTGCGGTTTTCGCAAACAGCAAAGTAAATCCTAACTTGGTGAGCGATGCCTATGCCAAACTGAACGGCTTGCAAGCGATGTTTGACCCAGAAACTGGCAAAGCCACCAGCGCATTGTTGATCAATCACCTCTACGTTGCGGGTATCACGATCGTTCTTTCTGTGGTTGTGACAGCCGTAGTCGCTTACATCATCAAAGCAGTCATCGGGCTTCGTCCTTCCCCTGAAGAAGAAACCGCTGGTCTCGATATCACCGAACACGGTGAGGAAGGTTACGACTACTAATATTCGTCTATCGAATTTGCATCCTCGGGCGAGCTGGCAACAGCTCGCCCGTTTTCGTTTGCGGGAGAGGCAAGTTCGGATAGGAATAAGTTATGAAACGGCAGGTGATGAGGTTCTTTTTGGCGCTGGGTCTGGCCGTATCCACGGTTTTTTTGGGCATGTTGTGGACTTCGAAATATGAGTCTTCGCCTGATCCGAAGGCGCGTTTTGAAATTCAGGCAATTCGTTTGAAGCAGGATAAGGGATATGTCTGGCTTGAGGCTCATTTGAAAAAAAACGGGGAAAAGGATCATGATCTCAAGCAGCCAGTGCGGTTGGTCACGGCAGATGGGGTGAAGCATGAGCCTGCGGATTCGAGCTTTGCTGGAACGCCGGAAAAGGGCTTTACCGAAATTTGGTTTAAATTCTGGCTGGAGACAGAGGCGCTTAAAGGCGAAATAAACCTCGAAATGAACGGTGGTGCGCTGAAAATCAAAAACTCAAAGTCGATACCTGCGATTGGGAGTGACAAAGAAACCGTATTTAAATCCTCAAATTGGGAAACATCATGGCTTGGCTTTTGATTGATAACTCCAATTCGCGCACCAAGTTCCGCCTGGGCAATGCCGAGGGCTTGATGGAATGGTCCGCCGTCATACCAACGCAGGATCTGGAAGCGTCTTCAATCCAAGCTTTGGTTGGCGGATTAGAGTTTTCGGCAGTGGCGGTTGCATCGGTGGTTCCTGACAAAGAGGATGAGTTGAGGAGTTTTTTTGAAAATCAGGCAGCCTATCACAGGTTAACTCATGAAAGTCCTCTGGGTTATGGATTTGAGATCGATAGCCCGGAGCAAGTGGGTCACGACCGTTTGGCGAATATCGTCGCCTTAAACGAGCGATATGATGTCCCCGGAATCGCAATCGATTTTGGAACGGCCGTCACTTTCAGTGTCATATCTGCGAAAGGAAATTTCGCGGGGGGGGTGATCGCGCCGGGAATGGATTGCATGACGGACTATCTCGCGTCGAAAACGGCGCAGTTGCCACGGGTTAAACCGGAGGAATACCAATCAGCCATTGGCAAAACCACCTTGGAAGCGCTGCGGATCGGTGCGGTCGCGGGTCATCGCGGAATGGTTAGAGAAATTTTGCGTGAGATGATTTCAGAAATCGGCGGTGAAATTACAGTAATTGCTACGGGAGGAGGAGCGACATTCGCAGCTCACGGATTATCGGAAATTTTCGCAGTGGATCTGGATCTCACATTAGAGGGATTGCGGCTCGTTGCTGGGAGAGTTTTCAGTGTTTGATTTTCAACCACGAAATACACCAAAAGCACGAAAAAATCAGAACTAAACCCATCATGCTTCAGTCATCAAATCCTGCGGCGTGGATGGTTCCATAATTCATCCCACTTTTGTGTAATTCGTGATTTTCGTGGTTAAAAATATCTAGGATTAATCTAGATATTTTCCCCAATGCTCTTTAGGCAGTGCGCGGCAATGAGTGAACTTCCTAAAGCAATTGGCATCGATTTCGGCGGTACCAGCGTGAAAACTGGGGTGGTGCGTGGTTCAGAAATCATTGATTCGGCGCCACCGATCGCGACACAGGATTTTGACGGGCCGGAACCGCTGATCGCGATGATGGTGCGCACGGTTGAGGACCTACGTTTGAGGCATTCGAAAATCTCGGCGGTTGGCATTGGGATGCCGGGCTTCGTTCATTTTGAAAAGGGCATGGTATTTAATCTGACCAACGTGAGGGGTTGGCAGAATGTGGCACTGAAAGGGATTCTCGAGGCGAAGTTGGAATTGCCTGTGGTCGCGGATAACGATGCAAACTGTATGGCGTATGCTGAATGGAAGTTAGGTGCGGGCAGAGGTTTCAGGGATCTGGTTTGTGTTTCGCTGGGCACAGGTGTGGGCGGAGGTGTGATCGTGAACGGTCAAATGGTACGCGGTGCGAATTACGGTGCGGGTGAAATCGGCCAGACATCGATCGATTTTCAGGGCCGCCGGGGTCATTATGGAAATTTAGGTGCACTCGAAGATTATATCGGTAACCGGGAAATCGCTCGTGATGCGCAGCAGGCTTATCTGGCCGCGGGAATTTCTAAAGATATCGAAGACTGCTCGCCTGTCGCGCTTGCGGAAGCGGCGCAGCATGGGGATAAAATCGCACTTCAGCGCTGGGACATTACGGGACGTATGCTCGCGACTTCCATGATGAATGCGTGTTGGTTGTTGAATCCGGAAGCTTTGATCATCGGTGGCGGTGTGGCCCGTGCGGGTGAGTTGCTCTTCAAGCCCTTGCGCGAGCATCTCCTGCAACAGCTCTCGGAGCCCTTCAAAGACCATCTCGCGATTTTACCAGCCAATTTCGGCCACGAGGCGGGCACAATTGGAGCGGCGGCGCTTGCGCTCGAAGTAGCGGGTTTGTAACAGCGGCTAGCAGATGGCGATGATTTCGAAGTCAGGTGCTTCAATCTGCTCTCCGAGCATTTTGCCCATCAGTTTCGCGTAAAGCGGACTTTCTGGGCTGAGCAAAGTCACCTCTTGATTTTCGTAAAGGATTTCTAGTCCACCAGCTGCCGGAGCGAGGAGAAATAGGATTTTTTGTTGGCTGCCAGGTTTGCGCAGTGTGACCAGTGCACCGGCATCCACGGGGTCGTTTAGGGAAAAATCGCCAAGCCGCAGGTTTTCAAAGGCCATCAGGGTTGCTCTCAGATCTTTGACCTGACGCGCCTGCCCCGTGGCCAGATATGATTCTTCTAAGCTACGTGTGTCGTATTTGCTCTCGGCCTTCGAACCTGGATCGGTTGCGGCTTCATGGGCTGCGATGGCCGCTTTTGCCAAACGTTCCAGACGCGCGCGCAATTCGTCACTTATCAGTTCGACCAATTCAGATTTCATGTTTCAGTCGCACCATTTCGACAGGGTTTCGTCATCTTACAATACATTGCTGCAAGTGGAGGCTTGACCCCACGCGGAGGGATGGGCAATTTGTGCGCCCCTGCGGTGCCTTGGTGGCAATCCGTCGGTAAAAACGAAATCACAAATCGATTAGGTATGGCTGCGAAGATTTATACAAACAAAGACGCGAATCTCAAATCGCTTAAGAAAAAGACGCTCGCCGTGATTGGCTTCGGCTCACAAGGCCACGCACACGCGCTCAACCTCAAGGACAGCGGATTCAAGGTCATCATCGGCCTATACAAGAAATCCAAATCCCGTGAAGTCGCTAAGAAGCTTGGCTTTGAAGTGATGGACACTGCGGATGCTGTGAAAGCTGCCGACGTTATTTTCGTCGCAACTCCTGATACCGTCATCCCTGCGGTTTACAACAAGGACATCGCGCCAAACATCACCAAGGGCAAAACCCTGCTTTTCTCGCACGGCTTCGCCGTTCATTTCAAAACCATTAAGCTGCCGAAAAACATCGATGTGATTCTCGTCGCACCCAAAGGCCCAGGTCACACGGTTCGCTCGCAGTTCGTCGCTGGAAAAGGCGTTCCCGGTCTCATCGCTATCCATCAAGATGTGACTGGAAAAGCTAAAGAAACCGCTCTTGCATGGGCTGCTGGTATCGGCAGTGGTCGCGCGGGTATTTTTGAAACCAATTTCCGTGAAGAAACCGTGACCGACCTCTTCGGTGAGCAAGTCGTTCTCTGCGGTGGCGCTTCGGCACTCGTCAAAGCGGGCTTTGAAGTTCTTGTCGAAGCTGGATACCAGCCTGAGATGGCTTACTTCGAGTGCCTTCACGAGCTTAAGCTCATCGTCGACCTCATGAATGAGCAAGGCATCGCCGGCATGCGTTTCTCCATCTCCGAAACCGCCGAGTGGGGTGATGTGTCCGTTGGGCCGAAAATCATCGATGCTTCCGTCAAGAAGCGCATGAAGCAGCAACTCAAAGAGATCGAAAACGGCAAGTTTGCCAAAGAGTGGATCGCCGAATACGAAGGCGGCTACAAGAAGTTCAACGTGCTTCGTAAAGAAGGCGCAAACCACCAGATCGAAAAAGTGGGTGAGAAACTCCGCTCCACCATGAGCTGGATCAAGCACAGCAAGATCAAGAAAGGCGCAAGCCAAGCGAGCCTCATATCGAGCTCCAAATAATTCAAAATGATCTCACAAACGCCCGGTCTCTTCGTGAGTCCGGGCGTTTTTTTGTTATGCAGGAGTATGGACCGCGCGAGTCCACTCGCGCTTTGGACCATAGCGTAATGAAGCGCGACTGGAGTCGCGCGGTCCTTTGAGGGGCGGCACGCTTTCCTACCTGGTCGCAGCAGGCAACCATGCGCGTGCGCCTGTGCTGCGGCGTTGGCAGTCCTTAAAAAATCCGTTGAGACCCTGCCGTGTTTGCAGGTCTTCGATGGCTTCGGCGGCTTTTGGGTAGCGCCAGCGGAAACCCGCTTCGCGCAGCCTCAAAGGATCCGCCCACCGGCTTTTCAGGATCAGCTCCGTTTCCGATTTCATGAAAAACGCACCGATTTTCAGCATCCACTCGGTTGCCGGAAGCCCGAAGGGCATTCCCATGGTTTCACGGAAACACTTCATGAGCTCGCGATTGGTGGGGAAATTGGGTGCGGTCACGTTGATCAAGCCTTCAATGAATGGATCGCGCATTAAAAAATCCACAGATCTTAAAAAATCTTCCATGTGGATCCAGCTGATGCGCTGAGTGCCTTTGCCCATAGTTCCGCCAAGCGCATTTTTGGTCAGATTGCCCAAGACATCATAAACGGTTTCAGGTTCGTTGGCCAAAACCATCCCGATGCGCATCGCAATTTTTCGGGTTTCTGCCGGTATTTTTGCGGCGAAGAACGCGTCTTCCCATGCGGCCGCCACTTCACAGGAAAAACCCTCACCCATGATTCCATGCCATTCGTTTTGTGCTTTATCTTCCGCATGGCGATACCATGTCGCGGTGCTTGAGTTGATCCATAATTTCGGAGGAACACGGCATGCGGCGATAGCCTTGCCAATGACTTGAGTGGATTTCACCCGACTCGCAAGTATATCCTCGCGATTCTTTGCGTTGTAGCGGCAGTTCACACTGCGCCCGGAAAGATTGATCACCAATTCAGCTCCTTCAAGAGCGTAGGCCCAAGGTCCGATGGTTTCTCCGTCCCATTTTAAAAACATGCCGTCGCCGCTCCAGCCCTTGCGGTTTCTCGCGATCGCGACGACCTCGCGGCCGTTTCTTGTAAAGTGACGGCAAAGATAGCGGCCGAGAAATCCGTTGGCGCCGATGATGACTACTGTCGTGTTCATAACAAGTGGCTGGTTTAGCCGAGTAATTTCGAAGCGATTTGCAGCGCGAAGCTGTGTTTCATCGCGGCAACGCGATCTGACAAATGAGAAGCCATGCCGACAAAATCCTGAAGCTCGCTGACTTGTTTATGGAACGCCCTTGCATCTTCTCCCTTGAGTCCTTTGGTCTCCTCGGCACATTTGCTGAGCAGTGCCAGCGCGGGCTCGATCTCGCGGCGTTTGCGCTCACGGGCGATGATTCGAAAAATTTGCCATACGTCTTTTTCGGCTTCGTAGTAGTCGCGGCGATCGCCTTTGATTACCACCATTCTCACCAGTCCCCATGCGACCAATTCCTTAAGATTCGTATGGGCATTGCCCCGGCTGATTTCCAGTTCCTCCATGACCTCATCCGTGCACATCGACTGGGGTGAGATCATCAACAAAGCATGGATCTGAGCCATGGTGCGGTTGATTCCCCACTGGGTTCCAAGTGCGCCCCATTGCGCGATGAATTCTTCCTTGGATTCTTTTAATCTGTCACTGCTGGCATTCATATTTTTCATAATATACTGAAAATACAGAATAGCAAGTAGGGAAAATGCTTATCCCAAAAACAAAAAAGCCGTCATCCGGAAAGGATGGCGGCTTGTGATTTTTGAAGTGATGGATCAGAGCGATGCCTTGATGGAATCGAACTGGGCGCGTTTGGCTTTCAGATCACGCTCGAGCTTTTCGATCTCCTTGCCGAGAGAAAGCAGGCTGTTCAATTTTTTCTCCATGCTGCCCTTGGTGGAGACAGCTTTGCTTGCGGATTTGGCAGTTGTTTTTTTGGCGCCTTTCGCAGCAGCCTTGCCAGTGGATTTACCTCCCGATTTCTTAAGCCATGTGGCGATGGTGAGTTGTGATATACCGAATTTTTTTGCCGCTGTGAGTTGCCCGCCGCGTTTGTTCTTGGCGTTATGCTCATTCACGAATGCGATGATCTTGCTTTTTTCCTCAGCGCTATAGCGCTTGCCGCGAATTACTTTTTTCGTGCTCATTGTTAGCACAATGTTAGGTATGTTTAAGTGATATGCAAGTAACAATATTATATTATCATCGCAACGAATGATTAATATGATGATAACTTTTCAAATAATAACAAATCATCCAATCGGGTGATCCAAGCTTCCGCGCCATGCTTCACTTTGTCGCGTGTCACCACACCGCCGAAGCCAATCATCAAATCCACATCCGGCTTGGTTTCCAGATCCGATGTGCCATCGCCAATCATCAATACTTTTTCCGGAAGCATTGCGGCTTTCCATTGCCGGATGATTTCGTTTTTCCCCAAGTTGCGTGTGGTTGGGTAGTTTTCACCATAGCCAGCATAGTTGCCTGAAGCGTCGAAATAAAGCGGCACGGCCTCGACATGCTCGATGCCAAGTTGATCCGCGAATGGGCGGATGACGGGCTCGAAACCACCGGACAGAATTACCGGAGTCCAGCCCTGCTCGCGCGCGTGTTGAATGAGTTTTTGCGCACCATCCACAATGTGATCGATGTAGCATCGGCTCACTTCGCGGGCCATGCCGAGGTTGGGGCGAATGATCTCCATGCGCTTTTTGAAAACTTCATCCAGCGGAATATCCCCGTTCATCGCGGCGTTGGTGAGATTCACCACTTTCTCGAATATCGCAGGATCGGATAGCCGTGCTAATTCATCGATGCCTTCGATTGAGCTGAGTGTGGAATCACAATCCAGGAACAATAGTTTATTTTTGGTCTCTCGCATGGGATGGATGATAACTTCGGTTTGATTGTGTATTATATCGAAGAGGGTGATGATTTCCTCGTTGCGCATCCGAATGCAGCCATGGCTGGCGGGGCGGCCGATCTTTTCCTCATGGTTGGTGCCATGGATGTAGATAAACCGATCAAAGGTGTTTTGGTTTTCCGGGTCCTTGCCGGTGAGCCGGAGAATGCGTGTGAGTATGAGATCGTCGTTGCAGGAGATATTTGAATTCCAGATTCCAGCAGGCTTTCTGGATTTGAAAATGGTTCCTACTGGGGCATCGGCACCGATTTTTTCGCAGATCTCGAAATTTCCGGTGGGTGTGCGATAGCTGCCATCGAGGAAACCCATTCCTTTCGCGCTGGATGATATGGCGAATGTTTTCAGTGTCGTCTCGCCCGCGATCACGCGCAGAGTCTGATCGTCTAGTGAAATTTCGATGCGTGGCTTCTCGTTCATGAGATTGTGTGAAAGACAGCCAAAGCATTGTGTCCGCCCATCCCGTGGGCAAGTTTGAACACGGGTCCGATTAGAGATATGGATTGGTAGGGTGCGGATAGTTCGCCCAATCCGGATGTGCCGTGTAAATTCTGCGGGAGAATTCCTTGTCTCATGAAGGCTAACAGGATCGCGCTTTCAAGAAGCCCGCTCGCGCCGACCGTGTGGCCGATATAGGGTTTGAGCAAATGAAGTGTGGGGCGGGATCCGAGTGCGGCGGAGTTCAGGAAATGTTTTTCGGCACGCGCTTGGGTTTGGGTTCCGGTGGCGTGGGGGCAAACCGCAGTAGGCTTTCCGCAAACGGCGATCGCTTTTTTCAGGAGCTGAGAAGTTCTTCCGCCGTCCTTTGGAATTCCCACGGGGTCGGCGCCGTCAGAGTTATTGGTAAAAAACGAGAGTCTTAATTTTTCCGAAGGGGTTGAGGCGAGTGCAATCGCCGCCGCGCCTTCACCCGGGAGGAATCCATCGCTTTCCGGTGAGAAAGGATTGAGAAACGCTGAGCTTCCAAGTAGGCCAGAGGCTGCGTAGTTATCGAGCAAGAGCGGGACCAACGGAAGATCGACCGCCACCACCAGGGCGCGTTCGGCTTGACCGGAATCGATAAGAAGTTTCGCGATTCCAAGCGCATCGAGTCCTGCTGAGCAACCGCTTGCGACAACATGGTTCGGACCGTGGATGCCGAGCTCGATGGAGATGGCGGTGGCAGGTTCGCTGTGAATTGTATTGCTTGCCGCCATTAACTTGAACGGGCGTCTGTTTGGCCATTCGCCCAGCCAGCCTGCAGCGTTGCCGCGGCTTGTGCCAACGACCAGCGCGGCTCCTGCAAGTTCATCTTTGCTCCAGCCAGCCTCCGCAGCCGCTTGCTTCGCAACATGGAGAGCGGCCATGGTCACGGGACTCCATTTGCGATGATTGAGAAGCTCCCTCGGCTGAATCCATGCGCCATGAAGGTGGGCGTGCGGGCTTTCGTTTCCGAGAAGATTTCCAAGGGGCTGAATCCCCGAAACGCCGGAGGAAATGGCCATGAGATGCGATGCAACATCATGGCCAAGGGCCGAGAGCGTGCCGAGTCCTGTAATGGAAAGTGCGGAAGTGATGCACTCGGTTAGCAAGCTCACCGCTCACCGCAACCTCAAAACCGCAATTTGGATGACTTTCCGCCTTTGCGCGGAGCGAAAAGATGCCTCATAAGCGGTGTGGCGAATGAAGTCGGTTCTGGAAACAATCAATGGTGGAGCAGGTTATCTCGAAAAGCGGGGGATTGAAGACGCGCGGCGAAATATGGAGCACTTGCTTGCCAAGGTTCTGGAATGCTCGCGGATGCAGCTTTACACTCAGTTTGACCGCCCCTTGGAAGAGGCGACTCTGGCGCCGCTGCGTGAGATATTGAAAAAGCGTGGCGAGGGCATTCCACTGCAACATCTGCTGGGTGAGGTGTCATTTCATGGTCGTGATTTTCTTTGTGATGGACGTGGTCTGATTCCAAGACCTGAGACCGAGGAGCTCGTGGAAATGATTCTCAAACAGGTGACGTGTGAAAATTTGCAGATTTTGGATGTCGGCTGTGGATCGGGAGTGATCGGACTTTCTCTTGCGGCTGAAAAGCCAAGCAGTCATGTGACCTTGGTTGATATTTCCGAAAGCGCGTTGGAGTTGACGCGCGAGAACGCCCACAAGTTGGGTTTGGGAAATGTGGAGATTTTACGCAGTGATTTGTTCAATGATGTGACAGGAAGCTTTGACCTCATTGTGGCCAACCTGCCTTATGTGCCCGAAGGCGAGGCCGAAACCATGGCTCCCGAGCTTGCCCATGATCCGGCGCTTGCGCTGTTTTCCGGGCCTGAGGGGATGGATTTGCTCAGGCGCTTCATCCCGGACGCATTGGGTTTCCTCAAGCCCGGTGGCTGGTTGGCGCTTGAGATTGGTTACGATCAGGCTTCACAGGTGCGCTTCTGTTTGGAAAAGTCCGGCTTCACGGAAATCGGGATTCGCAAGGATCTTGGCGGGATCGCCCGGTTTCCATTCGCGCAACATCAATAAAGTCACACATCGAAATGGATAAACTTGTCGTCCACGGAGGCTCTGTCATCAAGGGCTCAATCAATATTTCCGGATCCAAAAACGCATCGCTGCCGATTCTTGCCGCAGCGATTCTAACAGGAGAAGACTGCATTATTCGCCGCGTGCCGGATGTTTCAGATACGAACTATATGATTCAGATTCTCAGCGCACTCGGCGCGGAAGTGGAAAGATCTTCCGGAACCGTGCGGATCTCGTGTGCGGACATATCTGATGAGGCGCCTTATGAATTGGTGCGCCGCATGCGCGCATCGATTTGCGTGATGGGTCCCTTGCTTGCGAGAAAAGGACGTGCGGTGGTTTCGTTGCCGGGTGGATGCGTGATCGGCGACAGACCGGTTGATCTTCATCTTAAGGGAATGGAAGCGCTTGGCGCGAAGATTGAATTTGAAGGTGGAAATATCATTCTCACCGCGCCCGATGGTTTGCGTGGTGCGGAAATCAATTTGCGCGGCGAAAGCGGACCGACCGTTCTTGGTACGGACAACGTGATGATGGCGGCAACGTTGGCCGAGGGCATCACCGTGATCGAATCCGCCGCAGCTGAGCCCGAGGTATTGGATCTTGCGAATTTCCTCAACGGCATGGGGGCGAAGATTACCGGAGCTGGTACCCGTCGGATCGTCATCGAGGGTGTGAAAGAACTCAAAGGAGTCGAGCACACCGTGATTCCGGACCGGATCGAAGCGGGCACGTTTATGGCTGCGGCCGCTTTGGCGGGTGAGGGAGTTCGGTTGAATCGCGTCAATCGCGAGCATTTGAGAGCGATCACCGAGGCCATCATCAAATCCGGACACAAAGTGGAGTTCAACGAAGAAGGAACCTCATGTTTCGTTGAGCGCGGTGAGGTGCTCCAAGGAGTTGATCTCAACACCTCTCCCTACCCGGGTTATCCAACGGACATGCAGGCCCAGATGACGGCACTGTTGGTCACGACTCCCGGAATCAGCGTGGTAAAAGACAGTATTTTCCCACAACGTTTCATGCATTGTGCCGAGCTGAAAAGGATGGGCGCCGATATCAAATTGGATCAGGGAACTGCGATTGTCCGGGGTGTTGAAAAACTCTCCGCAGCTCCGGTCATGGCTTCCGATCTTCGTGCTTCCGCTGCTCTGGTTCTCGCTGCGCTACGCGCCAAAGGAACTACTGAAATTTCCCGCCTGTATCATATCGATCGCGGCTACGAACATATCGATGAGAAGTTGCTCATGTTAGGTGCGGATGTCGAGCGTGTGAGGGTGTAGGAAGAGTGAAGAGTGAATGTTAGATTTCACTTCTCAGATCGCTTGCGGCGTTTTTTGAGGATTCCTCAGGGACGTCCAGAAAGTCAAAGTCATCCGTGGGTTTGGAGCTAACGCTCGGTGTGATGAGCAGGGGCCGAGTGTTTTGATCAATGATTTCGATATTGGGCAGGGAAACGCCCTCGGGGGCGGCTTTGAGATCTTCGAATTTGCGGGCGGTGGTCATCACGCGGGTTTCGAAGGAGCCGATCGCTTTGTTGTAATGATCGACGGCGTTGTTCAGCGATCCACCGAGTTTGGAAAAATGCTCGGCGAGTTTTCCTAACCGTTCATGCATGGTGCGGCCGAGGGCGGAAATTTCCTTCGCATTGAGTGCGAGGGCTTCCTGTCTCCAGCCGTAAGCGACGGCTTTGAGCAGGGCGATCAAGGTGGTGGGAGTGGCGAGGATTACGCCTTCGTTGACGCCACCTTCGATCAGGCCGGGATCGGAATGAAGAGCGGCGGAGAAAAACGATTCGCTGGGAAGAAACAGCACGGTGAATTCGGGGCTGTCTTCAAATTGCTCGGTATATCTTTTGGATGAGAGTTGCTTGATATGGGTCCGGACTTGTTGTGCGTGTTGACCGAGAAAACGCTCGCGCTCCATTTCATCTGAGGCTTCGTGCGCATTGAGATAAGCGTCCATCGGGGTTTTTGAATCGACCACGATGGTTTTCCCCCCGGGTAGCTTGATGATCAGATCGGGACGCAAGCGCTTACCCTCGTCGGTTATGGTTGTGGTTTGAAGAGTGAAGTCACAATGCTCTTGCATTCCCGCGAGCTCGACGACGCGGCGGAGCTGCATTTCTCCCCATTGACCGCGTCCGGTGGGTTGACGCAACGCCTTGACCAAGGAAGCGGTTTCTTTTTGTAAGCCGAGCTGACCTTCGCCGAGCGCACGGACTTGCTCTTTGAGCTCGGAGTATGCGCCTTCGCGGATTTTTTCAATTTCACCGATCCGCAGCTCAAATTTTCCAAGGGAATCGGAAACAGGTTTCACCAAGGTTTCGATGGCGATTTTGCGTTTTTCGATTTCGCCTTTTGCTTCCTCCGTTTGGGAGGCGAGGGTGGATTTTGCGAGGTGGAGAAATTGTTCGGATGCCCCTTTGAGTGCATCTGCTGAAAGGGCCTTGAACGTGTCGGAGAGGCGGGATTCAGCACGTTCGAGCAGGATTTGTTTTTCAGCGGCGGATTTTCGTTCCGCATCGAGCCGTGTCTCCAGCTCGGTAACCCGCCGTTCCTCGTTTTTGAGAAGATCGGTGAGACGGGTGCTTTTCCGGGTCGCGGTGAGCTGCGCGATGGCCCAGCCCGCCAAAAACGTGGCGAGTCCGGTGAGAATCAGGGGCAGGAGGGTCGAGAGTTCGGGTGGCATGAGAGATTTCTGCTTGCGGGGTTGCGGTTGCTGGCGTTGATGTAAGGCGTTGCCGCAATCATGCTTGCCTCTGGCAGGCGCGACAACTCAAACTTCCATTCACCTTTTTAAATATTATGGCACACACATTACCTGAACTTGGCTACGCACTGAACGCGCTTGAGCCACACATTGATGCTCTCACGATGGAAATCCATCACGGCAGACACCACCAAGCTTATATCACCAACCTCAATGCGGCGATCGCTGGAAAAGCCGATCTTGAAGCGAAATCTGCTCTTGAGCTGATTACTAACCTCGGTGCCGTTTCGGAAGACATCCGCGGTGCGGTTCGCAACAACGGCGGCGGTCATGTGAATCACAGCTTTTTCTGGAAGGTCATCGCTCCCGGCGGCGCCAAAGCACCATCGGGTGAACTCGCCGCTGCCATCGACAAAGCCTTCGGCTCCTTCGATGCCTTCAAAGAAGCCTTCGCCAAAGCCGGCGCAACCCGTTTCGGTTCCGGCTGGGCATGGCTCTGTAAAAAAGCCGATGGCACCCTCGCCGTCTGCTCCACCGCCAACCAAGACAACCCGCTCATGGGCTCCGACTTCGGCGGCTGCGGCAGCACGCCCATCCTCGGCCTCGATGTCTGGGAGCATGCCTATTATCTTCACTACCAGAACAAGCGCCCCGCCTACATCGAAGCATTCTGGAACATCGTCAACTGGGACGAAGTCGCGAAAAACTTCGCAGCGTAATCTTATTTCTCAAAAAAGCCGCCGGAGTGATCCGGCGGCTTTTTTATGGAAAGGAACCGCGATTTCCTATCGCGACTGCAACGGCTCCACTGGTACGCTCACGAGGTCGCGATTTTAAAATCGCGGTTCCTGTCTGTTCCTTTCTCTGAAATACATGACGGATTTCTCCCGTAGCATCCCATGATGAAAATATTAGCCTTCATGATGTTGTCCTTGGTTTCCGTGAAAGCGGCCGAGGTGGGTTTGGGTGTGAAGCCGGTTGAGGGGGCTGAGGTGATTTTTGATGGGAGCCGGGAGATGCTGGATTTGAAATGGAAGTATTGGGAGGGACCGCGTTTCGCATCGGCGATGCCGATCAAGTGGAAGATCGTTCAGGATCCGGTGGATAAAGGAACCGCACTCCAAACCGATGATCCTGCGGCAGCGGGAGGCAAGTTCGGATCAGCGGATCTTGTAACCAAGAAGGAGTATCGTGATTTCCGTTTGCATGTTGAATTTCTGGTCAACAACAAGGGTGGCAACAGTGGTGTGTATTTGCAAAATCGTTATGAAATCCAAATCAAGGATGGCGATAAAACCAAGCACGGGATGGGCGCGGTGATCAACGAGACGGAGTCACCATATCATTTGTATAAAGGAATCGGGCAATGGAACTCCTATGACATCGTGTTTCGCGCGGCACGTTTCAGTGAAGGAAAGTTGACGGAGAAAGCGAAGGTCACCGTTTATTTCAATGGTGAAAAGGTGCACCAGGATGTCGTCATTAACCAAGTATGGGGAGGCGCGAATTCCGGGATCGATGGAGGAAACGATGGGGGTAAGGGAATCACCGATGTGCCAGGAGGAATCAAGCTGCAGTGCGAGGGGCACGATGTCCGGTATCGGAATATCTGGATCAAAGAGCTGGATCTTGGTGACAAGGGAACGGATTTCTGAGGCGTGAAATTTTCCTTCGTTCCATCGACCTAAACTCCTTATCTTCTCCCCATGATAAGCATAGGAACTCCCTTTACCGATGGCGCGACGCGCGTGATGCTTTGTGGTTCTGGCGAACTGGGCAAGGAAGTGGTGATCGAATTACAACGCTACGGGGTTGAGGTCATTGCGGTGGACAGTTACCCGAATGCACCGGCGATGCAGGTGGCGGATCGGTCTCATGTGGTTTCGATGTTGGATGGCGCGGCATTGCGGGCGGTGATTGAGTTGGAAAAGCCTCATCTCATCGTTCCGGAGGTGGAGGCGATCGCGACAGATACATTGGCGGAAATCGAGGCGGAAGGATTTGCCACGGTCATTCCCACGGCGCGCGCGACTCAACTCACGATGAACCGCGAAGGCATTCGGCGGCTTGCGGACGAGGAGCTGGGCTTAAAAACCTCACCTTACCGTTTCGCAGCAAGCGAAGAGGAGTATCGCGCAGCGGTCGCGGAGATCGGGCTGCCTTGCGTGGTGAAGCCTATCATGAGTTCCTCTGGGAAAGGCCAGAGCACCGTAAAACATCCTGAGGATATTCAGTCTGCATGGGATTATGCGCAGAAAGGCGGACGCGCTGGAAAAGGAAAAGTCATCATCGAGGGATTTGTGGATTTTGACTATGAGATCACCCAGCTGACGGTGCGCCATGCGGCCGGCACCTCGTTTTGTGAGCCGATCGGGCATATTCAGATCGATGGCGATTATCGCGAGAGCTGGCAGCCGCAAGCGATGAGCGACCTCGCGCGCGAAAGAGCCATGGCATCTGCCCGCGCTATCACCGATGCACTTGGAGGACGTGGGATTTTCGGAGTCGAGTTGTTTGTTAAAGGCTACGAGATCATTTTTTCCGAAGTTTCGCCTCGCCCTCACGATACCGGTATGGTGACGATGATTTCCCAAGATCTATCGCAGTTCGCATTGCACGCGCGCGCGATCCTTGGACTGCCGATACCGGAAATCCGTCTATACGGGCCCTCGGCTTCGGCTGTATTGCTGGTGGAAGGGGAATCTGATTCGATCATTTACGGCAATTTGGAAAATGCTCTCGCCGAGCCCGATACGCAAATTCGCCTTTTTGGAAAACCCAACGTATCAGGAAAACGCCGCATGGGTGTCGCCCTCGCACGGGGAACGGATGTAGAAAATGCGCGGCTAAAGGCTCACAAAGCGAGTGGGAAGATTCAGGTGAATTTGTGACGGATTAAACTCCTTGGAAATCTAACATCAATCATCCAAGCGATGAAATTTTTGAAAATCAAGGCAGCGGCAATCGCTTTATGCATTACCTCATCGTCGTTGGCGGCTGAAACCAAAGAGTTTGATGTGGTGGTCTATTCGGCCACTCCTTGTGGTATCGCCGCGTCGATTGCCGCGGCGCGACAAGGCGCGAGAGTTATTATTATTGAGCAGACAAAGCATGTTGGTGGATTAAGCACGAGTGGCCTGAATACCGCAGAGGTCGAGCATATGTTGAAGTGGACGATCGGTGGATTCGCCCATGAGTTTTATGCGCGTTTGGGAAAACATTATGGATTGGAGCGGCCGACCTATGAGTTCGAATCGAGTGTTGCGGAGAAGATATATCTTGAGATGTTGAAGGAAGTTGACGTGAAAGTGAGCTATGGAGCAGAGGTCGAAACCGTAGTAAAAGACGGAACGAAAATCACCGGGATTGCTTTAACCGACGGAACCAAACTTTCCGCGAAAGTATTTGTAGATGCCAGCTATGAAGGTGATCTGATGGCACGTGCAGGAGTGAAGTATGTGCTGGGACGTGAAGCAAAATCAGAGTCCAACGAGGAAGCTGCAGGCATTAGATTTGATAAAATCTCAAGAACAGCACGCACTGTGGATGCGGATGGCAAGTTGCTTCCTGGGATTACCGCTTGGGCAAAGGATTTTAAGGAAGGCGATGCGCATCGCGGTACGATGAACTATAATTTTCGGCTTACGATCACCAGAGATCCTGAGTTTCATGTCCCAATACCCGCTCCAAGGCAATATGATGCGAAACGTTATGTGCTGTTAGCGAATTGGCTCAAAGACCAGACAGCTCAAAATAAATCGATGTCGATTCGAGATTTCCTCGATTTCTACGGCCGGCGCAATAGCAAGTTTGAGCTTAATAACAAACAAGCGGCCATTTTTTCGTTAGGTCACTTTGGAGGGCAATTCGATTGGTCAGAGGCTAGCTTTGGGGAGCGCAGGCGGATATTTGAAGATCACATGGAATACACCCTTGGCTTGCTGCATTTCTTTGCGAACGACTCATCGGTTCCGGCCAACATGCAGCAAGAAATGAAAGCTGTTGGATTGCACAAAGAAGAGTTTTTGGACAACAAGCATTTGCCTTATCAGCTCTACGTTCGTGAATCCCGACGCATGAGAGGTGAGTATGTAGTCAGGCAACAAGATGTACAAACCGATCGCCGCAAGCAGGATGGCATCGGCATGGGAAGCCACTTTATGGATTGCCATCATGTCCAACGACTGGCTGTGAATGAAAATGAATTCATCAATGAAGGTCGGATCTGGCGCAAGGGCCATGCCTACCAAATTCCATATCGCTCCATCACACCTCTGGCATCTGAATGCACCAATCTACTCGTTCCCGCTGCGGCCAGTTTTACTCACGTTGCTTATTGTACGTTACGGGTTGAGGCCACATGGATGATCACCGGTCACGCAGCTGGCATCGCCGCAGCAACTGCAGCAAAAAGCGGCATTCCTGTTCAAAAGATAAATGTAGCAACGCTGCAAAAGCAACTGCGTGATCAAAAACAAGTGGTCGATTTCATTCCAGGTATGCCTGAAAAATGTGAGGCGCTTAATGGACCTCCGGAGTTTTAAAATTCATGTTTATCATCATGTCATTTCAAATGTTGCGATTTATTGTCGCCTGGTAGCTGAGTGCTGTATTGAATGAGTGGGATATCATGAGTTTAAGAAAGTTCATAAAAGCGGTGGTTTCGGGCGCGCGACCGAAAACTTTGGCGGCCGGTTTGGTGCCGGTTTGGTTGGGTGGTGTGCTTGCATGGAAGCTGACCGGTGATTTGAACGGCTGGCTGTGGAGCTGCACGTTGCTGGGTGCGCTGTGCATTCAGATCGCGACGAATTTTTTTAACGATGCGGTGGATGGAAAAAAAGGAGCTGACGGCGCGGCGCGAACCGGTCCAAGGCGTCTGACTGGCACGGGTGAAATGTCCTTCAGACAGGTGATGGTTCTTGGTGGATTGTTTCTAACAGGAGCGGTTTTTTTTGGCACGTTTTTATGTATGGCGCGTGGCTGGCCCATGGTCGCCATTGGAATCCCGTCATTATTTCTCGCATACGGTTACACCGGCGGACCGTTTCCTCTGGCCTACCGCGGATTGGGTGAGATTTTCGTGATCTTGTTTTTTGGGTTCATCGCTGTGATGGGAAGCGTATTCGTCCAAACCGGAACTTGGCCTAAAGAAGCGATATTGCTCGGGGCGCAAGTCGGACTGCTCTCCGCGGTGCTTATCTCGGTGAATAATTTTCGTGACCGAGAAGAGGATGCGAAGGCAGGGAAAAAAACCATTGCGGTGCGCTTCGGTCCGAAGTTTACAGCCGTGGTGATTTGGTTGGAAATCAAGCTTGCGGCACTCCTTGGAATTGCGTGGTTGGTCATGGGTTACCCCTTGTATGGATTGGCAAGCCTTCCGGTTTTTGTGATTGGGATGCGCATTATTTGGGGTGTGCTCACGCTCCCGCCGGGCAAAGGTTTCAATAAGATTTTGGCGCTCGGTGCCTTGCAGTTGATTCTGTTCGCGGCGGTATTTCATGCGGTTGTAGCGTGCTTTTGACGAAAAATGGATGGTTTAGGGCGTGCCCACTCATCCGCTTCTGGGCTATCTTTTGTCGCCATGGGTTCCGGCCAAATCGGCATATACTCCTGAAAGCGCTGCGGGTTGTTTTTGAAACATGGTCAGGCAAATCCTGATTTTCCTTATCAATGGAACGGCTTTTTGAATGGCGGTTGCGCCAAAGAAAGGATTAGCTGGTTCTCGTGAATTTTTTGTTTCAAGTGGCATACGCGACCTCGTTCGGAGAATCGCTGTGGCTTGAAATCATGATATCCGGGGAGGGCAGGGATTCTCGACGGATTCTTCCCCTGAGGTGGAAGGACGCGCAGCATTGGGAGGCGAAGCTTGAGGATGGAAATATCCGGTTGCTGGAATATCGCTACGTATTTAGGCGCGAGGATGGACTGGAGTTGGCGGAGTTTGGAGATTTTAGGAAATGGCATGGTGGGTTTGCTGGAAATTCCGTGCTCTTTCTCGATGACTGGAAATCAGCAGGGAGCGAGGACAGGGTATACGAAGCAAAGGTCTTTGAGCTAACTGACGGACATCAAAGAGCGCTCGGCAAAATCCCGAAGATGGCCAACCATGAATTCCATTTGCACATGGCGCGCCTGCCGCACGGATCTGTGCCTTGTTTGATCGGTGGCTGTGATGAGCTTGGAAATTGGGACTACTCCAAGGCCTTGCCCATGGTGGAAGTGAATAGAAATCATTGGCAGGTGAATGTGGATTTGCCGATGGATGCGACGGTTGAATACAAATACGGGATACGTAGTAGTTCCATGGATCAAACCGTTCGCCTTGAAGAGGGTGTGACAAACCGGATGCTTGGCGATCGATCCGGAGCGGACCTTGTAAGGGTTTCTGATGAATGTTTTCATCGTAGTGCGGATCAGAGATTTCGCGCGGCAGGTGTGGCTGTTCCTGTTTTTTCCCTGAGGAGTGAATCGGGATGTGGGGTTGGCGAATTTGCCGATCTGAAAGCGATGGGTGACTGGGCAGCGGGTGCCGGAATGAACATGATCCAAATTTTACCTATCAATGACACGACTTCTTCGCGAACATGGATGGACAGTTATCCGTATTCCGCGATCAGTGTTTACGCTTTGCATCCGATGTATCTGCGTTTGGATGAGATGTCCGTTCCGCTTTTGAATGAGAAGGAATTCCTTATCGCGCGGGAGGAATTGAATCGCGCCAAACAACTCGATTATGAGGCGGTGATGGCGTTCAAATGGAAAGTCACGCGGAGCGTGTTTGGTGCGCATCGGAAATTGATTCTTCGCGATAAAGATTTTTTGAATTTCCTGAAGCGGAATCTGGACTGGGTTTTGGACTACGCAGTTTTCTCGGTGAAGCGCGACGAGTTTCATACGGCGGATTTTTCAAAATGGGGAGATTGGAAGAAATATGACGCCAAGAAAGTCGACGCTCTCTCCGAGGATGTGAGCGTATTGTATTATATTTGGCTGCAGTTTGAGTTGGATCGGCAGTTGATCGGAGCCGTTAAGCATTTGCACGCGAGAGGCGTTGCGCTAAAAGGGGATTTGCCGATCGGAGTGGATAGGGAATCGGTCGATGTATGGGTTGCTCCACACCTTTTCAACATGGATACGCAATCCGGTGCGCCGCCGGATGCGTTCGCCGTGAAAGGTCAGAACTGGGGATTTCCGACTTATGATTGGGATGAGATGCGTAAGGACGGATATGCTTGGTGGAGATCAAGGTTTGGAAAGCTCAGTCATTATTTTGATGCGTATCGGATCGATCATATTCTTGGATTTTTTCGCATCTGGCAAATTCCGACCCAGCATGTGGAGGGGATCATGGGTTGGTTCGAACCCGCATTGCCGGTGAAATTGGAAGAGTTCGCAAAGCTTGGCGTGGCATTTGATCATGATCGTTTTTGTAAGCCATATATCAGGCATGCGGACCTGCTGGAAATATTCGGTGAGTTTGCAAAAGACATCCGGCAGGAATTTTTGGTGGATCAAGGCACGGATTGTTATCGGCTTAAGCATGAATTTTCGAACCAACGGGATATTTTGAATTTCTTTGCAAATCTCACGCCGGAGGATCGGGTTAATCAAATCTGGTTACGGGATGCGTTGTTGAATTTGGTAGGTGAGGTATTGTTTTTTGAGGTCAAAGGATCGCGTGGAAAAGAGTTTCATCCGCGGATGAGAATGTTTGAAACGCGCTCATTCAAAGCTTTGGATCCTGAAGTCCAGCAAGCGCTCGGGCAGATCCACGAAGACTATTTTTACCATCGCCAGGAACGTTTTTGGGAGGTGAAGGCCTATGAAAAACTGCCAGCGATGCGCTCGGCGAGCGATATGCTCTTGTGCGGGGAGGATCTTGGCATGGTGCCGGGTTGTGTGCCAGGTGTGATGAGTCAGCTGGGGATGCTTTCTCTTGAAATTCAACGCTGGCCAAAAATCTACGGCGCGGTCTTTTCCGATCCCGCTCAAGCGCCTTACATGAGTGTCGTTTCCACCGGGACTCATGATATGGAAACGCTTCGTCAATGGTGGAGCGAGGATGAAGAAATGCGATCCGGATTCGCCCGGGAAATGTTTGGCATCAACTCTCCGAAGCCGGAGCTTTCGGGTGACATGGCCAAGATGATCATTCAGCAACACCTCGCCTCACCGGCGATGTGGGCTGTCTTTCCGCTACAGGATTTATTGGCGATGGATGAAGATTTGCGTAGTCAAGACATCCATGGTGAGCGAATCAACGTCCCTGCGATCACACCGTTTTATTGGAGATGGAGAATGGAGATGAATATTGAGAGACTGGCGAAAGAATTAGGATTTCAAAACGGAATCCGTGAGATGATTTCGGAGGCGGGGAGATAAGAAATGAGATATGGACCTCGTGTCTTCGGATGCAGCGGTGGTTACTCGCCTTGTGAAACATGCGCGTCTGGAGACGCGCGGTCCACTTAGAGGTTCAAGCTAGTCCAACTGCTTGCCGTATGCGGCTTAGCACTTTTGCAGCTTCTTCTCTGGCCCGGTTGGCGCCGTCCTTGAGGACTTGGTCGACATAGCCGGTATCTTTGAGGATCTCCTCGCGGCGTGTTCTCATCTCGGAAAAATAATCCCAATAGGCATCGGCGAGACGTTTTTTGAAATCGCCGTAGCCGCAGCCGCCGCGCTGGTGATCGGCGATCATGCTCCCAAGTTCCGCTTCGTTGGCGAAAAGTTTGTAGAGCGCGATGATGGTTGAATTTTCGGTGGATTTCGGATCCTCCACGGGTGTGGAATCGGTGACGATTTTCATCACCCATTTACGCAACTGCTTTTCTTCGCCGAAGATGGGCAGGGTGTTGTCGTAGCTCTTGCTCATTTTGCGTCCGTCGAGACCGATCACGAGTTCGGTTTCCTCTTTGATGATCGCTTCCGGCATGACGACCGTGCCTTCGCCATAGGCTTCGTTAAGCTTCGTTGCGAGGCTGCGGGTGACTTCAAGGTGTTGTTTCTGATCTTTTCCGACCGGAACTTTTTCGGAATCGTAGAGTAAAATATCCGCCGCCATCAGGACGGGATATGCGAAGAGGGCATGGTTCGGGGAAATGCCTTGAGCGACCTTGTCTTTGTAGGAATGGCATTTTGCCAGAAGCGGCATGGGGCAAACCGTGGAGAGGATCCATGCGAGTTCGTTGACTTCAGGAACGGCGCTTTGCCGGAAAAACACGGATTTTTCAGGATCCAGACCGCAGGCGAGAAAATCGATAGCGAGTTCGCGGATGTTTGCCTTGAGAGCCGCGGCATCTCGGCCGGAGGTCATCGCATGGTAGTCCGCGATGAAATAAAAGCCCTCGCCTTGTTGCTGCAGTTCCACCGCGGGTTTGATCGCCCCGAAATAATTTCCCACATGCAGTTTCCCGCTTGGCTGCAGTCCCGTCAGAATTCTCATGGCGGAACTTTGCCCCTCTTTGCAACCTTTTGAAGTTTAAAGTTTGATGTTTCTTGGAAGCTCTATAAACATCCCGCCCATGCGCACTCTAGTTACAGGAGGAGCGGGCTTTCTCGGCTCCCATCTCTGCGACCGCCTGATCAAGGATGGTCATGATGTCATCTGCATGGATAATTATTTTACCGGCAGAAAAGCCAATGTTCTGCATTTGATTGATAACCCGCATTTTGAACTGGTCAGGCATGATGTCACGGAGCCGTTTATGTTTGAGGTGGATCAGATTTTCAACCTCGCTTGCCCCGCGTCTCCGCCGCACTACCAGCACAACCCGATCAAAACCACCAAGACCTCGGTTCTGGGCGCGATGCACTGCCTTGGCCTTGCGAAAAGGATCGGTGCTCGGGTTTTTCAAGCGTCGACCTCTGAAGTTTATGGCGATCCTGAAATCCACCCGCAGACGGAGTCTTATAAGGGTTCGGTCAATCCTATAGGTATTCGTGCCTGTTATGACGAAGGGAAGCGGGTTGCGGAGACCTTGTTTTTTGACTACCACCGCCAGCATGGGGTCGAAATCCGAGTCGCCCGGATTTTCAATACATACGGCCCGCGCATGTTGCCTGATGATGGTCGGGTGGTTTCCAATTTCATCGTTCAAGCTCTGCGTGGCGAGGATCTGACAATTTACGGAGATGGCAGCCAGACGCGCTCTTTTTGCTACATGGATGATCTTTTAGAAGGATTTATTCGCTTGATGAATCATGACGAGATCACGGGTCCGGTCAATTTGGGGAATCCCGGCGAATTTACCATGCTAGAGCTCGCTGACCGGATTCTTCAAAAAGTCGGAGGAAAATCAAAATTAGCGTTTCATCCCTTGCCGGGAGACGATCCAAAACAGCGCTGCCCTGATATCTCTCTGGCCATGAAAGAATTCGGCTGGCAGCCAAAAATAAGCCTCGATGAAGGGCTGGATTCGACCATTGGGTATTTCCGCAAATTGCTCGCTGAGTCATAAACCGAAATTTCCTCAGAAATTTCAGAAGATGCTGGAAACATCGAGTATCCATGGCTAGTCTGGATGATCTATGAAAACCCTCATTTTTCTAATCGTCATGGTATGCGGTTCGCATTCGGTATTTGCCGAAACTCCCTCGGAAAAGGCTGAGGCCTGGTATCAGAAAGGTCTGGCTGCGGAAAAATCCGGCGATCCTGGCACGGCCATTGCGGCTTATAAAACGGCACTTAAATTCCATGCAGGTCATGCAAAAGCCCGCTTTCAACTTGGAGAGGTGAAAATCAATGCCGGAAGCATCAAAGCTGATGCGGCGGAAGCGAAAATCGGTGGAGTCATGATTCCAGCCTATCAAATCGAGGATGCCTCGGTCCAGGAGGCGCTGGGATTGCTGGCTGCATTGATCGAGAAACAAACCAAAGAGGAAATAACTCCCAATTTTGTCGTCGAAGATCCCACCAAGAAGCTAACGGATGCGAAGATCACAATGAATTTAAAGAATGTGCCGGTGAGCGCGATTCTGAAGTACATTCATGCCCAAACCCACACCAAGATTCGCTACGATGAACACGCCGTGGTGATTGTTGCTCGCTGATCCATCCTTTGGGTTGTAGGAGAAAAAGATCTCAGTCAATCCTTCACGTTGATAGCGCTACTGAGCTGTTTTCCCATAAAAAAAGCCGGTTTCAGTGAAGAGAACTGAAACCGGCACAGAGTATCCGAATCGAAGTTATTTGGCTTTGACCGTCATCACACCTTGCATGATGGCAAAATGACCGGGAAAAGTGCAGACAAATGGATAGCTTCCGGCTGCTGGAGCGGTAAAGGTCACTTGATCGGCTTCGCCGCCACCCAATAATTTGGTGTGAGCGACAATCAGTTTGGCAGATTCCGCATCGGTGGGGATGTATTGATTGTCTTTTGCTGGTGCGCATTTGCCGGCGAACGCGGGAATGACCGTGCCGGCTTTGAGAATCACCACATTGTGTCCCATAGCCGCGGCAGGAAGCTGACCGATGTGCTTGAGCGATAACACCACTTTCTGACCTTCGGTGACTTCAAATGCTTTGATGTTGAACTGCATTTGGTCATTGGCGGTGATTTCGATCTTGGCATCTTCGGCGATCGCGAATTGGCAAAGAGCCGCTGATAACAAGGTGATTGCAAATTTTTTCATGATGGTTTGGTTGTGAAATATAATCAGATTACGCCGAAAGGCTTAACCAGTTTTCAGGAAATCGCAACTTATCCATGCATTTTTTTGAAAAATCATGATTTCCCTCTCGTATCGCCTTCCTTATCTGCTTTAATAAAAAGCAGGTGAACTTCTTTGATTCAAGAAAGTTGGCACACCACTTGCTCTTTATACTTTTACCAATCCGCCGCTATCATGAAAAAAATCGAAGCCATCATAAAACCATTCAAACTTGAAGAAGTCAAAGAAGCCCTCTCAGAAGTCGGAGTCCAAGGCATGACCGTCACTGAGGTCAAAGGATTCGGACGCCAGAAGGGTCACACTGAAATCTATCGCGGCTCTGAATACACCGTTGATTTCCTGCCCAAGGTCAAAATCGAAATCGTTGTCGATGACGCACAAGCCGAAGGAGTTGCAAAAGCCATCGTCAAAAGCGCAAACACCGGTAAAATCGGTGACGGTAAAGTTTTCATTTCCACCGTTGAAGAGGCCATTCGTATCCGTACGGGAGAGACCGGCTCTTCCGCCGTAGCGGTGAACTGATCCAACCCACGTTCAGTCCTTTTTGAAAACGTCATCCCGATAAGGGATGGCGTTTTTTTTTAATTCAGAATCATGGTATTGCGGGAACTTCCAATCCCGTGATTCCACGTCTCATTCATCGTTTTTCAAATCAGATAATTTTTCCGCACCTTGAATTTCCATGCGAGTCCACGGATTGGGTGCGGAAAGATTGGCCAATCTGACAAGAGAAGGTGAGATACCTGATGCTTCGAAGTTGTGCATGGAGCCAATGACAGCGGAGGGATCGAGATGGTTGAGGAAGCGATTGAGATATCCTTTGCCGATTTCAGCGCCGTTGCTTAGGCGGATCTCGAAGTGGAGGTGCGCGGGGTATTTTCCATTTGCGGTACCGACAGTACCGATGACCTCACCGCGTGCCACCAATTTGCTGGGCAAGACCTTGGATTGATTAAGGTGGGCATACAGGGTTTGGAGCGGTTGATCCTTTGAATCCCGATGGGCGAGAATGATGATTTTCCCCCAACCTGGCGCTGGCTCACCTGCATAGATGACCAGCCCGTCAGCTGCGGCATGAACAGGATCTCCGAGGTCGGTATTCATTCCGCCGATTCCATTGAGGTCGTCTCCGGTGTGATGCCCCTTGTAATCTTCGTTCATTTCCCAGAAAGGCTGGGCATTGTAAGTAAGAGCGCCGTTTTCCGATCCCAACGGAGGTTCCATGCTGGAAATTTTGGGAATCTGATTTGCCTGCCATGCGGAAAGCATGAAGAAGCGCATGTCCGGCGCCTCGGATTCCGGCATGCCCGGAGGGGCGGAATGGTCTTGGAAGCCGACCAATTTCACCGGCGCAATCTTGGTCTGAGAACTGCGCCAGACGAGATACGTGACCATCCCAAAGGCAATCACCAAGGTAATGAGAAGGCGGACAGGTTTCATGGGCCGGTTGGGCGGGGTGTTGCGGATTTATGGGTTGGCATGGCGGATGCAATCGGCCGCCACGAGTTCCCTAACCAGAGCTGGGCCTTGGTAGATGAAGGAAGTATAGATCTGGATGAGATCCGCTCCAAGTTTGAATTTGGCTGCGGCATCTTCTTTGGAGGAGATGCCGCCGACCCCGATCATCGGAATTTTACCCGAAAAGGCGGCAGCAAATGCGGCAAGGGTTTGGTTGGATTTTTCGAGCACGGGCAAGCCGGAAAGTCCACCGGCTTCGTTGGCCCATTTGTGACCGGAGACTTTTTCACGATCCAGCGTGGTGTTCGTTGCGATCAAGCCGTCGAGACCGCCATCAAGGAATGCTTTAGCGAGATCGGTGATCTGGGATTCGTTGAGATCGGGGGCGACCTTGAAAAGAATCGGAACGTGCTTACCATGAATGCCAGCAAGTTTTTGTTGCTCGGCTTTGAGTATTTCCAACAGCCGTGCCGATGAATCGGCAGCTTGCAGATCACGCAATCCCGGAGTGTTGGGTGAGGAGAGGTTGACAGCGATGTAATCAGCCACGGGATAGGCTTTTTTCAAGCACGCGAGGTAATCATCCGCAGCGTTTTCGTTAGGCGTGTCTTTGTTTTTTCCGATGTTGAAACCGATGATGCCGGCGAAGGAATGGTGAGCCCTAACATTGTCGACCCCTGCGTCGATGCCGGGATTATTGAAGCCCATGCGGTTGATGATCGCTTCGTGCGGGATGAGGCGGAACAGGCGCGGCTTTGGATTTCCGGCCTGGGGTCGGGGGGTGATCGTGCCGATCTCGATGAAACCGAAGCCTAGGCGCCCGAGTGCATCGATCGTGTTGCCTTCTTTATCGAGGCCAGCGGCGAGGCCGATGCGGTTAGGAAATTTTAGACCCATGAGTTCGACTGGCTCTGCTTGTGGCAGCGGATCACAAAGGCTGTCGAGCAAGCCTGTTTTTTCGGCGACGCGTAAGCCCGCCATGCTGGCGTGGTGGGCGGTTTCAGCATCGAGGGCGAAAAGCAATTTGCGGGCGAGTGGGTAGGCGGCTTCGATCATGGATTGGCTTGGTCGTATTCTTTAAGACGGTTGTAAAAATATACACTGGTGTTGACGAGAGTGCCGTCAGGCTTGCGAATCTGGTAGGGCTTGCCTGATGTAGATGATTTAGCTGCGATACTATCGATGAAATTTTCAGCGGTTTTGATTTTTTCATCAGCTTTGTCGAGTTTCATACGGAGGTGTGAACCGGCCTTATCCGGATCGTATTCCGTGCCATTGCGGATGAATTTGGCTCCTGTGAGTTTTTCTACGGAGCTGATCAGGTGCTCAATGCGGGCGTTTTCTCCAGCTTCTCGGGCTTCAGCAGCCAGCGGGATAACGCAGAGAAGCATCAATAAAATAGTGCGAAACGGCAAAAAGGAACCGCGATTTTTAATCGCGACCTCGAGAGAATTAGCTGCGGTTGATGAAGCGGAAGTAGACGCGATAGGAAATCGCGCGCCCTTTCGGTTGATATGGCGCTTGCAGACGCGATAGGAAATTGCGGTTCCTTTTGGTTGATATAGCCGTTTTAGGCGCCATAGGAAATCGCGGTTCCTTTCTCTATTCATGTAGTCGAGCATAGATGAGGAATCGAGTTCGTCGAGTTTGAAGAAATGAACAAGAAAGGAACCGCGATTTCAAAATCGCGACCTAGAGAGAATTTCCGTGGTTGATAAGGCGGTTGCAGACGCGATAGGAAATCGCGGTTCCTTTCTAGTTCCTTTCTTTGGCAAAATCGCTTAGCAGTCAGTCGCCTATGCACAACCGTCCGCCCAAGAAATTCGTTCCCATCCCATTTACCTATCATCAGGAGATTGAGGTAAGGATTGATTCTTTGACGAATCTGGGTTCCGGCGTGGGGCGAGTGGACGGTTGGGTGGTATTTGTGCCGTATGCCTTGCCGGGCGAGTTGGTGCGGACGCGAATTTTCCGAAATGATAAAAATCATTCGCAGGGGGATTTGGTCCGGATTTTGGAAAAATCGCCAGATCGGGTGGACCCGGGATGTCCGTTGTTTGGCGAATGCGGAGGTTGCCAGTATCAGCACCTCACTTACGACAAGCAGCTGGAATGGAAGACGCGGCAGATTCGCGAGCTGCTCAAACACATGGCAGGCGAGGAGCGGGAGGTGAATTTCTGTGAGTCGTCCGAGCAGATATGGAACTACCGTTCAAAAATCACACCCCATTTTGAAAAGCCCGTCGGTGGCGTAGTGAAGGAAATTGGTTTTTTGAAAGTGGGTCGGCGTAACGAATTGTTAGACGTCGTGAATTGTCCGATCGCGATGCGTGAGATCAATGAGGCCCTGCCGGAAGCACATGCCGAGATACGAGCTAATGGAAAATCTTTCAAACGTGGCGCAACGATCTTGTTGAGGGCGACAAACGGACGCGTCGAGCGTGATCCGAAAGCCATCGCGCGCGAGGAAGTTGACGGGATAAAATTTGACTTCGTCGCGGGAGAGTTTTTCCAAAACAATCCGTTTATCCTGAAAAAGTTCACGGGATACGTTGGTAAAAAAGCGTTAGCGGGTGGTGCGAAATATTTGGTCGATGCTTATTGCGGCGCCGGGCTTTTCGGGCTGTGTCTGGCAGGGCGGTTCGAAAAAGTGATGGGCGTCGAGGTGAACGAGGCAGGTGCCCTTTGGGCGGCTAATAACGTCGCTCTCAACGGCTTGAGCAACGTTACCATCCTGCAAGCGGATGCGGAGGCGATCTTTGGAAAGATCGACACTCCGGCAGCTGAAACCGTGGTGGTTATCGACCCGCCTAGAAAAGGTTGCACCCCGGAATTTTTAGCGCAGCTCGTGGTCTTTGCGCCGGAGCGCGTGATCTATGTTTCTTGTGATCCAGCAACTCAGGTTCGCGATTATAAAATCCTTCGAGAAGCGGGATACACGCTTGAGGAAGTTCAGCCATTTGATCTTTTTCCTCACACCCGCCATGTCGAAAACGTGATGGTGCTGGTTCGTAAGAAGGGCTGATGGGTTGATCGGGTTTTTTCTACAGAGAGTGAGAACAAGAGTCGGATTTTCAGATAAAAAAGGGGCGAATCTCTTAGGATTCGCCCCGATTTTGCTAACTACGCAGTCACTACTTCACACGCTCGTGTGTGTCTGATGCATGATAACTAGATGACTCGTTCTTGATTTGCAAAATCGTCATCGTGACATTCTTGTCACACATCTTCGGATAAAAGGAAGTCTCTGTAGTGAATGAGTTCCATTCGTCCGTCGTGATGTTCGACGATGGCTGTCATGCTTTCCACCCAGTCGCCGGAATTGAGGTAATGCACGTTGCCGATTTTCTTATCTTCAGGAGTATGAATATGGCCACAGATGATGCCATCGCATTGTTTGTGAAGCGCGAGCTCTTGGAGAAGAACTTCGTAATTATCGACAAAACTGACAGCGGATTTGACCCGCGCTTTGATTTTTTTACTCACAGAAAAGTATTCCTTTCCCCGCCATGCCCGCCAGTGGTTGTAGTAGCGGTTTACCTTCAGCAGTAAATCATAGCCCACTGCGCCAATTGACGCGAGCCACTTGTGATTGGTCGAAACGCTGTCGAATCCATCGCCATGCACAACGAAGTATCTGAGATGATTTGCTGAGGTATGAATGTATTCCTTGGTAAAGCGGATTTTGCCAAAAACGAGGGGAAGAAAGCGCTCGACTATCTCATCGTGATTGCCACGGAGATAGATGACCTCGGTATGGTCTTTCTCGGTCATTTTCAGAATTTTCCGAATGACACGGCTATGGCGTGAAAGCCATGCGGAACCGCGTTTTAATGCCCAACCATCAATGATATCTCCGTTGAGAACAAGTTTCTCACAAGTGATCATTTTAAGAAAATCGCCCACTTCGGTGGCCTTGCTATCAGGTGTGCCGAGGTGGATGTCGGAGATAAACACGGTGCGATAGGAAACTTTTTTCCGTTTCTTGGATCGCGCGAGAAGTGCTGTTGATACGGCCGTTTGCTCTACATGGCTTGAAATTTCACGCAAGTGCCCTTCGAATTTATCGACGACGTTGCTCCATCCTTGAGTAAGTGCGATTTCACGGGCGGCAATGCGCAGCGCATGGTCGCGTCCGATCCCGAGAGCGGCCATGGCTTGTTTTCTGAAGCCTGCATCGTCGCCTTTTGGCGCCTTCAGGCCGTTCACACCATGCTTCATGAAATCGGCTGCTGCGGCGTAATCGTAGGCCACTGTCGTCAAGCCGCTTGCCATCGCTTCAAGCACAACATTTCCGAAAGTTTCGGTTTCGCTCGGAAAAAGCAAAATATCTGCTGATGCATAATGCCGTGCCAAGTCCTCGCCCGTTTGCACTCCGGAATAGCGCACCCAAGGATGCTTGGCTGAAAGCCTTTCACGCAGTGGACCATCGCCGACCATCACGCATTGTAAATCAGGGACCGAATCACGCATTTCGGTGAAGCATTGCATGGCGAGTTCCAAGTTCTTTTCCGCTGCTACGCGACCGACAACGATGGCCACCGGCGAGCTCGTGCTTGCGCCCCAGAAACTTCTTAGATTCTCACAGCGTTTGCTTGGAGAGAACAATTCCGTATCCACACCGCGACCCATCAGATGAACGTTCACAAAGCCTTCTGCACGTAGGTTCTCAACTAATTCATGTGAGGGCGCGAGGGTGCAGTTCGCGCGATCATGAAAACGCTTTAGGTAAGCCATCACCATTGGCTGGAAAGAGCCCAGGCTGTAACGCTTTACGTATTCGTGAAAATTGGTATGGAAACCGGTCATCACTGGAATACCCAAAGTTCTCGCGGCCTTGACCGCGGATTTTCCAAGCGGGCTTTCCGTCGCGACGTAGATCGCGTCCGGCCTGCGCTTCATCCAGCGCAGGCGAAGCATCAATGAAGCAGGGAGCCCGATGCGAACCTCCCGATACCCAGGCAGCGGAATGGAAGCGGCGATGGTTTCATCATCTCTGCCGTCACCCGTGCGTATGATATGAACTCGGTGATCGCGCTTGCGTAAACCATCCGTCAGTTGTCCAAGGGTCATCGCCACACCGTTCACATCTGGGGCGAAGGTATCCGTTACGATATCGATTTTCATAGAGTCGCAGGAAATGGCAGTCACTTCCCAGACATGAAAAAGCCTCCCCAAGCAGCGGAATACACTCTCGGTTAGGTGACGAATCCGTCACCTGACGGAATGGGCTCATTGTTTCTCATTCGCTGCGCAACCGCAGCCGTGTCCGCAGGATTTTTTGGATTTCTTTTTGAAGAAAAGACGAAAAGCAAAGATCACGAGCGTGATCGCAACGATACCAAGGGCGATGTAACTTTGCCACTCCATAAGATTAAAAGCCTAACAGGGAACCCGTCTGAAAGATGAGCCATGACGCAAGATATGCGAAGCCTGACATGAAGGCAAACTGCCCGACCGCCCATTTCCACGAACCCGACTCACGGGCAACGACGGCAGTAGTCGGCAGGCACTGCAGGGCGTAGATGAAAAACACAAGCAGCGAAATCAAGCTCATTGACGTAAACAGCGGTCGACCGTCCGGCCAGGTGGCAGTTTGCATTTTCGCACGGATCAGGCTTCGGTTTTTCACATCGTCATCCGTTTCCTCCACGCTGAAAATGATGGCGATGGAAGAGACAAAGACCTCACGGGCGGCAAAGGAAGTCAGAATGGCCGTGCCGGTGCGGCCATCAAACCCAAGCGGCTTCACCACGGGTTCGATCAACTCCCCAATTCTACCCATCGCGCTGTGTGCGAGAACTTCACCTGGATCCGTCGAATCGGATTTTGGATAAGTTTTGAGAGCCCAAAGAAGAATGGAGAGACCGAGAATGATCGTTCCTGCTTTGCGAACAAAGGCCCATCCGCGATCGAGTACATGGCGAAAAACATATGACCACTGGGGTCTCCGATAAGGTGGCAGCTCAAGCATGAAATGGCGGACAATCTTATCCGGCCCCAGTTTACCACGTAGAATCCTAGCGGCTAAGAATGCGGTTAGGGTTCCAAGCGTGTAAATGCAGAATAAAACCAGCGCCTGTTTCCAAGTGCCTTCGTTTTCGTGAAGCAGTAAGGGAATGATCAGGAAATAAACCGGAAGGCGTGCGGAGCAGCTCATCCATGGAGCAACAAATATCGTGACCAAACGCTCCTTGGCGGAATCGATGGTGCGAGTCGCCATCACGCCGGGTATGGCGCAGGCATAGGAGCTGAAAAGCGGAAGGAAGGCTTTGCCGCTCAGCCCTGCTTTCGCCATGACGTGATCCATCAGGAAAGCCGCCCGTGACATGTAGCCTGAGCTTTCCAACAGGCCGATGAAGAAAAACAGCAGAAGGATTTGTGGCAGGAAAACGAGCACGCCGCCGACACCGCCGATAACTCCGTCGACCAAGAGGGAACGTAGATCACCTTCCGGCATCATGGCATTCACCCATTCACCGAAGCTGCCGAGCGCTGAGTCGATGAAATCCATGGGGATGGATGCAAAGGAAAAGATCGACCAGAACAGGATGAACATGATCGCAAGGAAAGCTACCCAACCTAGGAAGGGATGGAGCAAAATCGAATCAAGCCTGTCGGTAAAATTCCGTTGTTGGGAATCCGGCCGTCGCGCAGCGAGTTCGCAGAGCGAGGCCACGAATGCACGGCGGTTTGTTTCAAGGTTGTCCGTTTGCGTGAGCCATGAAACTTCCGAAGCATGTGGAAACGGATGACGTAGTGCTTGTTTGAGCTCAATGATTCCCTTCGAGGCGTTCGCCTGCATCGGCACGACGGGAATACCGAGTTCTTCGGAGAGTTTTGCGGGATCCAGCCTGAGTCCGGATTTTTCCGCAACATCGACCATATTGAGTGCAAGCACGCAAGGCAGGCCGAGCTCGATCACTTGAAGGACGAGCTGAAGGTGGCGTTCCAGATTTGAGGCATCCACCACACAGACCACAAGATCGGGTTTGGCGATCCCATCTAACTTTCCAGTCAATGCATCGAGCGCGATCTGTTCATCTGGCGAGCCGGCATCGGTACGAAGCGAGTAACAACCCGGAAGATCGAGCACATGGAGTTTTTTCCCATGAGGCGTGTAAGTCTCGCCACTTTTGACTTCCACCGTCACGCCTGCGTAGTTTCCAACCCTCTGGTTTTTTCCTGTTAGGGCATTGAACAGGGTAGATTTTCCCGAGTTGGGGTTACCGAGAAGCGCGATGATTGAGGGATTCTCTGACACAGCGTTGATACGTCGGGATTAGCGAATGGGATCAACCAGAACTTGCTCCGCCAATTCACGACTGATCGCCATTTTCGCACCGCAAACCGTGCAAACTAAATTGCGACCGTTTGAAATTTTACGCAGCTGCATTTGCTCGCAAAAACCAAGATCCCGAAGACGATCACATGCAGGACCGTTAAGGCTACTGATCCGAACGTCACAATTGAGACTCACCTCGTTAAGGGTGAGTTGACGTTGGCTTGGCTGACGGGTTGTCATCGAGAGAAAAGTCGGCTAATTGAGATTGATTTGCAATAAGAAAAATAACTAGGAGCGAAAAAACGCCTCGGGATCCCTACAGCAACCCGCTATGCATCTTTCAAGCATGGATGAGACGGATTGGAAAAACTGGCAGGCAGAAATTGAGGCGACCCTGATGTTTGTTGTGAAAGACGGGCAAATCCTGCTAATTGAGAAAAAACGCGGTCACGGGCAAGGAAAGGTGAACGGTCCTGGAGGGAAAATGGATCCAGGTGAAAGCCCGCTTGATGGGGCGGTGCGGGAAACCGAGGAAGAGCTCTGCATTTCCGTCAAAGACGCCCAAAAAGTGGCGGAGCTATGGTTCCGGATGTCGGATTACCCGAGTTTGCGTTGTCATGTGTTTTTGGCCAGCGAGTTTGTGGGAGAACCCACCGAAACCCCGGAAGCTGCGCCATTTTGGGCACCGCTGGATCGCATCCCCTACGACCGCATGTGGGAAGACGACCGCCACTGGCTACCACAAGTCCTGGCCGGGCAAACCTTGATCGGAAAATTCAGCTTCGAAGGCGAGCGGATGCTGACGAAAGAGATCACGCTGGGATGGGATTTTTAGGTGCAACACTTTGTGAGATGTATGGAACTCCTCAGTTAGCAAGGTCACAATATATACTTGGGTTTTATGATCAACTATGGAAAGAAAGTCCTACATGAAACGAATTCTCATTATTAATCCAAATACGGCGAAGGAAACTGCGGAGGTGATGCAAGAACAATGCCGTGCGGTCGCCGAGCCCGGCACCCATGTCGATGCAACTTATATCAAATCCAGGCCCGGTTTTTCCAGTTACAAGGTTTTCAGCTACGTGGATCTTGCTATCTGTACGACTGAGTCCATTAAAATCGCATGGCAGAATCGCAATAACTATGACGGCATTATCGTTGCAGGATTCTCCGATGTTGGGGTGGATGCGATGAAAGAGATTTTGGAAATACCTGTGTTGGGAATTGCTGAAGCATCCTATCACATGGCGAGCCTTATCAGTCATCGTTTCACAGTGCTCACTGGAACAAGCAAGTGGACTCCGCCCAAGGACGACTATGTGCGTGCTCTTGGTGTGGAGACAAAAGTGGCGTCTTTCAGGACGTACAGCGAATGGAATGAATCCGATTCCTTCGAGGAACTCAAAGCTCGCCTTCTTTCAATCGCCCGAACAGCAATGGCTGAAGACGGAGCGGAAGCAGTCATTCTTGGTGGCGGTCCTCTGGTTGGCTACGGCAAACTTCTTCAGGAAGAACTCGGCATTCCCGTGATCGACCCTACGATTGCAGCCTTTAAACTCATGGAGAGTATGATTGCGCTTGGATATAGCCAGAGCAAGAAATGCAAATGGTCTGAGCCTCTCGACAAACTCGGCGACTCGTCAGGTTTCATTCCTTATGATCGTGGCTGGCTGGACGAAGCTTAATCATAGTTTTCGCTCGAACTGCCTGTCCAATCGCGACTTTAACGACTTCTATGCGATTGGCCTATCAATCGTCTTAATTTCGAATTTTTCTAGGATCGGGTGAACTTGATTGCCGCAAGTCTTTCCTTTTCATCGAGTTCTAGGTGATTGCGGATCTGTCCCTGTTGCTGGGTTGTAAGTGCCCTGCCAGATCCCAAGCGAGCCAAGATGGGAATATCGTAAAATCGAATGGCATTACATAGGACGAACATCTCATCCATCAAATCCGCCGTTCCCGCAGGTGAGGTGATGTCATTGATATTATCCGACGCGATGCGCACGGGAATTCCCTCAGCGAGAAATTCCAATACACGCGCAATCGAGTTATGAGTCGGGGCATTCACCTCTCGGAGCTGGCGCATGCTGATAGCGGCAGATGGGCAACAAATCACGCCCACTTGCGCTGATTTCATGCGAGCCACCATTTCTTTAAAACGTGTTTCCTCATAAGCGGATGGGGAAATCGCATGAACGAACCACACTTGGGGCTCGTCTGATTTCGCCATGCCCAAGGACTCCATTTCTTCCAAGACAATCTCGAGAGCATCTTCTTCGGGATCATTTTTCTGATCCACGTGCATGTGGATTGGCTTGTTGCCATTACGATTTGATAAATCAAGAACCCTGCGCACGCTCTCACGAAATCCGATATGATCCGGATACATTCTCTGATCATCTCGCTCCGGCAATGCCCCGATGAAGTCCGCGTGTTGTGCTGTTTCTTCCACAAGGCTCCAGCTCTCAGGAGCATCGTCCCGAAATCCAAGTGGCGAATATGCTCCAAGTTGAATGTCAATTTTTGCGGCGTATTTCGATTTGATCTCCAGCCACTTGTCAAAAGTCGACCTTCCCAAGGTACTGACAGCAACATCGACAAGGGTATCGGCACGTGTCGTTCCCGTCTCAATCATCAACCCCAAAAAATGGTCCATGCGTTCTTGAAATTGATTGCCCTTGAAACTATCGCTACCATGAATGAGCGGGATCAATCCATGTTTTGCCGCGATCGAAAGGTGTGAATCCGACGCCTTCTCTAGAGCTCGTTTCGTATCGACCAGTGTTCCGGCACGACAAAGATGCAGGTGAGAGTTGTGAAATCCGCCGAGTTGGATGACTTCCTTATAGAGTTCTTTGAAATACGGACTGTTCACGGCCTGATGATTTTAAGGATGAAATTTTGAATGGCGTCGTGCATGGAATCGACGTTTTCAGGACGGGTGAAGTTGCCATGACTTCCACGAATTTCCGCCACTTGGATGAAGTTGTTGGTATTCGTGGCGAGCTGTTCCGCGTCCTCCCGTTCCTGCTTGGTCACCCTGCTCTTCTTCTCCCCGATCAAATATAAGAGGGGGATATTCATCATTTCAACGGGCTTGGAAAGTCGCTCCATCAGAACGCATCCCATGGGCATGATCCCGGATTTTTGAAATTTCAACATCAACTGATCTACAACCCGTGCACCTCGGCAGTTTCCGCCGATGAAGAATGGACGTCCGTTTCTGCGCTTAATAATGAGCTCGTAGTAGTGGTCGGCAACCGCCTCAATGTGCTCATTTGCGACAGAATACATTCCGATAAGACTGGTCGTTTCCGACCAAACTTCAAGCAGTCGGCCCATTTCCTTATCTGGACTGTTGAAACACCAGTAGAGCGGCGGGTCCTCACCCAAATCAGTATGTCTTCGGCTAGCCTTGAAAGTCGGCTCGTCGGGCATCGTGGGAATACGGCCCGCTCCCATAACCATTTGTATCTCTCGAACCACAGGGGATAGAGCTTCCGCATGTTCAGAGACAGGATTGTCTCTGTGATTACGGATTTTTTCGGCCATGTATCGGACGGTGTTGATTCCGAACATGAGTTCGGTGGGTAGCGGCTTGCCAAGCCACTTCTCAACTTCCAGGAGAAGGCGAACTCCCATCAATGAGTCTCCCCCTGCCGAGAAGAAGTTTTCATCAAGACCAATCGATTCCAAGTCCATTTCACGCGCCCAGATTTCAGCGAGTTTTTTCTCGATTTCATCAGTCGGGACAGCTGCGGCCTCTTCGGCGTGCTTTCTTGCTGCGATGCCGGCAAGTTCTAATCGATCCAGTTTTCCGATGGCGGTCAGAGGAAACTCATCAATAAACATAATGCGTTGAGGCACTTTGAAGACCGCTAACTGCTCGGCTGCAAGTGCCCTCAGATCGTTTTCTGTGCAGGTCATGTCCGGCTTAAGAATAACAGCTGCAGCGACATCCTCACCCAAGGTGCGGTGCTCAATCGGGAATACGGCTGCATCTTCGACCGCAAAGTGACGTCTTAACACGTCCTCCACTTCCATCGGATTGATTTTTTCTCCACCGCGGTTGATCAGTTGCTTGGAACGACCGGCAAGAAAGAGATGTTGATCCTCATCCAAGAATCCCAAATCACCTGTCAGGAACCATCCATCCTTGAAACGCTTCTTATTTTCCTCTTCTTCGTCCTCATAGCCGAGGAATACGTTTTCTCCCCGAATGCCAATCTCGCCAGTGACGCCCATGGGCACTTCTTTATTGTTGGAGTCAAAAATACGGATTTCGGTTCCAAGAGTAGGGCCGACAGATCCAAGCTTGCGTGTCGCCGGAGGAAGGCCTGTGGATGTGATCAATGGGCCTGCCTCGGTCATACCGAAGGTCTGAAGCACGGGCACTCCGAATTTTTCCTCAGCCACAATTTGCAGGCTCTCCGGCAACCTCGAAGCAACCAATCGGAGAACGCGAAGATGATGATTTTTGGTATCAATTTTTTCCCTTTTCGCCAGTGAAATGATTTCATGCAAGGCGGTTGGAACGCACTGAAACCATGTAGGCTTGTATTCTTGCAGCAACTGAAAAAACAATGCCGAGTTAAAACCAGAAGTGCATAGTATGCTACTGCCGGCGAGCACAGGAGAAAGCAGAAGATCGACGAGACCGCCGATATGATAAAGCTCCCACATGCTCAGGCAGACATCGGACTCAACAAGATTTAGGGAATCGGCCACCTCGGCAGCCGAAATGCAAAGGTTTCGATGGCTGAGTGGTACGGACTTCGGCTTGCCTGTCGATCCCGAGGTCATCAAAATCAATGCGATTTCATCCTGGTTGGGCTTGAACGGACCACCAAATGGGCGGTTAAAATTTGCCTCTGAAATACGGATGATGGGAATGGATAAATCTTGCGCAGCTATTTCAGCCAAAGGGTGCGATTCCTCCACCACGAGGTAATCAGCTTTCAAGCGCTTGAGATACATGCGAAACTCCGCAAGATGATAAGTTGGATTGAGTGGCATTGCGGTGCCAGTGCAGGCAGCTCCCAAAATAGCCAGGCTCAGTACTGGGCCGTTTGGCATCACGATGGCGAAACGTTTGCACTCAGAATCCCTGCGATATCGGGAAGCGAAGCCAGGCAGTAGTTTTTGTATCAGAGGATGATATCCTGAAGATTTCAACCGCAAGCAGGATGCAATTGAATACACTTGTTGCTCCATTTCGCGGAATGTCCATGACCCTCCGTCCGGCGATTTCATTGCCACGCGATCCGGCGTTAAGGTTGCCCGCTTAGTTAAAACCCGAGGGATGGTTGCATCCGATCCATTTATCATTTCAGATCGATAATCGCAGTCTTGCGTCGGGCTTGCCATAGTTTGGGATTTGCAATTTCTTAAGTCAGTTCTTCACTAAAAAATTATGTAATAATTTTTGTGACAACCCTAGTGACTGCATTGAAATCACTTTTGGAAGTCAACCCTTAAAACTCGGTCTATATAGGGCGAAACTCATCCCAATAGCCAATACCGATTGCCATGGAATGACAGCGACCTCAGTGTCCCAGATTCTGGGTTAAAGATGAAACAGGATCGTGTCGGTTCGATCCTCGGCGAAGCTCAAAGCATGAACATCCATTCATTTCCCGCCGTTGGCTTCCTGCAAATCCGCATAAGGATCAGATGTGTCGTGCTGTGGCAATCAGCTTGCTAGTGAATGCGTCAGCGACTCGAGATGTTGATTACGCCATATCAAAACGAAAAAAGCCGGTTCTCAGGAGAACCGGCTTTAGAAATTTTTGAATCAGGAAGCCTGAATTCAGTCTTCGTCTTTGACGTCGCCTGCATCAACCGTGACGGTGAGTTGGGCGCTGACTTGTGGGTTAAGTTTGATTTCAACAACCGTTTTACCGGATTTTTTGATCGGTTTCTCAAGTTGGATGGAGTGGCGATCGATCACGATGCCGGCTGCCTCGAGTTCTTTGTGGAGATCCATGCTTGTGACCGAACCGAATGCCTTGCCACCTTGACCGGTGGAGAGGGTGAAGGACGGTTTGAGTTTGGAAATTTTGGTCGCAAGTTCCTGAGCGGTAACCAGTTCTTCAGCTTCACGGCGCGCGCGCTCGGCTTTGAGGGCTTCGACGTGGCGGAGGTTCGCTTTGGTCGCTTCGTAGGCTTTGCCTTGTGGCACAAGGTAGTTGCGGGCGTAGCCAGCGCGGACTTTAACGACATCGGCTTCGGAGCCGAGGCCTTCGATTTTTTCTTTGAGGATGACTTGTGCGTTGGCCATGATTTGAAAGTGTTTGGTTGAGAAACGGGGGGCGGATTTAGGCTTGGCTGCGGTTTGGGTCAAGGAGAATCTTTAAAAATGGATCATCGTTTGGGGGGCTGGTGCCAAGATGATCAAACTTGCCTTGGGTGGGGTAGCATGTAGGTTCCAAGCGGTGCGGATCATTTCCTCCATATTATTTGCCATGATGGCCGTGGTTTTACCCATGGCCTCGGTGCAGCGCTATGTTTGCACGCTGAGTATGGAATTCTCGGGAAAAACGGACGATTGTCCGATGACTGCGAAAGATTGCTGCAAGGAGAACCATGAAGTCCCGGATTGCATGGTTGAGGCCAAGTTTTTGCCTGATGCGGAAGCTCCGAATTCAGGCCAGATTCCATGCTTGAAGGCAGACGAAGTCGTTTTTCTGGGTCTGAAAATCATGGTTTTGAGAGAAATTCATCGCTTTTCAGAGCACTCGCCGTCTCATCGCGCGCCGCCGGATTCTTTGGAATGGTATGTGAAGCAGCAAAGACTGCTGATTTGAAAATGCTTAAAAACAGTTAGTGTCGAGGGTATTAAACATCTCGGTACGGTTTTTCAGGCGGGTTGTTGACCTGCAAATTTCAGATTTTTCCACTCATGCCATTCAAACGCCTCAATCTCAGGCCACTTTCATCTACTCAAAAATTATCACCAAGTGCTCGCAAGCGCATGGCAGTTTGGATCTTGCCGTTTTGCCTTTTGGTTGGGTTTTTGTTGATCTTTGCGCTGCTTTTCCGGGATCGCCTGATTCCCGCAAAATTCGTTGAAGTGTTCTCAGCCATCGGAATTGAGGAAAATATCAAATCCGTCACTCCAAAGGCATCCACAAATATTGCGGGAAAATTGATGTTTCAAGCATCGGGCTGGATCGAACCGGATCCTCTGCCAATCAAGGCGACCGCACTGACCGACGGGATCGTCGATTCTGTAAATGTTCTCGAAGGCGAGTTGGTGAAAAAAGGCGATCTGCTCGCGACCTTGATCCGGATCGATACGCAGTTGGAGCGGGATGGAATGGCAGCGAAGCTGGCCGATATGAAAGCTTCTTTTGATGCGCATTGCGTGGGAACACAACTAGCGATGCAAAAAATCGAAGTCGAGAAGGCGGGATTGGCGATTGCAGAGGCGGATGCCGAAGAGGCGTGCGACAAACTGAGGCGCTATGAGCGGCTGAGCCGAGGGGCGATTACAGAGGATGAAATGTTGGCGACGCGGCTGAATCAGAAGCGTCGGCTTGCAGAGGTCGATGCAGCTAAGGCCCGCATTGCGGGAATCTGTGAGGAGATTAATCAGATTGCCTACGAAATTTTGGCGCTCCAAGCTCAGATTCGGGAAGCTGAAATCAATTTGGAAAAAGCCGAGTTGGCCTATGCGCGAACAGAAATCAGAGCGCCGCTTGATGGTCGAGTGCTCGCGCTGAAAGCCGCGCCGGGCCAGAAAAAAATGATCGGTATGGATGAGGAAGATAGTTCTACCATCGCGATTTTATACGAACCTGCACATCTTCAAGTTCGTGTGGATGTGCCCTTGGCGGATGCGGCGGGCCTGAGTGTGGGGCAACGTGCGAAAATCCGCTCGAATCTTCTCCCTGATGAAGTGTTTGAAGGGCAGGTGACAAGAATTGAGGGCTCCGCGGACCTGCAAAGGAATACCTTGCAGGCGAAAGTCCGTATCCAGAACCCCAATGACAAACTCCGTCCCGAGATGTTGAGTCGGGTGGAATTTTTTGAAACGACCCGTCCTACTCCAGATGCAGTCATGGAATCGACAGGTATCGCGGTGTATGTTCCGAAAGAGGCGATCCAGGACAACTGGGTTTGGATTTGTGATCCTGATACCAAGCGTGCCGAGCGGCGTGCGGTGAATCCCCGCATCATCAAAGACGGCATGGTTTTGGTTAGTCCTGAAGTACGTCCCGGCGAATGGGTGATCACCAAGCCGCTCGACCTCAAAAACGGCCAACGCCTCAACCCCATTTTCAAAGAACGTTCATGATCACCTGTAAATCCATTTCCAAATCCTACACCAAAGGCACGAACATCGTGACGCCTCTGGAAAATCTGGACCTTGAGGTGGGTCGCGGAGAGTTTCTCGCTCTCATGGGACCATCAGGTTCTGGCAAAACCACCTTGCTCAATTTGATTTCAGGCATCGATTCGCCAAGCTCAGGCAGCCTCGTGATCGATGGAGAAAACATTGCGGCATTCAGTCGCAAACAACTCACGGCATGGCGGGCACGCAAGGTAGGTTACATTTTCCAACTCTATCATCTGATACCGGTTCTGACTGCATTTGAAAACGTGGAGCTGCCGCTGTTGATCACATCGATGAGCAAGGCGGAGCGGAAACAAAAAGCCGAAGAAGCTCTGGAAATCGTGGGCCTGCAGGATCGTTCCCACCATACGCCGAGCGAATTGTCGGGCGGACAGGAGCAGCGGGTGGCGATCGCACGCGCCTTGGTCGCCGATCCGGCGCTATTGGTGGCGGATGAGCCGACGGGTGATTTGGACCGCGAATCGGCGAAGATGATTTTGGAGCTTCTGCAATCGCTATCGAGAGAGCGCGGCAAAACCATCGTGATGGTGACTCACGATGCGCGCGCGGCGGCGGCGGCGGACCGGACCTTGCATTTGGAAAAAGGTAAATTGTTAGAAAACGAAACTCACATATCTGAAGCATGACCGCACTCATTCAACTTGCCGCGAAACAACTGCTGCGCCATCGGCTGCGGACGTTGCTGACCGTTTGCGGGGTGGCTTCAGGAATGTTTCTCTTTACCTCGGTGGAAACGCTTCAGGATTCACTGGCAACCGCCACCGAGGAAACCGCAGCCGATACGACCTTGGTGGTGTATCGTGAAAATCGTTTCTGCCCGATGGCGAGCCAGTTGCCCGAGCATTATCAGGACGAGATTCGTAAAATGGACGGCGTGAAAGAAGTGATACCGATCAAGATCACCGTGAACAACTGCGGTGCGAGCCTGGATGTGATCACGTTTCGCGGCGTACCGGAAGGGATGCTGCGCAAGTTTGCGCCGGAGATCGAGATCATCGATGGCGAGGAGAGCGAATGGATCAAACGCGGAGACGGTGCGTTGTTAGGAGAACAATTCGCGAAACGGCGTGGACTCAAGCCGGGTGATAAATTCGATGCGGTAGGGGTTACGGTGCACGTGGCGGGAATCATTCGGTCGCCGTTTCCACAGGATAACAATGTCGCGTATGTGAAATTGGATTTTTTACAACAAGCGTCCAAAACCGGCTTGGGAATCGTCACGCAGTTCAATGTGCGGGTGGATCAATCTTCTCAACTGAAGCCTGTTGCGGAATTGATCGACGCCCGTTTCAAGTCCGATCAAATGCCCACCAACACGCGTCCGGAAAAAGCATTCTTCGCGGAAGCTGCCGGACAGCTCATCGAGTTGATCGGTTTCACGCGTTGGCTCGGGATCGCGGCCGTGCTGGCGGTGGTGCTTCTGGTGGCAAACGTAATATCGCTCATGGTACGGAGCAGGGTCAAAGAAAACGCCGTGCTGCGGACACTGGGATATCCGAGCCGCGCAATCATGTTTCTAGTGCTGGGAGAGGGTGGACTGTTAGGTTTGATGGGAGGGATCAGTGGAGCGGGATTGGCATGGGCTTTTTTGCGTTGGCAAAGTTTCACCATGGGCAGCGAAGGTCAAACACTCGCGATCCTGCCTCAGGTTTCCACCCTCATATTCGCGATCACTGCTGCGCTATTGTTAGGAATCATCGCTTCAATTCACCCAGCTTTCATCGCCATCCGTCAACCCATCGTGAAATCCCTCAGGTCATGAAGATTGAAGCGATAAATCGCTGTTCCTGGTTCTTGGTTCCTAGTTCTTGGTTGAGCTACGCGCTCCGCTACCCCTCTTCATTGAGGTTTAAAGTTTAAAATTTAAAGTTTCGTGCTCCCGTTATCTTACGCCCTCAGAAACCTCTTTCGCGATAAATCGCGGCTGTTACAGACAGTCGGCGGCTCGGCGTTGGTGGTGATGTTGGTCATGGCGGCGGCGGCTTTGAACGGTGGGATGAAGCAAGTGCTGGCAGCCTCGGGTTCATCCAAGAATGCGATTCTGTTAGGTGCTGGCAGTGAGGAAAGCATTCAGCGCAGCGAGGTGAGCTCACAGTTGTCGGGTATTGCAGAAGCGACGATTCTTGGCGTTTCCAAAGTGTTGGGGAGGCCGGCTGTCACGCCTGAGATTCATTATATGTCGTCACTGCGAACGGGGGGAGGTGGAAAAGGTCAAGCGTTGTTCCGGGGTGTAACGCCATCGGCTTTACTTGTACATCCTGAGGTGCGTTTGATTGAAGGCAGGTTTCCACAAGCGGGTGAGGTGATGGTTGGCAAACTCGCCTGGCGTAAACTCGGAATCGCTGAAGATGGCTTGCGAACCGGTAAAAAAGTTTTGTTAGACAAATCCGAAATGACTGTCTCCGGAGTATTCGCAGCGCCGGGTACTGTGATGGAATCCGAAATCTGGGCGGCGATCGGTGACCTACGCATGTTGGCGCAGCGTGAGACGGTTTCGTGTGTGGTGTTGCGAATGGATCACCCGAAGTATTTCTCGGATGCCGAGTTATTCGCCCAACAACGTTTGGATCTCGAGCTCACGGCCATGCGCGAAAGCGATTATTATGCGGCGCTCGGAGATTTCTACAAACCCATCCGCGTCATGACATGGCTCACTGCCGGTTTGGTCGCTGCGGGGGCGATCTTCGGTGGGTTCAACACACTCTATGCCGCCTTCGCATCGCGCATCCGTGAGCTGGCGACACTGCAGGCGATCGGCTTTGGGCGAGTGGCGATTTTTTTCAGTCTCATGCAGGAAAGTCTCGTGGCTTGCTTGACTGGGACCTTGCTCGCTTCCGCTTTGGCCTTATGGCTACTGGATGGCATGACCCTTCCGTTTTCCATCGGTGCATTCACCGTCGTCATCACACCGGGCGTGGCGTCGATCGGTTTGGTAACGGGAATTCTGTTAGGAATTCTGGGCTCCATCCCGCCTGCCATCCGTTGCCTCATGCCCGCCTTGCCGAAAGCTCTTCGCTCATGAACTTAAACAATAAGAAATTTAACCACAGAGACGCAGAGAACACAGAGTTCATGAAGTAGTATTAAAAAGTATTTCGCATTCTTTTCCTAAATCTCTGTGTTCTCCGAGTCTCTGTGGTAAAGACCGTTACTTTATAAATAAATTTTCCGAAGAATATCCAACTAATCAAAACCATGAAACTAACCAACCTATCCATCTCCGTCATCGCCATGCTTTCTTTGCATGCTTGCAAACCCAAGGAATCTTCATCTAACACCGAAACGAAAGCACCCGATCCGGTTCTTGCTGCTTATTTTGTGAACGAGACCTTGCCTGATGCTCAATCCATCCACATCGCCCGCACCACCGCGAAGCCCGGCGATACGATCACTCTCAAAGGCGAAGTGATTGGCCGTGAAAAAGTTTTCGTCGATGGTCGTGCCGCGTTCATTCTCGGCGATCCTGAAAAACTGACGGCATGCAACAAAAACCCCGGCGATGCCTGTGAAACACCATGGGATGCGTGCTGTGATTCAAAAGAAGTGAAAAAAATCGCCATCGCCTCCATTCAAATCCTCGGCGAAGACGGCCGTGTGATGGCTCGCGAGTTGAAAGGCGTGAATGATCTCAAAGAACTCAGCTCCATCACGGTCAGCGGAATGGTTGATCAAAGCTCAACCGAGGAAAATTTTGTCATCAACGCGAAGCAGATTCATGTGGAGAAGAAGTGAGGGGTTTTAAGAATTGGACCGCGCGACTCCAGTCGCGCAATTTTCTGAAGCGTGACTGGAGTCACGCGGTCCAATATATCGCCAAACTAGGTTGGACACTCAGAAGAGCCTCCAGTGGGTTCTCTATCCTTGGTGAAATAGCGAATTTTTAGCATTCATCTGAGGTATTTGCGGATAAAACGTTAATTGTGTCGATTTTGGTGAAATAGCCAACTATAGACCTGATTCGGTTCACGACTGGGCAGGATCAGGTACTGGTGATTATCCAGTAGTGTTTTTTTGATTCTACGGTGATCTGAAACCCGATCCTCGGGAACAGCATCAAGTGAAGTCACGATATGTGAACCGATTATAATGTTATGAAAATGTATATTGGCAACCTGTCGTTCGATACGACCAAGCAAGACCTCGAAACCCTCTTCTCCGAATACGGAGCTGTAACGGATGTTCATCTTCCAACCGACCGTGAAAGCGGCCGACCACGTGGATTTGCTTTCGTAACCATGGATAGTAATGAAGCAATGAACAAAGCGATCGCGGGTGTGGACGGCACGGATGTCGGTGGCCGTTCTTTGAAAGTCAACGAAGCCCAAGCGCGCGAAGAGCGCAGTGGTGGCGGTGGCAATCGCGGCGGCTACGGCGGCGGTGGCGGTGGCGGTGGCGGTGGATATGGCGGCGGCGGTAATCGCGGTGGCAATGACCGTCGTGAAGAGCGTGGCGGACGTCGTTACTAATCTTGTTTTAAGAGAAATCTACCACAGCAGCTCTCCATTCTCGGGGAGTTGCTGTTTTTTATGGCAGGGATGCGTATCGCTACGCGTCCATACCATGCGGCGGTTATCTAAGTAAAGGGCTCGATGGGGCATGAAGCACCCTTAGATATGGACCTCTAGTGATAAAAGTCTCCCTACCTGAGATAAATCGCAAGACAGTTGATTTTTAGGTTGGGATTCATAGGGTGTGATCTCGGTCAACACTTTCACCCGACGTCTTCATGATCATTTATCTCCTTATATTTCTCTCGGGATTTTCCGCTCTGATCTATCAGATTCTTTGGATGAAACAACTGGGATTGTTGTTTGGCAATACATCGCATGCTGCGGGGGCGACATTGGCGGCCTTTTTCGCGGGATTGGCAGTCGGCAGTTGGTTTTGGGGAAGGCGCTCTGCCCGAGTTGGAAGTCCGCTGCGTATCTATGCGGGTTTGGAGCTGGGAATTGCCATCACGGCGCTTCTCTACTTTGTGGTTCTGAAGGGCTACCATGCCATTTACCCTGAGGTCTATGGAAGCGTGCATTCGGGCGCATGGCTTCTGCTGATCAAATTTCTGTTGGCATTGGCGCTTGTTTTTCCACCTGCGTTTTGCATGGGCGGAACCATTCCGGTCATGGGTCAGTATGCCATCCGGAATCCGTCGCGGTTCGGTTCGACCTCGGCATTTTTATATGGAATCAATACGTTGGGCGCGACCCTTGGCGCGTTGTTGGCAGGATTTTTCATGCCGGTTTGGTTTGGATTCCGGATGACATGTTTCATCGCTATGGGAATCACGGCGATACTGGCGGTTTTGGCTTTTGTCGTTTCACGTTCGCCATCGGCTATGGGTGCGGTTGAGAGTGGTGGGAATGAGGGTGAAACTTTCACGACAAAGGCAGATCCGACGAAACGTGGGAAGATCGACAGTAGCCGGGCTGCTCTAACAGTCATTTGTTTTCTATCGGGATTTGGTGTGTTGGCGCTCGAGGTGCTCTGGACGCGAATGTTTTCCTTGGTGCTTGAGAACTCGGTTTACACCTATGCTGCGATTCTCGTGGTAGTGCTTTTCTGCCTTGCCGGCGGGTCATTGATCAGTTCTTTACTCGCACGGCGGAACTGGCAGCCGAATATCGTGCTCGCTATCCTGCTTGCTCTCAGTGGCATTTCCATCGCCCTGACGCCCATCGTTTTCATGGAGTTGACCGATTCATTCCGGTTCCTTGCAATCGAGGCGAATTGGTTGGAATTCGTGTTTTTCATTTTTAAAAAATGCGCACTGACCATAGGCCCGCCGGCCTTGGTCCTGGGAGCGGTTTTTCCTTATTTGATGAAAACCGAAGAGCGGTATACGACCTCACCTGGAAAGAGCTTGGGTCGTCTGGCCACGATCAATACCGTTGGAGCCATTCTGGGTTCTCTCTTCTGTGGTTTTGTTTTTCTCGAGCGATTCGGCATGTGGCGTACCATGCAGATCATGGGCGTCATCTACTTTTTGATGGCGCTTTGGATGCCATCGGTACGCGGTCGCGTGGGGATGGCGGTCAAGTGCATCAGCGGAGTCGGGTTGATTCTTTTATTCACGGGACTCAACCCATCCCGCTTGCCGGTGACGGGCGTGCTCGAGATGCGAAAAGATGAAGTGACCCTCAAAGCATGGGAGGGGAGCGATTGTACGGTTTCGGTAGTAAGGGGCAACGACGGGTTATCCATTAAAATCAACTCCGACTATGGCCTGGGTTCCTCGGAGGGTCGGATTAGGCAGGCTTCCCAGGCTGAAATTCCATTGATGCTCAAGCCTGATGCGAAATCGATCTTTTTTTTAGGCATGGGAACCGGCATCAGTGCGGGTGCGGCATTATCCGATCGATTCCCGCAGGTCGAGCGAGTGGTGACCTGTGAACTTTCACCCCATGTCATTTCCGCCTCCAAGGAGTTCATGACGCAGGTGGACGGGGTTGATCTGACAAACGGTCTTTTCACCGACCCACGCTCCACAGTTCTAACAGAAGATGGCCGCCATTATCTCATGGCGACCCAAGAGAAGTTCGATGTGATCAATTCGGATCTTTTCGTGCCTTATCGTTCCGGTGCTGGCAGCCTGTATTCCGTTGAGCATTTCGAGAGTGTGAAAAAACGCCTCCAACCCGGCGGAATTTTTGTTCAATGGTTGCCTGCCTATCAAGTGACGGAATTTGAATTTCATGTCATCGGAAAAACTCTGTTAGAGGTTTTCGATCACGTGACGGTCTGGCGCTGTGATTTCGCGCCCTTCAATGAAGTGATCGCCTTCGTAGGACACCGTGACGAAACTCCGCTTGCGGCTTGCGATATCGACGATACCCAGACGAAGAAGAGTTTTTCAGATGGAAATGGTCGTGAAGACATTTATCAGACGCTCAACCCGCAAACGGCTTTGTTGTATTACGGTGGAAACCTCATCGCATCGAAGGAAGGGTTCGCGGGCTATCCGGTGAATACGGACGACAAGCCGGTGATCGAATACATGGCTCCGAGATATTACCGGAACCAAGGAAAGGATGGCATGCCTTGGTTTGTGGGTCCGTATATTCTGAAATTCATCAAGGATCTGCAAAAGAACTGTCCTCCGGATCAGGATCCCCTTCTTGTGAATCGCACGCCGGCGAACCGGCGATTGCCCTTGGCCGGCAGTGCGTATCAGGAGACGAAGTTATGGGCCGAGTTTGGCAACGAAGAGGAGACCCAAAAGAATTGGAATCAGTTCGTGAAGGAATGGTTGGATTTATAGGAGTTCAAGATACGCGAAAATAAGTTCGCGCAGGGTTTTTCAAACATTCCCAAGTGAGAGAGTCGGCTGGATGTTTCTTGCTGCCTCTCGGATCAGAGTAGGCGGCTGACTTTAAGCCGCTCCGCCACGATGAGCGATTTGAAACGGGTGTAGTCTTCTTCCTGAGACCTGGAGAGCAGGCGGTAGGTGTATTCCGGCCAGTGGCTGATTTCCTCCATCGCGTTTTTCATGCGCAGTGCGATGACCTCTGCGGAATCCGTGCCGCGGCCGGATAGGCGTCGAAGGAGTTCTCGATCATCAGGAGGCATGACGAAAAGATCGACCAAGGCTTTGTGGATGGATGGATCCGTGCATGCGCGGACGAGGGCGGCGCCTTGGACATCGAGATCCATTACGACATCTTGTCCGCTCTGGAGGTATTGAACGACCTCTGAGCGGAGCGTGCCATAGAGGTTTCCGTGAACCTCCGCGCTTTCGAGGAATTCACCGTTTTCGAGCTTAGAGACAAATTGGTCGCGGGTCAGGAAGTGGTAGTCCTTGCCGTTGGTCTCACCGGTACGCGGCGAACGAGTGGTGCAGGAAATCGAGTAATGCGCTTCTCCCTCGTCAGCCAAACGCCGGCACAAGGTTGTTTTTCCTGAACCTGAAGGACCAGATACCACCAACAATATTCCCGTGCGATGCGACATGTGCCTAGGCTGCACGGAAATTCAAAAATTCAAAATTCAAAATTAAGGGAAACGCCAGGATGGAGCTCTTGACTTTTTCCTTGGAAATTCGCTTACAATGCGAGCGTGTCTAAATGCTGCAATTTCCTCTTGTCATGGGTGCTGGGATCAAGTCTCGCGATTGCTCAAAACTGGGAGCGCGATGAGGCTGATTTTGGGATGGTTGAAAATCGCGCGCGCGATTTGGCCAAGGCAAAATATCACGCTCCAAACAAGGATGCCTTGCCGGGCTGGATGAAATCCCTGACCTACGATCAATACCGTGACATACGGTTTGATCCGAACCGAGCTCTGTGGGGAGATGCGAAGCTGCCTTTCCGTGCGATGTTTTTTCACCCAGGATATCTGTTTCTTGAGCCTGTTGGGATCTATGAATTCACCGATACGCATCGCCAGCGGGTGCGTTTGTCCGAAGCTTTTTTCAAATACGGACCGCTTATTAAAAACCACGGTGAGCTGCCATCGGATGCCGGATTTGCCGGCTTTCGTCTGCATGCGCCAATCAACGATTCCGGTGTGTTCGATGAGTTGGTCGTGTTTCAAGGAGCGAGTTACTGGCGTGCGCTTGGTAAAAACCAGCGCTATGGAATTTCGGCGAGGGGTATAGCGATCGATACTGGGGTGACTGATGCGAATGAGGAATTTCCCGCGTTCCGCGAGTTCTGGTTGAAAAAGCCCCAAGAAGGGGATGAGCGGGCTGTGTTTTATGCCCTATTGGATGGTCCCTCCTATTCCGGAGCGTATGAATTTACGATCAGGCCCGGTGAGGATACCGTCATGAACGTGAAGGCGGTTCTTTTCGCCCGGAAAGAGGTCAAACGCCTCGGGATCGCTCCGATGTCGAGCATGTTCTGGTTCGGTGAAAATTCACGCCGTAAGTTCGATGATTTCCGCCCTGAGGTTCACGATTCGGATGGTTTGGCGATCCGCATGGGAAGTGGTGAAAGAATCTGGAGGCCTATTTCAAATGATACCGGAAGCTTGGAATTTAGTTTTTTCAGCATGGCCAAATGTGACGGATTCGGCCTCCTGCAGCGGGATCGGCGCTTCAGTGCTTATGAGGACGGCGAGGCGGCTTATGATCTCCGTCCCTCCTTATGGATCGAGCCGACTTCTGACTGGGGTGCGGGCAGTGTGATGCTGATGGAAATTCCGACCGCGAACGAACTCGCAGACAATACGGTGGCCATGTGGGTTCCTGAAAAAAATCCCAAGCCTGGTGATCGCTTGGAGTTCAATTATCGCCAGCATTGGACGATGGATGTGGATCCTTCCGATGCCGGCGGCCATGTGGTCGCGACTCGTACAGGAGTTCATGAATGGCAGCCTGAGCAGCGCACCATGATCGTGGAATTCGAGGGTGATCATCTTGTGGGAGAGGACGGTAAAATGCCTGAGGCGGTCGTCGATGCCGATGCCCGAGTGCGCATTCAGGGGATTGCGGTTCAGCCAATTTCCGAGGGACGTATCAGGCTGGCGTTTCAGATTGTTCCAGCGGAAGAAGGCGGAAAACTGTCAGACATTGGCTCACTCGAAATGAGAGCTTCATTAAAAAGAGGGGAAGATTTTCTAACTGAAAGATGGGTTTACCGAATCAAACTTTAGACTCACTCAGGCCGCTCAGCGAATCCGAGCTTGAGGAATGGGAAGATGCCTATGCTGCAGTGGAGGCTTATCTTGCGGCATTGCATATTCGTAACCGCTTGCTGGTTGCCGAGTTGGTGCGTGGAATTCTCTGGCGCGCTTCCGCAAGAAGAGCGAAAGAGCCAGAGAGTACGGCACGAAAGCTGGCGATGGAGGAAATGCTCTCCGAGATCGGTGAATGGACCGAGCGGGTGCTGGACGAGCCACTGGAGAACCGGCGCCTCGCTGCACGGGGGCGTCTTGCCTTGTTGCTCGCGGGTCTGGCGGATCGCTGGCAGGGGGTTTTTCTGACGCCCGAGCCATGGCCGGATGAATTTGTAGCGGCGATGCGCAGTTCTTATCTTGCGGCTGGTCCGCAGTTTGCAGAGCTCACGATGGTTCCAAAACCGCTTGAACTCAATGTGATTGGGAGCGGTGCGGCTCAGTGGTGGGAGACCATGGACAGGCGCCCCATTGTGAGACGCATGTTTGCCATCGCGTTATTGGCAGCCGTGATTGCCTGCGTCTGGTTTATTTTCTTCGGCGGGTCTCAGGATCCTTCTCTTTGATCTATGGAAACTCAAAAAACAGCCATCAAATCCGAAATGATGCCCTTTTACAAAGGAGCGTCCGCCAAAGGACGCCGATTGGTTTTTTTCGGGAGCGTGCTGTTGGTAAACATGATCGCGGTGTTATGGCTTGCCGATTTGTTTTGGCGTTGTGGCATCCATCGGGCCCATATTCCGCTAATGATCATTTTTGCGATCCTTAACGGATTGCTGGTGCTTGGTTCGTTTCACGCGCTTTTTGGTGCACTGGACATTTTCCGGGGAAAACAGCGTGCGGTATGTATCACGGAACTTGCAGAAGGTCCGGCGGATGTTCTGGGTAGCCGGCATGCGGTGGTGATGCCGGTTTATAATGAGGACAGTGCCAAATTCTGCGCTCGGATCGAGGCGATTTACCGCTCCATCGAAGCGACCGGGCATCTGGACTCATTTGATTTTTTCATTCTCAGTGACACCAGAAACCTTGACCTCTGGGTGTTGGAGGAAGTGGCATGGACGAATCTTTGTCGTAGGCTGAAAGGCTTTGGTAAAATTTATTACCGCCGGCGCAAGACCAACGATAACCGCAAAGCGGGCAACATCGGAGATTTCGTCAGGACTTGGGGCGGGGGATACGAGGGCATGTTGGTTCTTGATGCGGACAGCCTCATGGATGGCGGGGACATCGTGAAGATGGCAAGAGTGATGGAGGCGTATCCAAAGCTCGGGATTTTGCAAACTCCGCCGAAGTTGATCCGCGGGGTTTCCGTGTTCACGCGGTTGCAGCAATTTGCGATGAGGCTCTATGGGCCGTTGTTCATTCGTGGACTGAATTTTTGGCAACTCGGCGGCGGCAGTTACTGGGGGCATAATGCGATGATCCGAGTGAAGCCGTTTTCGGAATTTTGCGAGCTCCCGGCGCTTCCCGGCAGGGAGCCGTTCGGTGGCAGAATACTGAGTCATGACTTTGTCGAAGCCGCGCTGATGGTCTCCGAAGGCTGGGAGGTTTGGCTGGCTTGGGATATAGAGGGCACCTACGAGGAAGCTCCTCCGACCTTGGTGGATCACTTGAAACGCGACCGACGTTGGTGCCAGGGAAACCTGCAACACATGTGGTTGATTTTCGCACGCAAACTTCCCCTGACCGTCCGTATCCATTTGTTCATGGGTATCATGGCCTATCTGGGCAGCCCGATTTGGTTCCTGTTTTTGCTTATGGGTTCCTGGTTGGCATGGGATTTCAAAATGAGCGATCTCAGCCCGCTGCCGTTCGATGGTCATGTGGATCAGTTGTTCGGAGTCGATGTGCAACTTCAGGCACTGATTCTGACAGGTGTGGTTTTCACCTTGCTTTTTTCGCCAAAGATTCTCGCTTTGCTCGGAGCATTGTTTTCAACAAAAACCCGCCGCTCATTCGGTGGGGCACTGGCGTTGCTCACGGGAGTGTTTTTGGAAACGATCCTTTCCATTTTATTAGCGCCTTGCGTGATGATGGCGCACACCCTAATGGTGGCGGGAATCATTTCCGGGCGTGCGGTCGGCTGGGGAAATCAAAACCGCGAGACGGATGGGACGGCTTGGTCGGATGCGTTGCGCTTCCATGCCGTGCCGACGATCATTGGCATCGCTTGGGCGTTTTTCGCATGGCACATCGGCATCCAGTTTGCGATGTGGATGGCACCGATTCTGTTGGGTCTGATTCTTTGCATCCCCGTTTCGGTATGGACAAGTCGTGCGCGTTACGGCCGCGCTTTGGCAAAATCACACATCCTCGCCACGCCCGAGGAAATCCATTTGCCTGCCATCGTCAAGCTCGCGGATGAGGCGGAAAATCATGAACAAACCGTTTTGAATGCCTCCGTCACGGGTCGGGAGGGTGTGATTGCGGCCGTGGTGGATCCTTATGTAAACGGGGTGCACGTCTCATTGCTTGAGCATTCGGATATGAACCCTATTGAGGAAGCGCTCGTCAGGCGTTGTCTCAGAGAGGGGCCGGAGGCTCTTGAGAACTCCGAACTCGCCCAATTGCTTTATCTTGCGCCAGCCATGCTGATGATGCATCGGACCGTATGGCTGGGTCTTCCTGAGGAAGTTGGCAATGTTTGGATGCGTGCGGTTGAGAGTTACCGTCGCCGTGGTGATTGATCGAAGTAAACGGGCTGTTTTACTCATGATTCCAAGGCTTGCCAAGGGTAGCCGCCAAGTTACACTCTGACCCATTCATGAAGTGCTTCATCTACACAACTGCCGCCATGTTTCTTAGCGTGCTACTCGCCAGTGCAGAAGACACCATCGTGCCGAGTGAGACAAACTTTCTTAAGATTATTGAAGCGGGTGGTATCATGATGTATCCACTGGCACTCATCTCAGTGGTGGGGGTGGTTTTGATTTTACTCTATCTGATAACGATCCGCCGCAATGCGGTGGTGAGTGATCGATTCATGGACACGGCGGAGGCGATGATCCGTAAACGTGATTTTCTCGGATTGATCGGCTTTTGCAAAAAGCAAAACGAATCCATGGCGCGAGTGACTCAGAAAACTCTCGATTTTTTTACAAAATATCCGAGTGCTTCATTTGGAGAAGTTCGTGAAGTGGCTGAGGCGGAAGGCTCTAGGCAGGCCGGCTTGCTGAGCTCGCGAATCACTTATCTGGCGGATATCGGCTCGATCGCACCGATGGTCGGATTGCTGGGAACGGTTCTGGGAATGATCAAATCGTTTCTCAAAATTTCAGGTGGTGACGTCCAAGGCGTTCGTCAGATGGAGCTGGCAGGAGGTGTTTCAGAGGCTTTAATCACCACAGCTGCCGGCTTGATGATTGGAATTCCGGCTTTGATATTCTACTCCATTTTCAGAGGAAGGGTTCAGAAATACATTGCCGAACTTGAAGCGGCATCCACACACCTGATGGCATTGCTTCACACCCAGGTCGAGCATCAAAGGCCGCTTGGTGGAGGACATCAAAGTCCGGGTGAGAAAACCCGCAATGAATACGCGACGCCGGTGCCATCCCTCCTTGATAACAACAGGCCGGATTTGCACGGTATTTGATTTCAACGAGCCATGAAGTTTCAAAGCAGACAGCCGGAACCCGCTAGCATGCAGTTGGCACCGATGATTGACATCGTGTTCCTGTTGCTGATTTTCTTCATCGTTACCTGGCAGTTTACCCGATCTGAAACGGAGTTGTCGGTATCTGTCCCGACTGCTCAGGATGGTGCCGATCCACAACGTCAGATTGGTGAGATTGTGATCAATGTTCTTGGCGATGGCACGATACGCGTTGAGGGGACAACCGTTGATCTCACCCAGTTGTTAGAAAAGCTCGCCGAAATCGCGGAGAAATTCGAGAACCAACCTGTTCGGATCCGCGGCGATGGCGGAGTTCAATATCAACGCATCGTCGAAGTGATCGATACCTGCCAGAAAGCTGGAATTTGGAATATTTCTTTCGCTACCCAGCGTCCAACCCCTTCCCAGTAAGCCGGCATGTCGAAATTCCATACATTTTATTGGCGGCAGATCCCATGCGGGTTGTTCATGGGTTTGGCAAGTCTGCAAGCCCAACAAGATCCACCGCGTGCAAGTGTGGTTGAGCCCGCGCTGCAGGCTGATCCGGCAAATGATTTGTTTCAGCGCGGAAAGAATATTTACGACTCGGCCCAGAATGCCGCTGATGCCGAGACGCGGCGTGAGGATTATCTGAGATCCGCGGGTATTTTCAGCGATTATCTCAACGAGTTCGGACACAATGCGAATGCCGAAGCCGCGTGGTGGTATTTGGGAAGCAGTTACCTTCAGGTAGGAATGGCCGATGATGCGAAGCGTTGCTTTTCAACCCTGATCAAAGGCTTTGGTGAAGGCAAATACGCCGCAGTGGCAGCATATACGATGGCTTTGGATCATTATAACAAGCGGGAATATGCATTTGCCGCTCCTCTTTTTGAAAGATTCGCTGCCAATGGATCACGTCCTGAAGATAAATCTAAGGGCAAGCTGCTGGCTGGAAGCTGTTATCGAATGGATGGTCGGGACCGGGATGCGGCAAAAGCATTCCAGGAAGTGATCGAGGATCCGAAGGGAGCGGAATTGCATGAGCAGGCGAGGTTGTATCTGGGCCATGTCACCTACAAACAAGGTAAAATCGAAGATGCCTTGAAGTTCTTCGAGCAAGTGGCGAAGTCTGAGGCTTCGGAAAAAATCCGTGCTGAAGCGGCTCTGCATGCCGCGATTGCCGCAACCAAGCTCGGCAAGTCAGGTGTTGCGGAAAGCTATTTGCGGGTTGTGTTGGAAAAGCCCGGCATGGAGTCGGCCCGTCCTGATGCTCAAATCGCATTGATGGAGAATTACTTTGCGGCAAAAAAATATCAGGAGGTCCTTGAGGTCTATAAAAAGAGCGCGGTGAAAGCGGAGGGTGAGAAAGAAGCCGCAAGGTTGATGCTCGCTGCCCGTGCGATGTTGCAACTCAAACAGGTATCCGAGGCCAGCAAGCTCTTTCGTGAAATCGAGAGAACTGTTCCTCCGGAAAACGAACTGGCTTTTCAGGCATCGTATTACCGACTGAACTGTTTTTTCCAGATCGAAGGAAACTATGTGACGGAGCAAGTGGACGCATTTCTTCAGATCTACGAAAAATCCCATCCCAACGATACTCGCATCCATACCGCACTGTTGATCAAAGCCGAGACCTTGTTCTCACAAAACAAGATTCCGGCAGCAGCTGAAGTTTACGCAAGGGTGGATCCCAAATTGCTTGCTGCATCGAATCGCCCCGGATTTCTTTATCAACGGGGTTGGTGTCTTTCTGAAGCTGGCGACAAACAGGGATCAATCCGCTCGCTTGGAGAATTTATCTCGCAGTATCCCAAGGATGAGCGCGTTCATCATGCTCTGGTGAAACGAGCCAAATGTTTTGTGGAGACAGGGGATCTAGGCAAAGCCATTGCCGATTACGATAGGGTTGTCGCAGCAAAAAACGCTCCTGAGGATCTTGTATCGCTTGCTTGGCTGGAGTCCGCGCGCGCGCGCCGCAAAGAGGACAATATCGAAAATATGCTGGTCCGTTACAAAGGTCTGTTAGAACTAAAGGACCTCAGTGCGAACCTTGAGTCCGAGGCTAGGTATTGGATTGGCTGGGGTCTCGTGAAGACCAACCAGCCCAAAGAGGCGGTGCCGTTTCTCAATGAAGCCCGCAAACTTCGCAAAGACGCCTATGGCAAACACGCCGGTTTGTTGTTAGCTCTCTCCTATTTTTCATCGCAAGATGCCATACAGCTAGGCGCAGAGATTGAACTGGCCATGGAAGGTGGTTACCCAAATGAGATACCCGCGCAAGCTTTGCAGTGGGCCGGCATGCAATTCTTTAACTCCAAAGACTACGTCGCGGCTGCGAAGTTTCTTGGCCTTGCGGCAAACGACAAGGAACCACGGACGACCCCGAAAAAAGTCTGGCGTTATTTGGCAAAATCCCGGCTCGAAACCAACCAGTCCAAAGAGGCGCTCAGTGCGATCGGCCATGTATTGGAGGTGGAGGATCAACCCGCCTGGAAGGCGGATGGGTTGTTGGATCAAGCCCGCGGTCTTTATCAATTGAAGCGGTTTGATGATGCGCGTAAATCCGCAGATGAAGGATTGGAATTGCATCCCCAAGGTCGCACGTCAGCCGGATTACGTATCGTTTCGGGCGATCTCCATGCTCTGAAGGAAAACGTTGGAGAGGCTGCTGCAGATTATCTGTACGTGATCCAGTTCAATCAGGATGCGGACCTCAGGCCCCTCGCGATCCATAAATATGTTCTGCTTTTGGAGAAGCAGAACAAAAATGCTGAAGCTCAGAAATACAAAACCCAACTTGAATCGGAGTTTCCGGATTGGAAGGCGCCTTAGCTGTTCATTTTCACATCCGGTTTTTTAGATGGAGTGAATCCTCCCCTATGATGAGCTGTTGCAATCAAATCGATGAGGAAACGCACCATTCCATGACAGCCGGCGCGTCAACCGTTCTTGCTGCCGCGGCCGCGCTCCCTGAGATTGAAGGACTCGAGCGGGAAATCGCCACCGTTGAAGCTGCTTCCGCAAGAGGTTATTTTCTCCCTGATGAGGAGGAGTGGTTGAAACTACGGTATTCCCAGTATCTCACCTTGCGCGCCTCGCTGCTGGCAACGATTGAGGAAATTGGCGGACAGGCGGGGGATGGGCTTGTTCAATCGAACGCGCGCCTGCCGTTGTTCAGCATTGCCTTTGCTGCCGCTTGTATTTTGCTTCGCTGCAACCGCTTTATTGTCGATCTTGCGGCGCAACATCCGGTTTTATGGAAGAAGCTGGATGAGGTGGATGAAGTTTCCGGCATTCCTAGGAAATCGTTTACCACAATCTATGAGGCCTTCACCTCACCATGGAACCAACTTCGTTTCCTCAATGCCGCGGATCATTACATCCGGCATCGTGATGAAATTTTTTCTCTCGCTGGCGATCCTAGCCTCGGCCCGATTATTGATCTACTGAAATTTGAAGAGCCTTTTATCGTACGACGTCGCCGTGAAGTTTTGAAACGACGTATTTCCTATCGTTGGTTTTCATTTCTCAGGCGTCATCGTTCCGCATGGAAAAATGTCATGCGCGGAATGTTTGAAGTATCAGGTCGCGCCATCGCGGAACTTCATCAACCGGGCATCAAGCCCTTGGGCGCGCCCAAGCGCATTCACCGCTCGCTTCAGCATCAAATCCTTGAGCTGTCGAAACCCGGCGATGTGTTCGTCACCCGACATGACGATGCGCTCAGCAATTGGTTCTTGCCCGGCTTCTGGCCTCATGCGGCTTTGTTTCTTGGAAAAAACTCTAGCCGGAATCCAGAATTGGGCGAGCTCATGCCATTTCATCCTGATGATTCCTGGTTTCTTGAATCAAAAAAAGACGGGGTCAAAATACGTTCTTATCGTGAAACGCTGGATGTCGATGCATTGATCGTCTTGCGACCTCCTTTGTCAGAGCCGGAACTTCAGCGCGGAATCCAACGTGCGCTGACCCATCTTGGCAAACCCTACGATTTCCTTTTTGATTTCCGTACGGCGGATCGGCTCGTATGCACCGAGGTTATCTACCGAGGCTATCACGGGATCGACCCTATCCGGTTTGAGCTCCGTGAAGTGGGAGGGAGGCTTTGCCTTCCTGCCGAGGAATTTCTTGATCAAGCGCTCGCCTGCGGGTTTGAACTCATTCTTACGGCAGGTCTGGAAGGCGATCACCTGCTCACCGGGCCGGATGCTGAAAACGCATTTCATACAAGCAGGGGGAAGGCCAAAGCTCCATGATTTTAAGTCGGCGCGCATTTTTACATTTGGGCAGCTCTGCATATTTAACGCCATGGGCGGGTGGACAGCAGCCAGTTATTGATCGAGCGATTGATCTGCCTGGAAGCGATCGTTACCGCATGGCTTGTAAATTGTTCAACAGTCGGTTGGAACCCAAGCCTGCGGCCGTGAAGAAATGTTTTTCGGATGATGAAGTGATTGCCGGCATCAAGTGGGCGCGGGCACAAAAGAAATCCATTTCGATCAAAAGCGGCGGCCATTGTTTCGAAGGATATTGCATGGCGGATGATTCGCTCTCGTTGGACATGTCGGGGATGAACAAAATGTCATTCGATCAAAATGCAAAAACCCTCACGGTCGAACCGGGTGCGACGTTACGTCAAATCAATGATTTTCTTTTGGCCAAAGGACGTGTGCTGCCTGCCGGATCTTGCGCAGGGGTTGGTATTGGCGGACTCACGCTGGGAGGTGGTTACGGTTTGTTGGCCAGACAATACGGACTCACGTGTGATCAATTGACAGCTTTGCGGATGATCGACGCGCAGGGAGCGGTGCATCCATGCGAAGGCGATCATGAGTTGCTTAAAGCATGCAGGGGTGGGGGCAATGGTAATTTTGGGGTCATTACCCAGTTCCGATTTCGTACCCGAAAAGCTCCAACTCACTTGTATCATCGCCGTTTCAAAGCAACGCATCTGACGCCGGAAAAAGTGAGTTTGTTGTTGGAAACGTGGTTTGCTTCTACCCAAGAATTGCCACGCGATGCGTTTTCGGCGTTTGTGTTGAATGGCAAATCGCTGACCGTGCTGCTCACCCATACCGATCTTGAAAGCCAAGCGGGCATCACGGAGAAAATGAAGCCGCTCGCAAAGCTTGTCGACACTGTCACCCGCTATTACGCGCCGCTCTATCCGGCAGCGATCAAAGCCTATTATGGGCGCCCCGGTCCGTTGCCTTTCAAAAATGCGTGCGCCGGGATGTTACAAGGTTTTGCCGAGCTGAAAGGTGTGGTTGAAGCGCTTGCCCGGCAGGTTGCAGATACGGGTGGGGTGATTTGGCAGTGCAACACACTGGGTGGCGCTATCCAAGATGCCGCCTACAAGGAAGCCTCGGTTTTTGCGCATCGCGATTGCAATTACATGTCCGAAATCCAAGGTTACTGGGACGATCCGAAGCGCGAGGCAGCGGTCATCAAAGCTGTCGATGCAATCCAAACCTCACTGGCGGATCATGGAATCCGGCGCCACTACTGCAACTACCCCGATCGTAATTTTACCCATCCTCAAAAATCCTATTTTGGAGATCTCGGTTTTCTTCAAAAAATCAAACTACAATATGATCCCGATGATGTTTTTCATCACCCTCAGGGCGTGCGGGTCTAAGAAATGAAGTTTATTTAGCCTCTCCGGCGGGAATGATCAAGGTGGGCACCATGGCTTTTCTGACCATACCTTCAGCAACGCTGCCGAGGATGAGAGCGGCAAGGACATTGTGTCCGTGGGAGCCCAGAATAACGAAATCGGCTCCGATCTCGTCAACTTTTGCCTCCAATTCGAGCAGCGGACTTCCATCGCTAAGGTGAGTTACGGGTGCGACCCCTTTGGTACTGATTTCGGCTGCGGAAGTCATGAGCGCCTCTTTCGCACGTTTGCGCGATTCTTCGTGAAAGGAGTGGATCTCAGGAAACTCGCCGGGGCTTAAGCCATAAGCCGTATATGTTGGCTCTGGCTCAATGACATGGAGCAGGTGGAGCTCCGCGCCAAATGCCTTAGCAAGATCAGTGGCAGCTGTGACAACGCCGGGGGTCGCATTGGAAAAATCGATGGCGGCAAGGATTTTTTTCATGCCTTAACATAGACTGGGAATCGCGGTCGGCAAAGACAAAGATTGTTCAATTTCAAGCAAGGATACCCTTGATGACCTTGGCTGGTTCGACCCCCGTGAGACGTTGATCCAAGCCTTGGAACTTATAGGTCATGCGTTCGTGGTCGATACCTAAGGTGTGCAGGATGGTGGCGTGCAAATCACGAACATGAACCGGATTTTGCGTGATATTGTAGCTCATCTCATCGGTTTCACCGTAGGTTTGCCCACCCTTGATACCCCCGCCAGCCATCCACAGGCTGAAGCAACGGGGATGGTGATCCCGACCGTAGTTTGTCTCAGAGAGGGCTCCTTGGGAATAGACCGTGCGCCCGAACTCGCCACCGCAGATCACGAGAGTATCTTCCAGCATCCCGCGTTGTTTGAGGTCTTGGATGAGGCCGTAGCATGCTTGATCGACATCCTTGCATTGCGAAGCGAGATCGCGTGGGAGGTCTCCGTGCTGGTCCCAACCACGGTGGAAAATCTGCACGAAGCGTACGCCACGTTCAAGCAAGCGTCTGGCCATCAGAGCGGAGTTGGCGAAGGTGCCGCGATTTTTGCTTTCATCCCCGTAAAGGTTGTAGGTGTGCTCGGATTCGCTTGAGAGATCGGCAAGTTCCGGAACGGAGCGCTGCATCCGATAAGCCATCTCGTATTGCTGCATGCGGGTTTGGATTTCAGGATCCTGAATCGCATCGTAGGATTTTTGATTCAGTTTCCCCAATCCATCCAACATGCTGCGCCGCAGTTCGCGTGGAACGCCGGCTGAATCTTCGAGAAAAAGGACCGGATCGCCGAGTGAGCGGAGCGACACACCTGAGTATTTTCCGGGAAGGTAACCGGAGCCCCAGAGTCTCGAGGAAATCGCTTGGACGTTGGCGAAGGGAGAGGTGTGTTTGGCGTGGAGCACGACGAAGGATGGCAAATCCTCATTCATCGAACCGAGACCGTAGGACATCCAAGATCCCATGGATGCTTTGCCGTTGACCATGGATCCGGTGTAGATCAGTTGGTTGGCAGGTTCGTGGTTGATGGCATCCGTGTGCATGGATTTGATGACACACAGATCATCAGTCATTTTTGCGGTCCACGGCAGCAACTCGCTAACCCACGTGCCGGACTCGCCATACTGGTTAAATTTGAACATGGATGGAGCTAGCGGAAACGCTGCCTGACCGGCCGTCATGCCGGTGAGGCGCTCGCCTTCTTTGGCGAGGTAGGTTTTGAGATCCTCTTTAAAGCGTTTTTTGAGCTCGGGTTTGTAATCGAAGGTATCCAACTGGGATGGCGCGCCGATGAGCGAGATGTAGATCGCGCGTTTGGCTTTCGGCGCGAACTGTGGGATCGACATGTTGCCCATGGGTTGGGCGGCGCTGAGACCTTCTTTGCCGAGCAAGGATGCCATCGCCGCAACGCCGAGGCCGGTTCCGGTTTTGCGAAAAAACTGACGGCGTGTGTATGCTTCGTTGTAAATATCTAATGGATTCATCGTAGTTTATCGGGTTACGGTTTCATCAAGGTTGAAAAGTTGGTTCGCCACCAAGGTCCATGCGGCGAGATCCGTGGTCGGAAGGTTTTGGTCATATGCGAATTCTCCGATGGCGAGTGCGTTTTTCGCTTCCTCGGGTTTCTCGCGATAATATTTTTCAGCGGCGGTGTGGGTTTCCCGGATTGCTGCGCGTTCCGAACTCTCCAATTTGCGGTTGATGAGTCGCAGAGTGATGATGTCGAGGCGTTGATCGAAATCTTTTCCGTCTTTCATGGCGATCGTGGCGAGAGCCCTTGCTGCTTCCACAAATTGTGGATCATTCATGAGGGCGAGGGCCTGGAGGGGAGTGTTGGTGCGTTCCCGGGCGACACAGAAAATCTCGCGGGTAGGGGCGTTGAGAATTTCCATGGTCGGCGGTGCGGCGGTACGTTTCCAGAAGGTATACATCGAGCGACGGTAGAGCGCCTCCCCCGTGTCTTGTTTGTAATCCTTCGTGTTGGATTGCGGCATGGCGACAGCGCTCCATACACCTTCGGGCTGGTAGGGTTTCACGGATGCTCCGCCGATTCTCTTTGACAGTAGGTTTGAGCTTGCGAGAGCGAGGTCACGGATTTGTTCGGCGTCAAGGCGTGTGCGAGGTCCGCGGGCGAGAAGGTTGTTTGCGGGATCGATTTCGAGTTTCTCCGGAGAGATATGACCGGCCTGGCGGTAGGTTTTTGACAACACGATGGTCTTGACCATGTGGCGGAAGTCCCACTTGCTTGCGATGAATTCGGAAGCGAGCCAGTCGAGAAGTTTCGGATGGGTGGGGCGCGCGCCCATGATGCCGAAGTCACCGTTGGTTTCGACGATGCCTTTGCCAAACATGTAATACCAGAGGCGGTTCATCGTAACGCGGGCGGGGAGGGGGTTTTTCGGATCGTTCAGCCACATGGCGAGGCCGCGGCGGTCTTTGGCGGTGCCTTCCGGCATGGCGGGCAGCATCGCAGGAGTTTCAGGAAATACTTTTTCCGCTTTGGCTGCGTATGAACCGCGGGTGAGGACGTGGGCAAAGGGCGCATCTTTTTTCTCCTCGTAGACCAGAGTCATCGATCCGCGATCGCGCATGATTTTTTCTTCTGCTAGAAGTTTGTCACGCTCGGCGATGAATTCGATGGATGCAGGATCGGCAACAGTGATATAATGTTCGAAGAGAGCATCGTTTTGCTCTTTGGTGCGCTTGTCAGCGGGAAGTGCGATCCATTCATCGATCATTTGGGTATTTGCCAAACGAGCGATTTCATTTTCTTTGAGCAAGCGACGATAGAGACGGAAATCTTGGAGTGCGACTTTGCTGTTTATTTTGGAATCGCCATTTGCACGGGAACCGAGAGTAAGGGGTGTGGATGTGACGATGTTTGCGCCAACGGTGTTAGGATAGATTTTAGCGCCGGTTTTTTTACCATCGATGTAGAGCGACAGGCATTGGTGTCCGCTCTGTGTGCCATCGAAAACAACCATGATATGATACCATTTTTTGGGTTTGAGTTTACCGTCCGACAGTAATTTGCATGCGGATTTATCCCAGGAGTCGATCACATGAGCGCCGGGCTTGCCGTCTTCAAAGCTCAGATCCCAGCCACGGTAGCCTTGCGCGGGATCGATTTTTGCAATGACCGATCCAGTGGGTGCGCCTTCAAACCAAACAAAGCCGCCGTAGCTGACTTGGTCTGCTCGCGTGAAATTTCCGATGTCACCGAGTTCGATCGGCTTGTCGGAAATGATAACGGCTTTGCCCTTTGGACCATCAATGCGGGCAGGTTCCGTGGGCCACTCTTTGGCTGCGCCATCAACAGTGCCGGTCATTTTCCCTTTTTCCGACGTAAGCGGCAGGTGCAGCGAGAGAGTGGAATCGATCTCTTTCGTTTCTGTTTTGGCACGGCTTGTGAGCCATGCTTGGAAATCATTTTTTGCCGAGGCCTTACGAGCATCGATGCGTTTGTTCACATCCGATATTTTGACTTGAAGTTGGTTCCATGACTCGCGGTCTTCGAGGATGGGAGCGAAGATCGATGGTGCATGAGTTGCGCTGTTCTTATCCAAAGCTGACATCGTGTTGTTTCGGAAAAACGCGGTGAGTTGGTAGAATTCCTTGGTCGAGAACGGATCGAACTTGTGGTCGTGGCAAGATGCACAACTTGCGGTTAGGCCGAGCCAAAGTCCGCCCATGGTGTCAACCCGATCGGCAGCATAAATGGCATCGTATTCCTCTGCGATCGCGCCGCCCTCGCCAGTGGTTGCAAGGCAACGCAGGAAGCCAGTGGCGATTTTTTGGTCAAGACTTGGTTCAGGCAAGAGATCGCCGGCGATTTGTTCGGTGGTGAACTGGTCCCAAGGCATGTTGGAGTGGAAGGCACGGATGACCCAGTCGCGGTACGGCCAGATGGCGCGGTAGTTGTCGATGTGGATGCCGTGGGTGTCGGCGTAACGGGCGGCGTCGAGCCAGTGGCGGGTGAAATGTTCCGCACTGGTGACGCTTTCCAAAATCCGGTCTGCTTCCGCGGAGATGGCAGCATCCGGATTTTTTTCGTAAGCCGCGACGAAGGCATCGGTAGCAGTTGGCTCCGGGGGAAGTCCGGTGAGGTCGAAAGACAGGCGGCGGTGAAATCTGCGAGGGTCCTCAGGTTCGTTCGGGGCGAGTCCGGCTTGGACGAGCTTTTCGTGGACAAAGCCATCAATAGGCTTTTCTGACCAATCGTTTTTAGGAGGGGTGTTCCGGACCACGGGCTGGTAAGACCAATGGCCTTCGTATTTGGCGCCCTGCTCGATCCATTTTTCGATCAAGGCGATTTCACGTGAGTTCATCACCTTGTGACTCTCTGGTGGAGGCATAACCTCGTCCTTGTCCTTGGATTTGATCAATCTCATCAACTCGGATTCCGCAGGGTTTCCTTTGATGATGACCGGGGAACCGGATTCACGGATTTTGAAAGCTTCCGCCTCTATATCGAGGCGCAGGGGTTCTTTTTCAGGCTTACGAGTGCCGGCATCCGGGCCGTGACAGTGATAGCAATACTCGGATAGAATCGGCTGGATGTGTTCGTTGAAGGAGACGGTTTGAGGCAATGTCATCGGACTTTCCTCAGTATCCACTGCGGGTTTCCGAGATGATGCGGTCGTGTGCTCCTTACAGCTTGAGATCAGCAGGAAGAGGGATAGCAGTGAGAAGTGAGTGACTTTCATGAGGGGAAAACGGAATTGAGGCACATTTTGATACGGGAGTTCGCTCCTGTTCTATCGGAAAAATCTGAATTTCCGCGGCAATCTAGTCCAAATTATCACCAGCTGGCAAATGGTAATCCCCGCCCTTTCGAGGAATTTCCATGAAAGGGTATTTTCGCTGGAATTCATTATTGGACTTTGTGGTTGGAAACTTAGAGTGCGCTGCATGAAACGCCTTTTCTTACTCGACGGCATGGCCCTGATTTATCGGGCGCACTTTGCCTTCATCCAAAACCCGATCCGCAATTCAAAGGGCGTCAATACCTCGGCCCTCTATGGCTTCATCAACACACTTCTCTCGATTTTGGAAAAGGAAAACCCAACCCACTTGGGAGTTGCGTTTGACACATCCGCTCCAACCCCGCGTCACATCCGTTATCCCGCCTACAAAGCCCAACGCGATGAAATGCCGGAAGAGTTGGCGGCGGCCATTCCGCATGTGAAAGCCCTCTGCCGCGCCTTTGCCCTGCCAGTGCTGGAGATCGATGGCTTTGAGGCGGATGATTTGATTGGAACCTTGGTGAAACGTGCCGAGTTGGATGGTTTTGAATCCTATATGGTCACGCCGGATAAGGATTTCGCACAGTTGCTTTCCGATACCACCTTCATGTGGCGCCCAGGCCGCAAGGGCACGGATCATGAGATCATCGGCTTGAAGCAGCTTCCCGAGATCTGGGGAGTTTCCGAGCCGCATCAAATCATCGACCTACTCGGCCTGATGGGAGATGCCTCCGACAATATTCCGGGCGTTCCGGGCATTGGACCGAAAACTGCACAGAAACTCATTTCTGATTTCGGATCGATTGAAAACCTTCTCAAAAATACCGGGCAACTCAAGGGCAAGCAGAGAGAAAATATCGAAGCGAATGCGGATATGGCGATGCTTTCCAAGGAACTTGCCACGATCATCATCGATTGTCCGCTGGAGGTGACATGGGATGATTTGATCATTTCCCAACGCGATGACGAAGCGCTCAAGCAGCTGTTTGCAGATTTCGAATTCCGCACGCTGACCAAACGGCTTTTCGGAGAGCAAAACAGCAAGGTTGAGGCGCCGGACCTGCCACAACAAGGGTCCGCACTTACACTTTTTGAAACCTTCAAAACCATCCGCGAAGTTCCGCATCATTACACCTTGGCGAACACGCCAGCTCTTCAAGAGGAACTCTTCAGTCATCTCGCCGCGCAAAAATCTTTCTGCTTTGACATCGAGACCACCTCCTTGGATCGCCACTCCGCAAAACTCTTGGGCATCGCGTTTTCATGGAAGGCTCACGAAGGCTGGTACCTTCCGTTTTCCGAAAACATTCTCTCTGAAATCAAAACTATTCTTCGCTCACCAGCGGAAAAAATCGGGCATAACCTGAAATATGATTTATCGGTTCTTCATTCGCATGGGATCGAGGTGAGCGGGCCATTTTTTGATACGATGCTCGCCGATGCGTTGGCGGCTCCAGAGCGTCGACACAGCATGGATTATCTCTCTGAAATTTTACTCGGTTACACACCCGTGAAGCTCGCGGATATCGCACAGCCGGCATCCATGGTTTCCGACCAAGGATCGGATGATCTCTTTGCTTTTGCTGAAAAGAAAAAGCCATCCAAGGAGCTCGATATCGCCGCTATCCCGCTCGAAACCCTGGCGGAATATGCTGCTGAGGACGCGGATGTCACTTTCCAGCTCTCCGAAAAACTCCGCCTGCTGCTTAGCCAAACTGGCCAAGACAAAATTTTCTCCGAAATCGAAGCTCCCTTGCTGCCCGTTCTGGTGCGCATGGAAATGGAGGGAATCGCTATCGATCCGGTGGCGTTGAAAAGCATCGGCGAGGACCTTCAGCAGACCATTGACCAGCTTGCAAAATCGATCCAAGTGCATGCGGGAACACCATTCAATATCGCATCGCCCAAGCAACTGGGGCAAATCCTCTTCGAGCATCTACGTCTTCTCGATAAAGCCAAGAAAACCAAAACCGGCCAATATAAAACCGATGAACAAACCCTTTCCACGTTGCTCGGAATCCATCCAATCATTGAGGAAATTCTCGAGTATCGAGAGGCTACCAAACTGAAATCGACTTATCTCGATGCGTTGCCGAACCATATCGCTCCGGAGACGGGCCGCATCCATACGCATTTTCACCAACTCGTCGCCGGAACGGGTCGCCTCGCTTCCTCGGATCCGAACTTGCAAAACATTCCCGTCCGTTCCGCGGCAGGCAGAAAAATACGCCAGGCATTTGTTCCCCGCGATTCGCATTCCGCGAAGTTTCAATATCAACTCTTGTCCTGCGATTATTCCCAGATCGAGTTGCGCGTCATGGCGGCGCTTGCCTGCGATCCAACCATGATCACCGCCTTTCAGGACGGTGTTGATATTCACACGATTACCGCAGCCAAGGTCCACGGGGTGACTCCCGAAGAAGTCACCCGTGAAATGCGCTCCGGTGCGAAAATGGTGAACTTTGGCATCATCTACGGCATTTCCGCTTTCGGCCTCTCGCAGCGTCTTGCGATCCCGCGCAACGATGCCGCGGAAATCATTGATGCGTATTTCCGCGAATACCCTGCGATCAAGGAATACATGGATCGCACCGTCGCGGAGTCCCGCGAAAAGGGTTATGCCGAAACCCTTTCGGGGCGCCGCCGGCATTATCCCGATCTCAATTCAGGAAATGCGGGGCTACGTCAAAACGCCGAACGCGCCGCGATCAACATGCCGATCCAAGGCACCTCTGCTGACATGATCAAAATCGCCATGATTCGCATCGATGAGTTGCTGCGTAAAAAAACCTATCAAACGAAGATGCTGCTCCAAGTCCATGACGAGCTTGTATTCGATTTGCATCCTGATGAGGAATCGGAGCTTGTGCCGAAAATCGTCCATATCATGGAAGCGGCGCTTCCGCTCCCACATGGGGTTCCCGTTTTGGTTGAGAAGGGCATCGGTAAAAACTGGTTGGCTGCGCATTGATGCCCAAAAGCGAATCATCCCCTTTAAAAAACAGGCATACACTCCTAAGTTCGGACGATTTCATACCAAAAAACGACCCTGTTCCGCCTTTGAATCATTTTCATGAAAATCAACCTAAGATAGGGCGTGTTGAGACGTTCTCTGTCTTACGATTTTCTTCTGGCATTGCAGGAAGAGCGACATAACTTTTTACATACATTTCATAAGATCATGAGCCTACACGTCCAACTCAGCCCCGAAGCTCTTGAAAACCTTCGCAGACAAAGAAGAAACTCCACGATTTCATCGATCTTGGTTTCGGTGCTCACGATCACCGTGGTCTTCCTCGTGATGGGTGTGTTCTTGCTGGATCTTAACATCAAGGAGTCTCCGACCATCGTGACCTACGAGGCATCAACCCAAGTGGACGAGACGATTACGGAAAAAAAGGTCAACACACAGGTGATGAAAAAACCATCGGCTCCGTCCAGCTCGATGACAAAAGTGATCGCCGCAGCCAGCTCGGACTCGCCGGTTTCCATTCCGGTTCCGGATGTCGATGTGACGACCCCGAGCATGGAATTCGGCGACGGAGCGGATTTCGGGGGTGGTTGGGGCAGCGCGGGTGATTTCGGCTCCGGTGGCGGCTTCAAAGCCATTCCTTCCACGATGCGTCGGCGTTGCGATCCACAGGATCGGATGAATCGTCTCAAGGAATCCGGCGGAACAGCCCAGGGCGAGGAGGCTGTGGTCAAGGCGCTGGATTTTCTTCAGAAAACCCAAAATGCCGATGGCAGCTGGGATGCAACGCACCCCGTCGCCATGACGGGGCTGGCCCTCCTTGCTTACCTCGGACATTGTGAGACGCCTCAATCAAAAAAATACGGTGACACCGTCCTCAAGGCGATTACCTATCTGGTGAATGTTGGATTGAAGAACAATGGCAGGCTGACCAACAAGCCTGATAACTCCATCCAATGGGTCTATGACCATGGGATTGCGACCTACGCGCTTGCCGAAGCTTATACTTTCTGTAGCAAACTGAACATCAATATCCCAGATATTAAAAAAGTGATGAAGGACGCTGGGGATATTGTGATGGACGGCCAAGCCGAGAGCGGTGGTTGGAATTATCGCTATGCCCCTTCAGCTAACGATGGTGATAACTCTGTCGGGTTCTGGCAAATTCAGGCGATGAAAGCCTGCAAGCATACTGGAATTTGGACAGACAGTCAGTTCAAAAAGCACGCCCGCCGCGCGCTTGATTGGCTTGAAAAAGTCCAAGGTCCGGATGGAGCGATTGGATATCGCAGCAACCCGAATCAAAGCTCCGGCCTGACAGGCGGCGGTGTTCTCGCTTTCCAAATGTGGGACGAGAGCAATCACAAGGCGGTCAAAAAAGGTGTCCAATGGATCAGTAAAAACGCAACCTTTCGTAGTCTGAATGATCACGGATCAAACCTCTATTATCACTACTATTTCATGCAAGCCATGTTGAATTATGGCGGCAAAGAATGGGATAAACACAACGACATGGTTCGAGATCCCTTGATCAAGGCTCAAAATCCCGATGGGTCATGGACGCAGAGTGTCGGCAGCCACGGCCCGATCAATGTGCACATGGCGACTTGCTTGGCAACCATGATGCTGGAGGTCTATTACCGCTTCCTTCCAGGCAGTGCCAAATAGGTCCTCCAAAGATCGCCTCTCCAATTTCAAGTCCCCGATGTCTAAATCGATTTCGGCTGAAAAGGGCATCGGTAAAAACTGGTTGGCTGCGCATGGTTGCCCGAAAGGCGAATCATCTCCTTAAAAAAACAGCCGTAAAATCCCTGGCTCGGACGATTTCATGGTCAAAAAACGACCCTGATCCGCCTCCGAATCATTTTTATGAAAATTAACCTAAGATAGGGCGTGTTGAGACGTTCTCTCTCTTGTGATTTTCTGCTGGCATTGCAGGAAGAGTCACATAACTTTTTACACAGATTTCATAAGATTATGAGCCTACACGTCCAACTCAGCCCCGAAGCTCTTGAAAACCTTCGCAGACAAAAAAGAAACTCCACGATTTCATCAATCTTGGTTTCGGTGCTCACGATCACCGTGCTCTTCCTTGTGATGGGTGTGTTCTTGCTGGATCTCAATATCAAGGAGTCCCCGACGATCGTGACCTACGAGGCATCAACCCAAGTGGACGAGACAATTACGGAAAAAAAGGTCAACACACAGGTGATGAAAAAACCATCGGCTCCGTCCAGCTCGATGACAAAGGTGATCGCCGCGAGTGCAGACTCGCCTGTTTCCATTCCGGTTCCGGATGTCGATGTGACGACCCCGAGCATGGAATTCGGTGACGGAACGGATTTCGGGGGTGGTTGGGGCAGCGCGGGTGATTTCGGCTCCGGTGGTGGTTTTAAAGCCATTCCTTCCACGATGCGTAAACGCTGCGATCCGCAGGACCGGATGAGACGTCTCAAGGAATCCGGCGGTACGGCCAAAGGTGAGGAGGCGGTAGTCGCGGCATTGGATTATCTTCAAAAAACCCAAAAGGCCGATGGCAGCTGGGAAGCACTGCACCCAGTTGGCATGACGGGGCTGGCCCTTCTCGCTTACCTCGGACATTGCGAGACTCCCCAATCAAAAAAATACGGTGATACCGTGCTGAAGGCGATTACCTATTTGGTGAATGTTGGATTAAAGAACAAGGATGGCTGGGTCTGCTCGACGCCCAAAGCGGGTCATGGGCCTGCGTATGAACACGGGATTGCGACTTACGCACTCGCTGAGTCTTATACCTTTTGTAGCAAGTTAAATATCAAAATTCCAGATTTGGACAAAGTCACCAAAAAAGCAGGGGAGATACTGATGGCAGGCCAAAATTCGGTTGGGGGATGGCTTTACGGCTACGCGCAGGGGGCAGACGGAGATAACTCGGTTGGCTTCTGGCAAATTCAAGCAATGAAAGCCTGTAAGCATACAAAGCTCTGGAAAGACAGTGAGTTTACCAAACATTCCAAACTTGCTCTCGAATGGCTTCAAAAAGTCCAAGGTCCGAATGGTACGATTGGATATCGCAGTAACCCGAATCAAAACCCCGGCCTTACAGGCGGGGGGGTTCTTGCCTTCCAAATGTGGGACGAAGGTGATCACAAAGCCGTTAAAAAGGGCGTCGAATGGATTGATAAGAACGCTTCGTTTGAAGGTGCTGGGATTAACCTCTATTACCACTACTACCACATGCAAGCCATGATGAACTATGGAGGCAAAGAATGGGATAATTATAATAAAAAGGTCAGAGATCCCTTGATCAAGGCTCAGAATTCAGATGGATCATGGGACCTGCAATGCGGATCTCACGGCCAAGCTTCACAAATGCACATGAGCACATGTTTGGCGACTTTGATGCTGGAGGTTTATTACCGCTTCCTTCCAAGTAGTGCCAAATAAACATTTTCGAAGATCGCTTTTCAAATTTCAAATCCCCGACTTCCTCATGGAGCTGGGGATTTTTTGTAATGAATCTGCACGAGAAGGCGCCTTGCAGGATCTCAATAAACATCGCGCAGGTAGCGCTTGTCTTTTTTGAGCTGCGTGATGTAAGCGGCTGCCGCCTCTTCTGTCAGCTTTCCGTGCTCTTTTGCGATGCCTAGCAGAGCGGCATCGACATCTTTCGCCATGCGCGATGCGTCACCGCACACGTAGAATGCCGCTCCATCTTGCAGCCACTTCCACAATTCAGCTCCTTGCTTCAGCATCAGATTTTGAACGTAGATTTTCTCTTTTTGATCGCGAGACCATGCGAGATCCATGCGTGAGAGCGTGCCGTCTTTCTGGAAAGCCACGAGTTCATCACTGTAGAGGAAATCGGTCTTTTCATGGGGATTGCCGAAGAACAACCAGTTCTTACCTTTCGCACCCGTTGCTTTGCGTTCTTCAAGGAATGCGCGGAAAGGCGCGATACCTGTTCCGGGCCCCACCATGATGATCGGCACGTTGCCATCTGACGGCAGGCGGAAAGCGGAGTTGTGATGAACGAAAACACCTGGCTTGGAATTGGCATTCAAGCGATCGCTGAGATACGTCGAACAAATTCCGCCGCGATTTCTGCCATGGCTATTGTAGCGAACGATGCCGACACATAGGTGAACTTCACCGGGATGAGCTTTCGGACTTGAGGCAATCGAATAAAGCCGTGGCTGGAGTTTCTTTAAAACGGAAACAAAGTCCTCACCGTCGCTGAAGTCGGCGGGATAATCAATCACCAGATCGATCAGGTCCCGACCCCAGCAAAAATTTTCCCATTCCTTTTTATCGTCCGCTTCGACAAGTGAGCGGAGGTAGGGAGAGCCACTGCGCTTCTGCCATTTCTCGATGAGAGCTTTGTTGATCGTGCCGATGTCATAGTGACGGATGAGCGCCTCGCGGAGGCTGACTTCTTCACCCGTCGATGTCGGGACATCGCCTGCTTTGAAAGGGAGTGCGGCAATGATTTCATCGACCACGCCCTCTGGGTTTTCCGGATAGACACCCAAAGCATCTCCGACTTCGTAATCCAGCTCTGAGCCTTGAAGGGAAATCTCGATGTGATGGGTTTGCTTGGAGCCCGGACCGTTCAGGTTGTAGTTATGGAGAACGGAGGATGGGAAAGGGTTCTTTTTAGAGAAGCCGGCTTCATCGATTTCATCAGACGCGACTTTGTTGGATGCCGAGAAAGAAGCAGTGGGTGCTAGAACGGCGATCACGCCTGCTGACCATTCTGCGTAGGGTTGATCTGCGTCCACATCGACATCGACTCTTGGGTAAATACGATTCGCACCCAGGGCTTCCAATCGAAGGTCGAAATCCGTTCCGCATTGGCAGAAATCCGGATAAGAGCTGTCACCCAAAGAAAGCACCGAGAAGTTGACGCCTTCGAGACGCGGTGCGGCATCGCTCATCAACCATGTGTGAAGTTCCAACGCGGTATCAGGCGGCTCGCCATCGCCATACGTGGAGGTGATAATTAAAAGATTTTTCTCTTTGGCAAGCAGCTCCCTGTCATAAGCACCCATGTCCTGAAGGGTTGGCTCGAAATTTCCCTTCTTGAGCGTTTTGACGAGTTTCTTCGCCAAGCCCTCCGCTGTACCGGTTTGAGAACCGAACAGGACGGTTACAGGAACGGCAGGCCCAGCAGAGTGTGAAGCTGCGGATGATTGGGAAAGGATGTTTCCCAGGAATTCGCCCAGCCACTGGCGTTGTTCGGGGGTAAACGGTGCGTTGTCAGGTATCTGGATCGATGAGGCCATTTTTCTCTATCAGGCGATGATTGCCGGCTGCGGAACTTGCGCACAGGACAACTATCTTTCAAGTATTGATCTTCGCAATTTCAACGAATTTTCGAGGAGCGGTTTTTCACAAGCATGAATTTTTAAGTTCCCTGAGCGGGCAGACTCAGGTCCCACGTATCAGCTTTTCCAATTGAGAGCGCCTTTTTTAAGCGCATAGACGTAAGCGATGGCGAGGATACCTGCGAAACCGGCCATGCTGGCGAGGACTGTGGGTCCATGATGCTGTGCGAGATCCCGGAATTGAACGGCCCATGGATACATGAACACGACCTCGATATCGAAGATCACAAACAGCATCGCAACCAGGTAAAATTTAACAGAGAAACGCGGCGCTCCATCGCCAATTGGCAACATGCCGCATTCGTATGCGGAGTCTTTGGTCGGGTTCCGACGTGCCGAACGGCCAAACACCACGCTGAGCAAAAGCGTCGTCACGGCAAATCCGCAGGCGATAAGGACTTGGAATAAAACGGGAAGATAATTTTCGGGCATACCAGATAGCGTGGAAGAGTTTCGCTGGGTTTTTCTAAGCTGTGAATGGAGCCTTGGGTAGAAAAAAACCCGTGTCTTTTCAGACACGGGTTTTTTCAGTGAATGTGTGGGCAATCAGGCCTCCGCTTCAGCCGCTTCCTGAGCCGCCGCATAGGCGCTGGATGCTTCGTGAACGCGTGCGGTTCCCTTGTATTCTTTACCAAGTTTCTCCACGAGCCCGCGGTTAACAAGATTCTGCAGTTTCTCGTAAGAACGAAGGCGAAGCATTTCTTCGCCACCGCTTACGGCATTTCTCAGTTTAAGGTTCTCAAACACTCTTTCGAAGAGATCGTTGAATGCGAATACTTTCTTTTCAGATAATACATTGCAAAGTTCATCGGTCACGTGGTCTGGAAGTCTCCGGGAAAACCGGGTTCTTTTGGTAGGTGTTGCCATAACGGGGCGATCCTAGCACAGATCCCGAATGAAAGCGACTCAAAATTTTAAACTTCAGCTAAAATAAGGGCTTCGATATTACGCAAATCCTAAATATTTACCTTTTTGGCTCCGAATTACCGCTGTTTTGTTAAACGGTTCTAGATTTGTCTCTGGCGCACAGCTTCAAACAAGCAAACCCCGGTCGCGACCGAGACATTCAGGCACTCAACCTTGCCGGCCATGGGCAGTTTTGCTAAAAAATCGCAGTTTTCTTCGGTCAGGCGGCGCATACCCTTTTCCTCCGCGCCGAGCACGAGAGCGAGGGGGCCCCTGAGATCGAGTTCGTAGAGGGTCTTTTGCGCGCGATCCGATGTTCCGACAAACCAGACGCCCGCTGCTTTGAGTTGCTCCATGGTTCTTGCCAAATTAGTGACTTGCACGAACGGAACGTAGTCAGCAGCTCCCACGGAAACGCGTCTTACGGTTTCGGTGATGCCAACCGCTTTGTCTTTGGGGGCAACGACCGCATGAACCCCCGCACCATCCGCGGTGCGCAATATCGCGCCGAGATTGTGCGGGTCTTGCACGCAATCGAGAATCAGTAAAAAGGGAACATCCGTCTCCGCGACGATTTTCATCAAATCATGTTCATCCAATGAAGGAGAGTGACTCTCCTCCACGGGTTTCACATGACGATTTTCCCGCGCTTCTCGGTTCTTGTCACCGTGACTTCTGGCACCAAACTTTTTCGGCTTCACGGGAAGAGGGGAAACGTTTTGAGCTCCGAGTGCAATCGTGAATCAACGCCGACGGCGCAATAAGACAAGTGCCCAGGACATGCAGAGGAAGGTTATGGACGGCTCCGGAATCACGCTTCCGCTCAGGATGATGTCATCAAGTTGCAATGCGCCGGCTCCGCTTGAGTTCCAGCCTTGGATTGAGATCGTGACGGAAGTCAGGTCGGTGTATCGAAGCGAGGATTCTGAAATGCTCGTGATCGTTGAATCATTCGAGTAGGACGCAGAGAAGTCATGAAAATGGGACCCGATTTTAAATCCAATGTCTCTTGGTGCGGTCGTGGTGCTGCGCGCAAGGAAACCAAATTCATCAAGAGAAAAGCGGTATCCAGATGACGCGGTAATGCTGAAGCGGATGGCGTTTCCCGCCGCGGCATGGGTTGTCGGCACTGAGAAGAAACCGGCGGCTCCGCTGATTTGCGCCGCGCTATTCCACCCTGTGTTGGACGTGAAAGTGAGAAAGGTGGAATCACTTTCGAGCATGGAAATCGTGATTCCGGTGATCGGAGAAGCGGAGTTGGCCAGGGAGCCTCCGGCGAAATTGAAATTCGCCAGAGTGGCGGCGTGTGAGGCTGAAAATCCAGAGATGAAAGCAAGGATCAGCGATCCGAGTGTGCGGTTGAACATGGCAGAAACGGGGGGTGGTTTCGGGAACGACGGAAAGAAATACGGATGGTTGATTTTTGTAAATGCAATTTATGTTAGATATCTGGACAATTCATGTTGGTTTTGCGATGAGCCATGTGCCGGAGACGGAAGGTTGAATCGTCAAGGGATCCAAAGTAGGGGAGAGATATGAATTTGGCAAAAACGGTCCAAAATTCTCATCGAAGGACAGTTGATGATTGAAGGCGTGACGAACGCCGAAATCTTGGCTTTAATGTTCCGCGGTCCCAAGGGCTAACATCAACGTAAGGATTCATGGAACAGGAATTTCAAACTGAAGGCGGAGCAGTGGCAGATAACGGAACGCCGGTCAGGCAATTTTCCGTCATGATACCCAACCGCGTGGGCGCTTTGGCATCCTTGGTCAAATTGTTGCGGAACTCATCCATCGAAGTCATTGGCCTGAGTGTGCAGGATTCGCGTGATGCGACCATTGCACGCCTCGTCTTGTCCGATACGGATAGTGCCGAAGCGATTTTCTGCGAGAAAGGAATTCCCTACATGATTTGTGAACTTGTTGTCATCGCACTCAAAGAAGCGGGCCCCGGCCTGCTTCAATGTCTGGATACCTTGATGACGGCGGAAACAAATGTCGATTTCGCCTATGCTTTGATGCCTGGTTCGCAAGGTCAGGCGCTACTTGCGATGCATGTTGAAGACTACGATTTCGCAACCTCTGTACTCAATCGCAGTGGCTTCAAGCTGATGTATGAAGAGGATTTGATTCGCTAAAGCCGGCATGAAATCACTTCGCTCCTTTGAGAGTGGATGGATCAAGCTCGACTGCTTTTGGTGGAGAAGGATTTTTCGTTTTGGTTTTCAGAGAGGAAAGCCATGCGACCATGTCCCTGAGTTCCTCCGTCTTCACAACTCCGGCCATCGGTGGCATCGCGGAGACTGGTGGGGTGAATGAAGTGATATCGGAGCGCTTGATGAGCCAAGTTTTTTCAGGGGTTGCGACCGTGAGGGTCTTGTCGGTTTCCTCAAGAAGATTTCCTGCAAGACTTGCACCGTTTTTAAAATTCACGGCGGTGATACCATATCCGGGAGCGACCACAGCACCGGGATTGACGAGCGATTGAAGGAGATATTTTCTGTCATGGACTTTTCCGACACCGGCAAGGTTCGGTCCGGCATCACCGCCCGGTGAATCGCCTTTTTCATCATACTTGTGACAGCGCATGCACTGGGAAGCGGGAAGGGATTTGAAAAGCCGGAAACCGTTGGCCGGATCTCCTCCTTCGAGGGCCAGATTGTATGGGGCATAGGGATCAGATTTCTTGGCAAAAGATGCTTCGTAATCTTTGAGAGCTTTTTTAACTTCCGGTTCTTTACGGCTGTCTGCTGCCGCGAGCAGCTCGATGCCGCTGGCTGAGACACCGTCGGCAGCCTGAAGCTTATTCAATTGACTGATGATGAATGTCGCCGCCTCAGGATCTTCGATTTTAGCTAAAATTCCCCAAGCCTTTTGTGCCCTGAACGCTCCGCCAGAGGTAATGGATTTCTCCAAATTTGAGATGGCTTGAGCTGGAGAAATTTCAGCCAATCCTACAAGTGCGCTGAGTGCAAGTTCATCCGAGGGATTGTTGGCAAGTTTGATGAGCATATCCGTCAGATCTTTCTCATTGCGGGTGATGTAAACTGCAAGGGCTTTGGATCGGGTGGTGGGGGAGAGATCACTATTGTAGGCGAATTCGCGTATCGCCTCGGAACCTATGACCGAAGCGCCAATCTTGTAGGTGTTGATGAGATCGAGTGTCCCACTGAGAACCGATTCACCAGCTTTGAGAAGATCGGGAAGTTTCTTTGTCAGAACCGGCATCATGGTGTCCAAGGCACGGGGCGCCAAGGGTCTCCATTTGCCGCTGACAGCATCGGCTGGGAGCGGTTCCTCCCAAAGACTCAGGAGACGGAACGCCTCTTCTTTAACCGCCTGCGGTATCTCCGGATTCATGATGACTTGCAGAATCCGTTCCGCATTTTCACGCGAACCCACACGATAAGCATGATTGACGAGTCGGCGAAGCATGAAGGGTGTCCATGTGCGATCGGAAACTTTATCCAATAGCGCGGCACAGAGAGGCTTCAGCTCGACCATATCCAGGTCATCAATCGCCCGGATGACTTCGTCTTGAACTTTGGGATCCTTATCCTCGATGAAACGTTTTAGTTCATCGCTTTTCAAGCGACGCAGAGCAACCACAGCCGCGAGCCTGACCGCGGCAGAATCTGATTTCACCAAATCACCGACTTGGCCAGGGCTACTGGCGATGTGTTCCAGCGCATAGATGCCCGCATGGCGTAGATAAACATCTGCGTTATGGTTGGTTTTGATGAACTCAATGACATCCGCGAAATTGCCATTTGCTTTCATTTTACCAATCGTGATAGCGGCTTCAAAACGAACCGGGGCCGAATCGTCCTTGAGCAGGGTGGCAAGAGGCAAGGTATCTGCGGCAAGCGGGGCGTAGCGAATAACCCGCAGCGCTTGGACTCTGATCTCTGCGGAAGGATCTTTCAGTAAAGATGCCAAAATCGAACCGGCTCTTTCACGTTGCTTGGCAAGGTCTGGTGAGTTCGAAATCCCTCCCTTTGAATGGGGTGTCGATCCGCGTCTTGCAACGATTCCCATGCCCCAGATGCCGTGGATACGTGTCATCAGGTCATCGGATCCAATCGCTTTTTGGAAGGTTGCGATCGCATCCGGCTTGCGGGTTAGGGCGACTTGCGCCTGGAGCCTGACCCTGGAGTCGGCATGTCCTAACATTTTGCCAAGTTCCTCAGAGCTACGTTGATCAAATCCTTCAGCGATCCATTTGGCAGCTTCTTTTGTTTGCTCCGGTTGATGGAGATTTTCTCCAGCGCTTAATGAGAGCAAGCGACCCTTTTGATGGGATTGCCAACCGCTTACGAAATCCGAGACGAAAATCCTGCCGTCGTAGGAATATTCCACGTCCGTGGCAGCGACTCCCCAGAAGAATTTTCGCGCGTCTTTCATGGCCATTCCGGCGCCATCGGGAGTCATTGAGAAAGACCAGATGCCTGAATTTGCAGCCCCGCCTTTGTAGTCGCAGATCAGAAAGCGACCTTTCTCGTTTTCGAGGAAGCCCGCGCCGGGGTGATAAGTCAGGCCGGATGGTCCCGAGCTTAACTGCCCGGATGGAGGTAGAATGTATGCCGGTTGAACGTCATTGCGCATCTCCCACATTTTTTCGTTCAGCCAACGGCTTGGGGGCGGGGTCTTGATGCCGATCTGACGGTGGAAGGTTTGCATGGTCTGATGCTCCATTTGCCAACCCGAGTCGCCACCCTCCACGAGGTAAACAATCCGCGCCGCATCGCCAAAGTCCGAGTTGTTGTCCACGGAGAACGCATTTCCCAATTCATCAAAAGCGATTTCTTTCGGGTTGCGCAGGCCTGTGTGTACGATTTCAAAGCCGCTGCCGTCGGGCTCAAACCGGAACAGGGCTCCCTCGTTAGGATAGTGGTAGGTTTTGCCCTCTTTCGTGGTGAGTGAGTAACCCCGGTCGCCGATGGTGCCGTAAATGCGCCCATCAGGCCCGAGCGTAAAGCCGTTCAGGTCATGGCCGGACAAGGATATGCGAACCCCGAAGCCATCCTGAATCACTTCTTTCTGATCAGCTATGCCGTCGGAATTTTCATCTGACATTTTATAGATTTTGGGAATGCAGGCGAAATAGATCGCGCCATCGTAGTAGTAAATTCCAGCGGCAGTTCCATCGAGAACATCGTTGAATCCGTCAGCAAAGACCTTGGATTCATCGAACTTGCCATCGCCATCCGTATCCGAAAGCTTGCGAATGACCTCGCTGACCTCGGTCATGTATTTGTTAGAAAGTTTCTTTTCCCATTTTTTGTGAAGAGCCCGGCGATCTTCAACTTTCGTGGCCTGTAGATCATCCAGATACCAATAGAGATGATTGCGGTCGTCCTCAATCCCGTGGCGGAAGCGATGGGTTTCAGCGATGTATACATTGCCTTTGTTGTCAAAGGTGATGGCAGTTGGCGACTTGACTTGTTCTTTTTCAGATGTCGCCTCAATTTCCAACATGCTGCCCTCCGGGATTAATGCACCTGCCAGCGCTTTGGAACTGATCAAACCTTCCGCGTGAGGCTTTCCCTTCTTGGTTGAGCTAGGAAACTTGGTATTCGCATAATCTTCGAACATGAAATGATCGGCAGCGATAAAACCCCATTCCCCTTTTGCATCGTCGACCAAGCGGATCTCCGCGAATTGTCCCTTGAGCTTGGAGACATCCCAGAGAACATTCGTGAACTGCTGGCTTTTCTTGCCAGTGGCCTCCATCACGACCTTGCCATCCACCAAAAGTTGAACCGCGGTTTTCTGTGGGCTGTCGCCACCTGCAATGAGAAACAGGATGTGGTCTTTCTCAATCTTGAATTCCGGAGAGGTGAGGATTCCCACCGAGTCATTGCCGCCGTGCGCCGAGAGAGCAAACGCGTCGTTAGCGAAATTTCCGAAAGGATTTTGCATACCATCCAGTTTTTCGTGAACCGGAGAAAGACCAAATGCATCGCCTTTGGCTTGCCAATCCCCGAAGCCGTCACCCTCAAAGGCTTGGAATGTGGCTGCGGATGCAAACTGTGCGGCTGAAAGAAGCGCGATGGCTGGGGTGAAAAAAATCGATAGGGGTCTCATTTTTTGGATCAATTACTGGTATGGATGTAGTCGTGCTTTTTAAAATCTCAACCTGTGGTTGGCGGCATGCGATGGAGGAGGTTACATTTGAAATTTGGCAATTCCATCAATTGCGGAGAAATTTATCCTCAGCAGGTGCCTCTGCTGCGGTGGCTCTATCGATCACCAAGACAGGCTGAAAAGCGCCGTTTTCCTCGGCGAAAGTCATTTTACCGGCAGCTTTGACCCAACCGTTCACAGGCAGTAGCGGGGGTTCTTTTCCGAATTCCAAAATGATGGGAATCGCTCTTGAATCCGCCGCGCAACAGGTCATGAAAATCCGATACAGCCGCATTCTGGTGCCATTCGGGTTGTTTGCTTTTTCCTCAACAATCCGACCCTCGGTCTCGATTTCCAAGCCGTTGAGGAGTCCTTGCAACTCACGGTCTCCGGCCGCGAAAAACAATTCCATCAGATCGAACTCCAAGTAGCCGTCGGCTGTGCGGCGGTGGCCTTTTTCAATCTCCTCCAGAGTGAGAGGCGGAAGGATGGATGAGAAAATCGCATTCTCCCTCGAGTCCGGCGCGCTCTCGTAAAGACCCTTCCTAGCAAGGGTGGATTGGGAAAATTCATCAATCGTCCAAAGCATCGATAAGGCGAGAGGAACCACCATGAGGGCCAGGGAGGCAATGGGATTCATGTCGCCGCCCTCATGGTCGTGTTCATCGCCGTCGCCATGGTCGTGCCCGCAGCTCCCGGTTTGCCGTGCGGTGAGTAAATTGAACGTTCCCAAAACCGCCAAGCCCAAACCACCGAACAAAGCGATGGGGCGGAAATCCGGCACGAGGTAATGATTCATCCGGCCTGATCCATAGAAATACAGCAGCGCCCCCGCCCACAATAGGACGCAAAGCGAAAAGAAAATTCTGCGGAGTTCGGGTTTCATGAGGGAATCAACCAATGTTGTGCTGCGATCGATACCAGCCAGATCACGACAAAAATCGAAACCCCGAGACAGAGGATGAATTTTTTCCGCAGCACTGATTGATAAAGGAACAACAATTTCACATCAAACATCGGCCCGAACGTGAGAAACGCCAGCTTCGCGCCCCAAGTGAATTTTGCGAGGGTCGCCGCGATGAATGCATCCGATGTGCTGCAGAGGCTGAGAATAAATGCCAGAGCCATCAGGGCTGCAGGAGCGATGAAAATATTTCCGGCAAGCCCGTCAAGCCAGATCGCGCCGGGTGCGATGCCTGTATTGAACAAGGCGGTGATCGCGACACCGATCGTGAAATAGACACCGACATCGACGAAGTCTTTCTGGGCGGAACGCATGGCAGCAACGAGGCGGTTGTCGTGTTTTGTATGCGTCTCTGCATGATCGTGCGCCGCATGATCGTGGTGATGATCATGATCGTGATGATGTCCACAACAGCTCGAGCAGGCTTCTTCAGCTTTGGGTGTTGCGGCTTCTTTCTCGATTTTTTCGACCAAGCTTTTGCGTAAAATCGAACGTAGCGAAAACCGCGCGATCAACAGTCCCACTGCCACTGCCACCAAGTATCCCAATAGAACGCGTCCGCCCGTCATCATCCATGGTGCTTGACCCTGAAACGCCTTCCATGTGCTGAGAGCCGTGATCGGGTTTACGATGGGTGCCGCCAACATATAAGTGATCGCGTAACTCACCGGTAGTCCTTTGCTCACCAGCCTGCGAATGACCGGAACCACCGCACATTCACACACTGGGAAAACCGCGCCCATCAGACCCGCCGCCAATACCGCGAAGGTGCGGTTTTTGGGAAGGAATCGATCCATCGTCCCGGCTGGGAGATAGATGTCGACAAATCCACTGATGATGGTTCCCAAAAGGATGAAGGGAGCACCCTCGAAGAGGATGCTTAAAAACGCATAGGCGAAGTCCTGCTGGGCATCGGAGCTCATTGCAGTTAGCCAAGCCTTCCTTGCGCCAAGATGCAAGGACAGACAAGCATTAGGCCATGATGGCAGCGGCAACTTCATCCGCGGCGGCCGCGCCAACCATTTTCACGATGAATGCGAGGCCGAACTCCAAGGCTGTTCCCGCTCCGCGCGAGGTGAGAATATTCGCATCTTCAACCACCCGCGCATCTTTGAATGACGGCAGTTCCGGCTGAGTGGAAAAATGTGCGGTGAAATTTTTCCCCTCCAAGATACCCGCATCATGCAGCAACAATGGCGCGGCACAGATCGCCGCGATGATTTTTCCCTCGGCTGCACAGTGCCGAATCAAATCCAAAACCTGTGGGTTTTTACGCAATTCCATAACCGCAGGGCCACCCGGAAGAAACAAGGCATCGAAGTCAAGAGGGCTCAAATCTCCCAGTCGCTTATCCGTGCGAACCTGAATTCCGGATCTTCCCACCACTTCGGATGAAGATACTCCGGCCATCACAACTTCCAAACCCGCCCTGCGAAGCAAGTCCACCGGAGTGATTGCTTCAATTTCCTCAAACCCGTTTTCCAAAATGCACAACACCCGTTTCATGATCGTTGGATAGATGAAATATCCGTCTGCATCCAGAAACTTTCTTGCTACTTCTTTAGGCTTGGCGAATCCGCCGCAGGCTCCTTCCTGATTCCCTTTTTGCCTTTCCATCGACCTGCGCTGCGGGGCATTCTTCGCGCAGTCGAAAACTGCCAAATTCCTAACATTCGTTGATGAAACAGAATCCCATGAAATCCAGATCCTACGCGCGATCCTATACCACACTCACATTGCTCGCGTTTTCCTGTCTCATGCTTTCGCTTACGGCCCAAGACGTGTTGCCAAAAGCCCCTTTGATATTTGAGATCGATGGCAAAAAAGCCTATGTTTATGAAGCGCCGCAGCCTGCAGCCGGAAAACCATGGCTTTGGTATGCGCCGACCATCGGGAATTTGAATCCGGCCGAACGCAAAGACTATTATGAAGCCTGTGCAAAGGCAGGCATCAGCATTGCAGGCTTTGATCTGGGTGAGGTCCGCGGCTCGCCAGCCAGCACCGCCAAGTTCACCTTGTTTTATGACGAAATGGTGAAGCGCGGCTACTCGTCGAAACCGATCCTGTTAGGTCAGAGTCGCGGCGGCATCATGACGCTCGCATGGGCATTCAGGAATCCCGACAAAGTGCGCGCTTGGGTCGGTATTTATCCGGTGTGCAATCTCGCGAGTTGGTCGCTGAAGAGCTCGAAGCCGCTGACCCTCGCGGATTTCTCGATGACCGAACCCGAGCTCGTTGGCAAGCTCACTGAGTTCAATCCGATCGACAATTTACAAGGCTTGCTGGCGAACAAGGTGCCTATGTTCGCTGTTCATGGCGACATCGATCATTTGGTGCCGTACGATCTGAATACCAAGCTTCTCAAAGAGCGCTACGAGGCTGGCGGCGGATCGATCCAAGTCAAAATCATTCCGGGTAAAGGCCATCAGGTCGACCCCGCATTCTTTCAGTGCCAGGAGTTGATCGACTTTGTCCTTCAACACGCGAAATAATCGCCACCATCCAAAACTCCGGGCTTTCACGGGTTTCAATTTTCAGCCAGCGAACACGGACAACAAAGATTAACGTGCGATTCGTGTTTCAAGTGGTTTGGAAATTTTGGAAGCCATGCGCCGGAATCCGTGGTTTTCATTTTCAAAAATCAAACTAGGGTCATTGTCATGATGAAGCACGTTTTGATTTTTTCTGTCTTACTGGCAGCCTCCATCTCCGCAGCCGAGCCCATGCCCTTGTGGCCGGGAAAAGCTCCGGGTGCCACGGGCGAGACTCCGAAAGATATCCCGACCCTGACCCCTTATCTGCCAGAAAAAAAAGGCGCTGCGCGCGCGGCCATGGTGATTTGTCCGGGTGGGGGATACGGCGGACTTGCCGAGCATGAAGGTTCTCATTATGCCAAGTTTCTCAATGAGCAGGGGATCGCGGCATTCGTTTTGAAATATCGCCTTGGTTCTGCAGGCTACCGACATCCCGTGATGCTCAACGATGCTGCCCGGGCGGTTCGAACGGTGCGCGCGCGTGCCGCCGAGTGGGAGATCGACCCCACCAAAATCGGCATCATGGGTTCTTCCGCCGGTGGGCATTTGGCATCGACTTTGCTCACGCATTTTGATGCGGGAAATGCGGATGACGCGGATCCCATTGAGCGCCAGAGTTCCCGACCGGATCTGGGAGTGCTGTGTTATGCGGTGATCACGATGGGAGAGTTCACGCATCAGGGATCGAAGAAAAACCTGCTTGGAGAGAATCCGTCCGGAGAGCTTGTCGCTTTGCTTTCCAATGAACTGCAAGTGAAGGCAAACACGCCTCCGTGCTTCATTTGGCATACCTTTGAGGATACGGGTGTGCCGCTTGAAAACAGCCTGTTGTTCGCGAGCGCTCTGCGGAAACAAAAGATTCCTTTTGATTTTCACGTGTATCAAAAAGGCGCACACGGCATGGGACTGGGCAGTCGTGTTCAAGATCCTGCGAAGCTCCATCCATGGACAAAAGATCTGGTGTTCTGGCTCAAGGCCCAAAGCTGGACAGAATGACCATGCGCATCCGTCTTCCGTTTTTCGTGATGCTTTTTCTGCCAATCTTTTCGGCGGCGGGAGAGAAATACAGTTTCGAACGCGAGTTGATGGCCACGCGCTTCACGATCGTTGCTTATGCGGAGGATGGTGTGGCTGCGTCAAAGGCCGCGGAGGCCGCCTTTGCCCTAGCCGAAAAGGTCAACTCCGTCGCATCCGACTACCTGCCGGACAGCGAGCTTGGGCAACTCAGTAAAAAACCCATCCATATTCCCGTTTCCTTGTCTCCTCTTCTCTATGATCTGTTAGATCATTCCCGCAAACTGGCGGAGTTTACCCAAGGCGCGTTCGATCCCACGCTGGGCCCGTTGACGAAGCTCTGGCGTGAGACTCGCGGAAACAAGCGGTTGCCTGATCCTCAAACGCTTCAAGCAGCCTGCGCAGCGACGGGTTGGAAACATTTCACCCTGAATCCTGAAACCCGTAGCATCACCCTTCATCAGGAAAACATGGCCTTTGATCTCGGTGGAATCGCGAAGGGATACGCGGCGGATCTCATGCTCGAATCGCTCATTGCCGCCGGTATTCCTCAATCCATGGTCACGGCAGGCGGCGATATCCGGCTGGGTGATCCGCCGCCGGGTCGGGACGGCTGGAATGTCGCGGTCCGGACGTTTGATCTCAACAAACGCGATGAAATTCTGGTCCTTTCCCATGCGGCGGTTTCGACTTCAGGTGATCTCCACCAGTCGGTTGAAATCGATGGATTGAAATATTCCCACGTTCTCAATCCCAGCACAGGACTTGGCCTGACACGAAGAATCGCAGCAACCGTCATTGCCGACTCGGGAAAGCTCAGTGATCCGATCGCTACCGCTGCCTGCGTTTTGGGAGAGGAGGATTCCCTTTTGTTGAAAAAAATTTCCGGAGTCAGGAATGTGAAAATCCGTTCTTTCCAAGAACCTCCCTCTATTCAAAGTTTTAAGGCTCCAGCGAAAGAAAAATGAAAAGTAGCCGCAGAAATTTCCTCCAATCGTCTCTTTACGGTGGTGCGGGTCTGGGTCTGGGTATCGCCACCACATGGGAAGTCCATGCCGCTCCTTTGACGGATGCGGTTACATCTCCCACACCCAACGGATCCTTTAATCCCGCCGACTACATTCTTCCGGCAGGTCCCAAGGATTCCACACCGTATCAACTCTTGCTGGAAATCAACCAGCCCGGCGACGACCAAGCATCCCTTGTTTACGCAGTAGAAATCGATAACTCTCTGCCACGTGGTTACCAGTTGTTAGAATTAAAAGGTTTTCCGAAACGTGAAGCGGATGATGAAAAAGGCAAAGAGGTTTGGGGTCTTTACTACGTGGATGAAACTTTTACTACCGCTCTCGATCTCATCGACAGCGCGCTGCTGACGATACAGAGATGAAGCAAAATGGTAGGGCGGTTTTGATAAAACCGCCGTGTTAAGGAGAAGGGACATTCTTGTCCCGTATTTTTCATCAACTCGCCGTAGGCCCTGGACTGCTGCGGTGATCCGCAGCTCTGGGGGTTTCATTTAACTATGAACCCACGGGCCTTGGCGTTTATCGGTTGTCGAGCAGATATGATGTCAGTTAAACCATCCCATGAAATTTTTCACAGCATCCATCCTTTCACTTACCTTGGCATGTATTTGCCAAGCCGAGTTGACCCAACACAAGGGCTACAAACTCGTTTGGGCTGATGAGTTCAATGAGGATGGTGCTCCGAATCCGAAAAATTGGGTTTTCGAAGAAGGGTTTCAGCGGAACCGCGAATTTCAATGGTATCAGAAGGAAAATGCGGTCTGCAAAGACGGCTTGCTGGTCATCGAGGGCAAAAAGGTGAGCCTACCAAATCCCAATTTTTCCGAAGATCACAAGGATTGGAAGAAATCGAGAAAAACAATCGAATACACCTCCGCCTGTCTTACGACCAAAGGCACGCATGCATGGCAGTTCGGACGCTTCGAGATCCGTGCTAAGATTCCCGCTTCAAACGGACTCTGGCCGGCGATCTGGACGCTGGGTGTCGAGGGACAGTGGCCCAGCAACGGCGAGGTGGATATTCTGGAATGCTACAAAGGCAAAATCCTCGCCAATGTCTGCTGGGCGACAAAGAAGCCGTTCAGTCCGAAATGGGATGGTAGCCAGACACCGCTCACTTCCTTCAAGGATCCCCAGTGGCTCGATAAATTCCATATCTGGCGCATGGATTGGGATGAAGAAACGATCCATCTATACGTCGATGACAAGTTGCTAAACACCATCGACCTAACAAAAACCATCAATGGAAACGATCTCGGCCCGAAGAATCCGTTTCAACAACCCCATTATCTTTTGCTCAATCTCGCCATTGGCGGCGATGCTGCAGGTAGTCCGGAAGGAACGAAGTTTCCCGTTCGATACGAAATCGATTACGCGCGCGTTTATCAGAAGGAGTGAAGATGGTGGAAAGCCCATGTTATCTTCTTTGCGCCGTAGGCCCTGGACTGCTGCGGTGATCCGCAGCTCTGGGGGGATGGTGCGTTCAAACGTAAGTCAGGGTAGCAGCATTGCTCCGATCAACCACGCGTAACCTGAAAGCTGTGAATGATCACAGCAGTCCAAAGCCTACGGCGTAATGAAAATCACTTCTTCAGCTCAAAACCACGCGTCGCGGATTTTTCTTTGGAAGGAAAATCTTTAGGAATTTCTTGGGTAACCTTTCCTGTCGCCGCCCATTCTGAGCCGCGGAGGAATGTGACGATGAAGCCGACGCCTTCGAAGGCTTCATTGTCATGGCCTAGTGTGGTGTGGAAGACGCGACCTTTTCCATAATCCAGCACCATCAGCATCGGCTCGTTGCGGCCGGCTTTTTGAAGTTGTGGGGTATCGGCGGCGGTGGCGAGGATCGTCATATTTTCCGCAGGACCGCGTAGGTTGGAGTAGCACTCGTCTTTGGTGTGCATCCAGAAATCCGGCAAGCCTTTGGTGATTGGATGGGTTTTGTCTCGCATCGTGATCAGGAATTCGCCTTGCGGGCCATGGCTTCCGCATTTGCCCGGCCCATCATCGCGAACGACTTTGCCTTCGGCATCATAATACACATACGGGCCTGATTTTTCATTGCGCCCTCCCCAGCCGCCGAGGCCGATCATTTTGTTAAACTCCGGCCAGTTGCCCCAGCTGTTATTGGCTGCGTGCACGGCAACCAATCCGCCGCCGTTTTTCATGTATGCCTCAAAGTTTTTCCGAGTTTGTTCCGGCCAATCCGCTGCGCCGAAACCGAAATTGCTGACCACGATTTTATATTTCGAAAAGTCCGGAGAGAAATTCGGATCTGGCATGGGTTTCTCAGATTTTTCCGATTCGCCAGCACCAGCCAATGGCAACCAACTTTCCTCACGCTTGTAGTTCGAAATGAAATGGACGCGGGCGACCTCGACCTCAAATAAGCCGCTGGATTCGAGATATTGTTTCATCATCACCGTGGATTTTGGCCAGACCGCATGGTTGTTTTGTCCGTCGACAATGAGGGCTTTGATTTTTTCCGCCGCAGATGCGGGGAGGGAAAGGATGAGGGAAGCGGCGAAAAGGTAAGTGATCGGTTTCATTTCGCTATGTCTTACGCTGGCGCAGAAATATTTCCATCAAGAAATTTCAGGGAGAATTCAGGAAATCTTCAGCCTAGAGCTTCTTCTGTTTATAAAACTCTCGAAGCACTCGCGGTTAAATTCTTGCTGCGGCATATATTCCGATTCACTTCTATTTCATGAAAACCCTATCCTCTTTTTGTTGTCTGCTTCTTTGTTCTGCTTTGGCGCATGCTGCAAGGTTCGAAGGACCCGAGGGTAAGCCTTATGTTTATAAAACTTCAGGCGGTGTGGAGCGGAAGATGGAAATTTATTTTCCGCCCAATCACGATCCGGCAAAAACGAAAGTGCCTGGATTGATTCTCTTTCATGGCGGTGGATGGCAGGGCGGGGAGCTCAGTCAATTTCGATACGCTTGCGCGTATTTCGCCAGTCGTGGCCTAGTCTGTGCGACCGCGGAATACCAAATGTTAGGAAAATCCGGAATAGAAAAGCTGGGAAAGAGAGAATCCAGAAAACGTGTCTGTGTCACCGATGCGAAAAGCGCGATCCGTTGGTTTAAGCAAAACGCCGCTCAATTGGGTATAGATTCTTCACGCGTCATCACCGGTGGAGGCAGTGCGGGCGGTCACATCAGTGCTTTGGCGACGATGAATCCGGGTCTGAACGATCCAGCCGATCCCAAAGACATCGATCCCAAAGTCGTTGCTTATCTTTGGTTCAACCCCGCATTTGAGGTGAACGATATAAATGATTCGGAAATCGATATCCTCACCCATCTCAAAGTCGAACTCCCACCGGCGATTGTCTTTTTTGGCGATAAGGATTCTTGGAAAGTCGGTTGGGATGTCGCATATAAAAAATGGAAAACGCTCGGCACGAAAAGCATCGATCTCCAGATTGCGCCCGGGCAAGGTCATTCCTTTTTTAACAAAGATCCATGGCGTACAGTCACCCTCATCGCAGCCGATGAGTTTTTGGTGAAGCAGGGACTTCTGGCCGGCAAAACAACCCTCACCGCGCCAGCGAGCGGCGAGAAGCTCGTGGTTGAGTGAATGTGAAAGCCCCGACTTGTCGGGGTCACTCGTCCATACCTTGCAGCCTTCATAACGAAAAGAGTTCGATGGGATAATAAGCACCTTCAGATATGGACCTTTGGAGACAAACGTCCCTGCCTGTTTTTCATGATCCGGTGATTATCCTTGCGTTCAAAGTTTGAAGCGATTTCGTAGGCGCTAGTTAAGAACTCTTATGAAAGTATGTTTGTCCCTCATCGCAGTGTCGCTGACGTTTTATGCAACGTCGGCTTTTTCGCAGACTTCACCCGCCGTCCGTGAAATCACCGCTCCGCCAGCAGAGTTGAAAGCTCCTGCGTTTTACAAAAAATACCTCGATGCCAAAGGTTATCCCATCATCGCATCCGCTACGGTGAATGATTACGCACTGCGTGAGGCGGCTTACCTAGTCGATATGATGTTGGTGAAGCGTGATGATCTTCGCACCGCCATGACGAAAAGCGGATCGCGTTTGTCGATCATTGCATGGAATGAATTCACCACGGATGTCGCTGACTTCGCCCATTTCAAACCGAAAGATTTCTGGGACGCGCGCGCACGCGGCACAGGTGGCAGCGAGACCGATCCTTATTGTTCCTGCGGGGAAGAAAACCTACTCGGTTATCCGGGCGATCCATACTCCACCGAAAACATTCTCATTCATGAAATCGCGCACAACATTCATTTACGCGGGGTATTGAATCTCGATCCGACTTTTGATGCCCGTCTGAAAAAGACCTACGACGCCGCGATGGCAAAAGGCTTGTGGAAGGGCAAATATGCTTCGGTGAATGATCGGGAGTATTTTGCTGAGGGAGTCCAATCATGGTTCGATAACAATCGCGAGCCGGACCACGATCACAATCACGTCAACACCCGTGCCGAGTTGTTGGAATACGACCCCGGTCTGGCTGCGTTGTGTCGTGAGATATTCGGAGATACCGAATTGAAATACACCAAGCCGGTCACGCGCTTGTCGGGTCACTTGCAAGGTTATGATCCGTCGAAAGCTCCGACCTTTGTTTGGCCGGAAAGACTTCAAAAAGTCAAAGCCGAGATCCGTGCGGAAGCGGTCGCACGCGGTAAAGCAGCGGAAAATGGGATCCAACGCGAAACCCGTGAGATCTCCGGTTGGATGGTTCATATCAACAAATCTTTGCTTACGGATCAAACCAGGCCCGCTACCGAAAAAGCCCTGGGTATGTTGAAAGTCCAGCTCGATGAAATCATCAAACTTGTGCCAGCACCTGCTGTGGCGGACATGCAAAAAGTGGGGCTCTATTTTTCGCCTCCCTACCCAGAATTCGGCGAAAGGGCGGAATTTCATCCCGATGCGAAATGGCTTAAAGACAACGGACGTGATCCGGTGATGGGTAAAGGCGTCGAGTTTACCAACGTCGAATCCTTTGAGGATGACACCCGCCGTATGCCGAATTTCGCCCTGCATGAACTCGCCCACGCTTATCACAATCGGTTTCTAACCAAAGGTTTCGAGAATCCGGAGCTGGTGGCGGCTTACAACAAAGCCAAGGCAGGTGGCACATACGACAAGGTCGAGCGCGTGGATTCCAAAGGGAACAAACGCATGGATAAAGCCTACGCGATGACCGATCCGATGGAATACTTTGCAGAAGCCACCGAGGCGTTTTTTGTTAGAAATGATTTCTACCCCTACACCCGTGAGGAACTCGAGAGGCACGATCCTGAGATGGCCGCACTTGTCAAAAAACTCTGGGGAGTGAAATAGGGCGTTCCCTGTTCCTCAATCTCTTCCTTTTGATCCGAATCAAGGTAAGCGTCCTACGAAGCGCCTCTTGACATAAATGTCGTAAGTCACGAACCTACGACATTTATGTCAAGAGG
>CAMCBV010000002.1 GCA_945873125.1 Prosthecobacter debontii
GTCTTGAGGATGTCACCCCCGACGGAGCAGAGGCAGGCAGCGATAACCTCTGCAGAGGTAGATAATTCTTTGGTCATAGTCATAAACGTCGTAGGCTGGCGACTTACGACGTTTATGACTAGAGGGGCTTCGTAGGACGCTTACGGTTGATCTTGCATAATGGCGCGTATTTCCTGAGGCTCGCGCGAGTTGATGTCTGAGTCTGAGTCATTAGAGACCTTGTTGTTGGTGGATCCTGAGCTGGAATTTCTGGATTGGTCCACCAAGCACTTGGCTGCAAAGGGATTGAGAATTTTGCGGTGTGATGATGCGGGTAAGGCGATCAAAGTCATCGAAAAGACCCAGGTCAGCGTCGTGGTTTCGGCAATCTCCTTGCAGCCGTTTGACGGAATGGAGTTATTGGGTCGGATCCGGTTGCAGAGCCCAGATACCTTGGTGATTTTGACGGCGGGATTCCCGACCACCGGTCAGATCATTGAGGCGACCCAAAAAGGAGCCCATGATGTGTTGCGGAAAGAATCGCTGTCGTTTGAGCTGAGGCCAGTGGTGGAATCTGCCTTGCAGACCGTGGAGGACAGGCGGGGAGCGGCGGGGCCGGCGGCTGAGGTGCCAAGCCAGGATGGGCGGGTGAAAATCATCGGCGTTTCACGGGCATTGCAGGATGTTTTCAAATTGGTGGGAAGAGTCGCACGATCGGATGCGCCGGTTTTGATTTCCGGCGAGAGCGGCACAGGCAAGGAATTGGTTGCCAAAGCGGTGCACGAATACAGCCCGCGTCGCCAGAAGGAAATGATCACCATCAACTGCGGCGCGATTCCTGAAAATCTGTTAGAGAGTGAGTTGTTCGGTCACGAAAAAGGTTCTTTCACGGGGGCGATCGCCAAGCGCGCGGGCCGGTTTGAGCAAGCCGACGGGAGCACGTTGTTTCTCGATGAGATCGGTGATATGCCGCTTTCGATCCAAGTGAAATTGCTGCGTGTGTTGCAAGACGGAACATTTTCAAGAGTGGGTTCCAATGAGGTGTTGAAGACGGATGTCCGGATTGTTGCGGCGACGCATAAGAATCTTGCCGCAGAAGTTTCTGCGGGCCGCTTTCGGGAGGATTTGTTTTACCGGCTCAACGTGGTTGAGTTACGCATTCCGCCTTTGCGTGAGAGGCCGGAGGATATTCCCTTATTGGCGGAGTATTTCCTGCAGCGGATTACGAGAAAGAACGGCATGGCGCGGATCCGTATTTCCGCAGAGGCCACCGCCTCTTTGGCGAGTCATCATTGGCCAGGGAATGTCCGTGAGTTGGAAAACACGATGGCTCGGGCTTGTGCTCTGGCTTCTTCACAAATCTTGCTTCCTGCCGATATTCCTCTGGCTTCGGCTCCCGCCAAGGCATCCGCTATGGCGCAGGGCTTGGATACGTTGATCAATTCGGCGCCATCGGACACGCCGATGTTGGAATGGTTTTCCAAACAGCTTGTGGGAAGACTGTTGGACCGCACGGGAGGTGATTTAAAAGATGCCGCGGCGTTGCTCGGAATAGAGCTCGCGGAGATGAAGCGGATCTTGTCGAAATAGGCAGGGACGCGTGTCTCTACGCGTCCGTATTTTGCGGCGGTTATGACAGAAAGGGACCGATGGGGTATTATGCACCGTTAGATATGGACGTCTGAGGACAGACGTCCCTGCCTGAGATAAATCGCGTCGCACGGGCAGCCCCGATAAGTCGGGGCTACGCGTCCATATTTTGCGGCGGTTATAACGGAAAGACGTCGATGGGATATGACGCGCCGTTAGATATGGACGTCTGGGGACAGACGTCCCTGCCTGAGATAAATCGCGTCGCACGGGCAGGGACGCGTGTCTCTACGCGTCCATATGTTGCGGCGGTTATAACAGAAAGACACCTATGGGATATCTTGCACCGTTAGATATGGACGTCTGAGGACAGACGTCCCTGCCTGAGATAAATCGCGTCGCACGGGCAGCCCCGATAAGTCGGGGCTACGCGTCCATATGTCGCGGCGGTTATAACGGAAAGACGTCGATGGGGTATTACGCACCGTTAGATATGGACGTCTGAGGACAGACGTCCCTGCCTGAGATAAATCACGGCGTATGGGCGTCCGTATGTTGCGGCGGTTATAACAGAAAGGTCTCGATGGGATATGACGCGCCGTTAGATATGGACGTCTGAGGATAGACGTCCCTGCCTGAGATAAATCGCGACGCATGAAATATCTACCAACCCTTGGTTCCATCACCTCTTAAGACGTGTGACCATTTTTCATAACTATTTACGTGTCCTGCGCGCACTGGGTTTTCTCGGATATAATTCCACTTGTCCGTCATATCATTTTCGCTGCGTATTCTGTGATCAAAGTAATCTCGCTGCCAATCTATCGCGAAGGCTCTTGCTGTGTATCGCTTCCAACTTTTAATGACTTTTCCCATGCCTAATCCTTGATCATTATTGAAACATAGAAGTGCGTGTAGATGATCTGGCATCAATAAAGTCAGAGATATATGCCATTTGCCAAGTTCTTGATAATGCCAAAAAGAATCGAGTAATCCCTTGGATGTCTCATCAAGGGTAAGTTTGGCTCTGCGACGATTTTGGCAATTAATGGTAATAAAGAATATTGCGTTTTCGGGAACCCATGGAGGAGGTCTATGAAAGTCTGATCGTGATTTGCGTATGGAAAATTCAGGGGGCATGAGCAAGAAGATCCTTGTTAGAAGCGAGAATGAGCAAGTGAAATATCTGATAAATCGCGGCGTACGGGCGTCCATAACTCGCGGCGCACGGGCAGCCCCGATAAGTCGGGGCTACGCGTCCATATCTCGCGGCGGTTATAACGGAAAGACGTCGATGGGGTATTACGCACCGTTAGATATGGACGTCTGGGGACAGACGTCCCTGCCTGAGATAAATCGCGGCGTATGGGCGTCCGTATCTCGCGGCGGTTATAACGGAAAGGGGCCGATGGGATATCTTGCGCCGTTAGATATGGACGTCTAGGGACAGACGTCCCAGCCTGCCCTTGGAGAAATACCAGGCGACCATCAAGGCTAGGAGAAGGATGAGAATCCATAACCGGATCAGCGGATCTGGGGTGGTGTGGATTTTGAGTAAGGCTGCGTTGGAAAACGATTCGAGTTCGGCGGGTGCGGTTTTACTGAGATCGGCCTCGCGCGTATCTGCGAAATGGGTGGCGGCTTCTAACAAAAAGATCTCACCTTGTTTCATCGTGATAAAGCCCGGTGAGGCGGGGGCGAAGCCCGCTGCGGGTGGTGTGAGAGGATTTCCCGAAGGGTCGGTCGCGCGGACTTCGAGAGCGAGATCAGGACTGCTGGTGATTCGGATGGGTTGGCTGGTTTCCAGGTTCAGCTTCTGAGGTGCAATTTTCTTTTCGCGTAGGGTTTCGGCAAAGCGGTGCAGCAGCACGATGAAGGCGGCTTGTTGGGTGGCATTGGAGAGGCGCAGGTCGAAATTGAAGCAGAGGATGGATTTTCCGTTTTCCTCGCGCAGAAAAATGAGTGGACGTTTTTCCTGCCAGAGCAGGACCCTGTCGCTGGGGTTACGCGGGAGTTGCAGAGTTTCCCGGACAAGCAAAGCCTGCCAGTTGATCCCGTCCATGAGTGGATGGGCCTCGGCAAGAATGCCACCGCTCAGATATTTTCCGGCAGAACTGGGATCTTCAACGAACAGGATCGCATGGCTTTGTGGGAGGACAGGGTCGAGTGGGTCATAGGAGGTGATGAAGAGATCGGATTCTGCCGCGTCGTTGCTCTGGCTGGTGGAGGCAAGCGAGCGGAGCAGTTTTTCGGATAAGTCCTTGAAGGCCGGTGAGGTGGCGGCGAAGAGTTTGAGCTCTTTGGGTTGGGGGGCGATCATGGGAAGGACATCATCCAACTGAAATTCATCTGGGCTGAGTTCGAGTCGCACCTGCCGGGAGCCATCAGGAAAGGCGGCTTGGAGAGTCGTGAAAGCACCGGGTTTGATCTCGAATTCTTTCGGCTCTGACTTTCCGTTTTCCGCGACCAAGGACCACGATCGCTTGGCAGGTGAAATGCCGTAATTTTTAATGATCGCGCGGAATATCAGGGAACCTTCTTTTTCCTCGAAGGAAACCCCGGTGAAGCCGACGTTTTCGATCGGGCGGCCTACGGAAATGAGGCGCGACTCGTAGGGTAATTTTTCCATCGGGGTATCGGTCAGGTAGATAACGATACCTTCGTTCGATACAATGGAACGGGCGAGACGGAGGGTGTATGATGGATCGGTGACGCCGGCGGTTGGGGTGAATTTTTCCAAAGCCGCGAGCATTTCATCGGCTGAGGCGCCGGCGTAGATTCGGTCGGTTCCGGGTAATGCGGAAAGCAGGGTGATTTCCATTTTCGAGGCGCTGCCTTGGAGCTCCGGGAGTTTACTTTTCAGTGTGGCGATCGCGTCTTTTTTGAAAACCTGCATGGAGGCAGAGGCATCCATGACCACGGCGATGCGCTGGACGGAGTTTTCTTTTTGGAAACGTGGTTCGGAAAGGAGCCAAGCGATAAGAAGCACGGCTAAAATCTGCATCCAGAGAGGAACAGAGGGGATGAGCCTCTCGAAGCGGCGACCGGAGACGGCCTCGCGCTGGGTGTGTTCTAACAGAAAAAGCGTGGAGATCGGGATGGTGATCGATTTCCGTTGGAGGAAATGGATCGTCAGGATCGCGGGAATCGCGAGCAATGACAGGAGACCGAGAGGATTGGCGAACACAATTTCAATGGTGAAGAGTGAAGGATGAAAAGTGAAGGGTGATTTTCAATAGCCTGCGGCGCTATGCGTTTCAAAACGAAATATTGATCCCCGCGATCAAATGGAGAATATGGGGAGAGCTTTTGTTTTGAAAACCCTTCTCAAACTTACAGAAATCAGGAAATCGTTTGGTGCGGTCAAGGCGCTCAAAGGGGTCTCGTTTGAGTTGAGGGCAGGTGAGGTGCATGCGTTGTTGGGTGAAAACGGGGCTGGGAAATCGACCCTGATCAAAGTCATGACGGGGGCGCATCGGCCGGATGGCGGGATCATGGAATTGGGTGGGGAGGAGGTTTCGGGCTTGACCCCAGTGCGTGCGCAGGAGTTGGGGATTGCGTGTATTTATCAACAGCCCGCGTTGTTTCCGGATCTGAGTGTGATGGAAAACATCGGGCTACGTTTGGAAAAAGTGGGCATTTTTCATCGGGTAAAATGGGCGATGTGGCGCAGGAAGGCGGAAGAACTTCTGGGGCAGATTGGCGCGGAGATTTCACCCGAGGCGGAAGTGCGTTCGCTATCGATGCCGGAGCAGCAGTTGGTGGAGATTGCCTGTGCATTGGGTTCTGGGGCACGGATCGTGATCATGGATGAGCCGACCGCATCGCTGACTCAGAAAGAGCAGCACTTGCTTTTCCAAGTTGTCAGGAACTTGCGTGCCAAGGGGGTGGGTGTGGTTTACATCTCGCATCGGTTGGAGGAAATTTTCGCACTGGCGGATCGGGTGACTGTGTTGCGGGACGGCGAGAGCGTTGGGACAAATGCGGTGGATGGATTGAATGAGGCACAGATGATCCGGTTGATGGTGGGGCGGGATGTGGAAACCATTTATCCGACGGCTGAGGAAGAACCCGGAGAGGTGGTGTTAGAAGTAAAGAATCTCGCGTGCGCAGAGAGTGGTCTTGAGGGAATGAGTTTTCAGGTTCGAGCAGGAGAGGTTTTTGGATTGGCTGGATTGGTTGGGGCGGGTCGGACCGAGTTGGCACGGGTGTTGTTTGGAATTACGCCAGCGGATGGCGGGTCTTTTTCCCTCAACGGGAAGACTGTAGAGATTCGCAGTCCGCGTGAGGCAATTTCGCATGGGATCGCCTATGTGCCGGAAGATAGAAGGCGGCATGGGGTGGTTTTAGAAATGGCGGTGGCGGAGAATATCACCATGGCGAGTCATCGTCGCTGGTTTAAAGCTGGGATCTTGCGGGGTGGGGTTGAAACCGAAGCTGCGCAAAGTTTTGTGGAGGCGCTTGGAATCAAGCTAAGCAGTCCGGCGGCACCGGGAGGTAGTTTGAGCGGAGGTAATCAACAAAAAGTAAGCGTGGCGCGTTGGTTGGCGACGCAGCCAAAGTTATTGATTCTCGATGAACCGACGCAGGGAGTGGATGTGGGAGCGAAGGGCGAAATCCATCGGCTTGTTAGAGAATTGGCGAAAGAGGGTTTAGCAGTGTTGATGATTTCAAGTGATCTACCGGAAATCATCGGGATGAGCGATCGTGTGGGGGTGATGCGTGAAGGGCGTTTGGTGGAAATTTTCGACAACGCTCATGCGGAACAAGTGATGGCTGCGGCCTTAGGTAGCGGGGAGGTAGCGAGATGAAAACATATTCGCGTGAGCTAACCGTGGGTGTGGCTTTGTTGCTGCTGCTCGCTGCATTGGCGGTTTTTGCACCGAACTTTTTCGATGGCCAACCGCTGGTTTCGCGCTTGGCTTCACAAATGCCCGCGCTGGTTTTGGCGGTGGGAGTGGCGTTGGTCATCATGACACGGCAGATCGATATTTCTATCGGTTCGCAATTTGGAATGTGTGCGGTGATTGCGGGGACGGCCGCTGCGTCTGGAATGTCGATGCCCATGGCGATGTTGTGCGCATTGCTTGCCGGAGCGTTGATGGGTGTAGTGAATGGATGGCTCGTCGCAGGGCTGGGGCTTCCAAGTATTGTGGTGACTTTGGCAACCTTGGTGACTTGGCAGGAAGTGTTACGGCTTTGGCAGAAAGGACGATTGTTGGCGTTACCGGACGGAGTTCAGTGGTTCGGCACAAGCCAAGGCACGGGACAGGCGCTCGTGATCGGCGCGGCTTTCTTGTTTTTGGTTTTAATGGCGTGGGCCATGAAGCATCTCTCCATAGGGCGGCGGATTTACGCGACAGGGAGCGATACCGAGGCGGCACGGCTTGCGGGCTTGGCGCCGAAAGCGACGACCTTTGGGGTGTTTGTTTTGATGGGAATTCTGGCGGGGGTTGCAGCGGTGTTGAACCTGGTGCAATCGCCGCAGATCCAACCGAACAGTGGCGAGGGACTGGAGTTGAAAGCCATCGCTGCGGCGGTGGTTGGCGGAGTGGCGATCACGGGCGGGCGAGGGACCTTGTGGGGGGTGTTATTGGGTTTGATGTTATTGGTGAATGTGAATCCTGCACTGACGCATTTTCATCAGCCTCCGTATTGGGAAAAAGCGATCCAAGGTCTGGTGATCCTGCTGGCAGTGGCGGCGGACGGGATACGGCATAAAAAACAAAAGCGTTTGAAATGAAAAAATCCGGATTTTTCAATCATCTGTTAGAAAAAAACGAGATCATCCTGTTCTGGGTGATCGCGATGGAGTTGGTGTTGTTTCAGTTCTTGGGTCGGAATTTTCTAACATCCGGAAACGTGTCCAATATTTTCCGACACTCGGCGGAGATCGGGCTGTTGGCGCTGGTCATGACGCCGGTCATTCTGACGGGAGGAATTGATCTCTCGGTTGGCTCTCTAATGGGATTATGCGCGGTGGTATTCGGGATTCTGGTCAAAGTTTTCGGGATCGATCCTCTGAGCGCAGCCATGCTGACCATTTTGACTGGGGCTATGGGTGGCGGGGTGAATGCGGCTTTGGTGGCGGGGTTGAAGATGCCGCCCTTGATTGTGACCCTTGGGACGTTTTCCTTGTTCCGAGGTTTGGCAGAGGCACTCACCCGAGGTTCGGAATCTTACTCGGGTTTTTCGGAAGGTTTTCTCGCCCTGGGAAATTCGGATCTAGCAGGTATTCCGGCGCAGGTTTGGATCGTGGTTGTGGTGGGAATGATGATCTGGTTGATCGTTCACCGTACGACTTATGGCCGTTCACTGCGCGCGATCGGCTACGGTGAGGAGGGTGCGCTCTATGCGGGTTTGCCGGTAAGGAGAAATCTGTCCATTGCCTATATCATGGCGGGGGCGGTGGCGGGATTGGCAGCGGTGATTTTGGTCTCCCGCTTGGGTGAGGCACGCGCGAACGCGGGGATGGGTTACGAATTACTCGCCATCACGGCGGTGGTGTTGGGCGGGGTCAGTATTTTCGGCGGTTCCGGTCATGTGACTGGCACGGTGCTGGGCTGGATTGCGCTGGCGATCCTGAACAACGGGCTGACCCGGATTTCCGATTACGAAATATTCGGGGAAAAAATTTCCAGTGTCGCAAGGGAGCTTTCGGGTTTGCTGACAGGTTTGTTATTGATTGCTGCCTTGGCGTTGACGATTTGTATGAAAACGCTCGCCGCGCGGCGGGTGGCAAAGCAAACCTGAACCAGAATTTACAAATCCATGAAACGTTTCACATTATCCATCGCACTCGTGCTGTTCGCATTGGTTTCCTGCAAGAAAACCGAGGAAAGCGGAAAACTCACTGTGGGGTTTTTGCTCAAGAGCAAGGGCAACCAGTATTTTGTTACCTGTGAGAAAGGCGCGCAAGCAGCCGCGAAAGAATTGGACATCGATCTGCGTGTCGACGGCCCGATCCAAGCGGATCCTGCAAAGCAAAACGAGATCGTCGAGAACTGGATCACGGATGGTGTGGATGTGATGGTTGTGGCATGCGAAAACAAAGATTCGATCTCTACCGCCCTGAGAAAGGCGAAGCAGGCTGGGATCAAGGTCGTGACTTATGATGCCGATGCACAGCCTGATGCACGGATGTATTTTGCCAACCAGGCCACTGCACAAGGAATCGGTGAAAAGCTGATCGACAGTGCCGCCGAACTCACAGGAGCCGAAGGCGAGTTTGCGATCATTACCGGAACCCTGACATCTGCGAACCTGAATGAATGGATCGACGCGATCAAGGCGCGTCAGCTTGAGAAATATCCGAATATGAAATTCGTCGGGATCCGTCCTTGCGATGATCAGAAAGACAAGGCGCAGCAGGAAGCGACCAACTTGCTCAGTGCGAATCCGGATTTGAAAGCCATTGTTGCTGTGTGTTCACCGGGCGTTCCCGGTGCGGCGGAGGCGGTGAAACAAGCGGGTAAAAAAGGTGCGGTGAAAGTTGTCGGCCTTGGGCTGCCGAGTGAGAACCGTGCCTATGTGAAAGAGGGTGTGACGCAGGCCGTGATCCTCTGGAGTCCGGAAGATCTGGGGTATCTGGCGGTGCACGCTGGCGTAGCCCTTGCAAAAGACGAGCTTGTGGAAAAAGATGCGAAAACGTTCACCGCAGGGAAACTTGGAGAACTGCAAGTGGTGGGTGACAGTATTATCTTAGGAAAGCCCATTGCTTTCGATAAAGACAATATCGATGACTACGATTTTTGATCAGAGAGATTTTCACCACGAATCAAACGAATAACGCGAATATCACGAAGGGCTGTTGATGGATGGCCGTATCGTACGACCCTCATCCAATCTGTCTCCATCCGTGATATCCGTGATATCCGTCTGATTTTCGTTTGGCTATTCATCATCTATCGTTGGTTTAGGAGGATATGAAAAATTGACTTTTAGGTTGTTTGTGCGAGGCTTTGCACATGGCAACCAACATAGAATTAGATGAACCTCTTTTGAGTATGGCGATGCGTTTGGGCGGAATGAAGACCAAAAAGGAAGCTGTCAACCAAGCGCTTGCCGAATACGTGCAGCGAAGAGAGCAAATTAAAATTCTAGATTTTTTCGATAAGGTCGATCTGGATCCTGATTTGGATTACAAAAAACAGAGAAAAGCTCCGTGAAAGTTCTCGTTGATACGGACGTTTGGTCGGAGGCGCTCAGAAAAAACAAGGGAAAGAAATCCGCCTATGTCGATGAGCTAGTCGACCTCATTCAAGAAGGACGTGTTGAGATAATTGGTCCGATCAGAATGGAAATTTTATCTGGGATTAGAGATCAAGAAATCTTTGATGCTTTTTCATTAAATCTATCTTCGTTCGTAGATCGAACGATTCCATCAGAGGTTTATGTCCTCGCGGCTAAATTTTTTAATCTCTGTAGAAGGAAGGGTATCCAAGGCTCTAACACAGACTTTTTGATTTGCGCTTGTTCTGTGTATTGGCGCATACCTGTCCTATCGAAAGATAAGGATTATCTTTTTTATAAAAAGCATCTTCCGATTGAACTCATTCAACCTCGAAAGATAAAAAGGTGAAGCCGCCGGAGGCAGATGCGTTGTTATGGTAGATATGGATCAGGTTATCTGAATCATCCATGGCTGGGATTTCTATTCGTTTTTTGCTTGGTGAAGAATGAATTTTCCTGACTCCGCTGCTTGCGTCTTGCTCTCCGCTTCTCCTTATTGTTTTCTCGTTTCATGGATGGATCGTTGTTGTTGCTTGGAGTGAAAGGGGCGGAGCTGACCGTGGATGAGGCGGAGATGTTTCGGAAGCTACAGCCGGCGGGGTTCATTTTATTCAGTCGTAATATCGAGAGCCCGGCGCAGGTGCGGCGGCTGACGGATGATCTGAGGGGATTGTGTGTGGATGATCCGATTTTAGCGATCGATCAGGAAGGCGGGCGGGTCGAACGAACCAAGGCGATCGCTCCCTCATTACCATCGGCAGTGGCCTTTGCGGCGAAGCCGGACGCCGAACAAATCGCATGGGCAGGAGCTCTGACAGCGGATCTGTTGCGGTTACTTGGATTTAATCTCAACTTCGCACCGGTGTTGGATCTGGATTATTTTCCAGAATTGCAAAATGGGTTGAATCAGCGCTGCTGGGGAAGGGATCCACAGGATGTGATCAATCGGGCAGGGGTGTGGAATCGGTGGATGCGGAAACGCGGCATCTTGGGATGTGGAAAACATTTTCCCGCCTGCGCGAGGGCCAAGACCGATCCCCATCATGATCTTCCCATTTCAGATGCGACGCTCGATGAGATGATGAAAGAAGATGTCATTCCCTACACCGCGCTCATGCCGGAGTTGGATGCGGTGATGCTCGCGCATGTGTGTTTTCCGAACGTGGATCCGGATTACCCAGCATCGCTCTCAAAACGGGTGATCACCCAATGGCTTCGCGGGCAGCTTGGATTTGATCATCATCTTGTTCTGACCGATGATCTCGACATGGGTGCGATAGGTAAACGCTATGGACGCGGGGAGGATGTGAAGCTGGCGATTTCCGCGGGCAATGATCTGGCCATGATCTGTCACCAAACAGAAACAGCGGAGACCGCGGCAAAAGCCATTGGAGAACTGCCGATCTGGCAACGCGACGAGGCACGCGCACGTCTCAATCGTTTCAGAAAAAAAATGTCAGCGCCGTTAGCTTGGTCGGACACGAAGTGGCGTGAGACGTGCGATAAAATTTCAGAAGTCGCCGCAAATATACCAGAGCCATTAGCTACTGATGAACGCAGTGCGGTGACGAGGTATTGATCATCTGAGTTTCAAGGAGAGAGTTCCAGAATGCATGACTTGTTTTTTTGTATGGCTGCTTGCCAATCCGCACGCGCGCTGCGTCACTGGTGTGAGCGATTTCAAATGCCAATGAAACGGTTGCTGCAGGAAACATACGAACTGGGCAACGGATGCTGTTTCTCGATGCCTTGCGAGCTTTCGCGTCGGTGATGATTTTATTGCATCATTTTGCGCTATACCCTCCGCTTTCCGAGCATGCCGAGCCTATGCTTGGATCGATATTGGACGGTTTTCGAAATCATGCGCGGTTTACCCAAGTGTTCTTTGTGATCGGTGGGTATGTCATGGCGTATACCATGTCCACGCAGACTTGGCGCTTACCTGCCGCGGGTCTGTATATGGTCCGTCGCTATTGCCGACTCGGAATTCCTTATCTGGCTTCCATTTTGCTTGCCATGGTCGCGTGCGAATTCGCTCGCGGATGGGTGCCGGTGGATGTCATCGGGACCCCTCCCACCTTGCCGCAGTTCGTTGCTCATCTTTTCTTTCTGCAAGAGTTTTTTGGATACGAGCATTTATCCACGGGTCTGTGGTTCGTTTGTATCAACTTCCAGATGGGGCTGGTCTATGTGATCATGCTGTATTTGCGCGATGCCCTGCCACGCTGGTTTAGATCTCCTGCAAGCGGTGCATGGGCGAATCTGCCGATGTTTGCGGGATGGGGAATATCGGTATTTTCGTTGTTTTTCCTCAATCCGAATACGGACTGGGATTCCTGGGCGATCTATTTCTTTCCCTATTTTTTCATGGGCATCGTGGTCCACGACGGTTTGCGAAACAAAAGCTCCGAAGTCGGATTCTGGTCATACTTGGCTTTGCTCGTAATCGCCATGATTTTTGGTTGGCGTTTGCGGTTGGCAAGCACGGCGATCATCGGCCTGCTGCTTTTTGTTACGGAGAAATCGGGTCTCGGAGGGCGCTGGCCAAAGAGTCGTCTGATCGCCAGAATGGGAAGAGTCTCCTATAGTTTGTTTCTAGTTCACTTTCCCGTCCTGATCCTGGTCTCGACGGTATGGGAAAAGCTTGGTTGGAATTCGCCAACCCAAGCGGTAGCCGGATTGTTGACGGCTTTTTTCGCCAGTGTGGCTGCGTCATTCGTGTTTTACCGTTTGATCGAGCTTCCCTCCGCAAGCTTGCTTCGGAGTCAAGGCTCCGGGAGGTCATAAGGATTCGATTCACCATTCTCCTAGCGGGCATAAGGCATGTTTTTCCGTTTCACGATATTCCGTGGGTAAGGCGAAAAAGCAGATTTCCGGAATGGTGAAAGCTCACTATCGCCTGCAAGCCGGAATTTGACTCTTTCGCCCATTCTTTTCGCAGGAGGTCATTGCCAAAAACGGTTTGTTCTTTCATTCTTCGCAAGATCTTCATGCAGACATCCACCTCACAAACTGTCAAACCTCTGCGCATAGCGGTTCTCGGCTGTGGCGCCAGAGGGCGAACCTACACAAAAATCGCAGCGTCAATGATTGGGCGCTATGAGCTCACCGCCGCTGCCGATCTCGTTGAATTTCGTGCCAAAACGGTTGCCGGCTTCGCTCCAGAGGGAACGGTTCGCACGTTCAACTCCGCCGAGGAATTTTTCGCTGCTGGCAAGTTGGCGGATGTTCTCATCATCGGCACCCAAGATGCTCATCACTATGGCCATGCGGTTAGCGCGTTGAATATCGGTTATGATCTTCTGCTAGAAAAACCAGCTGCGGAGACCCTTGCTCGCTGTGAAGAACTCGATGCGCTTGCACGAAAACTCGGACGCCGCATCGTGCTTGGATTTGTGCTTCGTTACACACCGTTTTATTCGGCGGTGAAACAAGTGGTTGATAGCGGCCGACTCGGTAGAATCATGACCATGCGTTTGAGTGAGGGTGTTGGCGATTTCCACCAGGCACATTCATACGTTCGTGGTCATTGGGGGAATACCGCGAAATCTTCTCCGATGATTGTCGCGAAATGCTCGCACGATACAGATCTGATTTGCTGGCTCTCCGGTTCCAAACCAAAAACAATTTCGAGTTTCGGACGGCTTGATTGGTTCAAGCCTGAAAACGCACCAGCAGGTGCTCCTAAGCGCTGCACCGACGGCTGTCCGGTTGCCGCGCAGTGCAATTACGATGCTCATCGCTACCTAACAGAAAAACGCAATTTCCTGCGTATGATCATGGATGGTTATGAAAATGCAACCGATGAGCAGGTGATCGATTTTCTCAAAACCTCACCATGGGGTCGTTGTGCCTATCATTGTGACAATGACGTGGTGGATCATCAGATTGTCTCCACAGAAATGGAGAACGGAATCACCGCAAGCCTGACGATGACCGCTTTCGATCACTGCCGGACGATTGAGATCCATGGCACTCTCGGTTCACTCCGTGGCGGCGAGCCTTTCTCAGATGCCGGCACTCCGGAACTCTGGTTTCGTGAACATCGCACGGATAACATTGAAAGCATTCCAGTCGCAGATCAATCCGCCGAAGGTTACGCAGGCCACGGCGGCGGCGACTTCGGTCTCGTCAATGCGCTCGATCAATTGATGACAGGCGATCATGCCATCCCTATCGGTCTAGACGGACTGGCCGGACACCAGCTGGCATATCTCGCTGAAACTTCACGTCTGAATGGCGCGCAGCCAGTGAATTTGTAATCATCGGACAGGGACGCGTGTCCCTGCGTTTGGCATTAAAGTTTATATTCTCAGTGCCGATTACTTAGGCTTACCAGGATCCAATGTACGTTGATGCTTTGGTAAAAACGCGATGATCAGCATGGAGAAGAAAAAGATTGAGTTTAGCAGCAAGGCGAGTGAGTAAAACATCCATGTGCAGACGACGAATGTGGTGGTAATTGGGATCAGGAAGCATAGCACCCAAGCATGACCATGGCGATTGAAGGGATGATCTGGATTTTTAGCAGCGTCTTGAGTGACTCGATTGTAGATGATGAGTATAATTAAAGAAGCCAGTCCGATCAGAGCAAAGATCAGCCACATGGAATAAGGTTGATAAGTATTCCAGAGCAGCTCGGTGGCACCATAAGAGTCCAACTTTGTGGTTTCAGAAAGCATCGGCATGACTTTTTCCTTAGGTAACGCATCAACGGTAGGAGCATCAACACCCAGCTTTTCAATGAGGTAACGCTTCGCTAAAACAACCTTATCTCCGCCTTTCTGATAGAGACGAGAAGCGATAATCGAACCAACCGACCAACCGATCCCGACAGCGAATCCGCTAAATCCAATATAGAGAGCGTTTTTACCTTTGGGCGCGATACTGATGATGAAAAAAGAGTTGGCAGGTCCTGACATCATTTCACCGAGAGAAAACAACAGGATGGCGCCAAGAATCCACCAACCACTCATGCTCATTCCAAGTCCGTAGGTGGCGAAAATTGCTAGGAAGATACCGATGATGATCGTCACCAGCGGTTTCACACGACGTGTCATGTAACCCATGATGAAAGTCGCAAGGCTGATGAGCAGGGCGTTGAAATTTATAATCCATTCTTGAGTTAAGTTACCTTCACCTACAGTCGGAACACTCGCTCCAAAAATCGATTTAAGTGCGTTCGCAAGACCACGAGAATCAATCCAGTCATCGATGAAGTTCGGCAAGATATCGAAAATTTGAAAAGTCATCAGCCAGAATCCGGCGAAACTCAGCGTGTAGAAAAACAATTTCGGATCAAGCAGTCCGCAGATGGATTGGTAAAACATCTTGATCGGACCGGGTTTATTTTCGCCTGTTTGCTTGGGTGCGGTTTCAGGAATGAAAAACAGGACAAGAAAATTTAACGAAATGGCAGCACCACATAGCAGGAAAACATAATGCCATTCGAGCACCCGGAGCATACCGGCGCACAGTGGTCCGACAAATCCACCGACATTGACCAATTGATAAAAGACACTCCAACCGAGTGCTGCGTTGCGTGGATTGAGCTGACTGGAAATTAGGCCGCCAATGCCGGGTTTGAAGATAGCCGTTCCGAGTGCTACGAGCACCGAGCCCCCAAACAAAACTTCATAAACACAGTCGACTCCTTTTGCTCGTGCCGACTCGAGTGACATGCCTGCAATCAGCTCAGTGAGAGGGATACAGAACGCCATCACGATGTATCCTAGGAGTTTCAGGAATGTGGAAATCGCAATGTTCACCTTATAACCGTATCGATCGGCAAATCCTCCGGATAAAATCGGCACAAATGATTGCACCACCGCCCAAATGCCGAAGATTTGTCCTTTTTCAATTTGTGTGAGCTCTGGACCACCGCTACCGATCGCGGAAACCATGAAGACTGGTAAAGCAACACGCGCCCCGAAGTATGCGAAGCGCTCGACGATTTCAATCCATCCTGCGAGCCAGAAAATCTGGCTAAGAGATTTGAACTGTGTGATCAGCGAATCGCCGCGGTCGATGCTAGAGCTTTCGTTTGAATTCATTGGGTAATCATTCTCTTAAATTGAATGGGGAGCTGGGCAGATTCGCCTGAGACGGGTGAGAATTCACGATTATTACGCAAATGACAACCCTAGCCTCGATTTTATCAGGGCGCGAGTTCGCTGTTATCAGGGCGCGACCACCGACTTTGTCGGGGCATCGCTGGAGTCACGCGGTCCAGTTATTCCTTATCTCGGCTGTCGATCCAAAGGGTGACGGGGCCGTCATTGGTGAGTGTCACCTGCATGTCAGCACCAAAGATGCCACGGCTGACGGGGGAATTGAGTTTTTGTGACAAGGCATCGCAGAAAGCGCGATACAGAGGCTCTGATGTTGCGGGTGGTGCTGCCTTGAGAAAGGAGGGTCGATTTCCTTTTTTGGTGGAGGCGTGGAGGGTGAACTGGCTGACCACAATGACCTTTCCAGCAACATCTTGAATGCTTAGATTCATTTTTCCCTCGGCATCGTCAAAAATGCGTAGCTGTGAAATTTTGCTACTTAGCCAGTCGATGTCCGATGAGTCATCGGCTTCTTCGATGCCGAGCAAGATCAGAAGACCGTTCTGGATGGAAGATACGGTTTTTTCGTCAACGCTGACGCTGGCTGAGGATACACGTTGGAGAAGGGAGCGCATGAAGGGTGAGTAGTGAAGAAGTGAATTTGGAAAAGTGGGAAAGATTGATGTTTTATGTATGAAATGGGATTGGGCTGGTTTTACATGAGAGAGGAGGATGGGGAGAAGAGGAGAAATAAAAAATTTCAAATTTCCTCCTCGCCTCTCAATTCTCCTCTCTCCCTTTATAGAAAGGGCACTTCAGCTCTCAGGGCTGCATAGGAAAGGGGAAAGTTGTTCACAATCGCCACATTGGATTTCTCTATGAGAATACGTGAGATTGACGAAGCCGGTGAAGGTCTGCGAAGTTGCTGCCCTGTCATGGCTGAATTAACGAAACAAAAAACTTCCGCGCCGTATCTCCAGCAAGGAGCGAGTGAGGTGGAAGATGTGACCCGTGCGCTGCCTCACGCGGTGGGTCCGGAGAAATCCTTGCTCTCCAGCATGTTGCAAGATCCCCAGAACTACATCGGCGCTGCCGTTGAAGAAAAACTGACGCCCGGACATTTTTATCTACCGAATCATTCGACCTTGTTTGGAGTTCTTATTGGGTTGTTTGAGGCGGGTATCTCCTTCGAGCTCGTATCCTTGGTGCAGCGGTTGCTTGACAAAGGTTTGTTGGAGAAATGCGGTGGACCGGGTTATGTCTCGGAGCTTTACACCTATGCGCCCAGCGCGGGGCATTTCCATCATCACCTTCAGCACGTCAAAGACAAATTTGTATTACGGGCGATCATCCGCAGTGCGAATGAAGCCGTGGCGCAGGCATACGAGGCACCGGATGAAGTTCCCGAGCTTTTGGACTCGGTTGAGCAATCGATTCTTTCCATCCGGCAAAGCGCCGAGACGAACCAGGCTCAGACACTGGAGCAAACGGTTAAGGAAGTGATGATGAATTTCGAGATCTTGGTTTCCAAAGAGAAAGTTTCTGTGGGAATCAGCACGGGATTTGAGCAACTTGATAGAAAATCGGGTGGCTTGAAGCCAGGTGAAATGTTCGTGATCGCCGCGCGTCCTTCCATGGGTAAGACCTCTTTCATGATGAATATCGTTGAGCATGTTTGTTTGGATCAAAACAAACCGTGTATGGTGTTTTCGTGCGAAATGAGCTCGGCGCAACTGGTCCAGCGTTTGTTGTTTGCGAGAGCGAAGTTCGCGATTTCCCAGTTATCGCGCGGTTACTCACCCAAAAAGCAGGAACTTGAGAGAATTCGAAATTCAGCGATGCAGATCATCAACTCGAAGCTATTCATCGATGATACCGCTGGAATTTCGATCAATGAATTGCGTGCGAAGGCGCGTCGTAAAAAACACGAAGAGGATATTCAGTTCATTGCGATTGATTACCTTCAGTTGATGAAATCCCGCACCAAGCAGGCAGAGAATTCAAGGGAGCGTGAGATTGCGGAAATTTCCGGGGGGATTAAAGCACTGGCCAAAGAACTGGGAATTCCGATTTTGATTCTCGCCCAGCTCAACCGGGGACCGGAAGGTCGGACCGGAAAAAGTCTGGGAGTTCCGCGTATGTCGGACCTTCGTGAATCCGGTTCGATTGAGCAGGATGCGGACCTTGTGGGTCTGCTTTACCGGAATAAATATTATGCCGAGAACGAAGAAGAACGTGCGGCCTTGGAGGGTAAAGCCGAATTGGTCTTGGCTAAAAACCGTAACGGCGAAACCGGTGCGATTCCGCTGACCTTCATTGAGGAGATGATGCGCTTCGAAAGCGGACCACCGGCTGAGGAGCAAGAGTAAAGACGCAAGAATGGAGTTGGCTTGAACGCTCTAGGCGGTGGCTCCCTACCCATTTTTTACTTATCCGGATCAGGGATCTGTTTGAAAAGATCTGTCAGAATTCCCGGAGTCAGAATGGCCGGTGTGATGACGGGTTCTTTGTCAGGTAGTAAAAGCACGTTCACAGGAATCGCGGTGCGGCCGAGTTTTTCGAGCTTGGCTTCGATGGCAGAATTCGGAGCGGATTTGTCCGCTTTGAGAAAAACGACGCCCTTTTGTTTCGCGAGTGCGATCACTTTATCCGTGTAGGCGACTTTTTTATTCACCTGGCACGTGAAACACCATTGCGCAGTGAAATCGATATAGACTGGAGTTCCTTCGGAAAGGAGGGCTGCGGTTTTTTCTTCAGACCATGCTTGCCACTCGAGGATCGAGGGTTTGGGTGGCAAGGTGAGCAAGACTCCAGCACCGAAACAGACCAGCGCAGTCACAACTGCGATACCGCGCGCTTTCCTGGTGCGATGTGGTAAGAACCAGCGGCCGTAGACCCAAGCGGCGATGGCGATGAGGCAGAGTCCGAAGATGGGAGCGAGTAGATATTCTTGACCGATGAGGCCCGCGTAAAACCAGAGGAAGTATCCTGCGGAACCGAACAAGAGGAACGACATCGCTTGTTTAAATGATTCCATCCATGCTCCAGGTCGAGGCAGGGCTTCGACCAGAGAGGGATAAAAAGATAGAATCAGATAAGGCAACGCGAGGCCCAATGCCATGGCGGTGAAGCTGAGAAAAAATTGGCCAGACGGGAGTGCCAGAGTCGCACCGATGGCGACACCGAGAAAGGGTCCGGAGCATGGGGTGGCGACGACGGTAGCGAGCACACCTGAGAAAAAAGAACCCAGATGACCGCTTTTGTTTTGGAGTTTGCCACCGACAGAAGTCGCGGAAGTACCCATTTCAAAAAGTCCGAACATATTCAGTCCGAGGATGAACATGAGCAGCACGAGGACCACGACGACGTTTGGATCCTGGAGTTGGTAGCCCCAACCTTTGAGGGCGGTTCCGTCTCTGATTGCCGCGGCACGTGCGACAAACAGGATGCCGCTCAAGACTCCGAAAGAAGCCAATACGCCGGTTGCGAAACTCATGCCGTGCAGCGCGATCGAGCGGCGTTTTTCACCGGCTTGTTGGACGAAGCTCATGATTTTCAAACCGATCACTGGAAAGACACAGGGCATCAAGTTGAGGATCATGCCACCAAGAAACATGCCACCAAGAATTTTGAGTAATTCTCCAAGCGAGATGCTTTCCGGTGCGGGCTGCGCGATACGAGTTTCCGGAATGATATAATTGGGTGGGCCGACAAGAATACCGGAAATCGAGTTTCCCTGTGGGATGGGATCGTCTAAAAAATCGGTCTTTTTGCGTTCCAAAGTGAGTAGGAAGCCGTCTTCGATCGGGGTGACTTTGCCATTTTCTGAAAGAGCTTTGAGATAAGGTTCATTCGGAATGAAATCCACAGGACGCGCCCTGATTCCCTTGATTGCCAGTCGAACCGTATCGGGCGAAGCGGAGTCGGGTTTTGCCGATCGTGAAATCTCGGATGGCAGGGATTTTGGAATCGATTGGCGCGCGGTTTCAAACAAACCCGTTTGCTCAGGATCGATGACTTTGTTTTTGGAGACGGGCAGGTTGAGGGAAAAAATCGCTTCTTCATCGATGCAGGAATTGGCACAAATTTGCCAATTGGCTGTGGCGGAGAACGTGAAGGCTTCACCCTCGCTCAGGGTGGAGGGAGGCGTGATCTCCACCAGAAAAACCGGACTGCCGCTGTAGACAAAACTTTTTCCGCTGAAGCCCTCTTTGACTTCAGGGACGGGCCATTGGATGGCACCTGCTTTCGATCCATCAGGAAGCTTCCATGTGATCGAGGGCGGTAACTCGACTCCGCCGGACTGCAGGTAATAGCTGTGCCATTCCGCGGGGTGTTCAAGTTTAAGGGCGACTGTAAATGGATCTCCGGGAGCGACTGAAGTCACTTCAGGGATCAAAGTTGCTGTGGATTTCACCTTGTCAGCGGCGGCTGTGCAACAGAGAGCGAGCAGGAAAAACAGGTTACGCATGTCTGTATGAGACGATAGGAAGGGAATTCATCCAAATAAATTTTTTCATAGGCAGCCCCGACTCATCGGGGCTACGCGTCCATATCTTGCGGCTGTTATAACGGAAAGGTCTTGATGGGGGATTGCGTGCCGCCAGATATGGACGTCTGAGGACAGACGTCCCTGCCTGAGATAAATCGCGGCGCAGGGGCTGGGACGCGTGTCACCACGCGTCCCTATCTTGCGGCTGTTATAACGGACAGGTCTTGATGGGGTATTGCGTGCCGCCAGATATGGACGTCTGAGGACAGACGTCCCTGCCTGAGATGAATCGCGGCGCACGGGCAGGGACGCGTGTCTCCACGCGTCCGTATCTTCCGGTGGTTATTGTGGAAAGGTCTCGATGGGGTATTGCGCGCTGCCAGATATGGACGTCTGAGGACAGACGTCCCTGCCTGAGATGAATCCCTGCCATGAATTCACAGTTGAGCTTTGGGGGATAAAACCTAGAGTCAAACAATACTATGTTCTCAGCCCTCAGCGACAGCCTCGACAAGACCTTCCGTAACCTACGCGGGGTCGGTAAAATTTCCGAGAAAAACATCACGGATGCCTTGCGTGAAATTCGCATCGCACTCTTGGAGGCGGATGTGGAATTCGGCGTCGCCAAAGAACTCATCGCTCGGGTCAAAGAGGCGTCGATGGGGGAGAATGTTTTAAAATCAATCAAGCCCGGCGAGCAGATCGTCAAATTGTTTCAAGATGAACTCACACGGGTTTTGGGAGGTGACAACGTTCCGCTTGATCTGAATCCGCCCGCGCGGATTCTCATGGTCGGTTTGAATGGAGCGGGTAAGACCACGACCTCCGCGAAGCTCGCGCGCCGTCTTAAAAAAGAGGGACGCCGTCCATTGTTGGTGGCTTGTGATTTATATCGCCCGGCGGCGATCGATCAGTTGGTGACTTTGGCTGGCCAGATCGATGTGCCGGTGTTTGCTCCGGATCGAGGTGAAACGGATTTACTAAAAGTGGCGCGTGAGGCGATTGCTCATGGCGAGAAAACAGGAGCGACCGTTTTGATTTTCGATACCGCGGGTCGCCAAGAAATTGATGACAAGCTCATTGAGGAATTGAAGCGGTTGCATGCGTTTTTGAAGCCGAAAGAAACGCTTTTGGTTGCGGATGCCGCGACCGGACAACAGGCGGTTTCCGTGGCAAAGCATTTCGATGATGCGGTGGGAATCACTGGCATTGTGCTGACAAAATTGGACGGTGATGCTCGCGGCGGTGCGGCGCTTTCCATGCGTGAGGTGACGGGTAAGCCGATCAAATACGCGGGTGAGGGAGAGAAGCTTGATCAGTTGATGGAGTTCCATCCATCGCGTATGGCGGACCGAATTCTCGGCATGGGCGATATCGTCAGCATGGTCGAGAGCGTGTCGGATAAGATCAACGAAGCCGATGCCATGCGCTCGGTGAAGCGGATGCAGGAGGGGAAATTCGATTTCAATGATTTCCTGGATCAGATGAAAATGATCCAAAATCTCGGGCCGCTTGAGGGCTTGCTCGGATTGATGCCGGGGTTTAACAAGATCAAAAAACAACTGCCAACGGGTGCGCTTGATAATAGCAAGTTAAAGCGCACCGAGGCGATTGTGCTTTCGATGACCCCGTATGAACGTGCGCGTCCGGAAATCATCAAGGCGTCACGTCGTCAACGCATTGCCGCGGGTTCGGGCACTTCCATCGTGCAGGTCAACCAGCTCATCAAGCAGTTCGGAGAAATGCGTAAAATGATGAAGTCACCCGGCAAAATGAAGAACATGATGAAGCAAATGGGCGGGGCCGCCGGCATGGGCGACATGATGAAAGGTTTGGGCGGGAAGTTTCCGTTTTAGGAAAGAGCTGGGAAATTCCCTCCATTTAAAAATCATCAATCCTGACGCACGTGGGTGAGAATATTCTCATGCTGTTTTATCGGATCAATTTTTTCTGGTGGTAATCAACTCCATGGCAAGTCGAATTTAAGTAATATCCATTGACCCTAGCAAGTTGAGTTGCCGCTACTATCATTTTCCGATGCAAAAGCTCGAGAAGATCACGTCCAAGAGGTCTTCGGTGTCCACTTTACCGGGGATTTCGCCGAGAGCGTCGAGGGCTTCTCGGAGGTCGATGGCGGCGAGTTCGGGGTTGGTGGCGAGTTCGGTGAGGAGGTCGAGCGCCGTGTGTAGGCTGGTTTGGGCGATTTTGAGAGAGGCTTGATGGCGAGCGTTGATGGCAACGGCATGCTCTCCGAAATCGGCTTCGGTAAAATGGAGGGAGGTGCGGATTTTTTCGGATAGTGGCTCTAAGCCATCGTCTTTCAAACAAGAGATGCGGATCGCATCGACGTCTTTCCATGACGGATGTTCGCCGAGATCGGATTTGTTGAGGACGAGCAGGTGAGTGGCGTGGTTGGAGGGATAAACGGCGCGTTCGGGGCGGGGCTGTGAGGCATCGGCGACTTCCAGCAGGAGATCCGCGGATTCGATTTGGCGGACGGTGCGTTGGATACCTTGGGATTCGATCATGTTATCGGATTCGCGTATACCGGCGGTATCGACGAGGCGGAGTGGGATGTCGTGGAGGTTGATGACCTCCTCGATCGTATCGCGCGTGGTTCCTGCGATATCGGAAACGATGGCGCGATCAAAGCCAAGCAGGCGATTGAGTAGGGAGGATTTGCCGACATTCGGCTCGCCGAAAATGACCGTGCGCACGCCTTCGCGCAGCACGCGACCCTGATCGGCTGTGGCGAGGAGAGAATTTATTGTTTCGAGGATTTTTTCTATTCTTGCGCGTAGTTCAAGGGTGGTTTGTGGGTCGATATCCTCGTCAGGAAAATCGATCCATGCCTCAAGGTGGGCGAGAACTTTGAGCAGTTCATCGCGCGCGGCGGTTGTGCGTTTGCCAAGAGTGCCTTCGAGTTGCGAATGTGCGGCGCGGATGGCGAGGCGGGTTTGCGCGGAAATGAGATCCATGATCCCTTCTGCCTGTGTGAGATCGAGTTTTCCGTTGAGGAAAGCGCGTTGGGAAAACTCTCCGGGTGATGCGTGGATCGCGCCACATTGGAGGAAGCGAGCTAGCGCCTCGCGGGTGACAAGAATACCTCCGTGGCCTGCAAATTCCACCGTATCCTCGCCAGTGAAAGAATGCGGTCCCAGGAAAACGGTGAGCAAACCCTCATCGATCACAGTGCCTGCCGCATCGCGAATTTTACAAAGCCGCGCGAGACGCGGCATCGTGGATGAAGCGATCCCGCCGGTGCAGAGATCGGCGATCCTGAGCGCCTCAGAACCGGAGATGCGGATGAGGGAGATCGCGCCAACGCCCATTGGGCTGGCAATGGCGGCGATTGTTGAGGAATTCGGCGAAATCGTCATCTAAGTTCGAAATACTTAGTTTGCCGAGGCGGGCTCAGCAATTTCTTTTCCTCTGCTGCTGAGGAATTCTGAGTAAATGGAGCGGTTGCTTGCGAATGGGTTTGATTTGGATCGATGAGGTGGACGAGATCGGGTGGACGAGATCGGCGCTCTGTTTCTGGAAATGGTAGGTTTGCGTCTTACGTCTTGCGCCAGCGGGCGCTGAAGTCTAGCCTGCGCACCCCGCACCGGCCATATGAAACCTGTTTACATTTACGACACGACTTTGCGCGATGGAACCCAAGGAGAGGGATTTCAGCTTTCCGGTCTGGATAAACTGCGCATCGCGAGGCATTTGGATCAATTCGGGGTGGATTACATCGAGGGTGGCTGGCCGGGCTCGAATCCCAAGGATGTGGAGTTTTTCCGTGAGGCGAAGAAGCTGGATTTGAAACACGCGAAGCTCGCGGCATTTGGATCGACCCGTCGGGCGGGTGTCAAGGTTGAGGAGGATCCCCAAGTGAGGTTGTTGCTTGAGGCTGAGACTCCCGTGGTGACCATTTTTGGTAAAAGCTGGGAATTGCAAGTGACTGAAATTTTGCGAACCACCGTTGAGGAGAATCAGGCGATGATTCGCGATACGGTTGATTACCTCGTCAAGAACGGCCGCGAGGTCATTTATGATGCGGAGCATTTTTTTGATGGATACAAGGATTCACCAGCGCATGCTCTGGCAACGCTGAAGGCAGCGGCTGATGGGGGTGCGGCTTGTTTGGTCCTCTGTGATACAAACGGAGGAACCCTTCCGAAAGAAGTCATGGAAATATGCGCGGCGGTTCGCGCGCATTTGCCGGCCACTCCGATCGGAATTCATACCCATAACGATTGCGAGCTTGCGGTGGCAAATGCGATCGCGGCGGTGGATGCCGGAGCGATCCAAGTGCAGGGCACGATCAACGGTTACGGAGAGCGCACGGGAAACTGCAACCTTACGTCAGTGATTCCCATCTTGCAGTTGAAAATGGGGATCGGTGCGGTGCCGCGTTTGGAAGAGCTGCGTGATTTGTCATTTTTTGTCGATGACGTGTCGAACAATCCTCATTTTGTGCGAGCTCCGTTTGTGGGTCGCACGGCATTCGCTCACAAGGGAGGCATGCACGTGAATGCGGTTCAGAAACTGGCACGCAGCTATGAGCACATTGTTCCAGCCAGCGTTGGAAATGAGCAGACCATTCTCGTCTCGGAGTTGAGCGGCCAGTCCAACATTCTTCTGAAAGCCGAGCAGATCGGAATGCCGATCGAAAAAGGTGCGCCGGAAGCCGCGGCGATTCTCACCCGGGTGAAAGAGCTGGAGCACGAAGGTTATTCGTTTGAAGCGGCTGGCGGATCGCTCGAGTTACTGATTCGCCGTGAGCTTGGAAAGTATGAGAAACCTTTCCAAGCCAACGAGTATCACGTCAGTTTCCGTCAGTATCGTGATGGTCATGCGCCGGTTTGTGAGGCGACGGTGAAGCTCAGTGTGAATGGTGAAAAGGAACTCACGGTCGCCGAGGGTAACGGTGTGGTGAACGCGCTCGACCTCGCTTTACGAAAAGCCCTGTTGCCATTTTATCCAGAAATCGCCGAGGTTTCCTTAATTGATTACAAAGTCCGTATCCTCGACAGTCAGGATACGACTGCCGCAAAAACCCGTGTTCTCATTGTTTCGTCCCACGGAGACAAGACATGGGGGACGGTAGGCGTGTCCGGCAGCGTGATTGAGGCAAGTTGGATTGCCTTGGTGGATGGAATCGATCTATTCCTTCAACGTAGAAGACAGGCCAATTTGAAATAACTTCGATTTTTTCGAAATAGCCGTCATCCCCGCTCAGTAATCATAAAACCATGTTTTCCATCAAACGCGTATTTTTCTGGTTATCCGGTGCCGGGACCGAGACCCTTGAGCGTTGTCCTAATTGGGAACAGCGTAAATACGTCGCCTTTGGTTGCACGGTTTTGGTGCCCTGTGCGTTTGCCTTCATTGCTTGTGCGTATGCGCTCTCGACGATCTCAAATGATCCGAAAGTCATTTATCCCGTGGCCGGAGTCTGGGCTTTCATCATCCTGACGATCGACCGCGCGCTGCTTGCGGGATACCGGCCTTACCTGTCCATTTTCCGAAAGCTCTCGCAGTTTTCCCTCCGTCTCATCGTCGCGGTGCTGATGGGCATTACCATTGCGCACCCGCTCGTTCTGCTCCTTTTCAGAGATACGATTTCATCGGTGATTGAAAAAGACCGCTCAGCTGAAATTGAGTTGGTGCGTTCGGGTTTTGACGGAGAGAAGGAAAAAGTCCGCTCGCGAATCAACTCTCTCGATGGCGGACTCGCTGCTCAACGCGAGCGCTGGAACGAATCCTTTCAGGCGAAATTCATCATTCAGAAAAATCAAGAGGCTGAATCACCGATTCCCGGTTTGACCTCGGCGCAGCAAAAAGAGCTCAAGGCCGCAACGGATGAAGCCACCGCGCCTTTCATGACCCGACTGGTTGCGATTGATCAACAGATCACCGAGCTTACTCCCCAGTATGCCACGCTCCAGGGGGAGCTGACGTATTGGCAAACGGAGTTTGAACGCGAACTCAGTGGTGAACGTTCCGGTCTCTCGGGCGAGGGCCCACGGGCCCGCTCGATCCGTGCGGACCAGCTTGAGCCGCGCCGTGTGGAAACCAAACGCATCGGCAGTCTGCTTGAACATTTGACCGCAGAGAAAGCCTCTCTACAAACTCAGGCGCGTGAAGCCGAGGCGGGTGCGATTGCTCTCTATGAAACACGACTGGAGGAAGTTAAACTCGCCTACCAAGCTGAAGCCGATCGTGTGGCATCACTCAAACAGAGAGTGGAACAAGATCAGGCCGAGCAATTTGTGACGCAGCAAAACTCGCTTCGCGAGACGATCAAAAAGCAAATCGATTCACAGCTTGCGGAACTTGAAAATACTCAGGGCGAGCTTGCAGCGGTCGTCAAAGAAGAGTCCGAGCGGCTCACCGCATTGAGAGCCGAGCCGCGTCGCGATATCCTCACCCAGACACTTGCATTGCACGAACTTTTCCTCGCCGGAAACGAAGGTGGCAAGTTTGCTTTTTATACCTACATCGTGTTGACCTTGCTCTTCATGTTGGTTGATACCATTCCGCTGATTGTGAAATTTTTCACCAAACCCGGTCCCTACGACACGTTGGTGGATCGCGATGAAATCACCTTTGATTCCGACCATAAAGCCTTTCGCCAAAGCCGTGGGCGCTACATGGAGCAGCTGACTTCCGGAAATCTTATTGCGGTGACGCGTAACGCCAAGCTCGAGCACGCCCTTGTCGATGGTGTGGATCATACCCGTGCGGCGCGTGAGTTTTTGGATTCGCTCATCGAGATGGAACGATCTTTTGCTGAAAAAATGCGATTAGAAGAAGAGCGCATCGGTCACAACGAATCCGATAAACGTGCGGCCTTGGAGAATATCAAAAAACGTTTCTATGATGATCTCAATCAGCGGATGGAACTGTTTTTCACCACGCGGCATGCGTAGGATTATTTGGTAGGGCGCCATCGTCGATGGCGCCCTAACTTTCACGGCTCTCCGATATTCTCGATCCAACGGCGCATGCGTTGTTCGATCGTATCTTTTTCGGATTTTCCTTGAGTCGCCAATCCGAGTCTTCCTTGAAACGTGACGCAACCTGCCGCCAGTAGTTGTCCCAAAACCAGAGGAGGACAAAAAACCCAGCCGTCTTCGTTTGTTTTGTCCTCGAAATTCCAGACACCCAAATTGGAGAACGCACCGATGTTACCAGTAGGTCTGGTCCGATCTTTGTTGAGTAAGTTTACTTTTGTCTGATGACTGAATATGTGTCCGATGTTGAGCAACAAGTGATTGGCGCGATGCTCGCCACGGCGGAGTTGATACAAGATCTTGTCATGAATCATCGTGGGAGTGTCGTTTGGTGCGATTTTGGTTTCCACACAACTCACGTGATTTTCGGTGTCATCCGGATAAGAAATGTCGCCTCGCAAATTGACTGGAATCATCCATGAAATTTTTTTCTCAGATGTGCGAACCTCGGGTCGGACCGCTTGATCAAGAGCCTGTAGCAAGAAGCTGTTCACGGTGACTCCGAGAGCGCGACAGCGATCGAGAATCGCATGGGTTTCCGCTTCCGTAAAAAGATGCCACGCGATGTTGTTGGATTGGGTGGCGTGTTTCCAGTCGCCGCGCTCGGCGCAGATTTCTTTTTTGCGTTTATCACGCCAAAGCCGCCACAAAGGCAGTAAGAATCCAAGGGATGAATGTTTAGTTCGTGGGACGGCTAAATTTTTCAAGCCTTGTTTACGTAGTAAACGGGCAAAGCCGCCGATTCCATCGCAATCACAATGCGAAACCTCGATCCACTCCACCTCGCCGCCAGAGATTCGTCCGTAGCGGATTCCCATGAAATCTCCTGCCGCTTCCGAGGCGCGGAACCATGCGGCCGAGGCGTTGTGTGTGGGTGGTGGGGACAAGTTAGGTGGGGGTCATTTTTTAGCTACATTCGACTCGGTCTCGAAGTATCGGGGCATACGAGGCGACTCTAACGTTTGAAAACTATTTCTTAAAAACCAGAAAATGCTGCCAAGGGAGATTGGGTTTGTTTTGTACGAAGGTGAAGCCCATGGCTTCGAATTCTTTCGTCGCTTGGGCGGCGGACATTTTGTGGAGGCGTTTGATGGGGACGCGGGTGTCTTCGGCGCGGAATTCCAGAAGGTAAATTTTACCACCGGGCTTCAGGGCGGAGTGGATGGATTTCAGCATCTCGGCCGGGTGTGAGAATTCGTGATAGGCATCGACAAACAGCACAGCATCAAGCGAGTTCTCGGGAAGTTGGACGGATTCGATCGTTCCGAGGTGGGGTTGGACGTTGGTGATTTTCCGGGCTTCGGCCTCTTTTTTGAGGTAATCGAGCATTTCCTGTTGGATATCGACGGCGATGACTTTTCCTTTCGGAACAAGAGGTGAAATGCGGAAACTGTAGTATCCGGAGCCGGCGCCGATATCGGCGATGACCGCATCGGGTGACAGATCGAGGAGGGAGATGGCTTGGGATGGGGCTTCTTCTTTTTCGCGGTCAGATCGTTCCAACCAACCGATACCGGGGTGTCCCATGACTTGGGAGATTTCGCGACCCATGAAAATTTTGCCGATTCCATCAGGGGAGGGAGGTGCGGTCGTGTAGGAGGGAATTTCGGCTTGCAGTTCGACGGTGCCCGGGATTTTCGGAGTGATTTTTGAGGTTTCATTGCGAACCAAGACCAGCGGGACAAGGAACAGGGCGAGGAGAACCAGGGGAATGAGAATGAGGTGGCGGGATTTCATGGTCTTTTTTGTAACACTGATTAATGGGCTTGGCTTAATGGAATAGTTTGACCGTTTGCAAAGGCATCGTTAAGTTTCCCTCAATTGACCGTTTGAACAGCGGCACTGAGTTTGTGACTAAGGATTCATCAATAAAAGTCGGGAAATTCGAGGGATTCAGCTGGATACGCTGTGAAGGCAAGGGTTCTTTTCTGAATAGCCTGGCTATGAAGGAGTTTGGAGATGCGCGGATTCGGGCCGGAGTGTTGCGCTTGGTGGTCGATTTGGAGACATGCACGGGGATGGATTCGACTTTCATGGGAACATTGGCTGGAATGGCGGCGAGGATTTCAGAATATGGTGGAAAATTACAAGTAACAGCCGCAAGTGAGAAAAGCTGTCATTCATTGGAGGATTTGGGATTGGATTTTTTGATGGAAATCAACCAGCCGGACCCGGAGTGGAGTGGACTTGATGCCAAAGTTCGGGATTTGCTCAAAACCAAAGTAGCCGGAGTGAAGGCTGGAACCATTATGCATACCAAGCATGTCTTGGAGGCTCATGAGATCTTATCGCAGGCAAATGAGAGCAATGAGCGGAAGTTTTCTGGGGTGGTGAAGTTGTTAGAGGATGAGTTGTCGGAGAAAACGGGACAATCCAGCTGATGGGAATCATTCAGTATTTGTGCCTGGCATTGATCGGTATTTCCTCTGTGTTGGGATGTGTCTTGATTCTGGCACTGATCAACCAGCGCGCGCGCGCAAAGCGGCTCAAGCAGGTTTTGAATGCTCTCTCCGGCGAAGAGGAGCGGATGTTTCATTTTCTGCATGATCTTGGGACTGCGATTGGCGCGGAGCCGACGGATGGCGCGCTTTCAAGGATTATTGTTGAGGGAATTGTGGATGTCGTGGGAGCCAGTGGTGGAGTGATATATTACCCCACGGGCGATGCGAAATTTTTGGTTCCGGCGTATGTTTCGGAGCAATGTCCGCCATTGATTCCTTTGCCGGAATCGGTTTTGGTTGATGCGAAGGAAGATGGGCGGGTGGTCATGAGCCGCCTAAATTTGGAAAGAATCAAAACAGGAGAGGGTTTGTTGGGTCGTGCGTATGTGGCGGCGGATGCCGTTCATATTGAGGATTTGAGCGAATATGGGGTATTGGGGATCTATGTGAGGCGGGAGGTGCCGAATGTGGCGGTGATGATTTCTCCCATGCGATACGCAGGTCAGGAAATCGGGGTGTTGGCGGTCGCGAAGCTGAAAAGCGAAGGGGATTTTTCATTGAATGATTTTGCGGTATTCCGGTCCGTTGCTGAGCAATCGGCATTTGCGATTGGCAATGCGCGGATTCACCGTGAAGCGAACGCGAGAATGGCGATTGAAGGGGAGCTGCACAATGCGCGGGAGGTGCAAAGGGTGTTGTTGCCGCAGGAGGATCCGAAAGTGAGGGGGTTTCGACTTCATGGGATGAATTTGGCGGCCCGCATCATCAGTGGGGACTACTACGATTACATTGAGCTTAAAGATGGAAAACTCGGAGTGGTGGTTGCGGATGTTTCAGGCAAAGGCGTGGCAGCGGGCTTGCTGATGGCGATGTGCCGGAGTTTGTTGCGTGCGTTGGCGCTGAGTCATGAATCGCCGAGCAAAGTGCTGGGTGCAGTGAATCGATATTTGTTTCCCGATATCCGCGAGGACATGTTCATCAGTCTGAATTACGGGGTGCTGGATCCGGAGGCGGGGCGCATGGTTTTTGCGAGAGCGGGACATGATCCGGCTTTGGTCTTCCGCAAAGCGACCGGATGGGTGGAAGTATTACGACCGCGGGGATTGGCGCTCGGTATCGATCAAGGAGAGGTTTTTGAGCGGGTGACCGAGGACTGTGTGGTGGACATGGAATCGGGTGATTGTGTGTTGTTTTTTACCGATGGAGTGAAGGAAGCGATGAACGCAGATGAGGAAGAATTTGGGATGGAGCGGTTATCGAAAGTATTTTGCGAAGCAGCGGTGTTGGGAGCTGAAGCGGTAGTGAAGCGCGTGCAGGAAGCTGTGGAGAAATTTTCAGGCGAAGGAGCTCAGATGGATGATGTGACTCTTGTTGCGATTGAGCGGAGATGAGGTTGGGTTATTAAGGAGAGAGGGCATCCAACTCGCGAGAAGGATCGTTGATGAAGTTAAAGCCCTGATCTACGTGGTAGGGTCGTTTTGATAAAACGACAGCCACCTTGCACGCTCATTTCATCCAAGAGCCTCCAATTCAATCAGGAACTTTTTTGACGATCAAAGAATATTCTGGTTAAGGTTGCTTAGGGTCTAAGGAGACTAGCGGGAGGTTTGATCGAAGGTTTTATGCGATATCTGTGCGAGATTTTGATTCGTCGGTCGTTTTATCAAAACGACCATGAAATTTCCCTAGCTGGACGAGTCTGGAATTTTGGATTGTGAGAGGATGATATTGTGTTGAAGGTTTGTTGATGAACGCGAACAAAAAAATGGGAGAGCTGATGGCGGAGATGCCGGGCGCGCGGCGGGCGTTGTTTGCAAAATATCATCTCGGGGGGTGTCAGAGTTGTGCGTTTGATGAGGGGGAGACTTTATGGGAGCTATGCAAGCGCGCGGAGCTGGATGCGGATGAGGTTTTAGCGCACTTGCTCAGCAGTCACGAGCATGATTTAGCGATGTTGATCTCGCCGTCTGAAGTTGCGCAGAGAAAAGATGAAGTTACTTTTGTGGATGTGCGCACGCGTGAGGAATTCGAAGCGGTGAAGATCGATGATGCGCAATTTTTTACGCAGGAGCTTCAGGAGAAACTTTTCAAAGAAAAACCATCCGGCCTAGTGGTGCTTTACGATCACACAGGGAAATATGTGTTAGATCAGGTTGCGTGGTTCCGAGGTCACGGAATGCCTAACACGTTTGGGATGAAAGGCGGGATCGATGCGTGGAGTCGGGAAGTTGATCCAAAGGTGATGAGGTATCGGGTGGAGCTTTGAATTTTCAAAATTCAAATTTCAAATCTCAATCAAGAGGCGGCGAGACACCGCAGCTCTATAGTGGCGGAAACGGCTGCTCGGAAATGACCCAATCTTCGTTTTTTTCGATAAAGGTTTTCATGGCCCAATCGTGAGGGAAGAGGGCGACCAGCCAGCCGTTGGAATCCCGAGACAGGGCGGTTCCGAGGGAGAGTGAGGGTCTAGCTTCTGGGGCGAGGGGGTTACCTTCCTTGGGTTTGAGCCAGCGGGCGATCGACCAATCGGCGGATTCGATCCGGGTCTCGGCAGCGTATTCGCCCTCGAGCCGGTGCTGAAGAACTTCGAACTGAAGGGGGCCGACCGCGCCAAGGAGAACACTTGAGGAGTTGGCTGGGGTGTCGAGCAGGGTGAATTCCGAAGCGACACCCTCTTTGAGGAGTTGCTCGAGTCCGCTTTGGAAGCGTTTGTATTTCGCGGTGGATTTGTTGGTGAGGTAGGAAAAGCACTCCGGCGGGAAGCGCGGGATCTCATCGAATTTTACGTCGGGCGAGGAAGCCAGGGTGTCTCCGATGAGGAGGTCGTAGTTTCCGACGAGGCCGACGACATCTCCGGCATATGCATCATCAACCGTCTCGCGATCGCGGGCGAAGAGGCGTTGGGAGTTGGCGAGGCGGACATTTTCGCCGGTACGGGTGTTGAAGACGTTCATATCTCGCTCAAATTGGCCGGAGACGATGCGGATAAAGGCGATGCGATCCCTGTGCTTTGGATTCATGTTCGCCTGGATTTTAAATACAAAGGCGGAAAAGCCCTGCGAGGCGGGATGGACGGTTTGGGCATCGCTGATACGAGGCAAAGGAGGAGGAGAAAGCTCGAGGAAACGATCCAGCAGGAGTTGGACTCCGAAATTGTTTGCTGCGGATCCGAAGAACACGGGAGTGAGATTTCCAGCGAGGACTTCGTTCACATCAAAATCCGCGCCGGCGCCTTCAAGGAGTTCGAGCTCGTCGCAGACTTGGTTATAGGTAATTTCATCAACCGTGTTTTTGACCGATTCATCTTCGATGCCGGAAACATTCACCGGAGCGCGGAAGGCTCCATGAACGGTGCGTTCGAAGAGATGGACTTTTTTATCTTCCCGATCGTAAACGCCTTTGAAGCGCGGACCGTCTCCGAGCGGCCAGTTAACCGGAAAAGCGCGGATGCCGAGGACGGATTCGAGCTCGTCGAGTAGGTCAAGGGTGGGCCGCGCTGGGCGGTCCAGTTTGTTCATGAATGTGAAAATCGGAACGCCGCGACGTCGGCAGACTTCGAAAAGTTTCCGTGTCTGGGCCTCGATGCCTTTGCCGGCGTCAACTACCATTACGGCGGCATCGACGGCGGTAAGGACGCGGTAGGTGTCCTCGGAGAAGTCCTTGTGGCCGGGAGTGTCAAGAATGTTGACCACACAGTCTTTGTATTCGAACTGGAGAACGGTGGAGGAAACCGAGATGCCGCGTTGCTTTTCGAGCTCCATCCAGTCGGAGGTGGTGGCTCGCTGGTTTTTACGAGCGGTGACCGATCCCGCAAGGTTCAGGGCGCCGCCATAGAGGAGAAACTTTTCCGTCAGGGTGGTTTTTCCTGCATCTGGGTGGGAAATGATCGCGAAAGAACGGCGTCTTGAGACCTCTTTTTGGAGAGCTGGGGTCGGGGATGCGTAGGAGGAAAGCGACATGCGGGCGGAAACTTCAAATGATCAGCCCGAAACATCAACCATAATGAGGGTCGGGAAATCCCTAAATCGGGGATATTTCCCTAAAACGTGCAGAAATACCCACCGGAAATCCAGATTGCCAACGTCCCCCGTTCTCGCTACCTTCCGCCCCCGCCCAACTTTCCTGAGTGAAATTGGACTGGAATAACAAAAAATAAAATTTTGGGATTTCTTGATAACATCAAGCGCTGGCAGCTCGCCAAAAAAGGCTTTTCCGTCGGGAAAAAGCGTAGAGTGCATACTGAGAATGCGACACTCCAATGGTTGGAAGCCAGTATGGTGATCAAACTTGCCTTATGGCTGCTTTTTACACTCGGGACAACAGCTTTGGTATTGAATGCCTCCGAGCAGTCCACTTTTTCTGGGGATTCCTTCAAAGGGGGGATTTATAGCTTTGTGTTGGCACTCTCAGCGCTGGCGATGTTTCACGTCGGAGCCCCGGGTATTTGCCGCAACAACAGTCGGGTGCTTCTCGTTTTTGGCGGAATCATGTGTCAGTTGTTGCTGGTGGGATTGGTCATGGGCTTGGCGGATGGTGGGACAATTTCTGAAAATTACCGTTACCTGTTTGTTCCCTGTGCGCTGACACCCATGCTGCATGGCATTCTATTGGGGCGCACGGCAGGAAGCTTCAGTGCGATTTACGTGAGTTTGATCGGTAGCATGTTGGTTCCGTCAGGCGACGTGATCAATTACATCATTGTGAACTTGGTAGCTGGCATGACGGCCGTGCTCTGCGTGCGGCAGGTCAGGAAGCGGATCCAGTTGATCAGAGCGGGAATTTATGTCGGGGCGGTCATGGTTTTTCTCGCGCTGGTTTTGGGTCGTCTTGAAGTCATGGCGGTATTTGGTCCGGAATCGATGGATCGCTTGCAAATTTTAGGAACGGGAAGTGCGATTGCGTTCGCCACGGCTCTGGCGGTGGCAATGATTGTCAGTGGCCTGTTGCCGATGTTCGAGCTGATATTCCAACTCACCACTGACATCAGTTGGTTGGAGCTGAGTGATTTGAATCACAAGTTGCTGAAACAAATGCAGCTGGAGGCTCCTGGCACGTTTCACCACAGTTTGGTGGTTGCGGCGTTGGCGGAGGCGGCTGCGGAAAAAATCGGGGCAAACGCGCCGATGTGCCGCGTGTGTTCTTATTTCCATGATGTCGGCAAACTGAACAAGCCGGGCTACTTCATCGAGAATCAGCACGATGAGGGGGATAATCCTCATCATGCGTTGACGCCAACCATGAGCGGATTGATCATTATTGCGCACGTGAAGGATGGGATTGATCTTGCTGTGAAGCATAAACTTAACCCGCGGATCATTCAGGTCATCCAGGAGCACCATGGTGATTCCTTGGTCTATTATTTCTACCGTAAAGCGCAGGAGCAGAAGAGGGCGGAAATGGAAAAAGTGGATAAACGTCAGGGGAATGTTGAAGATTTACCAAAAATTGAGGAGAAAAACTTCCGTTATCCCGGTCCGCGTCCAAGTACGCGTGAGAGTGGCATTATTTGCCTGGCTGATACCATTGAAAGCGCATCAAGAACCCTGCGCAAGCCCACTCACGCAAAGATCCGAGCACTGGTTGAGGATCTTGTGCGTGCGAAAATTCACGACGGGCAATTGGATCTGTGTCCTCTGACCATGGGTGAACTCACCTTGGTGAAAGAGTCCTTTGCCAACACGCTGCGGAGCATGTTGCATAGCCGTATTGATTATCAGAAGCCTGCGGAGGATCGTGTTGCTACGACCAAGCGGCCTGTCGGTCCGGGGCGTGAGAGTGATTATGAAGATAAACGCCCAAGTAAATTATGGGAGCAGGCTAACTAAAATCATTTTCAGTTATGGCATTGGAAATCATTATAGGAAATCATCAGGAAGCGATCGAGATACCGGAATCGTGGCTCACAGCGCTTGAGGATGTGGGAATCCCTGCCGCAGCCATGGCGCTGGATGTTTCGCTCGATGAAGGAAATTCCCTTGAGCACCTCGCGACTTTGGAAGTGGCATTGGTGGACGATGAGACAAGTGAACGCGTTCACATGGACTTCATGAATATCGAAGGTCCGACGGATGTGATCACATTTCATCATGGCGAAATTGTGATCGGTGTAGAAGTCGCCAAACGCCAAGCCGCGGAATATGGCGAGCCATTCGGACGGGAAATTTTACGCTATTTCGTGCATGGATTGCTGCATCTTGCGGGACACGAAGATGCTGACGAAGCGGAGCGAAAAGCGATGGAAGAATCTCAGGAACGCATCATCGAGGTGCTGTGGAATGATGGGTTGAGCGAGAAACTGGTTCCTTGAGATTTGGAATCTGAGGTTTAAAATTTAAACCTTAGAGTTTCTGAAAAGGTAGTGGGAAACAATCCACTCATGACCGCGGCGGTAGCCCCAGAGTTCCGCGCAGGCCATGTAGAAGATGCGCCAGTAGCTCCACCATTTCACGGCATTTTCGCTACCATAGGTTTCGGAAATCAGCGGAAAGAGCTCTTCCTTGTGATCGTCCATGTTTTTAAGCCAGGCTTCGGAGGTTTTTTGGTAATGCTGACCATTGACCTGCCAATGTTGTTCGATGTTCAGGTGATCTTGGAAGTAGAGTAAAAGATCATCAGAAGGCATCTGGCCACCGGTGAAGAAATATTTTGCCATCCAATCATCGTCATTCTCGATGACATAGTGATAGGCATTTTCGCGATGGGTGAAAATGTGGACAAAGAGTTTGCCATCGGGCTTGAGCCATTTGGAAATACGCTCGAGCAGAATCTGATAGTTTTTCATATGCTCGAACATCTCGACGGAGACGCAGCGATCGAAAACGGATTCGCCGATGCCTTCGAAGGTGATCATGTTGGCGGTGATGACCTCGACATTGTGAAGTCCTCTTTTTTGGGCCTCGCCAAGGATGTGTTCGCGTTGGGTGCGGGAGTTGGAGACGGCGGTGATTTTGGCATCGGGGTAATGTTTCGCCATCCAAAGCGTGAGCGAGCCCCATCCGCAGCCCAGTTCCAAAATACGTTGGCCGTTGGCGAGTTCTGCGCGTTGGCAGGTCATTTCCAGCATGCGTGATTCCGATTCTGCGATGTCGATGACGCCTTCATCCCAGTAACCCGATGAGTATTTCATGTGCGGGCCAAGGCAGCGTTTAAAAAAGGCGGTGGGTAGTTCGTAGTGTTGCTCGTTCGCTTCGTCCGTGGCGATTGCGACCGGCATGGTTTTCAGCTCCGCGATGTGCGCCATGAGTTTTTCCTGACGCTTCTCGGGATCGAGTTTTTCAAAAGGAGCGATGGTATTGGCGAGTCGATGACGGATGCCAAGACGGATGAGGGAATCGGGGAGCTTGCCGGAGGCGATGAGGTCGTTGGTGTTCATGAAATTTTAAATTTTAAACGATAAATCTCAAATTAGAGAAGGAGTAGAGGTCAGTGTGATTCATTTTTGAAATTTGAAATTTGAGATTTGAAACTTGGAATAAAGGGAGAGGTGGTGCGTTGGTATTCTCGGTAGGCATCGCCTTTGCGGAGTAGAGCGGAGGCTTCGGTGGGTGGAATGCCGGTGACTTTCAAAAGAAGATAAGTGATGATGGCGGGAGCGTAAATCGTAGTCCAGCCCCAAGGCGTTCCCAAGGCGAAGACGAAGAAACCGATCCAAATGACGGATTCAAAAAAGTAGTTGGGATGGCGCGAGTGTCTCCACAAGCCTATTTGGCAGATGGATTTCGGATCGGGATTGGATGCTTTGAAGGCGGACATTTGCTGGTCGGCGATGGTTTCTCCGACGAGTCCGATGCATGCGATTACCGTGCCAAGGATGGGAAAAAGATCGTAGGCGGGATTGGGATCGGCGGCGATCAAGTAGAACGGCAAGGCTAGGACGAAGACGGAGAGCGCTTGGCCGAGGAAGAAAAGGAGAAACATGAAATTGACTTTTCCGTTCCAGATCTCGCGGAGTTTTTTGTAGCGGGAATCCTCCGAGGGATGGTGTTTCGCGATGCGACGGCTGAGGTAATAGCCGAGCCTTGCAGACCATGCGGAGACGAGGATGCCGGCGACAAGTGTTTGGATACTTGGGTTTTCTAAGATGAGAAAAAACACGCCAGTTAAACCGATACAGAATGCCCAAAACGCATCGACAGGAGAAAAGTTCCTCATTTTCACGCAAAACGCCCATGCTGCGGTGAAGATGATGAGGTTAGCGATGAGGGCGGTGATGAGCATGGAATGACCTTTGGATTTGTGTGACAGGATCCGCTTGGATTTTACGCTCGCAACTGGTTTTTTAGCGATTCCTAAGATCACAAGGTGAGGTGGCTTTCTTCCTAAAGCGAGGACAAAGCTTAGCCCCAGATATCCTTGGTTTGGTGAGGTTGGATAATACAGATTCTTTTCAAACGGCAGAATATCTCACCATGATACTCGATCCTAAAAGACATTTGACTTGCTGGCAAAAACACGTGCGCCCAACATCCAGTCATGAGTTCGATGGATTTTTCCCCACGATTCTGAATTTTTTATGAAACGCACTATTCCCATTCTTGCATTTTTTCTCTCTCTGATTCCGCTTCCAGCACTGGCTCAAGAAAAGCCGACGCAGATTCCTCTGGAAGAGCTCAAAAAGCAACTTGTCGCTTCCGTGGATGAGGAACTCGCTAATAATAAGGAGTTGGAGGAGCGGTATACTGAGAGGCTGAAGATGACAAATCAACTCATTCGGGACACTCTGATTGGGGGTGCGATTGAGCGAAATACCCAACTGTTACAAGTCATTCTTAATCATGACAAGATTTCCCAAAAGTCAAAAAATCTAGCGCAGGCTTGCCTTGATCGAATGACGGCGGAGGTAAAAGATCGTCAGGAGCAGTATGTAAAAGAAGTCACTGAGAAGACGGGCGCATTCATACGCAATATCATGAAATCAGAAGATCCAGAGTTGATCCGCAAGGTCAGCACTGAGTTCAATGCCTTCCGCAACAAGCTCTCATCCGAGTCGGTTCGCGATGAACGAGTTTCCAGCAGTAAATTATCTGCGGCAGGCCAATTCATGGATTACGCCGTGAAACTTCAAGAGGCCAGAGCGGATGAAAATTGGAGCAACGCCGCAAGTCATCTGCGCTATATCGAGCAATCCATCGCGTCAATGGGAGCCTTTGTCGCGGTGGATGAGACTAAGGCCTACACCGAGAAGTTGCGTCTAAGCATCGGTCTATTGTCACAAAAAGATTTTGAGGCACTGCTCACCAAGACGATCGATGAGATTCTCAATGATTCCAATCAAGATCGACTTGATGAAATCATGTCCTCAGTCCGTCGATACTCCCAAATTTGTAGCTCCATGTCATCCTCCGGCTATTCCTCGATCTCCAGTCGATGGCAGCGCGTTGATTCCTTTGGCAAAGCCTTGCAGCAAAGCATCGAGAGTGCGAAATCGGGCGAAATCCCCCAGATCCGCCCAGATCCATGGACACGTTCGGATTCGGGCTATGCGTCGATCATGAAGTATGAGGAGATGGTATCCCGACTCAAGAAATACCGTATTCGTACGAAAGACAAATCAGGCAAAGTCACCGAAAGCCGAGTGTATCATGACATGGATGAACTTCTTGTCATGATTGATGAAATCGTTGCGGAACTTTTGGATGATGCGAATCAGGATCGATTGGAAGAAATTCAGGAAAAGGCCATGATCTTGCGTCGTTACTGCAGCAACTCCTCCTATTCTTCAAGCCCCGCATACTCCCGACTGCAGCAGTTTGATTATTTTGCGCGACCGTTCATTCAGAGTGTGCGCCGTGCGCAGAATGGAGGCAGTCCACAAATTTCGATTGAGCAGTGGCTGAACCAGCAGAATGAATTTAAGCCCTTGATGAGCAAAAAAGTTTTGTTAGAAAAAATCAAAAAATACCATGTCAAGGTCACTGGTGAAAATGAAGCCGCTGCAAAGCAGCCGCTATACTTGGATCTGGTTGATGTCATGGCACGCATTGCGACAGTGGCTGATCTACGAAAAGAGCTGCCGGCGCTGACGAAAACCATTCAAGGCAGCATGAACGAGTCCGGTGCGAATGAATACTCGAGACTGCTCCCTTCGATTACCCGCAGTGCGGAAATTTCGGAGAAACTTGAGGCGGGGAATGCCTTTGTGTTAGCTTCTGCACAATCACCTTACATCGATTCTTATAGTCGTTCCTATCCGACGCCTCAAACGGAGCATCCGATGTTCAAGAAGATCGTTCAATTCGACGCAGAATTGGAGCACGCGATTCTGAAGCGCCTTTTCCCAAAACAAGAGTTCGGCAATGTTGGGGATCACGAGTCTTTCCTGCGGAGTTTGATGAAGCGTTTCATTGAAGCCAAAAACTATGATGGAATCGACAAACTTCATCGAGTGTCGATCTATTTTAAGCCGTCGCGAATGCTTCTTTCGCAGACCCAAGCGCAGGTGGTGCGAGATTACTTGGACGGCATTCGCCAGGAAGAGGTGCTGGAGCAACCGCGACTGGCAGTATTTCATTACCAAAAAGCGGCCTCTGCCAATTCATTCATCGTCGATGCGGAGAGCCTCAAGGCCCGGTTGCAAAAAATGCGACTCAATCACCCAGAAGATTACGAAAAAGGAATCGAAGATAGCTTGAAATTGCCCCCTGCGGCTCTGTCATCAAGAGAGTTGGAAGTGCCTGCGGCTCCTTAAAGAGGGCTGCTAGGTCGGATGCACGGCCAGCGCAGAGACATTACAGCTACGATGAAAAATCCGCCAACTCCCACATTTCTCTGAGTTGCTCGATGCTTTGTTCTAGGAGTGATATATTAAATTCGTGCACATCCACGCCTTTGCCGAGATCTGAGAGGAGGAGAACCGTGAGTTCTCCGCCGAGGTGCTCGCGGAATTCATCGAGACCGGCGAGGACGCGGCGGTTGCCTTTCGCATCGGTCCAGTCGAGGGCTGGATGATAAGTTTTGAGTCCGAGTTCTTGGAGGACTTTGATGATGCGTTCGGCGTTTTCTTTGCTCAGGAAACCAATCTTCTGAGAGTAAATCGTATCGAGTGCGAGGCCGATTGCTACCGCTTCCGCGTGGGAGAGTTGGTAGTTGGTGAGAGCCTCCATTTTGTGAGCCGCCCAGTGGCCGAAGTCGAGAGGCCTGCTGGAGCCGGTTTCGAAAGGATCACCGCCCAACGCGATATGACGGGCGTGCAACAAGGCGGAGCGTTTGATGCATTCTTCGAAAGGCTCGCGGACCAGTTGGGCGAGCGCGGTGACGTTCGCTTCGATCCATTTGAAAAACTCTCCATCTTTGACTAGCGCGACTTTCACGGCTTCGATCAAACCCGAGACACTGGATTCCGGATCTTGGCTTTCGAGGAGTTTGAAGTCGTTGATTACGGCGAAGGGAACTGAGAAGGAGCCAATCCAGTTCTTTTTGCCAAACGCATTGATGGCGTTTTTTACGCCGACTCCGCTGTCATCCTGAGACAGCGTCGTGGTGGGGAAGCGAACGAGACGCACTCCGCGGTGGGCGGTGGCAACCGCGTAGCCGACTGCATCCAAAAACGCGCCACCACCGATGGCAAGCACGTAAGAGTGGCGATCGATATGACTTTGATCGATTTCTTTCCAAATTTCGTGGATGAGAAATTCATCGGCTTTGCTGGCTTCACCACCTGCGAAAATCTTGACACCGCGGAAATCCAGATCGGGTTTTTCAAAGTAGGTATGGATTTGCTCCGGCAGGGCTTTCCAAGCTGCGGCTACAGTCTCTTCAAGGAAAACCAATACCCTACGCCCACCGCCCTCGCAAAGTATATCAGCGAGTCCTGAATTTGCCACGGCAAAGGCATCGCGAGTGAAAATCACGCGATGTTTGAAAGTGATGGGAATGTCGAAGTCGTGGCGATCCATGAGATCCGGTGAGGCAGGAGCGGGTAGTAATCCCATTTACCGCTTCAAGCCAACCTTTCTTTCCCAAAAGTGGGAGACTCATGGGATGGTTTTTGCCCAGCGTCAGGAGGGGGATTTTCAGTAAGAATTTAACGAATCACAGAAATGAAGCCGATTATTTGCGGTCCATCGTCCGGCGAGCATGGAAATTTTAGTTTTTGACGATGCTGCGTGGATGCCCATTCTGCAGACATGTCCGATGAAATCACGCTTTATGAAAGCCAATGGCTAGGCCTCTATCGCAAGGGGCATTGGGATTATGCGCGCCGACCCAACTCGGTGGCTTGTGTCGGGATTCTCGCGATCACGGATCAGGAGGAGATTCTATTGGTCGAGCAATTCCGGATCCCGATGGGGCAAAGAGTCATCGAGATTCCGGCGGGCTTGGTGGGCGATGAACCGGAATTTAAGGGTGAGAGTTTGCCAGAAACAGCCGGTCGGGAGTTACTTGAAGAGACGGGTCATCGGGCGGGACGGATTGAGCTTTTGATTTCATCGCCGACTTCCGCAGGTATGACTCCTGAAATCACGTATCTATACCATGCCACCCAACTGGTTCAGGAAAGTGAAGGGGGAGGCAATGCCAGTGAGGAGATTACCGTTTACAAAATCCCCCTCGCGGAACTCCGTCAGTTTCTATCTGATAAGCAATCCGAAGGCTTGTTAGTGGACTTCAAAATCCATGCGGCATTGGCTGCAGCGGGGTTGGTGTTTTAGAGAATTTGGACTTTCCTTGGGATAGTTTAGGGATAGTGTGGTGATGCTATGAGTATCGATCAAATCGCCCCCGAAGCGCTCCGGTTGCCAACCAATGAGCGTGCCTTACTTGCCGCTACTCTTTGGGAAAGTATTCAGGATCCTTACCAGCTTGCTGTGGATTTGGAGGATGACGAGGCTGTATCATTGGCCGTCTTGAGAGATCGAGAAATTGAGAGCGGTGAGGTAGCAGCCGTGTCCCATGAGGAGTTCATGAAGCGTGTGCGAAAATGAGGATCGAGTATCATCCTGTTCTTGAAAGGGAGTTGATCGAGGTGCGTGACTATTACAACGCGCAATCGCTTGGCCTTGGTGACGATTTTATCAACGAGTTCGAGCGGCAGATTTTTCTAATCGCTGCCATGCCTGAGCGTTGGATGCTGGTGCGTGATAATCTTCGCCGTTCGCTCATGAAGCGTTTTCCTTATGTGATTTTATTCCGTGTGATCAACAAAGAGATTTTGCGGATCACGGTGTTGAAGCACGAGCGAAGACATCCAGCGTATGGAACTTATCGAAAATAAATCAGAGCGGCTTTGAAAAACGCAGAGTCATCACATTTTCGTAAACTTCTCCCGGGTGCAGGATGGTATTAGGAAAATGCAATTTGTTAGGAGAATCCGGAAATTTTTGAGGCTCCAGGCAGAACGCTGAATGATCATTTCCAAAAGGCGATGCGAGATACAGTTGGAGTCCGGGTTGATTGGTGAATATTTCCATGATTCGCCCCGAAGTAGGATCGTAGCATCGAGCGCTATATTCTTTAGGGTTTGGATCGAGGACAAAGGTATGGTCGAAGCTCACGCCTGCAGCTTTAAGGTTTTTTCCTATGGAAGTTGGCGTTCTGAAATCAAAACCCGTTTCATGAACGGATCGAAGTTCTCCCGTCGGAATTAGGGTGGAATCGACAGGTAGGTATTTTTCAGAACAGATTTGTAGTTCGTGCAGGAGGATGGATTGCTGGTGATTTCCTGTTAGATTGAAATAAGGATGGCAGGTGAGGTTGACGGGTGATGCTTGATCGACGGTCGCGCTGGATTTCCATCTTAGGGAATTTTCACCGAGGATGTATTCAATCGTTACATTGAGGTTGCCTGGAAATCCTTCCTCGCAAGCGGGGGAATAATAGGTGAAGCGAACGACTTGATCGGAAAGGATTTCGGTATTCCAGATGACTTTGCTGAAATTTTTAAAACCGCCGTGCAGGTGATGCTTGCCCTGATTTTGGGAAAGTTGGTGGAGAGTGCCGTTGAGATTAAATTGCCCGTTGGCGATGCGGTTTGCGAAGCGCCCGATCGTGCAGCCAAAATGCGGGTCGTTTTGCAGCCAGTCCTCTTCATTTTCAAAGCCAACCAGGATGTTCTCGATTCGGCCCTCCCGATCCGGCACAAAAAGGCTCCTCAAGGTAGCTCCAAGCGGGTGGACGGTGGCACTGATTCCGGAAGGATGGGTTAGGGTCATTTATGGAAATGGTGAAGCGTGAATGGTGAAGAGTGAATACTAAACTCATTGGAGCGCGACTGGAGTCGCGCGGTCCATTTATATGAATATCTAATGTTTAGCAGCTTCCGGTCTTGTGTCTTCTGTCTCCCTGTCTTGTGTCTTTCTGGTCTTGCGGTGTGGGCGAAGTTGCGTAACAGTGGTTTCATGCAAGCGGTTACCGATAGATTAAAGAATTTCCTGCAGTTTGTGGCTGTAAAGCTGATTGATAAGCCAGAGCAGGCGCAGTTGAAAGTGGCTGAGCTCGGCCCTAAGCGCCTCAGGTTCAAGCTGGTGCTCAATCGTGAGGACGTGGCGATGCTGATTGGGCGCAATGGTTTCACTGCATCCGCGATCCGCAGCGTTTTAAAGGCTGCCGCCGAGAAAGAGGGCGTGCAAGTGACCTTGCAGATCCATTCCCACGAGGAAGAAGCGGAGTTGATGGCCAGGGAGGCTTGATTCCTTGAAATTTGAGATTTGAAATTTATAATTTAAGGTTTCGAGGTTGTTTTTTGCTGTAATTCCCTCGGTTTCGTGCAATCCATCCGCACGCGGCGGACTCTGGGAGTAATCCTAGTGGCTCCGCGATCAAGTTTTCCCCATCTATGTCTGTTGAACTGACCCGTAACTTTTCGATCATAGCCCATATTGATCATGGGAAAACGACGCTTTCCGATCGTTTGATGGAAATGACCAGCACAGTCACGATGCGTGAAAGTTCTGCCCAGCAACTTGATTCCATGGATTTGGAGCGGGAAAAAGGGATCACGATCAAATCCCATCCTGTGGCGATGGAATACAAGGCCAAGGATGGAAAAACCTACAAACTCAATCTGCTCGATACACCGGGTCACGTGGATTTCTCCTATGAGGTTTCGCGGGCGTTGGCAGCCTGTGAGGGTGCGATCCTGATGGTGGATGCCGCTCAGGGCGTGGAAGCACAGACCGTGGCGAACCTCCACCTTGCGGAGCAGCAGAATCTCAAAATCATTCCGGTTTTAAACAAAATCGATCTCCCGGCGGCGGATGTGCCGAAGTGCAAAAAGCAGCTCGAGGACATTCTTTGCATTCCCGCCGAGGAGTGCATTCCCGCATCGGCGAAAGCCGGAATCGGGATTGAGGAAATTTTGGAGGCCATCGTGGCGCGCGTTCCCGCTCCTGTCGAAAACCCCGACAAGCTCCTTCGCGCCACCGTTTTCGATTCGCTCTACGACACCTATCGAGGTGTGGTTTCCTATGTGCGAGTGTTTTCCGGAACGATCAAACGTGGCCAGCGGGTCAAACTCTTCGCGACCGATAAAACTTATGAGATCAAGGAGGTCGGCGTGTTCACTCCGAAAATGAGTGCTCGGGACATCCTCCAGCCTGGCGATGTAGGTTACGTGATCGCGAACATGAAATCCGCCAGCGAAGTGAAGATTGGCGATACGATGACCGATTCGACCCACCCCTGCGCAGAGGCTCTGCCGGGTTACAAGGAAATCCAGCCCATGGTTTTCTCGGGAATCTATCCGGTAGATTCATCGGACTACGAAGCTTTGAAAACCGCGATGGGCAAACTCCAGATCAACGATCCGGCATTCACCTTTTCGCAGGAAAGCTCGACGGCGCTCGGCTTTGGATTCCGCTGTGGATTCCTCGGTTTGTTGCACATGGAAATCATTCAGGAACGATTGCGCCGCGAATTCGATATGGACGTGATCTCGACTTACCCATCGGTTATTTATCATGTCGATCTGACCGATGGTTCCCATGTGATCGTCGATAACCCGACCTTGTTTCCTGAAACCCAGGTCATTCAGGAAATTCGCGAGCCCATTGTGAATGTCTACATCATGGTTCCCGGAGAATACATTGGTGACATGATGCAGCTCGTGCTCGAAAAACGTGGTGAGGTGACAAACACCGAAACCATCGATGACATGCGTGTCATGCTTTCCTGTGTGCTTCCTCTTTCGGAAATTCTCGTCGATTTCAACGATCGCCTGAAATCCCAAACCAAAGGTTACGGATCCATGGATTACGAGCATGCCGGCTACCGCGCGGCAAAAATGGTCAAAATGGACATGCTCATCGCCGGGGATCCGGTGGAGGCGTTTTCGACCATCGTCCACCGCGACAAAGCCGAGGGCTACGGTCGTAAACTCGCGGAGCGTTTGAAGGAAGTGATTCCGTCACACCTTTTCGTCGTCGCGATCCAAGCTGCAGTCGGCGGCAAAATCGTCGCGCGCGAATCGATCTCCGCGATGCGCAAAAACGTGACAGCCAAATGTTACGGTGGTGATATTTCCCGTAAGCGTAAACTGTTAGAGAAACAGAAAGAGGGAAAAAAGAAGATGAAGATGTTTGGCAAGGTGAACATCCCGCAGGATGCCTTTATCAAGGTGCTGAAGAGCGGAGATTGATTTTCAAATGGCGGGGCATGCGGCATGGATTGTCCGGATCGATCGGCATGACTTTTTGAAAATGGATCCGGAATCGACAGGTTTCCTACTTACCGCAGTCTCTAGCCGAAGTTCGCCCGACCACCAAAGCCCATTCGGGCAGCAGGAAAAAGCCCAGCTACACCCTTGCATAAGGTGTTCATTTGATCCATATTTCTGCGCGTGGTGGAGAAAATTTTGGCAAAAGGATTACTGAAGACGCCCGGGGCGGCCTTGAAGGAGCATTTTGGTTTTTCGAAATTCCTCGACGGTCAGGAAGAAGTGATTTCTGAGATTGTCTCTGGAAAAGATGGTCTGGTGGTGATGCCGACGGGCGGCGGCAAGTCGCTTTGTTTTCAAATTCCCGCGCTCTGTTTTCCGGGCGTGACCCTGGTGATTTCGCCTCTGATTGCATTGATGAAAGATCAGGTAGATGCCTTGGTGGCACGTGGGATAGGTGCGACTCTGATCAACTCTACCCTATCTTGGCCGGAGCAAAAGGAGAGACTGGACGGGATGCGGCGCGGCGATTTCAAACTCGTCTATGTTGCCCCAGAGCGATTCCGCGCGGAGAGTTTTCTGCGTGCCCTGGAAGGGGTGGAGATTTCTTTGTTTGCCATCGATGAGGCGCACTGCCTTTCGCAATGGGGACATGATTTCAGGCCCGATTACATGCGGCTTGGAAAAGCGTTGGAAAAAATCGGCAGGCCCCAATGTGTGGCCCTGACCGCGACGGCGACTCCGGTGGTCAGGCAAGATATACTGGCAGTACTGGGTTTGAGAGAGCCGTTCGAGCGGGTCAGTGGATTTTCTCGTCCAAACCTTGCACTTGCGATCACGGCGGTGGATAAGACGGCGCAGAAAGACGAGCGGATCAAAGCGGTGATCTCCGCACACAAAACAGGGATCATTTATTGCGCGACTCGGAAAAAAGTGGATCTCGTTGCTGAGACCCTCGCGAGCTGGGGAGTGAACTGCGTTTCCTATCACGGAGGGATGACGGATCAGGAGCGGGTCAAAGCTCAGGAGATTTTCATTTCGAAGAAAGTCGATATCGCGGTGGCGACGAATGCGTTCGGAATGGGAATTGACCGTGGTGATGTTCGATTCGTGATTCACTATGAAATTCCCGGAAGTGTGGAGGCTTACTATCAGGAGGCGGGTCGTGCGGGACGCGATGGGGAGGCTGCGGTGTGCGAGTTGCTGTTCAATTACGCGGATACCCGGACGCAGGAGTTTTTTATCGATGGTGCCAATCCATCCGCGGCGACGGTGCGGCAATTATATCAGTACCTGCTCAACGAGGCAGATCGGAATCACGAGGTGTTCCGTACCATAGAAGAGATGGCCGATCATGCGGATGTGAAGAACTCGATGGCGGTCGGGAGTGCGTTGACGGTTCTGGCTCGCGGAAGATTCATTGAGCGTTTCGACGTCCAGGGAAAACGGATACGCGGCACGCGTTTGTTGCAACCGAATCTTTTAACAAGGGATATCGGCTTGGACGAGGATGCGATGGAGAAAAAAGACGCGCGGGATCGCGAAAAGCTCAAAGCGATGGTTGAGATGTGCTATGCCCGAACCTGCCGCCAGCAATGGATTTTGAATTATTTTGGTGAACATGGCGCTGACGCATGTGGGAACTGCGATGTGTGTCGGGAGCGTAGTGCAGGAGATTTTCGTCATCCGACGAAAGAAGAAAAACTTGTGGTCCAGAAGGCACTGGCAGGCGTAGCTCGGATGTCGCAACGCCAGAGCTCGGGATGGCAAGGTCGCTACGGAAGAGCGCGCATCATCCAGATGCTTTCCGGAAGCAAATCGCAGGACATTCTCAATAACCGTCTGGATCAGCTTACGACGTATGGGATTTTGGCGGATCAGACCACAGGTTATTTGAACGCACTGTTCCGCTCGCTTGCGGAAGAAGGTTTGGTTATTACCCAGACCGGTGAGTATCCCCTCATGACCCTATCCGAGAAGGGGGATTTGGTGATGAAAGGCGAGGCTGAATACCAGTTGCGCTGGCCGGATGAGGTTGCCAAACCGCAGGGGCTTTTGGAAAAGGATTTCGATCCCCAATTATTCACCATGCTGAAAGATCTGCGTTTCAAGATTTCCAAACAGGCAGGTGTGCCACCCTATGTTGTTTTTTCCAATAAAGTTTTAGAATCACTCACGAAATACATGCCCACAGGCATCGAACAGGCTCTGGAAATTCCGGGTATCGGTGAAGGGAAAGCGGGGACTTATTTGCCGGCGTTTCTGGAGATGATACAGACTTACCGCGCCATGAAGTAACGACTACCCGAGTGGTTCAGTGGTTCAGTGGTCAGTGCATACGTGGCGCATTTGGCTGGGCTGGTGGATTTTTTGCTCAAGCCAGTCAAAGTCTTTCGGTTGGGACGCGCTATTGACCTTGACTGGATGCGGGGACTGTAGACCCTTTGTTGACACATCCCATCCATTATGACCTCGAACACATCCCTTCCATCCGGAGCCAATTCGTTTATGAACCGGTTTTTCCTGATGACATTCATGATCCTGGCTTTTGGTTCAGGAATCTCCCTCGCTCAGGATTTCGAGGGTAAAAACATCAGTGTCGTTTCCATTCGTTACATCGGTGCCAAAACCGTGGATGAAGCCAGATTACGCAACCTGATGGTGACTAAATCTGGATCGGTCTATCGCGCTGAGAATCTGGACAATGATATCAAAACCCTTTTTGAATCCGGGCTGATCGATAACGTGAAGTTCCTTGCCGAGGCTGCCGGAGAGGGTGTTCGCGTGATCGCCGAGATACAAACCCGTCCCGCAATCCATGGAGTCGGTTTTGTGGGAAATACGATTTTCACCGATCAGAAACTTGCGAAGGAAACCAAGTTGAAATCCGGCGGAACCATGAGTGATGCGGAGATTCTCGAGGCACGCAGGAATCTTGAGAAGTATTATCAAGGATACGGCTATCCGGATGTCTTGATTTCCCATCGCACACAGTCAACCGGGCAGGATGGGCTTTCGGATTTGATTTTCGTGATTGATGAAGGTTCCAAAAACGAGGTTCGTAAGATTCGTTTCGAGGGTAACAGCGTATTCACTACCGCGGAGTTGAAAAAGGAGATGAAAACCAAGGAAAAAGGTTGGTTCTCATGGCTTACCAAGTCCGGAAGGTTTGAATCGACCACCTTGGATGATGACCTCGATGCGGTTTTGGATTATTACCGCAGCAACGGTTACCTGCGCGCAAGCAGCACCGGCATACGCCGGGATCCGGTCAAGGACGGACGTGTGGATTTGGTCATTCCGATTTCGGAAGGTGAAAAATACACGGTTGCGGGCATCAGTTTTGGCCCGATGACCATTTTCAAATCGGAAGAGCTTTATCCATCGATGACCTTGAATGGAGGGGATGCCTACTCTTCGAAGAAAATGCGTGAAGATATCAAGACGATCCGCAGTTTCTACGGCTCACGCGGTTATGCCGACGCAGTTGTCTCACCGGACATCAAGGACGCGGGACCGAACCAGGTTTCAATCAAATATCAAATCACGGAAGGCTCCCGTTACCGCGTGGGACGCGTGAACGTTCAAGGCAACTCGAAGACGAGGGATAAAGTGATTCGTCGTGAGGTTCCGTTGAATCCGGGCGACTGGTTCAACACCGTTGAACTTGAGACGACCAAGTCTCGTCTCCAAAACCTGCAATACTTCAGTGATGTTCAAGCCAATGGTTCGCCGGGTGGGAACGGGTATCGCGACATTGATATCCTCGTCGAAGAGCGTAATACGGGTTCTGTCGGTGTCGGGGTTGGATTTAGTTCGATCGATAACGTGGTCGGTTTCCTCACGCTTGAGCAGACCAACTTTGATATCACCAACCCATGGAACTTTACGGGTGGTGGTCAGCGTTTTGGAATGAGTCTGCGTGCGGGTTCGGAGCGCAGCGAATTCAGTGTTTCACTTGTTGAGCCATGGTTTATGGATCGCAAGCTGTCACTCGGTGGCGAGCTTTTCTATCGTCAGTCATCCTACTTCAGTGATGTCTACGAGCAGACCAATGCCGGTGCTTCGATCTTCCTTAAAAAACCCATCACCGAGAAATCCTCGGTCAAGCTCGCATACTCCCTGGAGTCCATTACCGTTGATGTGGACGCCGGAGCCAGCCCTGCGTTTCTTGCCGAGGACGGAGACTTTGTTCGCAGCGCGCTGACGCTCAGCTATCTTTATGACAGCCGTGACAGCGTGATCACAACTCGTAGCGGAGAGAAACTGGATGTCTCGCTTGCACTCGCGGGTCTGGGTGGGGATGTCGAGACGATCACGTTTTCAACCCAAGCATCGAAGTATTGGAATCTCAAATGGGATACCATTCTCTCGCTCAATGGAGAAGTCGCCTTTGTGGATGCGATCAACGGCGATGTGCCGATTTTTGAGCGTATGTTCCTTGGCGGTGGTAGAACCTTGCGTGGATTTGAATTCCGCGACATTGGCGGTCCTCGTGACGGTGCATCGGGTGAAGTCCTCGGCGGCCAGTCTCTGGCATTCCTGAATACCGAATACACGGTTCCCATCATTGAGACCGTTCGCGCTGCCGCCTTCTACGATATGGGATTTGTCAACTCAGGCTCATGGGACATGGCTCCTGAGGATCTATACAGCGATGTGGGTGTCGGTATCCGTATCCAACTTCCTATCAGCCCTGTGCCTATCGCCTTGGACTACGCTTTCCCAATGAGTTCTCCTGATTCTGCAGCTGACAAAGGCGGCCAGTTCAACTTCTACATGAGCTACGAATACTAAGATTTTCAATCCATAGATTTTTTTAAAACGGGATGACCATGAGGTCATCCCGTTTTTTATTGGCTCGGAATTTCCGAACAGTTTGGTTCGACATGGATTCGTCCGCTGATTAGTCTTTACCTCATGCCATCATTGATCGTTCTAGCTGCAGGTATGGGGAGCCGTTACGGCGGATTGAAACAACTGGATCCCATGGGGCCGAATGGTGAGACGGTTTTGGATTACTCGGTCTATGATGCGATTCAGGCCGGATTCAACCGAGTGATCTTTGTGATTCGGGAAGATTTTGCGGATGCCTTTAAATCAGGAATCGGAGAACGTTTTGCGAAACTTGTCCAAGTCGATTATGCCTATCAGCGCCTCGACGATTTACCTGCGCCTTTCGTTCCGCCTGCCGGACGTACCAAGCCATGGGGGACGACACATGCGATTCGTGCCGCGAGGGATCTTGTGGACGGGCCGTTTGCCGTCATCAATGCAGATGATTTTTATGGTAGCGATGCGTATCTGCAAGCGAGTCGATTTTTGAAAAGAACGGATGAAGCGCTTTGTGGATTGGTTGCGTATCCACTTCAGAACACGCTCTCGGATCATGGCAGTGTGAATCGTGGAATTTGCGAGGTGAGTCCGGAGCGTATGCTGATTTCGGTAGAGGAAGTGGTGAAGATTTCTCGTAATGAATCAGGTGGGATTACCGGAACGGGCCTGAATGGCGAGAGCCGCGCGCTCGATCCTAAGGCGCCCGCATCGATGAATTTCTGGGCGTTTCCTCAAAGCTTTATGACCGACATCGAAGCTGAATTTGTGAATTTTCTTGGAGAGCATGGTCATACAGAAACCAGTGAATTCTATATTCCGACGGTAGTGGACACATTGATCCGCAAGAAAAAAACCCGCTGTGAGGTGATCGAGACCAGCGCGGCTTGGTTTGGGGTGACCTTTCCGGAAGACAAACCCTACGTGGTCCAATCGATTGCAGACCTTATATCAAGGGGTGAATATCCGGCGAAGCTGGGCGCTTGAGAAATTTCTTGGATGGATTAATCCAAATCGACGTGGAAGAAATCTTTCATCACCGCGCGGTAGACCTCGTGTTTGAAAGGTGGGAGCCAATCGAGATCGAACTCATTGGGTTGGATCCAGCGGTAAGATCGAAATTCCCGAGGTGATTGATTCACATCGATATCTGGAGCATTGGGTCTGAGCTTGCAGAGAAAATAGGTTTGTTCCTGCCCGTGATTTCCATGCTTTTGAATTTTTTTGGAGCGGACATCTTCAGGATAAAGATACCGATAGCCGTCTTTGCGTCGGAGGATTTCGTAATGCTCCTTGGATAGCCCGATTTCCTCGCGGATTTCTCGGTAGAGTGCCTGTTCGATTTCTTCGCCTGGATCCACGCCACCTTGAGGAAACTGCCAAGCGCCCAGTATATTGGAGCGCTCACAAATGAGAAGATTGCCATTAGCATCAATCATAAGTGCCGCAACATTGGAGCGGTAACGAACCATGGGATATAAGCTGATTGAAAAAAACTTCCCAATCAATCTTTAACTTTTGCAAAGCAATTTTACGGGCTGGTCAAGCAAAGCTTTGAGATATATCCATGAACCATGATGAAACTCCTCATTCTAGTCATTTCCGCGCTCATGATGTTTTCCGAAATGGGTCACTCGCAGTCGAACAACCAGAACGCTCCTGCGCAGACGGATAATCCATCAAATGACCAGCGTGGGAAAAGAGGCTACTGGGAGGCCAACTTGGCAGGTGGAAATTATGTGGTGTCCTTGTCACGGATTACCTCAGTGAGCAGGCACAAGTATGTTTTGGATGGGGCGGTGATTGTGGATGAAGTGACGGTTGACACGGAAGGACAGTCGCTCGCTCGCTTTTATTTTATCTCTCCCGTCACCACTGCGGGACCCGATTCAGGGACTGCCAACCTCGCAGCGCGCGCTTTGGAAATTGCCAACAAGACGGCGAGTGAGCATGGCAGCAGTGCGCAGGATATGGTGCAAAAAAAATACCCGCTAACCACGCATTCCAAGTCGATTGAATATCGACTGCTAACTGAAGCGCAACTGGGCGCTCTTTATCAAAGTGTGAAAGCCGCCTGGCAGACTGGCGAAGGGCGGGCGTTCAAGGGGCAATAAGCCTATGGTTCGATTCCCTCATGGAGACCCAGAGACGCATAGATCTGTCGGGTCGCGTGGGATTTGTTGAGCGTATAGAAATGGATTCCGGCGATGGATTGATCGAGCAGTTCGGCGCATTGTTGGGCGGCATAGTGGATTCCGGCACGTTCAACGGCTTCTGGGTTTGAATTGGCGCGATCGAGTGCCTTGATGAGTTTTGCGGGATACCGAGCTCCGGCAGCAAGTTCTGCCATGCGTTTCATGCTGGAGAGTGAAGTGACGGGCATGATGCCGGCGATTATGGGGATATGGATTCCCGCGAGTTGGCAGCGATCCCTGTAATCGAAGAAATCATGGTTGTCGAAAAACAACTGGGTGCAGATATAGTCTGCGCCCGCATCGACCTTGGCTTTCATGTGATCGAGTTCCTCGACACGGTTCGGCGTGGCAGGATGCCCTTCCGGAAACCCGGCCACACCAATGCCGAACCCGCGCGGATCAGGATGTTTGGAGGAGTCATTAAATTTTTTAATGTGGGCAACTAGATCGGCGGCGTAGCGAAAATCACCCTGCGACCAATCATAGTTGGCTTGGTCTTTTGGCGGATCGCCGCGCAGGGCGAGAATGTTCGAGACCCCCGCCTCCGCGTAACGGGTGAGGATGGCATCAATTTCAGATTTCGTGTGTCCGACACAGGTGAGGTGGGGAACGGGAGGTATGTGGGTGGTTTGTTTGATGCGAAGTACCAGATCATGAGTGAGTTCGCGGGTGCCGCCACCTGCGCCATAGGTCACGGAGACAAAGGAGGGCGACAGGGTTTCGAGGTTTTGAATCGTCTCATAAAGCTCTTCCCATGCGGCGGCGGCGCGCGGGGGGAAGAACTCAAAAGACAGAGAGGGTGCCTGGGCGCTTAGGATGTCGGAAATGTGCATTTGAGGAGGAATGGAAGATTAGGACGAAACTTTTTGTTGGATGGTGTGTTATACCTTCCGCTGACGCATCTTCGCGGTTAATTTCTAAATTTTAAACGTTATTTTTCAATGAAGCTTCAAGTTCTAATCGGTGTTTATGCATGCATTTTACCGTTCCATTTACAAGCGGAGGAGTCATCCCGCGAAAAACCGGCCACATCGGGTCTAGAAAAGCGTCCGGATGAAAGGCGAAAAGGGGCAAAAGTAGATGGGGAGGCGCGTCGCCGTCCCGAGGGGCATGAAGACATGTTCGGGATGATGGACAAAAATCGTGATGGGGTGATCAGCTCGGAAGAATTTTTTACGGCACCAAGAATGGTAGATATGCCCCAGCAACAGCGTGACAAGTTTTTTGCGCGGATTGACTCGGATGGAGATGGAACAGTCACCGCTGAGGAAATCCGGAAAATGAGGCAGGAGTCGCAAGAAAGGCGGATGCGTGAACTTCGTGAACTCGATACGGACAAGAGCGGTGGCTTAAGTTTTGAGGAATTTAGCCAAGGCAAGTTTTTCAGTCAACTGCCCGAAGACAAGCGAAAGCAAATTTTTGACCGTATGGACACGAATTCCGATGGACAAATCAATGCTGAGGATCGTCCGAAAGGTCCGCGGTTTCATGCTGAAGATCGCGAAGACCGTAAGAAATTCGACAAGCGTCCCGCAGGCGGCGATGCGCCAAGCGCGTCTGAGTAAGATAGCTCGAAGTCATCGCTTAGAGTTCACATGAAAAAAGCGCGATGCATCTAGGATGCAGCGCGCTTTTTAGAGTTTTCGGATGCGTTATCTCAATCAGCTTTGATACCCTCAGTGGCAAGAGTTGTCGCAAGGACATCCTTGCGGAGGTTTCCTCCTTTGCGTTGTGACCACCACAGGGCGATGGGTGAAGCGACAAAGATGGAGGAGTAGGTTCCAATGATGAGGCCAACCAATATGGTGATTGAGAAGTCGCGCAGGGCGGCTCCACCAAAGAAAGCGAGTACGATGACAGTCAACAGCACGGTCGAAGAGGTTAGGATCGTACGAGAAAGGGTTTGATTGATGGCATCGTTCATCACCTCGCTGACTTCGCCGGAGCGAATGAGGACGGTTTCTCGAATTCTATCGAAGACGATAATCGTGTCATTGATCGAGTAGCCGGCGATGGTAAGGATAGCTGCGACGTGGATTTGCGACAGCTGTTGTCCAAGCAGGACCACCACGCCTACAGCGATCAGGATGTCGTGCAAGACAGCAATGATGGCACCGAAGGCGAAGGAGAGTTCGAAACGAAGGACGATGTAAGCGAAGATGCCGATGATTCCCAAGCCGAGTGCGATAACGGCTTCTTTCACAAAGCTCGCACCCATCGTAGCAGAGACGATTTCTTTGGAAGCTTTGATGAGATCATTGCCCAAGCTGTCTTTTTCCCCGAGCAGGGGAATTTCCGCGCGCAAGGTTTCAATGATTTTATCATTGTCATTTTTGTCGGCACGAATGGTCAGGAGCGAGTCACTGGCAGCAACACTCTGGATTTGTGGGGTGGCTTCGCGGGTGAGATCGGCTTTTCCGAGTGCGGCATTTACCTCATTGAGGTTCACGGACTTGTCACCGAGCTGGAAGGTGATGATCGAGCCGCCGGTGAAGTCAATGCCTAGGGAGGATTGTTGTTTGATCCCGAAGGCGGCAAGGGAGATGATGATGAGAACTCCGGAAAAAACCGCGCAGGCTTTTGCTTTTCCCATGAAATCGAAATTGGCGGATTTGATGAGATTGAGGAACGTCAGTTTACGGAGCATTCCGGTATCGGTTCCCCAGCGAAACAGCACCCGGGTGCCTAGAATAGCTGAGAACATGGAGGCAACCAATCCGATCGTGAGGCTTAGAGCGAATCCCTTGATGCTGCCACTGGCCATGCCGATAAGGATGACACAAGCGATGAGCGTGGTGAGGTTGGAATCGAAAATGGATGAGAACGCCTTATCGTAAGAGGATGCGATGGCGCTTTTGAGGGATTTGCCATTCGCGATTTCCTCTCGCAGGCGCTCATAAATAAGGACGTTGGCGTCTACGGCCATGCCGATGGTGAGGATGAGACCGGCAATACCGGGAAGAGAGAAAGTGAAGCCGAACATCGCCATGACTCCGAAAAGAATAATACCATTGATGCCAAGAGCGACGATCGCGACGAATCCTGCGAAGCGGTAGTAGAGCAGAATGAAAAGCACAGTCAGCGCCAGGCCGATAACGCCGGAAATAATGCCTTGCTTGACAAAAGATGAGCCGAGCGTTGGGGAGACCGTGCTTTCTTGTTCTACGACAAGCGGATTTTCCAGTGGGTTCATCAGGGCGTTGCTGAGTTCTTTGGGTTCACCCGGATCATCGAGTCCGCTGACCTCGAAGTTTTTGCTGAGAGTGTCATTGACGGTCGGGGCGCTGATCACCACTCCATCGAGAACGATCGCAATTCGATCGATTCCTTTGCGCATATCTTTTGTGAGATTGAACATTTTGTCTGCTCCCTCGCTGTTCAGAGTCACGCTGACCGCATCGGAGCGTTCCAAGGAGGGAGTGGCGAACGCGATATCCGAACCACCGAGAGCCGCGACCCTTCTGAGCAAGATTGGAGTTGTGATTTCTTGGCCGTCACGATTTTTCTGAGTCAAGGTGTGGGCGGTGTAGCGAGGCTCGATCGCCTCGCCATCCAATACGCGTTGAGCGAGAGTTTTTCCATTTTCTCCAATTTCATCGTTTTTTGGAGAAACCTCTTTGAGTTCAAGTTTGGCAACCGTTTCGAGAATTGCGCGTATTTCGGCGGATTTCTCGGGTTCGATGCCTGGCATTTGCACCATGATTCCGTCGACACCTTGGCTGGCAATGATGGGTTCGGAGGTTCCTAATGAGTTGAGGCGTTCATCAATGACGCGCTTTGCTTCCTCGACTTGGTCCAAGGTGATGGGGAGGCGGTTGCCGTTGCCGTCATCTTTGGGCTGAATGCGAAGGAAGAATGATGAGCCGCCCACGATGTCGATGCCGCCTTTGAGCCGCTTTTCAAGAGGAAGGACGGCGAAAGTGCAGAGCGTGACAATACCGAGTATCAGAATGCTGCCGATGTTACGTTTTCTGCTTTCCAGATCCGTTGCGAAATACCAGAAGAACAAGATCAGGAGACCAAGTCCGGTAAGGAAGATGACGAGAGGGTCGTTGAAAAATGTAATGGCGAGCATGGGATTTCAGTAAGAATTTGAGAGTGGATGCTGGTAAAGGGCGTGGATGACCGGGGGGATAATGAATTAGTCTTTCTTCGCAACGCTGGCGATAGCTGCCTTGTCGAATTCGAGGTTGGTGCCTTCCGCGACCTTGATCACGACGGTGGTGTCTTTCACGTTGTGGACGATACCGTGGAGTCCGGCGGTGGTGATGACCTTGTCACCGGTTTTGAGAGCGGCGATACGGGCGGCTTGTTCCTTGCGCTGGCGTTGCTGGGGACGGATGAGAAGGAAATAGAACAGCACGATCATCACAACCATCATGAACATCGGGTGACCGATGATGGATTGTGGGCCTTGGGTAGCGGGAGTGGCAGCGGCGAGGGTGTTGAGGAGTTGGATCATGGTTGGGTGTGGTTGGCGTTATATCGTTGGATGAAAGTGTTTTTGTAGCTTTCGAAAGTTCCGTTGGCAATCGCTTCGCGCGCGTGCCGTGTGAGGGATAGGTAGAAATGCAGATTATGGAAGGAAAGCAATCGTAAAGCGAGCATTTCGCCTGCCCGGAAGAGATGGCGGATGTAGGAACGGGAGAAACGGGAGACGTGTGGATGGCTGCTTACGCAGATTGGGCGAGGATCTTTCGAGTGAACGAGGTTTTTGATATGGATGGGTCCGTCCAGGGTGAAGGCGACCCCATGGCGAGCCATGCGGGTTGGCATCACGCAGTCTAACATGTCCACGCCGCGGGCGATCATTTCAAGAATCTGCGGGGGAGTTCCCAAGCCCATGGCGTAGCGAGGTTTGTTCGAAGGAAGAAACGGCACGGCGTTCTCGATGGCGCGGAACATTTCTTCTTCAGGCTCGCCGACCGACACTCCGCCGATGGCATAGCCGTCAAAGTCGAGTTCGACGAGTTCCCGAGCGGACTGCTCGCGTAGATCGGCATAGACCGAGCCTTGGACGATACCGAAGTGGTTTTGGGGAAGCCCGGCGGTGAGCGGTTGGTTGTCGGTTATCCATTGTTTGCAGCGCTTTGCCCAGCGGGTGGTGAGGGCGAGCGAGGTGGCTGCGTATTTTTCATCGCAGGGATAAGGGGGGCATTCATCAAAAAGCATGGCGATGTCTGAGCCGAGCGCGGCTTGGATTTCCATCGATTTTTCGGGGCTGAGCATCATCTTCGAGCCGTCGAGATGGGATTGAAAACGGACGCCTTCTTCGGTGATTTTGCGCATTTTGGCGAGCGACCAAACTTGAAATCCGCCGGAATCCGTGAGGATGGGCTTTTGCCAGGTGGTGAAGTCATGAAGCCCCCCCATTTCCTGAATCAGCTCGTCTCCGGGGCGTAGCCAAAGATGGTAGGTGTTTCCGAGAATGATCTGGGCGCCGAGTTCTTCGAGCTCTGCGGGGTGCAGGGTTTTGACTGAGCCCTGGGTGCCAACCGGCATGAAAATCGGCGTATGAACCTCGCCGTGTGGCAAGGTCAGGGTTCCGGCGCGGGCCGAGCCGTCGGTGTGTTCCAGAGTGAATGGCATGATTATAAATCGAAGAAGCGTTTCGCTTTTTCGAGGAAACTCTGATGAACCGGTGAATTTTGATCGCCGATAGATTCGGAAAAGTTCCTGAGTCTTTCTTGCTGATCTTTGCTGAGTTTGGTCGGAACTTCGACTTGAACCGTGACGTTGAGATCGCCCTTCGAGCCGCCGGATAGGGAAGGCATGCCTTTGTCGCGAACGCGGAAAGTGGTGCCTCCCTGAGTTCCTGCGGGGATTTTGATGGAGGATTGGCCATCGAGAGTGGGGACCTTGAGTTCGCCTCCGAGTGCTGCGGTGCTGAAAGGAAGGGGGACTTCGCAGAACAAGGTATTTCCCTCGCGTTCAAAGACATCGTGATCCTCGACGTGAATGAAAGCATAAAGATCACCTGAAGCGCCGCCGCGGACACCAGCATCGCCATTGCCCGTGGAACGTAACCTGACACCGGTGTCTACGCCTGCGGGAATACGGAGTTTGATACGAGTTTCGCGTTCAACGCGACCTTGTCCCCGACAATCGCCGCAGGGATCGGAGACGATTTCTCCAGCGCCCCGGCATTCGGGACAAGTTGATTGTTGAATGAAGATTCCAGCTTGTCGGCCGACAACCCCGCGACCGCCGCAGGTGCTGCAAGTTTTCACGCCGCCGGCGCCTTTTGAGCCGCTGGCGTTGCATTTGCCGCAGGGTATATTGCGTTCGATCTCGAGTTCCTTCTCAACCCCGCGTGCGGCTTCTTCAAGGGTGATTTCGAGATCATAGCGGAGATCGGACCCGCGTTGTTTGCTGTTTTTTTTCCGTGGACCCGCGCCGCCGAAAAATTCCTCGAAGCCGCCACCGAAGGCGCCGCCGAAGACTTGTGAGAAGATATCCGCAGGATCATGGAAACCGCCGCGCCCGCCGCCCATGCCGCCGGAGAAGGCATCATGGCCATAGCGATCATAGGCCGCGCGTTTATCGGGATCGGAGAGCGCTTCGTAGGCTTGGCCGAGTTCTTTGAATTTATCTTCGGCAGTTGGATCGCCCGGATTTTTATCCGGATGAAACTTTACGGCGAGTTTGCGGTAAGCCTTTTTGATTTCGGCAGCATCCGCGTTTCGGGAAACGCCGAGGATTTCATAGTAGTCGCGTTGTGCGGACATGGATAAGTGGTGAAACTTTGAATGTTGAATTCCGAATCTGAGACGTCAGCAATCGGTTATTTGGAATCGGAATCGGGGGCGGAGACGACCACGCTGGCGGGACGCAGAAGGCGGTCGCGAAGCTTGAATCCACGGCGCGCAGTACGGATGATCGTGCCTTCGGGTTGGTCCGAGGCCTCTTGTGAAACCGCATCGTGGAGATTGGGATCAAACTGGCCCTCGGTTGAAATTTCGGTAATACCTTGGTTACTGAGAAACTCATTGAGTTGTTTGCGCACCATATCCATGCCGATATAGATCATGGATGACGTGTCCTGTGCGGCTGCTTGCATGCCCATTTCAAAGTTATCGATCACAGGTAGAAGATCCTCAAGCAGGCGTTGGTTGGCGTATCGGATGGCGTCTTCGCGTTCGCGGGCGGTGCGTTTGCGAAGATTGTCCATTTCTGCGGCTGTGCGTAGGGAGAGTTCTTTCCATTTGGCGACTTCCGCTTCGAGTTGCTCCATTGGACTGAGTTCGGCAGTCGCTTGATTTTCCTGGGTCGTCCCGGTGGGATCTTGGATCTTATCCTCAGAATCGGGGATTTCTTGAGCTGGTTTTGAATCGTCTTGCTGCATAAGGGGAATGTGTATTCAGGAATGCCTTGAGGTCAACTCCTTGCAGGCAGTTTATGCTAGGGGAAAAGGAGGATCGCAAAACAAGAAATGAAGTTCCGCTCCCCGAATTCGGTGAGCAAAGCTTTTTTGTAAATAAGCCAATCGGGAGTAAATCAGTCCTTGGCGGAATCGGAGACTTCTCCGCCGGGCGCCTCAGGTGAAGCGTCCGGCGCGATTTCTTTATCATACTCCGCATCGATGACAGGCTTTGGTGGTGAGAGGAGTTCCATGACTTCGATCTGGATTTTTTCCACTTCGTCGAGAGGAATATTGGGATCTTTGACTATAAATATTTCGCCGGTTTTACGATGTTCGTAAATGCGGAGGATGCCGCTGCCTGTGGGTTGGGTGTCGGTTTCACGCAGGATTTTTTGACGTTCCAGCATGACCGCCAGGATGTAACGGGTGTTTTCGGTGTGTTCCAGATCGTCTTCGACAAGTTGTTTGAGAAGGTCTTCCGCGCTTTGTTTGGTGACGACCGGTTGGGTGTCGTTGCTGAGTGTGGGCAGGAATTTGGTCCGCCAAGAAGAGAATGGCGGCTCATCTTCAGTTGGGCGTTGGGCCCATGCTTCTTCACAAAAATCTTTTCGAACATAACCGGAAGATTCGGGATCCGGAAAAAGTGCGGTTACAATGGGCTGACCTTCGGTGAAGGGAGTTTGGGTGATGCTGCATTCGCGACTGCGATTGCGGACATGCCATGATTCTTGGAGTGCCATGGTTTGATGGATTCAGTTGTTAAAGTTGAGTAGGTTTTTGATCGACTGATAGATGGATTTGCCGGTCACGCGTCTGTAGTAGAGATATAGGCCGATCCCGGCAAAAGTGATGTTTGGCAGCCAGGCGGCAAGCAGGGGTATGAGGCTTCCCGACTCACCGAGCGCGAGGGTGATGGTTGAAATGAACAACATCATGACAGAGAGCACGACTGCGAGAAAGATTCCGCTGCCGCCCCCACGACGTGAAAAGTGGATGGAGAGAGGAACGGCGAGTAGCACGGTGACGAGACAGGTCACGGGTAGTGCCAACCGGTAATGCCATTGGGTCAAATATGCCGGAAGGTTGGCCGTCATCTGTTTGGCAAGCGGAGAAATCAGCCAGGATTTGAGTTCAGGGATACCCAGGTATTCGACACTTAGGCCGGGTTTGATAATTTGTGAGGGCGTTTCCACCCAGTTTTTGTAAACCAAAGGTTCTTTGAATTGCTCAAAAACGGGCGCTTGACCGGCTTCAAACCGGCTGATGAGAGGATTGTGCAAAGTCCAAGTGCGGTTGGACTTATTATAACTCGCAGAGCTTGATTGGATGCGGTGATTGATCGAACGGTCTGGATTGATCGTGGTGATCTCGACGTTTTGGAGGGGGGCTCCGCTGAGAAACTTCTCAGGAAAGCTTTCCACCATCCACAGTCTGTTGGAGTTTGGCGCGCGGAAGAGTACGTTTTTGGCTTGGATGATGGGTCGGCCTTGGGCAATGGCGATCATTTCATCGCGTCTGCCCTCGGCATGTGGAGCCCAATGATAGTTCAGGCCCAGAAGGAGAACACTGCACCAGCATCCGGCAAAAATAAGAGGAAGGGTTAAACGGAGGATTCCTGTTCCGCTTTGTATCATCGCGATGATCTCGTTGCTTTTGGATAATTTTCCGAGGCAATGGATGTTTGCTAGAAGCAAAGAGTAGGGAAGAAGCACGAGAAGGATGGCGGGGGAACGTAAAATGTAAAAACCCGTAACCGTGGCAAACTTGTTTTCCGTGCCTGAGAAATCGCCGAGATTGTCATGCAGATCGAGCAGCATCCAAAGGGTGAACAAGGAGCCGAGGCAGATGAAAAAAATTCCAAGAAATTGGCGGGAAACATATCGATCAAAGACATTGCCAAAATAGTAAGCCCAACTTGCCATGGCTGGCATGAAACAGAGTGCCAAAAGAATGTAAGGTCTGGCTTGGGTGGTATTTAGGTGGGAATCTGGAAAGCCACTGAGATATTCAGCAACCATTTGGTTTTCCATGGGAAACAGAACAAAAGCCGCTGCCAACCCGAGTAGGGTAAAGATAATGGGTGATAAGCAGCGCGGAGCGTTCGACATGATGCGTGGATGAGGGTGTGGGCTGCAGGTAGAGCTGTCGAGTTTCGATGTCCGTGGATTTTAAATTGGGTGTTTAGTCCTCCCAAATCATCTGTTTCAAGCGGAGTTGCCGGGCTCGGGTTGAGGCTTCCTCTGCCCGTGGACCGCCAAAAGACGCAATTTTTTCAGCGATCGAAATGGCTGCCTCCCATCGTTCGCTGTTTTCGAGGATGGTCAGAGCGCGGAAGCCGCTGCGTTCGAACCATTGCCATTCGGGAGGGGCGGGATCGACTGGGCGATCGAGGACTGAAAAATAGGCGGACAAGGCATCGCTCAAGCGGGTCTGGCCGGGGTTTTCCGGGTCAGGGAGCTTTTCCAGCGTCAGTCCGCGAAAATATTGGATACGGAAATATTGAGAGGGCTTGTTGGCGGAAATTTCGACGAGTTGGTTATAAATTTCGAGCGCTTTGAGGAGGGATGCCGGATCGGAATCGCCACGTGCGTAGATGGCTTCCGCGAGCAGGAGTCCGGTGGGAAGACGCGAGGGATCGTCCGCAGAGATTTTCTGATAGGCTGCGGTTAGGGATTCAATGGCGGTGTTGATTCGGTTTAGATCTATATTCAACCGCGCTTTTTCGAGAATGGCGAGAGAGCTTAGCGGTCCATCAATGGCGATGGCTTGATCGAAGAGGGCGATGGCTTCTTCGCGCGACTGAGTGGTTGCACCCAGTGCGGCAGATCTGGCTGCGAGGAGAAAGGAGGCTTGGGAGCGTTGGGTCCCGGGTTTTATTTTTGCGATTTTTTCAAACACCAAACGTGCCTCATTGTAATTTCCCGACTCGAACAGGGACTTGCCCAAAATCAACAATGATTCCGATTCAATGGGAGTATTGGGAAATTTTTCGATGGTTTGTTTGGCAAGTGAGATGGTTTTTTCAGTTTGATCAAGTGCATCGAGCAGACGGATTTCGGCGATTGCCAGTCGGGCGGGTTGATCCTGGCTCAAAGGGAGTTCCGAGGCACGGACGGTATCGATCTGGGCACGGGCAAGGGAGAGATCGGGAGGCGATGTGGCTAGCGCGGCCTCGATGATGTTGATGCGGGCTTCGATGGCGCGTGGATGGTCGGGATGCTCGGTTAGAAACGCGTCCAAGGCGAGTTTTGCTTTTTCTGGATCGTCAAGAATAAGGGCTTTTTCGAGTGCTAGTTCAATATTGAGCTTTTTGGCTATGGTTGGATCCTCGTGTTGAATGGTGAGTGATTCCCGGTTGGTTTCGTTCAGTCTGGCCAGTGCGGCGTTGAGCAGGGCCTTGTTTTGATTTTCCTCAGTGAGCAATGCCGCCGCTTCATCGAAGAGCGAGATGGCAAGATCCTTGTCACCTTTTTCATAGGCGATTTTCGCATCGAGGAAGGTGGCTTCTCCCCTGATGACTTTGGATTTTCCCGTCTGGCGAAGGGAGTCGAGAAGGGCGAACGCCTGTTCGGGTTCGTTGGCTTGAAGGTGCCACTTAGCGAGTTCAAAAAGAGATTTCGGTGCGAGAAAATGAAGGGGTGCGAGCAGAAGGATTCGCTGCATGAGTAGGCGCGCTTCAATTTTTGCGTTGAGGTTTTTGATACGGTGTAGACCGATGGCGCGCGCATACATGGCGAAAATGGCGCGGTCATCGATTTTGTCTGACTCGGCTGGCCAAGCCGAGGCTGCGGTTGGTGCTTCGGTATTGATCAGCCCGTGCGAGGGAGGGAGACTGGAGGGAATCCATTCCCCAAGTTGGACGAGAGTGGGGTGGTCGGTGGTGATGATTTCCTCGGGTAACCAGCCGATGATTCTGCGGAACATCGGTTCTAACGCGGTGGTATTGGGGTTTTCCTGGATGAATCCGAGAAGGAACTGGGTGGCCGCGGCCTGCTTATTTCGGGCTGCAAGTGCGTCGGCTTTGCCGATGGCTGCTAGATTGAAGCGGCTCGTGGTCTGGCCTTCCGGTTTTGCGAGGAGATCATCGAACATGACCTCTGCGGCAGTTGCATTACCTTCTGTCAGGATCAAGGTTGCTTCTAACAATTTTTTTGTTGCGAGTAAGTTTTCGGGTGTGTCTTTCGCTTCGTTGAAAAGGCTGCGTGCCTGATCGAATTCCTTGAGATCGATGAGGATTCCAATTTGATGAAACACGGCTTCGATGCGGTCGGATGCCTTGGGAGACGCTTCGAGGAATTTTAATGCTTCAAGGGATTTTTTGGGTTTCCCAAGTGAGAGATAAAGACTTGCCGTGGTGAGTGCCGCTTCTCTGACAAACGGATGTTTGGGCTGCGCGGCGATCGTAGCGAGTGACTCCGCGGCATCATGAAACCTTCCGGTTCCCGCCAGGGCTTGTCCGCGCCAGAAAGGAGTTTCCGGTAAATTACTGAGGACGGGTTGATTGAGAAGCTCCAGAGCTTTGGTGGGTTGGTTGCTGCGGACGAAACTTTCCGCGAGCATAATAAGGATTCGTGCACGCGTGTCCGGAGTGAGGTTGGGTTGTCCGGCAGCGGATTGTAATTTCGATGTCGTCACATCCCAGAGATCGTTTTCCATCGCTCGCTCGGCGGCGGTAATATCCTGCTCGACCGCTTCATCCGCATGCGCCAGATGTGCGGTAAAGATGATTAGGGTAATGATTGAAACGAATTTCACTGAAAGGAGAATGAATGACGGATTTCTTACATGGAAGAAAGAAGATGTAAAACTGGGATATTGGTGGGTTGAGGCGGTGGCACTGCTTTGTGTTTAAAATCTCGTCAGTTTTCATTTCCCTTGATGCATTTAGCAAGCAAACCTACGATAGATTGAAATGAACTGTCGGTTTCGTCCCTGTATTGATCTCCACGATGGCAAAGTGAAGCAAATCGTGGGTGGTAGTCTGCGGGATCATGGTCCCGGACCCGTAGAGAATTTCATTTCAGATAAGTCCCCAGCTTGGTTTGCCCAGAAATTTCGCGAGGATGGGATGAGGGGCGGGCATGTGATCATGCTTGGAAAAGGCAATGAGCAGGCGGCAAGACAGGCGCTGGCCGCGTGGCCCCAGGGGATGCAGTTGGGAGGTGGGATAGGCGTGGAAAACGCCAGTGCTTGGCTGGAAGCGGGGGCGAGTCATGTGATCGTGACCTCTGCTTTGTTTGATTCCGAGGGTCGGTTTCTCCAAGGCGCGCTCGAAGAACTCACGCGTGAAGTTGGGAGAGAGCGGTTGGTGATCGATTTGTCCTGCCGGCGAACCGCGAATGGCTGGAGGGTGGCGATGAATCGCTGGCAGACGCTCACGGAGTTGGAAATTTCCGAGGAGACCTTGGATGCGCTATTACCCTACTGCGATGAATTCTTGGTGCACGCGGCGGATGTCGAGGGCTTGTGTGGTGGGGTGGATCAGGAGTTGGTTGGGTTTCTGGGTGCATGGGGAAAATGTCCGGTCACTTACGCGGGCGGTGCGGCGACATTGGATGACGTGCGTTTGGTTGATCAGCTTGGAAAAGGATTGGTCGATGTGACCGTGGGCAGTGCCTTGGATTTATTTGGTGGCAACGGCATAAGGTATGCGGAACTGGCAGCCATGAGCGGGCTCTGACCGATTCCCCGCGAAAAAAGCGATGATTGCTTGTCAAAAGGGCTCGAGTTTCTAGGGTTTGCGCACTCCGCACCCAAGAAGACGAGGCGGTCACTCTAATTTTATGAATACGAAAGCACTTACCACTGCTGCAAACGAATCCCGTGGCCTAGCCATGGATGCCATCCACGCCTGTAATTCCGGACACCTTGGTCTTCCTCTTGGTTGTGCCGAGATTGGCTCGATCCTCTTCGGTGAAGCGATGAATTTCAATCCTGATGCGCCACGTTGGTTGAATCGCGATCGTTTCATCCTCTCTGCAGGTCACGGTTCGATGTTCCTCTATAGCTGGCTGCATCTTTCGGGTTATGCGGTTTCCAAAAACGACGTTGCCTCTTTCCGCAAGCTGCATTCCATTACTCCGGGACATCCTGAATATCATGAAACGCCGGGTGTCGAGGCGACCACAGGTCCGCTTGGGCAAGGTATCGCCAATGCGGTTGGTTTCGCGATTTCTGGAAAACGCGCTGCTGCGATTTACAACACCGCCGAGCACACGCTTTTCAATCATCACGTGATCGCCCTTCATGGTGACGGCTGCCTTCAAGAGGGTGTCGCCAAAGAAGCTATCGCATTCGCCGGACATAACGCGCTCGATAACTTGATTCTCATTTACGATAGTAACGACGTGACGCTTGATGCGATGGCGGATCAGAGCCAGAGCGAAAACGCACAGCAATATTTCGAGTCCCAAGGTTGGGATGCGTCAGTGATTGACGGACATGATTTGGAAGTCATTCGGCAGGCGATCGCCAAGGCGAAATCCAACGATAATGGCAAACCCAAGGTGATTATCGCCAAGACGGAAATCGGCAGAGGGATTCCCGAAGTCGCGGGTTCTGCCAAAGCACATGGCGAAGGCGGAGCAAAATTTATCGAAGCTGCGCGTGCGGGATTGGGACTTCCAAGCGACGAACATTTTTACGTGTCAGCAGAAACCCAAGCGTTTTTCGCACAACGTAAACAAGAGCTCATCGGTCAATTCAATGCATGGCAGGCAACTTATGACGCGTGGTCAAAAGCCAATCCTGAACTTGCCAAACAACTCACGGAAGGTGTTGCTCTAGCGGTTCCTTCGAATCTCTCAGAAAGCATTTCGGCATTCCCAGCGGATTACAAAGACGCGACCCGTTCCGCTGGTGCGAAGGTCATCAACGATGTTGCGAAAGCGGTTCCGCAATTTCTAACCGGTAGCGCGGACCTTTTCGGATCGACCAAAAATTACCTTAACGGTGCGGGTGACTTCTCCGCCTCGAATCCAGGCGGACGCAACATCTGGTTCGGTATCCGTGAGCATGCGATGGGTGCCATCTGCAACGGTATCGCTTACGACGGACTCTTCCGTGCAAGTGGTGCGACGTTCTGCGTGTTCGCGGATTACGTTCGTCCTGCGATTCGCTTGGCGGCTCTGTCCAAATTGCCAACCGCATTTATTTTCACGCACGATTCCGTCGGCGTTGGTGAAGACGGCCCAACTCACCAACCGGTTGAAACCGTCAGCGGTTTGCGCGTCATTCCGGGTCTCGATGTGATTCGTCCGGGAGATCCGGAGGAAACCGCAGGGGCGTTCATCGCCTCGATGATGCGCACCGACGGTCCGACCGCGTTGATCCTGACTCGTCAGGCAATTCCGACCATGAACCACCTTTCCGTCCAAGAGCGTCGCGATGGCGTACTTCGCGGGGGCTATGTGGCGGTTAAAGAAACTGGTGCGTTGAAAACCATTCTCATCGGAACAGGCTCGGAGTTGCAACATTGCGTTGAGGCTGCCAAGCAGCTTGGCGAGGGTGTGCGCGTGGTTTCCATGCCATGCGTTGAGCGCTTTGAAAGACAATCCGCGGAATATAAGGAAAGTGTTTTGCCAAAAGCCTGCACCAAACGGGTTTCCATCGAAGCCGGTGTGACCGACATCTGGTGGAAATATGTCGGCACCGAAGGCAAGGCACTTGGCATCGATCGTTTCGGCATCAGTGCGCCAGGCGATGTTGTGATGAAGGAGCTCGGCATGACCGCAGAGCACGTCATCTCTGCTGCCAAGTAGGTCAGTTGTCTTATCCTTTCAAAATCCGCAGCCTGTGAATCATTCGGGCTGCGGATTTTTTTTACCCTGTAACTTTCTTGTCAGATGCGGAGGTTTCGCCACACACTGGGATATCGTGAAAGTTGGATTACTACTTAACCCGAGAAAAGCCGGTGGGCTGAAAACTCTGCTGGCGTTGAGAGCCGCACTTGAGGAAAGGGGATGCGCATGCGTCCTTGAACGGGAAACAGCCCAGCTCGCGGGTGAGGTCTCGGATGTTGACGCGAGCTCGTTCGCAGATCACGTCGATCTTGCGGCCGTCTTGGGAGGTGATGGCACGATGATGCATGCGGTGGCGCGTTTGGGAGTTTTTGAAAAGCCTGTCGCCGGCATCAATATCGGCACACTTGGATTTCTAACAACTTGCACTGACTCTGAGATCGAGGCGTTTGCGGATGCCGTGGCACAGGGGCGCTATCGCACGAGTGTAAGGATGTTGTTGCATGCGCAGGTGATTCGGAAATCAGGTGCGATCGAGACCTATCATGGCTTGAACGAAGTAACCATCGCACGTGGTGAGACCGGCCGTTTGGTCACATTGATTGCCAAGGTTGATGGCGAATGGTTGAACCGTTATCGTGCAGACGGATTGATTGTCGCAACGCCCACAGGATCGACCGCTTATTCGCTTTCTGCCGGTGGCCCGCTGATCGAGCCGCAGTCATCGGTTATGGCGATCACCCCGATTTGTCCGCACAGTTTGAGTCAGCGCTCATTGGTTCTTCCGGACAAGGTGGAAATCGAGATTTCCCCTGAATACGAAGATGATGTCACAATGATTTTCACGGTCGATGGAAGAGATACCACACGCATCGATCCCGGTGATCGGGTTGTTGTCAAAAAGTCTTCGCGATCATTCCATCTTCTGCGTCTTGAGGGCGCTTCGTTCTACGAAGCGCTCCGCCAAAAACTCGGCTGGCAGGGAGTGTGAGAATGTTTAACGGGTTTTCTTTACGATCTGCTTCCTGAACAGGGGAAGAAACTCTTTCTCGATGTGTGCGTGGGCGGCGGCTAAGCCCTCGTTCCGGTAAATGTTTCCGATGATGGCTTCGACACTGGTCGGGTTTCCGAACGAACTCAGAAATTCATTGGAAGTAAGGTGAGTGAACCAGACCCCATCCATGCATTTTCTCTCATCCAAAACAAATTGTCTGGCATAAAGAGCCAGCACGGCATCGCCAATCCATGCCGCTTCACGTTCAATTCTAAGCGCTTCGTTTCGAGTCACGGGGTGATCTTGGACTCATGGCACGGGTCGTGCGAGTTTTTCCATGCGTTCACGCGAAATTCTTTGCCTCAGACGTTTTTCGGATTCGTCATCCCAGTAGCCGGGCTGCAATTCCAGAAAGACAGAGCTGTAGGGCAGCGCGGTTGATGTGCGGATCACTAGGACATCAAAGCTGCCCTGTGCGGATTCGATGAGAGTCAGCAGGGACTGCTGTTCAATTTCCGTGGATTCGTGGCTGTGTAGGGAGGTTTTGATCTGATCTCTCAGAATATCAATACCCGGCGCAACGTCATTTTCGACAGCACGCAATTCACGGGTGAGATAGATGTTAGGCTTTACGTGTTGGGTTTTCTCCAAAGCGTTGAGAACGTAATCCACGACCTCGGGAATACCGGCATCCGAGTTGACTTGGCTGACTCCGGTTCTGCTGTGAGCAGGAAAAGAAGCTTCCGCAATGACAATCCAATTTCGGTAACCGAGCTGGCCAACCTGATGGTTTACGGAGGATTTCCAATCGTTTCGGTAAGATGTGAAACCGCAGCCAAACATGGCGGATGAAAGCGTCATGATGATGGCTCGGCTGAGATATCTCATGGCTGGATCAGGAGAGCGATGAATCAAAGCTGGCGATGGGAACCATCACAGAAAGGAGCGTTTTGAGAAGCTTTGCACTGGCAAAGGCTCACCGTGGTCGTTTCTTCGATAACGAATTTCTTGGGCTGAAGTCCTGTGCCCTTGTGGGAGCCGTCGCAGAATGGGCTGTGGCTGGTTCTGCCGCACGAGCACCACCAATAGGTGCCCGGTTCCAGTTCCATTTTTATCGATTTGGTATCAGTCGGGATTGGAGCTTCGGACATAAGGATGGATTATTCGTTGAAAGATGCGGTGGCTTTTTCCGTGTTTTGCAAAAGAGGGCTTTTGGCGGTTTCTGATGAAAAGCGTTCTTGTTTGGGATGACGCTCTTGGGGCACTTCGTGAAAGAAAGTGAATCCCAGCCAGGTGAGTAGCACGGCGGAGGAGAGACCGATAAAGCGGGAAACGTTCATCTGATTAGGAAATTTCTCTGAATACGTTCGACCTTATGGCAGAATGGTTCTCGGCTGCCAATAAAAAATCGGATTTCTTGAATATAAAGTGAAGTTTATGATTTCAAACTTGCAGGATGAGGTGGGTTTTCCCATCGAAGGGCATGCTTGCATCCGCTGTTCTTTTCGATTTTGACGGAATCTTGGTGGATACCGAGTGGGAAATTTATCAAGCGTGGCTGGAGACGTTTCGTGAACATGGCCATGACTTGCCGCTTTCACTCTACACTCGCTGCATAGGCTCGGACTTCGATGCGTGGTCGCCCAAGTTGCACCTTGAGGAATTAACCCGTCTCAATTTTGATTGGATCCAAATGGATGAGCGTCGGCAAATCAGGATCCGCTCAGCGCTTGCGAAACACGGGCCCATAGACGGGGTTGTGGCTGTGCTGAAATTGTTGCGTGAAATTGGAATTCCGATCGCTGTGGTTTCCAGTTCGTCACACCACTGGGTCGATGGCTGGTTGGAAAAACTGGAATTGATCGATTTTTTTCAGGAAATCGTCTGCAAGGGTGATGCTCCCAAAATCAAACCCGCGCCCGACTTGTTTTTTGAGGCGGCGCGTCGGTTGAAAGTGAACGCTGCGGATTGCCTCGTGATTGAAGATTCACTGAATGGTTTGAATTCCGCCAAAGCGGCAGGAATGATGGCATGGATGGTGCCAAACCGTGTGACTGCGGGATTGGATTTTACGAACGCCGATCGTGTGTTCTCGTCCTTTCTCGAATTGGGACAAGCCATCCGAGCTTGTCAAAGTCCGTTAGGGTGACGCATGGCGTGGCCTTTTGCGCCGCGGGTTGCCGTTTTCCATTGAGGACCCGTGCTGTTGCTGCCGCCGCCAGTATCGAGACGAAGTCCGGCAACTGTCATGAAAACATGGCCATTCCGTATATAGAGGGTAATCCAGTCGCCTTCGCCTTTTTTGCCATATTTGAAATAGTCTTTTGAGGTGAGGCAGCCACGAAGCAGGCCTGCTTCTCTTAGCACATACGATGTGGTGCCCGAGCAGTCATAGCCGTTGTCGTGATGGTTTGCATGACCGCCGCCCCATTTGTAGGGCTTACCTTGGAGTCGATTTCCGGCAGCGATGGCTTTCTTGACTGCTGCAGGTGCGTTGCGCGGTGCATAGGCGATGCCGTTTCGAATCAATGCCGTTTTGCTACTCTCAAATCGATAGGAAACGGGATGTTTCGCATAGACTTGGTTAGAGCAGGATTGAAGTGATCCGCCAACTACGATGAGTGAGAGAGCGAAAAGCAACCGTTTCATACGGATATGGTTCTCCAGATGCTAAAGAACTTCAAATATTTTCTATAGGTTAAGTAAATTGCCAGAACTTACATTTGAAACAAACGATTGAATTGCTTTCGCTCTATGGCTTAGCTGGCTTTTCTTGTCTGCTCCAAGGTCGGCCATGGTTTGTGAATAACCTGTGGGAATAAACAAAGGGTCATATCCGAAACCGCCATTGCCGGAAGGTTGGCGAGCGATTTCACCTTCGACCGCCCCGTGGAAGGTGGCGATTTCCTTGCCGTTTTTGGCAAGAACAAGGGTGCACAGGAATCGGGCGCTGCGCTGGTCATGATTGGCCATTTCTGAAATGAGGCGCAGGTTGTTTTTTGCATGATTTCCCTCTTCGCCTCCATAGCTGGAAGACCACACCCCGGGAGCTCCGCCGAGCGCATCGACATCCAGTCCGGAGTCATCGGCAAGCACCCAGCCATCGATTCTGCCGCTGATGCCCAGTGCCTTGAGTCGGGCATTTTCCAGAAAGGTGCTTCCGGTTTCTTCGATTTCAGGAAGTTCGGGAAAATCGGTGACATCGAGAATCTCGAAGCGATCACCTAGGATATGGCGGATTTCCTGGGTTTTATGGGAGTTGCGAGTTGCAATGATGAGGCGTGGGAGCTCAGGCATGAAAAGGGTTTCGGATTTTTTTTGTCTTTCGCCAAGAATTTTAGAATAAACAGGCTTTGTTACGTATCCTTATAACAATGAAAATTTCAAACAAGTTCGCGGTGTATTCGGTTTGTGTGGCGGCCATGGTGTCGATCTCGTTTGCAAAAGCACCGAAAGGTTGGGAGACGGATGTTGACGCCGCTCTTGCTCTTGCAAAGAAGGAAAAAAAGGCAGTGATGTTGGAGTTCACGGGGTCCGACTGGTGTCCTCCCTGCATCATGATGGGCAAGGAAGTGTTCTCAAAAGAGGAATTCGTTAAAGCGGCCTCTGAAAAAAATGTGTTAGTGCATTTGGATTTTCCTAAAGGCGACAAGGCATTAGCCGAGAAAAATCAGCCGCTTCTGGAAAAATACAAAGTTGATGGGTTTCCGACGGTGGTATTGTTGAATTCGGAGGGGGTTGAGTTCACTCGTTTTCCCGCATCCAAATACCCGAAAGTCAAATTGTTCCTTGATCAATTGACCACAGCTCTCGAAAACAAGGATCTAGATTAAACAATTATGAAAAAACTGATAATGACCTTAATGGTGTCTCTCGCAGCGGTCTCATTTTCAATGGGAGCGGAGAGTTTGTGGATGCACGACTTTGAAGCGGCCAAGGCAAAGGCTGTGAAAGAAGGAAAACCGATTTTCATCAACTTCACGGGCACGGATTGGTGCGGATGGTGCATCAAACTTGAGAAAGAAGTTTTTAGTAAAAAAGCCTTTCAAGATTACGCGAAGGAAAACCTGGTTTTGGTTGAAGTCGATTTTCCAAGGAAGAAAGAGCAAACTGCAGAGCTGAAAGAGCAAAACAAAAAGCTCGATAAGGAATATGGTGTTGAGGGCTACCCGACCCTGTATTTGTTGGATGCCCAAGGTAAAAAGCTCACCGAAGATATCGGCTACCGCGAGGGTGGGCCAGAGGCATATGTCGCTCACTTGAAGAGTTTGCTCAAAAAATAGATTCAGGAGATCTTCTCCGTTCATAAACCCTGCCCAGTCCATCGATTGAGCAGGGTTTTTCTTTTCATTGGTGCGGGGATTGCGCAAGTTTCCCGCCCACCACAGACCATGTCCGAATCACGTAAACCATTTCCCTTCAGCGAATTTGAACCCAAGTGGCAATCCCGCTGGGATGACGAGAAGACTTTCCGCACGCCAAATCCGGGCGAAGCAAGTTTTGATGCCACGAAGCCGAAATATTACGTGCTCGATATGTTTCCCTATCCGAGTGGCGCGGGCCTGCACGTCGGACATCCTGAAGGCTACACGGCGACGGATATCATCGGACGCTACAAGCGCATGCGGGGTTTCAATGTCTTGCACCCGATGGGTTATGATTCGTTCGGGTTGCCAGCGGAGCAATACGCGATCAAGACCGGCCAGCATCCAGCGATCACGACTGCCGCGAATATTGAAAATTTCCGCCGTCAGCTTAAATCTTTGGGATTTGCCTACGATTGGGAGCGCGAGATCGCGACCACGGATCCGGAATATGTGCGCTGGACTCAATGGATTTTCCTGGAGATTTATAATTCGTATTTCTGTGAGGAAACGAACCGCGCACGGCCAATTTCCGAGCTTGAGGCAAAAGGCTGGAGCCGGCCAAAAATCGATGCGGTGCGTTTAGCTTTTGTAGCTGACACGCCAGTGTGGTGGTCGCCGGATCTTGGAACGGTGTTGGCGAACGAAGAAGTGGAGGAATGGAAATCGAAAGGCCACACCGTGGAGCGCAGGCCTCTGCGTCAGTGGATGCTTCGCATTACGAAATACGCGCAACGCCTGATCGATGAGCTCGACACACTTGACTGGCCGGAAGGCATCAAGTTGTTGCAGAAAAACTGGATCGGCCGAAGCGAGGGAGCGGAGGTGAAATTTCAAATTTCAAATTTCAAATCTCAAGTGGAAGTTTTCACGACGCGTCCGGATACGCTTTTTGGCGCGACTTATATGGTTCTAGCTCCTGAGCATCCGCTAGTTGCAGAAATCACCACGGAAGAACAAAAATCCATCGTTGAAATCTATCAGAAATCCATTGCATCGAAGTCGGATTTGGATCGTGGGGATTTGAATAAAGACAAATCCGGGGTGTTCACGGGTGCTTTTGCGGTGAATCCGGTTAACGGGGAGCAGATCCCGATCTGGATTGCGGACTATGTGATGATGGGCTACGGCACCGGCGCGATCATGGCGGTTCCTGCGCATGACGATAGGGATTTTGAATTTGCTCAACGATTTGATCTGCCGATCAAGCAGGTGGTTCAAGGGGAGCGTGGGCGTCCCGCCCGCTTCTTCTCTTCGGACAGCACTATCGCAGAAACCAAGCATAAACTTCCACACTGGCAGCAAGGCGAAACCGCCTGCTTTGTCACATGGCGCTTGGATGATAGTCTTCCTAAGGAAATCATCGAAAAATGGGAAGATGAACGCAACACGTGGCTTGGATTTAACCCAAAACCTTGGAGCGAAGCTTTGGAGAAGGAATATCACGAAAGATTTTCAGATCGGTTAGATGAATGGCTCGATAGCGGCGCGGGCTCATGCACATTGAAGGATCCGAGTATACGTAAAGTAGTGTCGGATGCTCTAACTCATTTCGATAGTGAGCGGTATACGCTTCATGCCTTCGTGGTTATGCCAAATCACGTACACGTGCTTTTTTCTCCCCTAGACGGCCATGAGCTCGCGGACATCTTGCATTCCTGGAAAAGTTTCACCTCCAAGCAGATTGGTAATCAGCTGGGCAAGGAAGGACGATTCTGGCAGCCCGAATTTTACGACCGGCTTATTCGTAATGAGCGTCACTTCTTCAAAGTGGTTGAGTATGTTTTGGAAAATCCGGTTAGGGCAAAGCTCTCTGAAGATGCGTTTACGCTTTGGACGTGTGAAAATGCGGGCGGGACGCCCGCGCTCCCTTATACTGCTGCTGGAACCGCGGTGAATTCGGGTTTCCTAGATGGGCTACCTACCGCAGAAGCAAAGGCAAAAATGATCGAATGGTTGGTTTCTAACAACCAAGGCAAGCGCAAGATTCAGTTCAAACTTCGCGACTGGTTGTTCTCCCGTCAGCGTTATTGGGGTGAGCCGTTTCCAATCATTTGGAAAGACGGTCAGCACTACGCGTTGCCCGATGATCAGTTGCCGTTATTGGCTCCGCCATTGGATGATTACAAGCCATCTGGTACGCCTGATCCTTTGCTTTCCAAAGCCACCGAATGGGTGAACTTGCCAGATGGATTCACTCGTGAAACCAACACCATGCCGCAATGGGCGGGATCGTGCTGGTATTATTTGCGTTACTGCGATAACAAAAACGCGGATCGGTTCATTTCAAAAGAAGCCGAAGATTACTGGACGAGTGAAAAGCCGGGCATGGTCGATCTCTATGTCGGCGGAACCGAGCATGCGGTTTTGCATTTGTTGTATGCGCGGTTTTGGCACAAAGTGCTCTTTGATTTAGGGCATGTCAGCACGCCTGAGCCGTTTCAAAAGCTGGTTAACCAGGGACTCATTCTGGGTGAGGATGGTCAGAAGATGTCAAAATCACGTGGCAACGTAGTCAATCCCGATGATGTGGTAAAAGAATACGGTGCAGATTCCCTACGCCTTTATGAAATGTTCATGGGGCCGCTGGAGCAAGTGAAGCCATGGCAGATGAAGGGTGTGGAAGGGGTTTCTCGTTTCCTTGCCCGTGTTTGGCGCTTGGCGATCACTGAGGAAGGTGAAGTGTCCGACAAAGTGGTGGGCGAAACTTGCACCGACAAAGAACTCAGCCGAGTGGTGCATGAAACCATCAAGAAAGTTGGCGAAGACATCGAGAAATTGAGTTTCAATACGGCGATTTCACAAATGATGATCTGCACCAATGCATTCACGCAGGCAGGAAAAGTTCCGGTGAAAGAATTTATTCAGTTCCTCACTGTGCTGAATCCGTTTGCTCCGCATCTTTCCGAGGAGATCAACGAGCGTGTGGCCAAGGCTTTCAAACTTCCCGCGGCATCGCTCTCGGAATCGGCATGGCCGGCGTATGATGAGCAGGCATTGGTTCGCACGGAGTGCGAACTTGTCGTTCAGGTGAATGGCAAGTTACGGGATCGAATCTGGATGGCGATGGATGCCTCGGAAGACGACGCGAAAGCCCTGGCGTTTGCTTCTGAAAAAATCAAGGAACTCACCGAGGGGAAAACATTGCGTAAAGTGATTTACGTCCCCGGTAAGATCATGAACTTGGTGGTGAGTTGATTGCTATATGAGTTAAAGTCTCTACATGAATGGTAGGGCGCCCTCGCCGAGGGCGCCGTGCGAAGCGAAACGCAATTAATACATCCATTGATTTTCAATATCTTCTTCATTTCATGCGGCGCGCTCGGCGATAGCGCTCTACCAAATTCTTGATCCTGCTCATCAAGCGTGATGCAGCAGGATCGAGTTTGCGGCGAAGTGATCAGATAAGATATCGGAGACGATGACGATGGGGGTGCCCTCACGAACCAGTCCCGCCTCGCGGAGTTGCTCGGTCGCGAGTTGGACGGTTTCCTCGATATTCGAGCGGAACGGCATTTGGAAGGCGCGGATTCCACGTGTTAGAGAAAGTTGACGACAAACGCGTTCTTTGGGGGTGAAGGCAAAAAACGCAGCCGTGCGGGGACGCATCAAAGCCACTTGATTGGCGAGAACACCGCGACGGGTGAGTACGACGAGCAGTGCATCCGCCAATGAATCCGCCAAGGTAACGGCAGCGCGCGCGGTTTTTTGTCGTTCATCGCGCAGAATAACATTTTGTCCGAAGCCGTGCCCCCCCGTGCGTTCAATGCGGGTGGCAATCCTCACGATCGCTTCGACACAGCGCTCCGGATAACGTCCGACCGAAGTTTCACCGGAAAGCATGAGTGAATCCGCCTCTTCGTAAGCCGCGTTCATCACATCAGTGACTTCCGCACGCGTAGGGGTCGGGTTGATGATCATCGATTCCAGCAACTGGGTTGCCACAATCACGCGAGTTCCGAGCTCATGGCAGCGCTTGACGATACGGCGTTGGAGAATGGGGAGGTCTTCGAAATCAACCTCGATACCGAGATCACCGCGAGCGATCATGATGACATCGGATTCCTGAATGATCGCATCGATGTTTTTGATCGCTTCCTGATCCTCGATTTTCGCGACAATCTGAGCTTCACCTTCGAGAGCTTTCATCGCGTCGCGGAGTTCACGAACGTGTGCGGCATCGCGGACAAAAGATCCGGCGATGAAGTCTGCATCACATTCGACGGCGAGGGCGAGATCCTTGTGATCCTTTTCTGTCAGGGCTGGAAGGTTGAGCCGGACCCCTGGCAAATTGATATGTCTGCGAGATCCCATGCTGCCGGGCGTGCGGACATCACAGATGATGCGATCGTCCAGAACCTTGTCGATGCGCATGAGCAATGCACCGTTATCGACCACGAGAGTATTTCCTTCCTTCACATCGTGCATCAGGCCGGGATAATTGACCGTGGTGGACAACGGAATGGTGGCGGATACATCGGCACGTCGGAACTCCACTTTGTCACCCTCTTTGAGTTCGTAGGCTTTCTCGAGATCCCCGGTTCGAATCGAGGGTCCGGTGAGATCGAAAAGAACGGCAATGTGGGCATGGCGTTTCTTGGATTCTTTGCGAACGAGTTGGGTCATCTCCGCAGCCCATTCATGTTTCGCATGGCTCATGTTGAGGCGGAAAACATTCACACCGCCATCGATGAGTTTGCCTATCATTTCAGAAGACTCAGTTGCGGGTCCGAGGGTGACGATGAGTTTGGTTTTACGGGACATGGGATAGAAAGGTGAGGTTGGTTAGAGCAGGGGATATGCCGCTGGGATATCAGAATGAATGCAGACGTAGGCCGAAGGGGATAAAGCGTTCGAAATCTCTGGTGTTTAATGTGCAGAGCGGACTGTTAGAAATGATGGCACAAGCGGCAATCATGCAGTCGGAATGGGAGCCGCGGCGTCGCCCCGATTTGTTATAAAGGACAGATGCCATTTCAGCCATCGGTTTTGTGAAATCCAAGATGCGGTGATCAACTGCTAATTCCGCAGCCTTGAGTTGTTTTTTCTCAATTGGGCCATTGCAGAATTCAGACCACGCGATTGTTGATGAAGCCACGTGATTTCCATTTCTGAGCCATGAAATAAGATCTGCTCTCAAGAGTGATCCGCTTAATCCGACTTCAACCAATAAGTTTGTGTCCAAATGGATTGTCATTCCCACCAGTATTTTTTTGCTTCTCTTTCGAGGCGAATTTCTTCCCTGAATGTATCCGCCTGCTCTTGCGTAATACCGTTTTCTTGCAGCCATTCCATCGCTTGGACGGGAGTCATGCAGGCGGTTTTCATGGCTTCATCTTCCTTTAGTTTGCGAACCGCACGGCGGATGACCTCAGATTTCGATGTTTCCCATTCCGATGCTAGGAGCTCGATACTATCTAGGGTTTGCTGATCCAGCGACATGCTGGTGCGCTTGAGAGTGGACGTGTATTTCATGTGGTAACTATTTACCACATGAAATCACGCATCAAGTTTTATATCAGCCCTGATCAATGGTTTTCTCGGTTGCCGCATCGACAATCGCGAAGCGTTCGCGGTTGAGAGTCGGATCCGAACGGAAGATAAGACGTCCGGCGTGTGAGCGTTCGAGCTCAACGAGAACTTTTGCATCTTCCTTTTTGAAGCGGTTCAGCACATCCGAGTTCACGATGACGACAAGATCGCCGACTTGGTCGCGATGGGTTTGGATGATCGTGTTGAGGCGGCGTTGGATCTCGATCGACATGGTCATCGGAGTTTTGACGCGGCCGCGGCCTTGGCAGTATGGGCAGGGCTCATACATCGAATCACGGAGCGATTCATTCAAACGCTGGCGAGTCATCTCCATGAGGCCGATGGCGGAAATCTGAAGGATTTGGGTTTTCGCTTTATCGCGTTTGACCCGCTCTTTCATCGCCTTGTAGACGGCGGCTTGGTCTTTGCGATGACGCATGTCAATGAAATCGACCACGACCAAGCCCCCGATATTGCGGAGGCGGAGCTGGCGTGCGACTTCCTCGGCGGCTTCGATGTTGGTTTGGAGAATCATCTTATCGACATCTTTGGAGCCGCGGTTGCGCCCCGTGTTCACGTCGACAGAGATGAGAGCTTCGGTTTCATCGATGACAATATAGCCACCGCACTTGAGCCAGACTTGGCGGGAGAATGCCTCGTCGATTTGTTTTTGGATGTTGACCTTCTCAAAGATGGGTTGGGAAGTGCATGGCATATAGCGAATGCGACGCTTTGAACGACGAGAGATTTTTCCGGCGATTTCACGGATGAGTTCGGTCGTTTGTTCGTCGTCGCAAATGACCTGATCCACTTCATCGGTGAGGAAATCCCGGGCGGTTTTTTCGATCAATCCGGGTTCTTGAAACACACAGCAGGGAGCCGGATTATTGGCGCGGCGTTGGTCGATTTTATCCCATTGCTCGAGCAGCATCGCGAGGTCGCGAACGAAGTGGCGGGCGCGGGTTCCTTGGGCAACCGTGCGCATGATAATCCCCATGCCTTCCGGAACAGAGAGATTTTGTACGATTTTACGCAGGCGCTGACGTTCTTGCGGATCATCGATTTTCCGGGAAATACCGAATTGTTCGGTAAATGGCATGAGCACGAGGTAACGACCGGCCAGCGAGATGTTGGTGGTGACGCGGGGGCCTTTTGTGCCGATCGGACCTTTGGAGACCTGGATGACGATCTCGGATCCCACGGGGTAGATACTGGGAATATCTTTCGAAGTGATTTTCTTTTGATTTTTTTTCGATCCTTGGCGTTCGATTTCTTCCAGTCCTCCATCGAGTGCTGCGGGGATGGCATCCCAGAAGTGGAGGAAGGCATTTTTGTCGAGGCCGATGTCGACGAACATGGCCTTCAGTCCTTGTTCGATGTTTTTGACTTTGCCTTTGAAAATGCCACCGACGATGTTTTGGTCGCCCTCGCGTTCGACGGTGTATTCTTCAAGAACGCCGTCTTCCAAGAGTGCGACGCGGCGCTCGAGTTTTTCAACGTTGACGATGATGGTGTTTCCTTGCGATGGATCGGTATTTCCGATTCCGAGTAGTCTTTTGATTTTTTTGATCACGATGGGTGTAGGTTGGAATGTTTTGTATTGAAAAGATGAGTTGATTTCACTCTTGGATAGGAGTGGCGCGAGGAATCACTTGACCCTCACGATCGGTTTCTTGGGTAATGGTTGGTTTTGGAGAAATGACAGGAGTTGATGTTGTTGGAGTGGTTGTGGGTAAAATATCACCGATTTCGTTACCGGTTTCGCCGAGGTCGTCGCCAGGAGCTTTGGATGGTTTGGAATTTGAAGCGGGTGCTTCCGTTGCTTGAATGGCGGCAAGAACGTCTTTGACGGGTTCTATGGCTTCAATTCTTTCAAGGTGTCCGGCATATTCGGTCTGGGGTTTGAGAGGGAGGCGCATGCCTTCTTCCTGGGCGAAAATGCCGCTATAGACCATGTTAACCAGCGGACCGCAGACGCCGCCACCCGAGCCGGCGGACTGCGCCATGATCACGACCGCATAACGCGGTTGGTCAAAAGGCGCGAAGGACATAACCCATGAATTGTTAGATTTCTGGCCATTGTCCACCGTTTGGGCGGTTCCTGTTTTGGCGGCGATTTCGTATTTCGCCATCCGAACTTTTCCTGCCGTACCACCCGCTTCATTGACCGCTTTCCACATGCCCAGACGGATCAGTGCCAGATCGCTCTCCTTGATGCCGGATGTGAGCAGATCGACCTCAAGTTTTGGAAAATCAGAAATCCGTACCATGCCATTTTCAGCGACGACTTTTTTGACAATACGGGGTTGGTAATATTTTCCTCCGTTGGCGATAGGGGCCAGCATAGCGGCGAGTTGCAATGGACTTGCCATGGTGTCCCCTTGTCCGATGGATAACATGGCGGTCAGCGCGGGAGTCATGACCGCTCCGGGCACGGCGGCGCGCCATGCACGGGAGCCGGGTAGAATGCCGGGATCTTCATTGGGAAGTTCGATGCCTGTCTTTTTGCCAAGTCCGACTAGGGAAAAACCATCCACCATAGCCTTCCATCCAATGGCATTGGCAAGCTTGTTGAAGTAGGGGTTGCAGGATTGTTGCAGTGCGCGGGGCAGAGTGAGGCTGCCGTGGCGGCCACGGCTTTTGTTCCAAAGCCAGCAGCCGATATTGTGGTTTCCGTAAGGCACGAAACCTTCACAGCTGAAAGAACGAGTGGCCATGCCGTTCATTGCACCTGCAATCGCCGTTGGCACCTTCATGGTTGAGCCTGGAGTGAATGAGGTGATCGTGCGGTTGGTGAAGGGGGAGAGCTGTGGTTTTGTTGTGTAGCTTTTGAATTTCTCACTCGAAATGGACGGAATGAAGGCATTCGGATCGTAATCCGGCACAGAGGCCATGGCGATGACCTCGCCTGTGCGGACATCCAATACGATTCCTGCGGCCCGTCCGGCCCTGCGCAAGGTGTTTTCCAGAAGGTATTGGATACGCGCATCGATGGTGAGTTGAACCTTTGCTCCAATGCCCGGTTTGGTATAATCAAGCATCCCAACGGTGCGGCCTTTTTCATCCTTGAGAACGGTTTTGATCCCCTCGGGTCCGCGGAGGTATGAGTCCATGGTCGCCTCGACTCCGGCGATTCCCTTTTCATCGCCAATGAAGTGGTTGTAGGCACGTTTGTCAGCAGATGTGATATCGCCCTTTTCCCATTGTTTCAAATAACCCAGAACATGTGAGGCGAGTGTGCCATAGGGGTATTGACGTTGCGGACTGATGCTCAGCGTGAGTCCTGGAAATTCGAGGTTTCTCTCCGCAATGCGCGCAAACTCCTCGTAGGTTAGATCCGAGCGGTAAGTGAAAGGAACCAGACCTCGATGGGTGAGGTAATGGGTGCGCAGGGCCGAAGCATTGTAGTTTTTGGCGAGGCTGAGTTGTTGCAGCGGGACAATCGTTGATTCATTGACGATCTTTACAATATCCTTGTCTTTCGTTTTTCGCGGTAGCCCGGCTTCGTTAGTCAGGCGTTGGATGGTTGGGATGCCATCGTATTGCAAATGATAAGCGTTGACGATTTCGTCGAGGTTCAGGGTTGCGACATAGTTTCGAAGATTGCGTGCAAGCGGAATCCCATTGCGATCGGTGATTTCGCCACGTATCCCGGGTTCGCGGATCGTGACGGTTCGGTTGCCGGGAACGAGTGCTTGGAATTCGTTTTTTCGGTTGATTTGAAATTCATGAAGCCTAGACAGCAAAGTCCCGAAACCGACCAATATGAGGGCGGTTAGGAAGTACAGTCTGAACTTGTATTTGGGTTCCATGCGGTATTACCGGCGTTTTGAATTTCTTGCCTCAGGATGGAGGGGGTAATCAAAAAGATTGGCGATTTGGTAGAGTATCCAGAAAATGACAGGCGACACGCACATGGTGAGAACGGAAGTGTAGAAGATCAGTCTCAAGATGGATCGCGAAATGGTGAATTCACCCCTGATGAAGGAGATCAAAATGAACTCGGCTGCCAGATAAAGGAAAACGGCGATGCCAGAGAGGATTGCCGAGAAGTGCCATTTGCCTTGGCGGAAAATTGGATTGAGACCCTGCATGAGGAATCCCGCGACTCCGAAAAGCAAAATCGAGTAACCAAAACGCAGAGACTCGACGGGTTGAGCATAGACTTCAGGATCCGCGATGATGGGAGAGAGGTAGCAATGGGCATCCCATAAAATGCCGCCGAGAAATGCCAACAAAAGCATGGTGGGTGTGGTCACGGTCACCGCACAGCAGAGAAACACGAGCTGCACGACCAGAATGCGTGCATGGCTAAGCCCAGTGAACGCGGGCACAAACTGCTGCACCAGAAAGGCGATGAGCAGAAGGACTACAGTGCTGAGATTGTAACGAAGCAAGCGGTTGAGGTTTACGGGGTTTCTGAAAGGACGACGAATACGGTTCCCAAGTCGCTGAAGTTCACGGCAGGTGCGACGAGGGCTTCCGAGTCGATCGGGCCTTTTTCAACCGAGAGTATCGTTCCAACAAGGATGTTGGGTTGAAAAATGCCACCACGACCTGTGGTAAAGACTCGCTGACCGGCTTTTAGCGAGGCTTCTTTGGAGAGAAAGCGAAGACGAAGAGTTGGGTTATTATCAAATTTGCCGCGCTGACCGCTGAGGATGCCGACTTCGGGTGTGCCTTCCACGCGAACCGAGACTTGGCATTTTTCATCGGTGATGAGAAGTACGGATGAGCGATGGGCGAACGGGCGGTCAATGATCCCGACGAGGCCCTCATTGGAGAGAACGGAGAGTTGAATTCCGATCTTGCGGTCTTCGCCGGCATCGATGTCCATGGTCTGCCACCAAGTGGTTGGATGACGGCGAATGATCTGTGCTGCGACAACATCGAAGTTGGTGGCTTTTTTGAAATCCAAAGCGTGGCGCAATTCCTTGTTCTCGCGTTTGAGCGCTGCGAACTGGGATTCGATAATACGAAGTCTTCCGATCTCGCCGTTGATGGCATTGAGTTTGGTTTCCAAAGATTTGGAATTCTCCGTTTCATCCAGGAATTTGCGCGCTTTCGTTTCCATCGCCGATCCAGCTGTTAGAGTCGGATTGATGATTTTGAAATAAGCAACCTGAATATCCCTGACAAATCTCTCGCTCCTTGTTAGAGCCCAGGTTGCTCCAGCAAGAAAGAGAAGCAGTGCGAGAAGGTTAAGCGGTTTCATGACCGGTGGGTCGGAAGCTGCAAGGGTTGGAAAAACACAAGCCGGTGGCTTAGCGATCCGTGTTGGTTACGCGCTTGAGGAAGGCGAGTTCCTGAAGAGCCTTGCCGGTTCCTTCTGCCACGGCACTGAGAGGATCTTCCGCAACGTGGACGGGCAAGCCGGTCTCTTCGCGCAGCAGACGATCAAGGCCTTTGAGGAGGGCTCCGCCACCTGCGAGAACGATACCCCGATCCACGAGGTCCGCTGCGAGTTCAGGCGGGCAACGTTCAAGTGTGGTGCGGACCGCGTCAACGATGGTGCTCAGCGGATCTGACATGGCCTCACGGATTTCTTGCGAGGTGATGGTGATGGTTTTTGGAAGTCCGGCCACGAGGTCGCGACCCTTGACTTCCATGGTCATTTCCTTAGGCAAAGCCGCGGCTGAACCGATACGGATTTTGATATCCTCTGAAGTGCGCTCACCGATCATGAGGTTGTAGGCGCGCTTCATGTATTGGATAATGGCTTCATCAAGCTCATCTCCTGCGGTACGGACGGAACGTGCGTAAACGATACCTGACAGTGAAATGAGTGCGACTTCTGTCGTGCCGCCGCCGATGTCGACGATCATGTTTCCAGATGCCTCCTGGACCGGAAGACCGACACCGATGGCTGCCGCCATGGGTTCTTCGATCAGGTAAACTTCACGAGCGCCCGCTTGCTCAGCGGATTCACGAACAGCGCGACGCTCCACTTCGGTGATGCCGGATGGGATGGCGATGAGAACACGCGGATTGTTACGGCGTCCTTTGTTCACTTTACGGATAAAGTGGCGGAGCATGGCTTGTGTCACTTCGAAGTCGGCGATGACACCATCTTTGAGAGGACGAATCGCGACGATGTTGCCGGGCGTTCTACCAAGCATGCGTTTCGCATCATCACCCACGGCTAAAACCTCGTTGGTCCCGGCTTTGACTGCGACCACTGAGGGTTCGCGCAGAACAATGCCATGGTCTTTAACGTTGATGAGAGTGTTGGCGGTTCCGAGGTCGATCCCGATATCACTGGAAAACAAGTTTCCAAAAAGTTTTTTAAACATAAGTTTATTAAAAAGATAAAGTTTTGAAATTCAGAGAGTTAATTTGAAAAAAGCTGACGCCTGGAATCATTTTAATGCGTTTTCTCGTTTTTATTTTTTAGAAAAACGAGAAAGGCTTCAAATCATAGACTTGGGCGGAGGGGGGCAAGCATCTGAGGCAAGCGGATGAGCGTCAAGCCGGAAACCTTGTTCCACGTAATTGTTTCCTATGTTCCACGCACAGGTGCAGCTTGAGAGCGTAGGCGGTCGATTAGCGACCCTCCTCGAGGCGATCGGCCAGCATTTCAGGCAGCCCGGCGGCGACAATTTTTTGTTGGGTTGTCGCCATGTCATACTCGATTCTACGAAAAACGATAACGCCGCTCTGGCTGTCATAGATCACGTAGCAGGCGCGAGGATCTCCGTCACGGGGTTGGCCAACTGAGCCGGCGTTGATGAAATATTTGTAGTTCGGCTCGATTTTGATGGAATCCGCGGCAACCTCGCGGACTTTGTCGGATTTTATATAAACTCTGGGAACATGGGTGTGTCCATGAAAGCAGAGTTGGGTAAATTGATATGAGAAATTGGACATCGCGTCGAAGCGATTGGTGACGTAGTTCCAGTGGAAGGGTTGATCCAAGGTGCTGTGGACGATCGTGTAGTCCGCCACTTGGCGTACCATACGGAGGCGTTTGAGCCAAAGGCGCTGATCCTCATCGAGTTGTTCCCGAGTCCATTGCAGCGCGTAGGCGGCGATTGGATTCATGTTTTCCAGAGAATAGTCCTCCGATGCGTCAGCGTCATGATTTCCTTTAACGGTCGGACAATTCATCTCACGGATGATATTGAGGCAAGCAACGGGATCCGCGTTGTAACCGACGATATCGCCAAGACAGACGAATTGCGTGACGCCCTGTAGCTTGGCATCGGCCATGACAGCTTCAAGAGCTTCAAGATTTGCGTGGATGTCACCGAAAATTGCTGTCCGCATTACTGAGTGAGGTTGTGAAAAGGGTCGTGAGAGAGATTCGGAGTTTTGTCAGGGTGGTAAGCGCTGTCCAGAGGAATTGAGCGAATATGGGAACGGTTTTCAAATCACGGATCCGGACAAGCGGGCAGAGGTTTCGGTATCGATGGCTTGGCAGAGGCGGTAACCCTCTCCATGTGGGGGAAGCGACATTAGAAAGGCATCGCGTTCGAAGGAGGACGGAAAATCCAATCCGATCAGGGCGCGACCGATGCGCTCGCCGGACTGACGGTAGTTGAAGTAACCGAGGTTTTCATTACCGGTGAGTTGTTTGGCGAGGAAGTCGTGAAGTGCGCCGGGCCTTTCGTAGAAATCGAGCCTGAGGAAAGCGGGGTGAGAGAGTAGATCGCTGCGCAAGGGAATGGCACGGAAATCGACATCGGTCGCTCCGGTGATATCCTGCCAGACGTAGCCGTTTTCATGAAGTTTGGTGATGACTGAATCGATGGTTTCGGGTTTATCGGCAGCGAGAGAAAAAACCGGCCAAGCAATTTTTGAATCTATTTTGCCGTATTGGAAATCGGTGATGTCGACTTGTGAAAAGCACGAGTCTAACAGCCTCAACATCGTTCCAGGGGTTTCCGGAATTTGGACACGAATGGTCCGGTTGAATCGGGATGATGCACCCTCGGATTGGGCGATGCGCCCGATTTGCAGGAAGTCGATATTGGCCCCACAAAGGATGACGACGACTTTTTTGCCCTTGAGATCGTCTTTTTCCTTGAGTGCGGCGGCAAGTCCCATGGCACCTGACGGTTCGGAAATCGATCTGAGTCCATCCCATAATGTGCGGATGGCTTTGGTGACCTCAGCGTTACTGACTGTGATGAAGCGGTCGATGGAATGTTGGCAAATTTCAAAAGGGAGATTGCCCGGTTGTTTGACGGCAGTGCCATCGCAGAAGAGATCCACCTGATCCAAGCAGACGGGTTTTCCCGCCTGAACGGATGCGGTCATGGAGGCTTGGCCTTCGCCTTCGACCCCGACGATTTCGATATCGGGCCAGTATGCTTTCAGCCATGTTGAAACGCCTGCGGCCATGCCACCACCGCCGATTTGGAGGTAGGCTACATCAAAAGGGCCTTTGCCAGAGAGGACGATTTCATCGGCGAGCGTGCCTTGTCCGGCCATGACTTGGATATCGTCATAGGCATGAATGAAAGTGGATTGGGTTGAGGCTTCGTCGGCGCGTGCGGCTTTGACGGCATCGTCGTAACTATCGCCGGCGAGGTGGACGGAAACATATTCCTGGCCGAGTTTGATGACGGCGTCCTGTTTCACTTTCGGGGTGGATTGCGGCATGTAAATTCGCGCGCGAATGCCGAGTTGTTTGGCAGCAAGCGCAACACCTTGGGCGTGGTTTCCTGCGGAGGCGGTGACGACCCCGCGTTTGGCCTCCAGTTCACTCAGAGTGGCCATGCGGTTGGCCGCGCCGCGCCATTTATAAGCTTTGACGGGCGAGAGGTCTTCACGTTTCACCCAGAGCTCGAAATTCAGGCCCGGAGCATCGAGTTGTTCGAAAGGTGTTGGCTTGGCAAAGTGATAAACGCGTTCGCGCGCGAACAGGATTTCCTGCCGGAGTTTCCTGTCGAGGTGCCGGGTGGTATCGTCATCGTCGCGTGTCATGAGGAAAATGAAAGCATGTTTCAAAAAGTCCCGAAAGCATTTCGAAAATGTTTTTCAAACTAGGGTTTGGATCGTGAATGGATTTGGATTAGCTTTTTTTAAATTCCGTGATGAAAAAGCAATCAACCACTGAGAATCGAGCCAAGCAAGTCGCCGTTGGGGGAGGCTTGATCCTCGCAATCATGTCGGCGGTAATCTGTCTGCTGGCGTTTTGGCGTTTCATTCCCGGATGGGTGGGGGAAAGCGTGGGATGGGTTGCGGGGTTGATTTCGACACCGTTTTTCTTGGAGGCTTCTTTCATTGTGATGGGGTTTGGGATGGTCATCTTGCTCAACTCTTGGCGCCGTAAGAAAGAAGGGGACGACTTTGTGGTGTTTGACGCGCAGGGTGTCCGCACGAAAGCGGAGGATTCCGACAAGGATAGTTGAGCCATGGTCAGTGAGCCGGAAAAAGAACTCAGATTCACCCGATCCGGGCAGGCAGTTGGATTTGCCGTGCTGGGTGCGATTTGGATCGGTGCGGCGGTGACTTTGTTGGCGACGGGGATGTATCGGGGAGATCATCCGGAGCTTCCGCATCCACTATGGGCGCTGCCATGTCTCGGTTTAGCATCGGGTTGTTTTTGGCTGACCCGGCATCTGGCGAAACATGCGTATTTGATTTTAACTCCCTTAGGCTTGGAGATTTTTCCGTTTTTCTTCCCATCGAAAAACCTGCGACTCGTGCTGTGGCAGGAAATGTTTTCGGTGGAGATCAGTGAAGATGAAAAATGGCTAACCCTACATTTCAACGAGGAAAAGAGCTCGGGGCTGCATCTTTCCCTCAAACCGATCGATAGAAAGTTTCGGAGCTTGCTTGCCAAGGCCATGCTTGGGCGAGTATCTCGGCGCAACGCATGAGACCGCATTCAAGACAGATATTATCCGTGGAGGAAGTTTTCGGTAAAAACGGCTGGCATACCGAGTTGGTTGAAGGTCGTGAGGTTTTACGTGCCGGCTTTGAAGCACATCATACCCGGGTGGATCTAGTGGTGCAGGCTTTTCCTGAATTGAATGCGTTAAGCGTGGTCTCCGAGAGCCCGATGTTCGTGGCTGAGCCGCAGATGCCTGCGTTGCTTGAACTTCTGATGCGAGCCAATAAGCAACTGACGCTTGGCGGCTTTGAATATGATCTCGATCGTGAAATGTTGGTGTTTCGCGTGACCAATCTCTTCGAACGCGAGAAATATGATGCGGATATCGTCTCCTCCATGGTGCACTGCGCGATTGCCGAGTTGGACCGTATCGTTCCTTACGCATCCATCGTCCGCGGGACGCCTGCGGATCTCATCCAAGACCTTGATCTGGAAAGGCTACTCCAACGCGAAGACGTGATTCCTCCGGTTCCCGGCGAGGAAGAGGAGGAGTATTGAGGAGTTCTTGGTTCTTGGTTGGTAAAAATATAGCGCGAAGCTTAACCAAGAACTAGGAACCAAGAACTTCTAAACTTCATTTACTCCGACTTCATCCAGAGCGATGCGGTGACGAACCAGATGACTGTCCCTGCGAGAAGCAGTTGATTCATCAGCGAGGAATCGATTGAGCCGTTGAAATTTAGCAGCGGGGGGACGACGATGAGTAACAGAGAAGCCCAGCTGACAGGCTTGGCGATGGCGATGAGGGTTTTCATGGGTTCAAGCTTGGTTTTTGTTAGAGAACATGAGTTTTCCGAAAATCACGTAAAGAATGGCGGAAGCGATCCATGCGGGGATGACGAGATAGGCAGCGAAGACTCCTTTTGAAAGAATCAGCCATAAACCGGGGACGGCGGGAATCAGCCATGCGAGTAGCACAGCGAGGTTAAAGGAAGATTTTTTGGCGACAGCCGGGTCTTCAAGAAAACCGAGTCTTTTGGCCAAGTAGTGGTTCACGAAAATGATCGCGCCCATGGGGCCGAGGATCATGCCATAGGTTCCGACAAATCCGAGAAGCTGGGCGGAGAGATTGGGAAATACCCCCGCGATGGTGGCGACGATGCCGGCAAGGATCACCCCGGTGGCGCGATGTTGATTGGGGAATAGGCTTTGGAAGGCGAGGCCGGCGCGGTAGATGGTCGGGTTTGCTGTTGTCCAACCGGCGATCACCACGCAGATGATACCCGTCCAGCCGAGTGCGTTCCATGCCAAGAAGCCAGGATCCGCTTGAACTTTTCCAGCGGCGTTCATGGTTGCGCTTGGCTGGGTTGCGATCACTGCAGCCAGCATCAGAGCGGCACATATCCACGCCATGTAGTGACCTAGGAACATGCCGACGGATGGCGCCCATCCGGCGGATTTGGATGCAGAGAAACGGAAGATCGACAGATCTGCCATGCCGAAATGCATGGCGGCGTTGCACAGCCATGCGAATATGACAATTTTCCAGAATCCGAAACTTTCCTTCCCATTCGTATTCTGGACGAATGCAACGCCCTCGTTCCAGATGGTTTCGAGGCGCTCAAACGAATGCGCATCCATCTGTGCCAGGGAAACGACGCCGCATATGGCAAACACGAGGATCATCCAAGGTGCTGAAATATTAGAGAAATGCGCGACCCGTTGGTAGCCTCCGACGGCGACTGCTGCGATCACAAGGCCGACAATCATGACGATGGCGGAAAAAGCTGCGCCACTCAGACCGAAAGTCGCTTCCGGAACTTCAAAGCGTATGTCAAACGGCACACCGATGGCCGAAGCGGAAACCGTGATCATGGCACCTGCGAGGAAACAGAACAGGATGCCGTTGGTGACATTGTAAAATTTCACCATGTTGCCACCGGCGATTTTCTCGAGTTGATAGTAAAGCGTGAGCCGGCGGTTCATCGCAATCGGAACTACCAAGTAGCGCCATGTCAAAACCGCGAGGATGTTCCCGAGCAAGAGACCGAACATAAGGTCCTTCAGGCTGGCACCTGCAGCAAGAAACAGAGGCCCGATCATGAATTCGGTTCCTGCCGCGTGTTCGCCCGCATACATCCCCCAGAAGGATTTGGGTCCTTTGAGAGCGTTTTTTGGAACCGGTTCGCGTTCGTATTCGCCGCCAATGATTTCTTCTAGGGCTTCCTCTTCAATATGGACGTTTGACATGGTTTTTTGGGTTAGGTTTTAAATGCTCACTTGCGTTTGGAAAGAACACTGGACTCGTATTTCCGGATTTCTTTCATCCAGTTCATGCCGATGGGTACATTTTGCATTTCGCAATACTGATTCCAGACATCGCCCCAAGGCATGGATTTGAGTTCCTCCATGAGTGCGAGGCGGGTGGTGAGATCTCCGGATTTTTCCGCCTCACGCAGTGCCACAGGTTCTAACAAGGCGATGAGCAGGGATTTCAAAGTATTGCGTGTGCCGATGGTCCATGCGGCAATACGGTTGATGCTGGCATCGAAGAAATCGAGGCCGATGTGGGTGCGGGAGAGGAGGTTGTCGCGGACGAGGGCGGAGGCGATCCCTTGGAGCGCATCGTCGAGCGTGACGACGTGATCGCTGTCCCAGCGCACACCGCGGCTGACGTGAAGCAGGATCTCCGGAACAAACATCAGGGCGGATCCGAGCTTGTCGGCGATGGTTTCCGTCGGGTGAAAGTGACCCGCATCCAAGCAGAGCAGTTTTTGATTTTTGATTGCATAGCCCATGTAGAACTCATGCGAACCCACGACATAGCTCTCACTCCCAATGCCAAACAATTTGCACTCCACCGCATCCAGCATGTGCTTGGGGTTTTTCTTTTCGGAGAAAATCTTATCGAGAGATTTTTCGAGGCGTTGGCGAGGTGATACGCGATCGACCGGGGTGTCTTTGTAGCCGTCCGGAATCCATACATTCATCACGCATAGCGAACCGAGGGCTTTGCCCATGGCTGCGGAAATGTCTCGCGAGCGTTGGCAATGCTCGATCCAGAAATCTCGGATGCCTTTGTTTGAGTTGGAAAGGGTGAATCCATCCGCTGCTTTCGGGTGCGCGAAACAGGTTGGGTTGAAATCCATACCCATCTGGTTCGACTTTGCCCAATCGATCCAGTTTTTGAAATGTTTTGGCTCGATCTCGTCGCGGTCCACTTTTTTTCCGCCGAACTCCCCATAGAACGCATGGAGGTTGAGCCGGTGTTTTCCGGGGATGAGAGAGAGCGCTTGATCGAGATCCGCGCGGAGTTCATCGGGAGTGCGGGCTTTTCCCGGATAGTTTCCTGTCACTGCAATCCCGCCGCTGAGTCCCTCGCCGGTGTTTTCGAATCCCCCGACATCATCGCCTTGCCAGCAGTGGAGAGAAATCGGAATACCCGCCAGTTTCTTGATGACCGCATCCGTATCCACGCCTATATCGGCATAACGTTGTTTTGCGGCGGAATAGCTGGAGGAGGTGGATCGGGTCTTGGCGGCGTTACGTTTCGACATGACGAATGGGTTACAGATTAGCAAGGTTGCTGGGCAGTCTATTTCCACGCCAAAGCAAAAAACAACCGTTTTGTTTCGGGAAGCTAGGGCTTATCTTTCCAAAACGACCTCTTGGATTGCGTCAATCAGCTTGGTACGCAGGTCCCCGGCGAGTGACGCGAGGCGGCGCTGTTCGGTCTCGTATTCGCGCCGACCCTCCGGATTCTCGATTTTGATCGGAGTCACGTTCCAACCGGAGAGATCGTAAGGGCTGGCACGCATGTCGAGATCTCGGAGCTGGCTGGCGAGGAGAAAAGTTTCTAACAATAAATCGGAGCCAATCCATGGCATGGCTTTCGCGGCCCATTTATAGAGATCCATGTTTGCATGGACGCAGCCGGGTTGCTCGTTTTCGTGGCGGGTATCGAGGCTGAGGGTGTGGCGATTCAGAGGCTTTGCTTGGTTCGCAAAAAAACGAAACGCGTCGTAATGCGTGCAAGTGATGGGACGGGAGCTAACAAGAGCATCGATTTCCGCCTGGGGCAAACGCAGCGGAGCGATTGCTGCGTGACGAATTTCTTCCGCGCGATAAACCATCGCCCATTCATGCAGGCCATGGCATGCGAAGTTTGGGACGTGTTGCTGGGTGGCTTCCAGGAGTTCGAGAATCCATTGGAGTCGTTGGCGTTCTTTTTCGTCCATCAAGGCGAGGTCGAGACAGCAACTCCCCGCATCGAACCGATAGCGGCGGTTTTTCAGGTGGCTGGGTAAAATTTCCAAATCGGAAAATTTTAAAACCGTGCCGTAGCCCGGTTGCCATTGCTCGATGAGGGCAATGGGGTAGGGGTAGTAATTAAAGAGGAAATCCTCCACCGGATGCTTTTCATCGCGATCCCTGCGCAGGCGTGGGCCGGCGGTGAGAGCACTTGCGATATCGAAGTAATTTTGAGCCAACTCCCGCCACTCGGCCTCACCGAGGATTCGATATTTCTTTGCTGCTACGGTCATCTGCGGCGCGATTGAATCAAAAAATGACAAAGAAGCAAAATTTTACCTTGCGCGTGATGATCATCGGCGGTTACTTCTTGCGCCCGCCGAAAGGCGGAAACATCCAAACGCGGGATGGAGAAGTCAGGTATCTCGTCAGGCTCATAACCTGAAGATCGTAGGTTCAAATCCTGCTCCCGCAACCAATGAAAGCCGTTAAGTATCAAAGACTTAGCGGCTTTCGCTTTTTTTGTTTCCATCGCTTGGACCTGATCATTTGTGTCACCATGACCTCACGCTGGAACGCGAAACCCGCGTGGGTTTCGGCTATTCAAATTGCTGGATGGTGCTGCGATCCAGCGGTCGCTGCCGGTGAGGATGCCTGAGAAGGTGCGCTGTAACGCTGTCACTCTCTTCCAATGATCGGAGGGGCTTTCACCAAAGCAATCATGGAAATCCCTTCCGAAATCGTTGCCATCATTCCAGCCGGCATCTTTTGCCGCGCATTCGATATCTCCGTCCTGGCCAGTTGTTTTCAGTAAACGTCTGCGTGCACTCTCAAGACGTGCCCTTGTGACCATCTCATCATTTTGGACTCGAGTTTTGGAAGCGGTGTCGCCTCGTTTGGTTCCGTCGGCCGATTGTCTCTCTGCTGGGTAGTTCACGGCTTGGCGATCGTCTAACAGAAAGCGATTCATGTCCGCTCCGAGCAATGCGCTGCAGGTCTCGAGGTATTGGATCATCTGTTCATGGCGTTCTCTGGGAATGGATTTTTTTTCCGAGAAAGCCAGACTGAGGGTTTTGAGGCGATTCGGGTCGGATCCTATGATGTCTAGTGCCTCGGGAGGCAGTTCCTCGCTTGGGCTGGTTTCCTCGCTAATGAAATAGTGACCGGTGATCAGCCATGCAATCGTCCTGTTCCTTACCAGAATGGGAATCATGGTGACCCGCATCCCCGCATGGCAGGGAGAAGACCATGTCCAAGGCATGAGGGTTTCGGTGGGTGGAAACACTCCACAGATACAGCGCGTGCAGCATCCGTCCCCTCGGTTCAGATCGATGCAGAAGCTGGATTCATTCGCTGGGGTTCGTAGCGTTTCCTGATTCCGGCAAGATTCGAAAAACAAGGGAACGCCGAATTCATTTTCATAGATCCTCGCAAAAGTGCGGAACATCATGGATTTGGCGATGACGGTAACAAGATGCGGGGATATTTCTAATCCGTTCATGGGTTTTAATGGTTTAGCTCCGAACCAAGAGGGGCATCGGTTGAATATGCCGAACCTTCGTCAGAGTTGCATTAAGGGATCAACCAGACGATGCATGAGGGGAATCCTTATCAAGGTGAAGCGTCGGCACGGTATCGCAGTCTTCTGCTTGGAAGAGGGTATCATCGGCAAACCCGTTACCGATTCCATTCAACCGTTTCGGGTTGAGGAGTGCTTCTGTGATATTTTCGCGATGTTCAGGGATTCGGGCGCAGAGTTCCGATTTGTCGAGATTGAGAGCGTCTGAGCCGAACTTGTGTTCCCGTAGGTAGTCATCGACATCGGGAAGCTCTGGCATGGCAATTAAGATATGACATTCGGGAGACGCCAATCATTCGTAATGCTACGAGTTGTATCTTAGTGCAGTGCCTGATAAGGCCTGCTTTTCACTTCCATGCCTTTAGGATTAGGCAAGCTGACATCAGCTTTTATTCTTCCAACGATTGATCACCGCGTGTCTCCAGAGCTTCGGCCAGTGTTTGCTTTCCGGCTTCTAACATCTCGTCATGGAGAGCCTCATCCATGCCTTGCTGAACAAGTTGTTCGGTTGTGTCGATGTCATCGTCAAAAGGCGGGTAGGCCGCTTGACTTCCTAAGCTTGGGATCGGATCGCCAGAGAGGGGATTGGACAACTCGCCGGGAAGATCGTGCCAAGCAAGGTCTGTCCATTTGTCGCCATCGTTCAATTCCTGCTCGGCGCGGTCGAGGTCGTATGGAGTCACCTCGTCCTCACCACGTCCGTCGATGACGGCGAGTTCGATAGCCCTCTCAAGGACCATGGCAGAAGAGATGTTTCCTACACCCTCGACTCCTCCTGATTCGAAATTTCCCTTAATGATTTTTCGGCTCATGTTTTTTGTTTTGCTGTTTCACTTCCTGTTTGCTGGCCTGTGTGCCGCGGTCGCCACCGGTAAGATTTGAAGTGAGTTTACACACCGTTCCGAAGTTGAACGTGACATGAAACTAATAAATATTCAGCGGATTTTCATTAGGGCATCAGAGAGCCGATGCATGGGGAAACTACCTATCGGTGCCTTTACGTGCAGGTATTTTTTTCCTTCTTTGTCTCGGATTCCGAAGCGGAATCTTTCTCTAATTCGATCCACAGGATCGCCTCTCTCATGAGACTTGCGGCATCGGTTAGATTCAGCTTCGCTTTGATGTTTCCGCGGTGGGCATCGACCGTTTTGGGGCTGATGTTGAGCTGATCCGAAATTTGCGAAATGCTGCGGCAACGCCCGATCAATTCGAAAATCTCCAGTTCTCGATCGCTTAGCACCTGCAAGCGTGACTGCGGCAGCGTTCCGCCGGACATGTTCCGCAGCAGATGATCCGCTACCTGTGGGCTGAGATAAATGCCGTTTTTGAGAACTCGGTTCACGGCTTTTTCTAACAGATTCGTGTCCGCGCCCTTCATCAGGTAGCCCCTCGCGCCGGCCTTGAGCGTGCGCGCGGCATAAAGCATCTCGTCATGCATGGAAAAGGTCAGGATTTTCAGATCCGGGAGAATCGAATTGAGATCCTTGATTAACTCGAGCCCGTTTTTGTCCGGCAGCGAGATATCAGTGATGACGAGATCCGGCATGGCGGAGGGAATCTTGTCCAAGGCTTCGGTGGCTGAGGAGGCTTGGCCGCAGACCATACATTGTGGAATTTGTTCCACGAGTTTCGCCAGTCCCTCGATAAGCATGGGATGATCATCCACGAGAAATATCCGCCATTGCGGTTGATCGGGGGTCTTTTTCGATTTTTTGTCTAAATCATTCATGTTGGTTTGTTTTTCTAGGTGCGATGATAACCGCCTCAACGCCTTGGTTGGGCTGGCTGTGTAGGGTAAAATGTACGCCGAGCATTTCGAGGCGCTCTCGGAGTCCCATCAGTCCGAAGCCAGTCGCTTTTGGTTTCGTCGGATCCGATCCATCGAGATCGAATCCCAAGCCATGATCGCGGACGGTTACTTTCAGCTGATCTTTACCGTAAGGCACCATTTCCACAAACGCATCCATCTCAGCGGAGTGCTTGACGACGTTAAAGAGGAGTTCTCTGACGGAGTAGAACACAATGCTGCGGATCTCTTCACTGCTTGCATCAAGCGACAGATCAATTTCTGTGTGCACGCACAGATGGTGCTTTTCACGCATCCAAGTGAGGCACAGCCACTCTAGGGCGCATCCAAGCGGCTCGCAAAGCACCGGTGGGGAAAGATCGATGGAAAGCGAGCGTGAATTTGCGATCACCTCATCCATGAGTTTGGTGAGATTTCCTATCTCCCATTTGCGCGCCTCATCGTCCAGCCCGTCCAGAGACTGAATACCCATCTTGGCTGAAACCAGCAGTTGTTGGAGCTCGTCATGGAGTATTCTCGCCATGCGCTTTCTTTCCCGTTCTTCGGTAAAAGTGAGTTCGGCTGCCATGTGGGCCAGTTCGTTGACCCGTTTCCGTAGCTCGGCCGTGCGCTCCTTAACCCTATCCTCAAGATCATTGCGTGCCTGCTTGAGATCTTTCATTGCCTGTTTGCGTGCCGAGATGTCGCGCGCGATGGTGGTTGAGCCAACGATTTCCCCGTTGTCATCGCGGATGACCGAGGCGGACAGTGACACATCGATCATCTTTCCATCTTTACAGGTTCTGATGGTTTCGAAGGGCTGGATGCTGTCTTCGCAGAGAAGTTTGCCAAGAAGCTCTTTTTTTTCCTCCTGTTTCGATTCTGGAACCAGGATGGCATGTGCCTTGCCAATGATCTCCTCGCTGGAATAGCCGAAAATCCGCTCCGCACCCTTGTTCCAACTGGCGATATTCCAGTCCTCTGTAAAACTAATGACAGCATCAGTCGAAGATTCGACGATATGGGAAAGCCAGCGGAGGGATTCGAGATTCTTTTTCCTTTCCGTGATATCGATGAAAGTGATGACCAGTCCGATTGTCTGATCCTCTTCTGTTTGGTAAGGAGATAGGCGGAGGAGGAACCATTTTCCATTCGAGCTCTTCAGCTCCCGCTCGACCATGGTCATGTTTTTGAGGACGTTGGCGGCATCCTCTTTGAGCGAAGCATAATCTAGGCTGCAGCTGATGTCGGTGAGCTGTCTGCCTTTGTCGCTGGGGATCAGACTGAAAAGCTCGGTGCAGGAGGGGGTGAAGAGCTTGATCCTCAGATCATGGTCGAGGAATATCGTCGCGATGTTGGTGGAAGCCATCAGGTTCTGCAGGTCGCTGTTGGAATTCCTGAGTTCTTCGATGGTTCTTTTGAGTTCCTGGTTGATGGTGATGATCTCTTCGCGTCCGGTTTCCATTTCCTCGCTGGTGGAGCGCAGCTCCTCGTTCATCGCGTGCAGTTCTTCATTGGAAGCCTTGAGTTCTTCGAGCGTGGTCTCGTATTCCTTCATCGTTTCCCGCCAAGTAGATCTGAGTTGATCGAGTTCCTTTTCCAGATGCCGCACGAGGGGTAGGTCGTTTGCAGAAACCTCCGCAGCGTCTTTTTTTTGCTTCACGTCCAAGTTTTGGTCCTCGAAAATCACGAGAAAGAAATCCCGCGATTCTGGTTCCATCGCTTCCACCGTTATGTTGACGGCATTCTCTTTGTCACCGTTCTGGAAAATGACATTGCTGCTCTGCAAAGCAGTTTTGACCTCGGCAGCTTGAAAGAGCAGAGAGCAAACGGCGGTGCGGAGATCCTGATGAATTAGTTTAAGTAGATTTGCGCTGGGCTCTCCGCCGGAGACTTGCAGGTATTTTCCCGCGCCTTTGGATAGGTGGACGATATCGTGCCCGCGGTTCACCACCACTGAGGGAGGTGCCAGTCGTTCGATCAGCTTGAGGTGTAAATCCGCAGGTCCGGTGGCGAGCGCGAGCTGGCTGTCATACTCGCCGGTTTCATCCAAGCCCGAACCTATATAGGGAAAACTGTTGATGCCGGTTCTAGGAAACGAGTAAGCAGACCTGCCAGTGGGAAGATGGAAGCCGAGCCTTTGCACTTCCTTGCGGACATAGAGGCGGTGATTTTTGTCGATGGGAGCGAAAAGTCCCGTGATTTCCTCTACGGATTCCGATGAGCCGAGAAAAAGTTTTCCCGAAGGCCGCAGGGCGTAATGGAAGATATCGATCACCTTGCTCTGCGCTTTGCGATTCAGGTAAATGAGAAGATTCCGGCACGATATGAGATCCAGATGCGAGAAAGGTGGATCTCTCAACAGATCGTGCGTGGCGAAAAGGATCATTTCTCGGATCACCCGTTTTACCTGATAGCCGTCATTTTTCTTGATGAAGAAACGTTTCAGTCGTTCTTCCGAGAGATCCGCAGCGATAGTTTGGGGGTATTTGCCATCCCTGGCGAAGCTGATGGCATTTTGGTCGAGGTCGGTTGCGAAGATCTGGATGGAAGGGGGGTGGGTTAGATTTTTTGCATATTCACAGAGCAGGATGGCGATTGAATACGCTTCTTCTCCCGTTGCGCAGCCGGGCACCCAGATTCGGATCTGACCGGATCCCGTCTTATCTTTGAAAAGAGACGGGATGATTTCCTTGAGTGCGTCGAAAGATTTGCTGTCACGGAAGTAGTTCGTGACACTGATCAGCAGATCCTGCAGTAGGGCGCCACTTTCGCCGGGATGTGTCCGCAGATAAGTTAGGTAGTCGGCGAGGGTTTGGGTGCCGTTGACTTGCATCCGACGTGCTACCCTTCTGAAGATCGTGGCGTGTTTGTAATCTGAGAAATCATGCCCGCAACGTGCGTCTAGATAACCTAGGATGTCCTTGAGCGTGGATTCGTCACTCTTGGATGGCATTTCAGAAATACTTGATTCCGAATGAATCTGCCATGGAAGCTGCATGTTGCGCGCATTGGCCCAGTATTCTTTGAGACGTAAGGGGATTTCAGCCGCGGGCAGTATCCAATCGACCATTCCGGTTGCGATCGAGGACCGGGGTATTTCATCAAACTCCGCTTCGAAGGGGTCCTGTACGATGGTGAGCCCGCCCCGTTCCTTGATGCGTTTGAGGCCTACGGCACCGTCGCCGTCCATGCCGGAAAGGATGATCGCACATGCGTCCATACCGTAAGCATCGGCCAGAGTGCGGAAAAACACATCGATGGTGACATGCCTGTCCTTCAAGGGTCGCTCCAGAGCGCTGGAAACAAGGGTTCCGTCCTTAATCCAGAGCTGTTTTCCCGGTGAAATGACATAAATCTCGTTTTTACAAAGTGCGACTTCACCCTTCACCTGCGTGACAGGGATAGAGGTTTCCCGCTGAAGGATCTCAGGCAGCATGTCCTCATGCTCCGGCGAGAGGTGAACGACGATCACGTAGGCCGCTCCGCTGTCCGGGGCGATTTTCGCCACAAAAGATGAGAGCGCGATGAGGCTTCCTGCGGATCCGCCCAAACCGACCACAGGCATAGATTCCGTAGTATGCACGATCTCCGGATTTCCGGCCGGTAAGATGGAGATTTGCGTTTTTTCGTTATCGTCCTTTTGCATGGTCAATGTTCCCTGAGTTCCGCTTTGTGAATTGCCAAACAAACATGATCCAAAAGTTTCATTGGATTTGTCTCAGGAAACTGGGGTTATCCCCCATGAATCTGAGACAATCTAGATTTCTATAGAACATAGCTTTCCCTGTATAGGAGGAAAGTATGGGTGGGATTTCGGGTTGGGATTTCCCCAGACGCTGATGCAGGCAACGGGATGATTTGGGTTTCATTGGAAAATCAAGATCTGTGATGATGGCAAGGGTGATCGCATGGCAGACGGGCGTTTGCTTCACCTACAGGACTCGGATACTCTATTTCCCGTGGAAAATAGCCATAGGACAGATGCCCAAGCTTACCTAGGGAATCTCCTTAGTATCATGAAAAGCGCGGGAGATACGATGCTAAACATTCAATACATCGTGAAACCGATTTTGAGTGTTACCTGCCAGAGGTGCCGGTGAGTTCGATGATTTTTTATACAGGATCGTTCATGATGTTGGATTCTCTTCGGTTTGTTTTTATGAATGGAGTGCGGTGGCTTCCTTTAAAGGCTCTGTCGATGACCAGTAAGCTTCCCGCCCGAGGTGGTTATGCAGTTTCGTTTCGTACTGCCGATTAAGGGTCATATTGTCCGTATACTCCGGTGATTGACTGATGGCTTCGCGAGTCAGGTTGACGAAAATTTTTGATTCATTCCAACTCACGCGTTCGATCCACTGCGGGGAGACCAGCACTTTCTTTTCCTGCCATCGGTTACGGATATCCACGATCAGGTAGCGGATCGCCCATGTGATGTCATCGATGACAAAATCCACCACATGACCGATTTCACCATCGGTGGCTTGGATTTGATAGCCGCTCATCTGCAGAGTGTTGCGCAGTTTTGCAGTCCATTCACATCCTCCATCAGCGCATGGTTTTGGTTTCCCAGATTTGGGCGCTGGACCGAGGTAGGGATAAGGGTAGGGGTGTGAGTAAGCTCCCCATGCCATCGGGCCAGTCCAGTAGGGTCCCCAGCCATAGTATCGCTGGTAATCGGATTCATATTCTCGCGAGACGGGATCCTTTTCGGAAAGCAAGGGGCTTTCCTCGATTTGTTTTTTTGTCAGAATGACCACGATGCATTCTTCGTTTTCGATGGCGGCAACAAGAGCGCTGGGTGAGATCAGTACCAGACGCCCCCTCAGCCAGTTTCCCGTATCGGCGACCAGATAGCGAACGGTCCAGTATTTTTCATCGAAATAGAAATCCTGAACACGGCCTATTTCTCCGTCCAGGCTGTCCAGGGTGTAACCGCTCAGTGTTTTTGATTTGTGTAGCATATTTTTCCTTCAGTTGACGTTTTGTTTGTGGATTTGGTGCCGACCAGATGATGAGGATGGATGATCCGGCGAGCTTAATTGTTGATGTCCAGGTTCTTGAGGAAGCCCTCGAACAAAGTCCGGTGCTCTTCCTCGTCGGCGAGGATGGTGACGGCGAGATCCTGCGTGACTGGATCGACTCCCTCACACGCTTCGATAAGGGCCTGATAGGTGGCAATCGCATCGCGTTCGGCGGCAAGCGCTCCCTCTACGACATGCCGGATATCGGTGGACTTGAAGGCGGGCTGAAGGGCTGTTTGATCGCGCGCCAGGTCGAGCGATCCCGGTGGACAGGCGCCCAATTGCTTGAGTCGACGGGCGAGCCTCAGCGCATGGCTGAGTTCTTCGGTAATGTCTTCTGTTAGAGCCTCCGTTACCACGTGGGCGTGGAGTCCATCAAGCCAGACTGAGTTTGCGAGATAATTTTGAACGGTTTCCAGTTCGGTTGCGTAGGCTTTGGTAAGCAGCGGGATGATGGTGGCATGGTTGTTGTCATTCATGGGGTGTGATCACGGTTGTTTTTTTGGAATGAAGCGGATGCGGATGGATCTTTCCGATGGGTTGTTTGAGCGGGTTTGGGTTGCGCTTTTTCTTTGATTTTTCAGCCTCCGCCACGCGGTGTATCGTTCCGATAACGCTGTCCGGATTCAGGGAAATGGAATCAATACCCGCCTCGACAAGAAATGCGGCGAACTCCGGATGATCGCTGGGTGCTTGGCCGCAGATACCCACTTTGCGTTTGTATCTGTGGGCTGTCTTGATGACCTGCCGGATCATGTATTTGACCGCCTCGTCCTGTTCATCGAAGAGCGGCGCAAGAAGGGTTGAGTCGCGGTCGATGCCCAAAACCAGTTGGGTGAGATCGTTGCTGCCGATGGAGAAGCCGTCGAAGCGCGCGCTGAATTTCGCGGCTAAGATGACATTCGACGGAATCTCGCACATGACATAGATTTCGAGACCGTCCTTGCCACGCTCCAAGCCGTGTTCTGCCATGACGTTCAATACGTCGTCCGCCTCTTTGATTGTCCGGCAGAACGGAACCATCACGACAATGTTCTTGAATCCCATCTCCTCGCGCAGCCGCTTGATGGCGCGGCACTCAAGGGCGAAGCCGTCTCGATAGCGCGGATGTGTGTAACGGGAAGCGCCACGGAACCCCAACATGGGATTCGCTTCCTGTTCCTCAAATGGTTTGCCACCGATCAGCCCCGCATATTCGTTGGTTTTGAAATCGCTCAGTCGAACGATCACCGGCCTCGGATGCCATGGTGCCGCAATCTTGGCGATGCCCCTTGCGAGATGATCAACGAAGTATTCACACTTGTCTGCGTAGCCTTGGGTGAGCCATTCGATTTCACGGCGGATCTTCTTGTCCTCAAGTTCGGCGAACCGGGTCAGCGCCAGCGGGTGAATCCTGATGATATGGCTGATGATGAATTCCATTCGTGCCAGTCCGATTCCCGAACACGGAAGACGCCACCAGCGGAAAGACGCGGCCGGACTGGCAATGTTGATGAGGATTTTGGTGCGCGTTTTTGGGATGTCCTCGAGATTCATGTCGGATTCCTCGTAGTCGAGCCGTCCCTCATAGACATGGCCTTCATCCCCTTCCGCGCAGGAGATCGTCACTTGCTCGTCATCCTTCAGCTTGAGGGTGGCATCGGCGGTACCGACGACGGCGGGCACTCCCAGTTCGCGACTGACGATGGCCGCGTGGCAGGTACGTCCGCCTCTTTCCGTGATGATTCCGGCTGCCCGCTTCATGATAGGCACCCAGTCGGGATCCGTCATGCGGGTCACGAGAATATCTCCGTCTTTGAAGTCGTTTAGATGCTCCGGACTCTCGATCAAACGCACCGGACCTACACCGATCGCCTGGCCGATGCTTAATCCCGTGAGTATGGGCTTGGCACTTTCTTTGAGTCGATAGGTTTTAACCGCTGTGGCTTCGACTTGGGATTGCACTGTTTCCGGTCGGGCCTGAACGATGAATAGCTCGCCAGTGTCGCCGTCCTTGGCCCACTCAATGTCCATGGGCTTTCCATAGTGCTTCTCGATCTCGCAAGCCCAGCGGGCCAGTTGCAATATTTCTGCGTCTTCAAGGACAAAGGCACGCCGCTCTTTGACGGATGTGGCGACTTGTTTCGTTGGGTGACTACCGCGCTTCGCGTAGATCATTTTCTTTTCTTTTTTGCCAAGCGTCTTGCCGATGATGGGCACCAACTTGCGGTCATGAAGAAGCGGTTTAAAAACCAGATACGCATCGGGATTGACCAAGCCCTTGACTACATTCTCGCCGAGACCCCATGCGCCGTTGATGACCACGACATTTGGAAACCCTGTCTCGGTGTCGATGCTGAACATGACACCGGAGCAGGCTTTGTCGGAGCGTATCATCTTTTGCACTCCGACCGAGAGCGCGACCTTCATATGCTCGAAGCCCTTTCCCTCGCGATAACTGATGGCGCGATCGGTGAAGAGTGAAGCATAACATTTTCGGCAGGCCTCCATCAGGTCTTCCGCTCCGCTGATATTCAGGAAAGATTCCTGCTGGCCGGCGAAGCTGGCATGGGGCAGATCCTCTGCAGTTGCGCTGCTGCGTACGGCCACATCCACCTCGCGGGTTTTGTATTTTTTAGATAACTTCGCGTAGGCTTGCCCGATGGCATCTCGCGTTTCGATTGGAAACTCGGCCTTGCCGATGAGCTGACGAATTTTATGTCCTGCTTCACCGAGTTGGATGCGATTTTTTCGCATATCTTCGACCAGTCCGGCTATCTTGTCATTGAGACGGTTGGTCTTGAGAAATTGCCAATATGCCTCCGCCGTGATGGCAAAGCCATCCGGCACCCATATGTTTTGTTTTTTCATGGTGCGCACCATTTCTCCCAGCGAAGCGTTCTTGCCTCCGACCAACGGGACATCGTCATTGCTGAGATCGGAGAACCAGCGAATGACTGAAGGGTGGATGTTCCTGGTTTTCATCATGTGGATTTTGTTTTTCATTCCATCTTGCCTCAGACCGCCGCTTTGTATCCTTGCTGCGATAGAGCCCTGTGCCCGTTATCATTTAGGACAACCAGATTCTGCGGCTGACAGACCGCAAATGAGCGGATGTTATGCACGGTCGTCTTCAGGATCCGTCTTATCGCTTCTTGCGTATTGTAGGCGTTGTGCGGCGTGATATGGACATTGCGCGATCGCATCAAAAGGTGATCAGCGAGCAAGGTTTCGAGATTTTTTTCCCTGCGAAAGTAGCAGCGTAGCAATTCGGCTTCATCTCGAAGTGTTTGCTCCTCGAGTAACACGTCCAGTCCTGCCGCCGCGATCCTGCCATTGGCCAATGCCCAGAGCAGAGCCCTCGTATCCACCACCGTGCCTCGCGCGGTGTTGATGAGAACCGCGCCTTTCTTTATGAGTTGAAACTGCTCGGTGGACAGCAAGTGGCGGGTTGAATCATTGGCCGGGACATGCAGCGTCACCACGTCGGATTCCTTCAACAACGAATTCAAATCCATGTAATCGAATCCGAGTTGTCTCGCAGCCTCATGGTCAGGTGCCAGATCGAAGGCCACCACACGCATTCGAAAACCTTTTGCGATCCCGATCACGCATCGGCCGATCTGTCCGGTGCCGATCACGCCCAGTGTCTTCTCACGCAGATCGAAGCCACGAAGTCCTTCCGTTGAAAAGTTGCCCTCGCGCGTTCGGTCGAAAGCTTCTCTCAAATGGTGACTGATGGTTAGAAGTAGTCCGAACACATGTTCCGCGACGGTGTTGTCGCCATAACTTGGAACATTGCACACCGTTATGCCATGCTCGCAGCAATATGCGGTATCGATATGATCGAAGCCCGTGGAGCGGGTTGCGATGAGTTTTAAATTCGGCAACGATTTGAGTGTCGTATGGTTAAGTTCTGAGTGAACAAACGTGGAGATCATCTCGATATCGGCATACTTGGCCGCGGTATCCGCCGTGAGTCGTCCCGGCACGAAGATGACCTCGTGCGCGCGATTCAATGGTTCGAATGCCTCATGCTCCCATTCTTCGATTTCAAAAATGGCCAGTTTCATTGCGATTTCATGGTTGTTTGTGGGGGTTGCACTCAGGGGGTCATTGGCGCTAAGATCATTGAAAGCCGGCGATTTCTCGGAGCGCCTGCGGGAAGGGGATGAGAATCGACGTCAGAATTGCGAAGGTTACATAGCCGATCCGGCGACGCCGGGGCGTGATGGGAGTCACGTCGTTGAGCGGCGGCGAGCCGCGGCTGGCGATGATGAAAACGATGACCGCCCACATCATCAGGGCCTGCCAGACAAAGAGTGCGATCAGGAAGAGTGACCACATCGCTATGCTGCTGATGGCTCCGCCGATGCGTTGACCGAACATGGCGTAAACGATGTGGCCGCCGTCAAGCTGGCCGATGGGCAAGAGGTTGAGTGCGGTGATGATGAGCCCCAGCCATCCGGCAAAAGCCAATGGACTGAGTTGCACAAGATGATCGAATTGAAGTGAGTCGCCCAGTGAGAGCTTGGCGATGAGTGTGAAGAGCAGGGAGGATCCCACGGAAGTGCCGCCAAACGTCTGCGTGGCCGGATCTCCATTAAAAGGAAGGAGGGTGGAAGACCGTAGGCCGATGAATAGTGCGGGAATCGCCATGACCAGTCCTGCAAGCGGTCCTGCCACCGCGACATCGAAGAGCGCTTGGCGGGTTTCCGCCGGAGATCTCATTTTGATGAACGCGCCGAATGTGCCGAGTCCGAAAGGGACAGGAATAAAGAACGGCGGCGTGACATTCATTCCGTGATGCCGTGCGGTAAAGTAGTGGCCCAGTTCGTGAACACCAAGAATGGCAAGTAGGCCGAGCGAGTAAGGTAGTCCCGCGAGAAAACGTGCCGGCTCCCGCATTAGGTCGATCCCTTGATACGCTGCACCAGCCCATGTTGTCGTTGCGATGGTGAGCGCGAAAAGTATCCAATGCAGCCTAGGGCGTAGAGGCTTTTCCAGAGCAGCCAACTCGAGTGGTTTTGGCAACAAGATGATCGCATTGCCGAGTTTTTCATCCTCCTGGATCAAGGGGATTATCTGTTCGGGGAAGGCTTGTTTGAGCTTCTCGAAAACAGTGGTCGCTGGTTCCAATAACCTCCCGCGAAAAACCTGAACGCCTGCCTCTTCGGTTGCAATGCGGACATTCATTGCGTTGCGGATGATCTGGGGTTGCTCGCTTTCTTGAAGCATCCTGAGCCCGCTCTCGACATGAGTCTTGTTCCTGATGGCTGAAGTCAGATTGGCGATCAGAAACCAGACTATCCAAAAACAGATCAGCAGAACTATCCACAGCCACATTCCGCTTAACAGAGTCATGGCCGGTATGAGGAAAAGAATCATGAAAGGAAGGAGCAGTAAAAGGATCACAACCCGAGGCGGAAAGACTCCCGCGATCTGCCTATTTTTCATGATGGCTGTATCGTGGTGATGCCGGACACGCGGTTCGTATCCCAGGTGCCCTGAGAATGATTTCCGTTCTGTTTTTTCGTGACCGTCTTGCGACTTGCTGCCCTTTCGCTGGTCATTGCCGGCAAAGGCTTCTGCCGTATTCTCATGAATTGTTTCCGGGTCACGCACGAACAGGATCCTAGCTGGATCGGCTGTTATCGGTAAGTGGGAGTTTCCCTGTGATGTGGGTAAGAGAAAGACCTAATCAGGTTGGTTTCTAACATTCCATTTCCCATTCCTGCTTCACGGGAGCGCCGCCACCTAGCGCCTAGGTTTTTTTCTTATGAATGACTTGGGTTAACACCGATTGCGGAAGCGATGAACCCTGTCACATTGAAATTTAACCGTCGATCTCAACATGGACGGAGCTCATTTCCCCGAGCGGGCGTCGCTCATTTTATCCCCTGAGTGAGCGGCGCTTAATATCCCATCGAACTCTTTTCGTTATTAGGGCTGCAAGATATGGACTGCCTTTTTTCCCAATAGACTCCGTTTTTTAAAAAATGGCCCAAAACGGACAACCCGAATCAAAATGGGTCGATATCAGCGGTTTGGATGAGCCTGTCACCTGAAGCAGTCTGGTCATAATCCCGCTCAGGCAAGCGAAGACTGTCAGTCGCTCCGGATCGCGACAAACGCGCCTTTTTTCAAGGCCTCGCGGATATGGGTCCGTGGTTTCGGATGACAGCGGAGCATTTCTCTTGCCACAACGGGGGGGAGAAGTCACAACAAGCGCCGCCCGTTTCGGTGGTGCCTCATGAACTGTTGTGCACGGCCGAGAGGGTGCCAAACAGTTCTTAAAATCAATTACAGCGCCCACCATGCACAGCATTTCATCACGAATCGATAAGGTTTCCCCATCACTTACGCTCAAGGTTACCGCGGAGACCAAAGCACTGATCGCCAAAGGCGAGGAAGTATATGCGCTCGCCGGTGGCGAGCCGGAGGTTGACACCCCGCTCCACATCAAGGAGGCAGCTGTTAAGGCGTTGATGGAAGGTCGCACAAAATACACGCCTTCAGGCGGGATTCCAGAGCTTCGCCAAGCACTTTCCGAGAAGTTCAAAAAAGACAACAACATCGATTACCCGGCGAATCAGATCTGTGTGACCTCCGGCGCGAAAATGGCATGTTTCAATGCGATCCTTGCTGTCATCGAAGAGGGTGACGAAGTCATCATCCCCACTCCCTACTGGGTTTCTTATCCGGAAATGGTGCGTATTGCAGGCGGTATTCCGGTGATGGTTGAGACCAAGGAATCGACCGGTTGGAAGATGACTGCCGAGCAGTTTGAGGATGCGATGACACCTGCTACTAAAATGGTCATTATCAATTCCCCAGGTAATCCAACGGGTGCGATTTACACGAAAGAAGAGCTGCTTGCACTGGGTGAAATCGCCGTTGCTGAGGATATCATGATTTTGTCCGACGAGATTTACGAAAAACTCGTTTATGGTGATAACAAGCATGTGTCGATCGCTTCACTGAGCGAAGATCTCTATAATCTCACCATCACGGTGAATGGTTTTTCCAAAGCATATTCAATGACCGGATGGCGTTTGGGCTATACCGCCGCTGCGAAGCCGGTGGCGGATGCGATTGATAAAGTTCAGAACCACAGTGTTTCAAATGCGACGACTTTTGCCCAATACGGAGCACTTGCCGCTTTGGAAGGAGATCAATCCTTCATCGAAGATCTTCGTGGTGAATACGATGTGAAACGTCAGTTCGTTTTCTCCCGCTTGCAAGCCATTCCCAACATTCGTGTGGTGGAGCCCAAAGGCGCATTTTACTTCTTTGTTTACACGGGTCAGATGGGCTTGAAGTCGATGAATCTTTGCGACAAACTCCTCTCACGTTACAAAGTGGCGGCAGTTCCAGGTATCGCCTTCGGTTATGACGACGGTATTCGCATCAGCTATTGCACGACGCTCGATGTGCTCAACGAGGGTCTCACACGCTTCGAGCAATTTTGCCGCGAGCATTGATTCCAGTTTATGAAAAAAAGCGCACCGGGTAGCCGGTGCGCTTTTTTTATGATGGGATGTTTGAAAATGATTTCAGGTTTGTTCTCAGATTATCCTCGGTTTCAAGTTTGTATCGGTCCCAGTGGAATGAGAGCTGCGAAATCACAGGAAGCGCTCGAGGATCCTACGGCTTGTGACGTCCAAGGAGTTTCGGTCACGGATTAGGAATTGAATGCTGCGACTGTCAACGATCAGTAGTGCGCGTGCAGTCAGGCGTCTGATGTCTTCTTCCGAGTTAAGGATCAGGCTGGTGGTGCCGCGGTCGGTTTCGATTTGCCAAGTGCATGGTGTGGCATATCCGGAGACCGAGCACACTCGCCGGATTTCAGGCATGAATTCTCGCGACTCCAAGGCTTCCTCGACCCATTGGCGGGTTTCGGCAGGGAGTTCGTCTAATTTTGAAATCCATGCGAGTTCGTGACCGTCATGACTCAGGATGGAGATGTTCTCCTGCGGCGAGGTAATGGGGAATGCTCGCGAGGCTTCAACTCCGGCATGCGCCTCACCGTTTGCGGTGATGAGCACGAGTTGCCCGAACGGATTGCGTTGAATTTGGAAGTCGTGGGTCATTTGTAGTTAGATCTCCTTGAGTGAGTTCAGAGCTGGCACGTCATCATCATCCGCATTTGAAGCTGGCGCGCCGTTGAACGATTCCGTTTGTGCGCGGTCGAGACGGTAATACGCGCCTTTTTTGGCAATCAACTCCTCATGCTGGCCTTCCTCCACAATCTGGCCGCGATCCAATACGACCAAGCGGTTGGCGCGCCGAAGGGTGGAGAGGCGATGTGCGATGGCGAGGGTGGTGCGCCCGCGAATCAGGTTGTCGAGGGCAGCTTGGATTTCCATTTCGGTCTCGGTATCAACGGATGAAGTGGCCTCATCAAGAATCAGGATGGGCGGGTCGATCAGCAGAGCCCGTGCGATTGAAATACGCTGGCGTTCGCCCCCCGAGAGTGCCTGTCCGCGTTCCCCGACCAATGAGTCGTAACCCTGCGGCAGGCGCAAAATGAATTCGTGGGCGTGAGCGGCACGGGCTGCGGCGATGATTTCCTCGCGACTTGCCTCAGGATTGCCGTAAGCGATGTTCTCTGCGATTGTGCCGAAGAAGAGGAAAGGCTCCTGCAATACCAGACCGATGTTGCGGCGGTATTCGGAAAGGGGCAACGACCGGATATCCACCCCTTCGAGTCGGATCGAGCCTTCCACCACATCATAGAAACGGCAGATCAGATTCACCAGTGTGCTCTTGCCTGATCCACTATGACCGACCAGACCGATCATCTCGCCGGGCGCGATTGTTAGATTCACGTCATGCAGAATGGTTCGCGTGCCGTAGCGGAAGCTGACGTTTTGTAATTCGAGTGCGCCGCTCACCTGCTTGAGGTGCACGGGATGGGTCGGCTCCGGAACACTTGAGACATGATCGAGGATGTCAAAGATACGCTTGGCTCCGGCAGCTGCCTTCTGTGATACCGAAACGATGCGGCTCATGGAGCCGAGGCGTGAGTAAAAGCGGTTGATGTAAGAGAGGAAGGCAACCAGCACGCCGACTGTGATCGCGTGTTTGGAAACCTGCCAGATGCCGAATCCCCAGACGACCAACAGCCCGACTTCGGTTAGAAAAGTTACGGTTGGTGTGAATAACGACCAGACTTTGTTGACGCGGTCATTGACGGCGAGGTTGCGGGCGTTGGCATCCCGAAAGCGTTGGGCCTCGCGTTTTTCTTGGGCGAACGCCTTGACCACGCGGATGCCAGGAATGGTGTCCGCTAACACGCTGGTGACTTCCGACCACACCCGATAGATTTGATCGAAGCCGTGATGGAGTTTGTTTCGAACGAGATGGATCAGCCACGCGATAAACGGCAAGGGCGCCAAGGTGACCAGAGCTAACCAAGGATCTATCGAAATCAGAATCACCGAGGTCATCAGGATCATCAGAAGATCCGTCGCGAAATCCAAGAGATGAGAAGACAGGAAAACGCAGATCCGATCGCTGCCTGAGGAGATACGGGCCATCAAGTCTCCGGTGCGTTTGCCTCCAAAGTATTCGAGCGAGAGTCCCTGCAAGTGTTCGTAGGTGGTGGTGCGGAGGTCTGAGCCGATGCGCTCGCTGATCAGTGCGAGGATGTAGGTTTTTGCCCAGTCAAGCAGCCAGGCGAGGAATGCGGCACCTACCAATCCTGTGAGTAACCAAATGACCAAATGGTTGTCGATGGGTTTGCCGTTTTGAAAAGGAATGAGCACCTTGTCCATCAGCGGCATGGTCAGATAAGGGGGCACCAAGGTGGCGGCAGTGGCCAGTAAGGTGAGCACGAATCCAGCCAATAGCGGGCGTTTGTAGGGTCTGGCGAATCGCCACAAACGGAGCAATGTCCATGCTGAGGGCGGGGAGTGGACGGTCTTGGCACAATCCGGGCATTCATCGGTTCCCCGTGGAATGATACATTCACAGACTGGGCAAACCGCATCCGAGCGTTGGATCATTGGACGCTTTTCCGTCTTGGATGAGATGAGCTCTTGAAATTCTTCGGTGAGTCGGCGCACGGCCATGTCGCGGCCGAGGGTATGGCGCCAACGTGCGAGCAAGCCTTTTTCATCCTTTAGATCCAGGCAGCCTACGCCGGAGTAGTCGTGATGTTCCAAGACTTGACCGGGATGCAAATCCCAGTGTTTCCAATCCGCTTCGCCAGGTGCCTTGGAAAGGATGCGCTGGTTGGTCAAAACCACGATGCCATGGTCGAAGCGGAGCTTCAAATTGAGATCGAGCTCAAGGCAGGTCATTACAGATTCCCCAGTGGCTAAGATGTTGCCGATTTCATTTCGCCAAGGTTCCGGAACGAACTCTAGGGTGGATTGTGAATCTGGAAGGCCGGCTGGGGTCATCGGAAAAAGGCTAGGGTTTCACTCTGCTGATGCCAAGCTCAGTGATCGGCACGGATGGGTTTTGTCCCGATTCATGGATCATGCAAACTTATTTATTGATCCAAAAGCGGCGGTTTTGATTTATTTTTCGATACGGTGCTTGATTTGCTTCTAATTATCGAGAAGAAAGCCGGAGAACACAGCTGCCATTTGGCAAGGCTGTTCTCGCCTACATGAAATCACGCAACATTCGTTTTCTTAAAACCCTCTACTTGCGAGGACCTAACATATGGACTTACCGACCTGTGTTAGAGGTCTGGGTGGACATTGGCGAGTTGGAAGATTGCCCATCCAATGTCCTGCCGGGATTTGTGGATCGTCTTTGCGAATGGTTACCTACTCTGGCGGAGCACCGCTGCAGTTACGGCGAACCGGGTGGGTTCATCCGCCGTTTGCATGAGGGAACATGGCCGGGGCATATTCTTGAACATGTCACGCTGGAGCTTCAGAATCTTGCCGGCACTCCGGGTGGATTTGGCAGGGCCCGTGAGACGGGTGTCAGGGGAGTATACAAGGTGGTGGTGCAGGCGTGGCATGAGGAAATCACCCGTGCCTGCCTTGATGCCGCCCGTGATCTGGTGATGGCCGCCATCGAGGATACGCCCTTTGATATGGAAGCCACCCATGCTCGTTTGAAGGAAGTCTCTCTAAAATATCTGTTAGATCCGAATACGGCTTGTATTGTCGATGCCGCCACGGCCAAGGATCGCGGCATTCCGGCAATCCGTTTGTCCGACGATCATCTCGTGCAACTCGGATACGGCTCGCGTCAGCGGCGGATCTGGGCGGCACAAAGCGACCGCACCAGTGCCATTGCCCAAGGCATCGCCCGTTATCCCGAGTTAAGTTACCGTCTGTTGTCATCCTGTGGCTTGTCTGTTTTAGATCCTGACGATGATGCTCCTTCAGAGGCGGATGATCGTCAGCCTTATCGCTTGTTGGTGGTTGGTGGAAATCTGATCGCAGCTGCACGGATGGATGCTTCAAACGAAAGGATTGCGGTCGATGTCACCGAACAGGTGCATCCGTCCACAGCCACAGCTGCGGCTTTGGCATCGCGGGTGATCGGTCTCGATATCGCGGGTGTGGATATGTTGATTCACGATATTTCTCGTCCTCTGGGCACTCAAAATGGAGTCATCGTCGGTGTGCATGAAGCACCCAAATTGGTTGCTCACACTCAGCCATCTTCCGGTGAGCCACGCCCGGTGGGTCGCGCGATTGTCGATCATTTGTTTCCCAACGGTGATGACGGTCGCATACCGGTGGTGGGTATCATCGGTTCCAACGGAACCACGGAAGTCGCTCATTGGGTGGCGGAGTTTTTACGCCTCGGCGGTAAATTCACGGGTCTGGCTTGTGAAGACGGGTTGTTTCTCGATCGTCGCTTGGTCGAGAAGGGCAATTGCGCCAATTGGCGTTGTGCCACGCACATCCTGATGAACCGTGCGGTGGAAGCCGCCGTGATTGAAAACTCGGCTGATGTGATTCTGGGGCAAGGCATGGCTTATGATCGTTGTCAGGTCGGCGTGGTGACGGGAATCGTGCCCGAACAACATTACGGCAGCTACTACATTGAAAATCACGAGTATGTGTTCAAAGTGTTTCGCAGTCAGGTAGACGTGGTGCTTCCAAGTGGGGTTGCCGTGCTGAATGCGGCTGATCCGATGGTTGTGGAAATGGCGCCCTTGTGTGATGGTGAAGTGATTTTTTACGCTGCTGCTGGCGATCTACCGGTGTTGTCAGAGCATGCTGAAAGAGGAGGCAGGGCAGTTTATGTTCGTGGTGATGATTTGATCTTTGCCACTGGCAAGGAGGAGCTGGTTCTCTTACCCTTGGCTCAAATCCCGTATCTCGGCGGTGACCCAACGTCCGAGCGATTGAAGGCGGTATTGGCCGCAGTAGCCGCCGCATGGGCGTTAGGTATTGCCCTTCACGTCATACGCACCGGCGCTGAAACATTCTCCAATGAACCGGACAACGCCATGCCATCCAACATGGGGGTCTAAATTTCCTTAGCATCGAATCCAACTAACCCATGATTATCCTTAACATCCGAGCGCTACGCGGACCCAATCTTTGGGGGTTACACACAGCGATCCAATTGCTCGTTAATTTCAGTGATCAGGAATATTCTTTCGAAAATTTACCCGGCTTTGAAGATCGCTTGCGTGAACGTTTTCCTCAGATTGGCTCATTTCCTGCGGGTGCCAATATGGCCAATGCATTAGAGTTGGCGGTGCTCGGACTGCAGGCTCAAGCTGGGTGTCCCGTTGCCTTCAGCCGTTCGCTGGCGACACCCGATCCCGGGGTTTATCAAGTAATTGTCGAATATACCGAGGAGGCTGTTGGCCGTCTTGCTGTTGAGCTGGCTTTCGAGCTTTGCGTCGCAGCCCGTAGCCGCCTGCCTTTTGATTTGGCAGATGCTTTGAATCGTCTGCGCGAACTCGATGAAGATGTTCGTCTCGGGCCAAGCACGGGAGCGATTGTTGCCGCAGCGGTTGCTCGCGGCATACCTTACCGCCGACTCACGGATGGAAGTTTGGTTCAGTTTGGCTGGGGAAGTAAACAACGGCGTATTCAGGCTGCGGAATGTGACAGCACCAGCGCGATTGCCGAAACGATCGCCCAAGACAAGGAACTCACCAAGAGTCTGTTAGAAGCGGCTGGAGTTCCTGTTCCCAAGGGTCGTCCGGTCACCGACGCCGAAGACGCTTGGGCGGCTGCCTGCGAACTCCGAGGACCGGTCGTGATCAAGCCCCGTGACGGGCAACAAGGAAAGGGAGTTGCTGCCAATGTCGAGTCACGGGAAGATGTGCTCGCCGGCTATGCCGCCGCGCACGAAGTGAGCTCCAATGTGATGGTGGAACGCTATCTGCCCGGTCAGGATTACCGTTTACTTGTGATAGGGGACCGGCTTGTCGCCGCCGCACGACGCGAACCGCCACATGTCATCGGAGACGGAGTACACACTATTCAGGAACTTGTCGAAGAGATCAATAGTGACCCTTTGCGTGGTTCGGGTCATGCCACAACGCTCACCAAGATCCGTCTTGATGATATCGCGCTCGCCACTCTGGCTCATCAGGAACTCGATGTAAGTTCGGTGCCTTACAAAGGCGCTCGGGTGCTGTTGCGTAACAATGCGAATCTGAGTACCGGCGGCACGGCCACGGATGTGACAGATGATGTCCACCATGAACTCGCAGCTCGTGCCATCGACGCGGCGAAAACGGTCGGTCTTGATCTGTGCGGAGTTGACGTGGTTTGCGAGAGCGTGCTCGCGCCATTGGAAAGCCAGTCGGGTGGTGTCATCGAGGTAAATGCCGGACCCGGTCTGCGGATGCACTTGCAACCTTCTTTCGGCAAAGGGCGGCCCGTCGGTGAGGCGATCATCGCAAACATGTTTGATGAACGTGATGACGGCAGAATTCCCCTCGTGGCAGTCTCCGGAACCAATGGAAAAACCACCACGGTTCGTCTGATCGCCCACCTGATCGGGATTTCCGGAAAACGCGTGGGTATGACAAATTCCGACGGAGTTTATGTTGGCAACGAGCGTATCGATACAGGTGATTGCAGTGGTCCGCGCAGTGCTCGCAACGTGCTGTTTCATCCGGAGGTGGATGCCGCCGTATTGGAGACCGCACGCGGTGGTATACTTCGCGAAGGTCTGGGTTTTGACCGTTGTAATGTAGCCGTGATCACAAATATCGGCATGGGCGATCATCTAGGATTGAATCATATTTCCAATGCCGATGAGCTGGGGTTGGTCAAGCGGGTTCTCGTTCATAGCGTCGCTTCACACGGTGTGGCGGTGCTCAATGCCGCGGATCCGATTGTCGCTAACATGGCTGTTGTTTGCTCCGGTTCTGTCACCTTTTTTGCCCACGACTGCCATGAGCGGGTGCTTGCCAACCATTTGGCTCAAGGCAAGCGGGGTGTCTATGTCGATGGCGACGCTATTGTCGGAGCGAAGGGTAAACTCCGCTACCGCGTTGCCTTGAGTGAGATACCGATCACAAGAAACGGAACCATCCTTTTTCAAGTCGAGAATGCCATGGCTGCGATTGCCGCGGCATGGGGACTGGGCATTCCCTGGAACCAAATCCGCCAAGGCATGGCAACCTTCATCAACGATGCCGCCACCGCGCCCGGCCGCTTCAATATGTTTACGTATCGGGGTGCGACTCTCATCGCGGATTACGGACACAACCCAGATGCCATCCAGGTTCTAATTCAGGCGATTGACAGCATACCGGCAAAGCGGCGTGTCGTGGTTGTGAGTGGCGCTGGCGACCGTCGTGACGAGGATCTTCGTCAGCAAACGGAAATGCTTGGTGGGGCGTTTGATGATGTGATTCTCTATGAGGATGACTGCCAGCGCGGACGCGCTGATGGGGAAGTCGTTACGCTGCTGCGCCAAGGATTGGAAAACGCGATCCGTACCAGCCGGATTGAGGAGATTCGAGGAGAGTTTCCAGCCATCGATACCGCTCTGTCATGGTTGAGTTCCGGTGATCTGTGCTTGATCCTGATTGACCGAATTGAAGAATCCCTCGCTCATATTGCAAAGCGCATCGAGGAAGGTTAACGCTCTACGTCAGCATCACACTCCCACCTTCAAATCCCTCACGCTCCAGAGCGTTCCTCCCGCTCCTTTTCCCACACCCCGCATTTTCCGCGCTCCGTCTTTTCTGTTCTCTGAAAATCTCTCCCGAGCCTCGTCGAACGCGTCGTTTACGAAACTCTTGCTCCCGATCACCGCGCCGTCGGTGAAATACCTCACCCT
>CAMCBV010000003.1 GCA_945873125.1 Prosthecobacter debontii
CGCCATTGTTCGGTGAGTTTGCCCTCGAAGGCTTGTTTGAGGAGAGATTGGCGATAGGTGCCGAGTTGCTGGCGTGCACGGCGCAGGCTTTCTTCTCCGGCGTCTAGTTCGCTGAATAACTCCTCGATCTTCGCGACGATACGATGCTGCTCAGCGAGGGGTGGGAGAGGAAAGGGTAGTTTTGCGAATGCTTTACCCGACAGTTCTTTGAATGTAGTTCCTGTAGCGAGTGAATTAGCTAAATCCTTAATGCTCTTGAGGTAGTAGTAAATATACTCGTTGAAGATTCCTTCGGCAGGAGTAAGACTTTTAAATCCTTGGTTGGTGCAAAGGCTTTGTGAAGAAATTGCTAGATAACCTATAGGAGCACGTGATGAGAAATGCACACTGCCTGCTGGCATTAGTTTTGCAGAACTTTTCAGGAGTCCTTTTTTGCTCAGTGATTTAGCACCTTTTGAAATATACTTAGCAGTGTATCCGGTTAAATCGGAAGGACTGATCCAAGGAATTTCATCACCCCAATACTCCGGATTTTTTGTGGACGGCGTTCCGCCACTGCTGATGTCTCCCAAATCTGATAGGATGCATTTCTCCCAGGTTGTTGGTATCTGATTTTCACTCATGCCACCAGTTCCCCGTTGATTTCCTCAATCAGCTCGTCCATTTGATCGCCAAAAAGCTGATGCATTTTTCCAAGGCCGCCTTGGGCGTCGAAGGGGGCGAAGTCGAGATCGTCGCGTTCGAAGTGGAGGGAGGTCATGATGTGATCGCGGATCATTTCCAAGAAGGCGGTCTGGTTTTGGTTGAAAGGTTTTCCGGCGTTTTTCTTGAGAATCCAGTCGCGGTAGTTGCGGCGGACGGTGGCGTCGAAAGGACTGAGGGAGGTATCGAGTCCGCATGCGCGGCGGATGAGAGCGACAAGGGCTGTTAGTTCGGTGAGTGGCTTGGCGTTTTCCGGTAGGGAATCGAGCTGAACATAGGCTTCCCAAACCCGGAGTGGAGCGAGGCGCGGTGCGTCTTGCTTGAGAATGGCGAGTACGTCTTTGATCTGTGCGAGGGTGACTTCCTTACGGCGTTGGGGTTGCTGATAGAAAATGGTTAGGGCATCGAGCTTGTCCTGATGTTCGCGGCAGAACGTTTCGAATTCGGAAACGAAAGCAGCGGAGCGTTCGCGGGCATCGGCATCCCACTCGGCGCGGACGAGTTTGTCCTGGGTATCCAGATCAATGGTCTGGAGATTCGCGGTACAGGTCTCGACGATGAGGTTTACCGCGGCTCCGTTAAGTGGAGCGGCGGCAGCTTTCACGAGTTGTTGCTGGGCTTTTTCTCGAGCGGAGTCTCCGGGTTCGGTGCCGGGTTGTTGACCAGTAAGCGCGAGCGCTTTTTCTTCAATCGCTTCTCCATCGATGGAGTGAAAGAGATCTTTGATCAGCTTGCTGATGGAAGTGCCGCCGAGTTTTTCCGCAACGGCATTTTTCTGATCGTCCGTCAGCATGCGCTCGATGCGGGCGAGACGTCCGGCGAGAGAGGAAATGGTATCGGCATCTGTCGCTCCCATCACAACCTCCATGGCGAGATCTTTAAAAGGCACAGAGGGTTTGGTGATGGGCGGACGGCTGGCGGTTTTGAGGGATTTGGTGACACCAATCGCATCGACGATGACGTAGTGAGTTTTCGCGGTCTTCGCGGAAGGTGAGGCTTTGCGCAAAGCATCGTGATCGAGCGTGCGGGTGCCTCGTCCTTTCATCTGCTCGAAGTAGCCACGGGATTTCACATCGCGCATGAAGAGCAGGCATTCGAGCGGTTTCACATCGGTGCCGGTGGCGATCATATCCACGGTGACGGCAATGCGCGGGTGGTATTCGTTGCGGAATTGTTGGAGAACGGATTTTGGATCTTCCTCGTTCTTGTAGGTGACTTTTTTGCAGAAGGCGTTTTCCTCTCCGAACTCTTCGCGGATGATCTGGATGATGTCGTCGGCATGTGAGTCGGTCTTGGCAAAGACGAGAGTTTTAGGGACTTCGTATTCACCATCGCTGCTGGTTCGGTCGGGGAAAATTTCGGGAAGTTTTTTGCGGAAGGTTTGGATGACCGTGCGGATCTGAGAGTGGTTTACGATATCCCGGTCTAGAGCTTTGTTAGAATAAGTTTCGTCCTCGTCCAGCGTTTCCCAGCGTTTGGCGCGGGTGAGTTTTTCTCGTTTCTCGACCAGACCTTTGAGCACGGTGCCGCCTCCTTGAGTGACTTCGGTTTCGATGATGTAGATTTCACCCTGGACGTTCACGCCATCGGCCACCGCATCTTCATGGGTGTATTCGGAGACGACGTTTTGGTTGAAGAAAGCGTAAGTGCGAGCATCTGGCGTAGCGGTGAGGCCGACGAGAAAGGCATCAAAGTAATCGAGCACTTGCCGCCAGAGGTTGTAGATCGAGCGGTGGCATTCATCGATGATGATGAGATCGAAATGTTCGATGGGAACTTTTTCGTTGTAGCTGACGGGAAAGGGTTCTTTGCGTGTGGTTTTTCTCTCACCGGGGTTTTCGTCCTCGGCGGATGGGTCGAGCTCCTTGCCTTGGAGAATGGAATACATTCGCTGAATCGTGGAGATGCAGACCTCCGCATCTTTGGGGACGTGGGAGGAGTTGAGGCGCTGGACGGTATAGAGTTCGGTGAACTTGCGGTTGTCATCGGACGGCTGGTAGGCAAGAAACTCCTGCTCGGCCTGCTCACCGAGATTTCGCGTATCGACAAGGAAGAGGATGCGTTTCGCTTTCGCATGCTTGAGCAAGCGATAGATCGAAGTGATGGCGGTGAAGGTTTTCCCTGCCCCCGTTGCCATTTGGATAAGAGCACGGGGCTTCGCGAGCTTGAGTGATTTATCTAACTCGGTGATCGCTGTGATCTGGCATTCACGCAAATCAGTTGGATCGAGAGCAGGAAGATCCAACAGGCGCGAACGCAGAGGTTTCTCGTGAGTGAGATATTCACGCAGGGTTTCCGGACGATGAAAGGAGAAGACTTCGCGGGATCGTGGTTTCGGGTCACGCTGGTCGGTGAAGCGGGTGAGAACGCCAGTAGCTTCATAGAGAAAAGGTAGCGGAACGCCTGTGTTCTGCACCCATTTGAGTTTGGCTTCCGAGTAGTCTTTGGTTTGATCTTCGGCTGTGGTGATATTATGACCGAGCGTTTCCTTTTTTGCTTCGATCACGCCGACCGCATTACGATCAACGAATAAAACATAGTCGGCAGGTCCAGAGTCGGTGGTGTATTCTCTCACCGCTTGGCCTTCGCCAGCATTAGGATTAAATAGCCCTTTATCCTGCACCGACCAACCGGAAGCGCGGAGCTGCGCGTCGATCTGATCGCGAGCTTTCTGCTCGGGGTTTTGGTTGGGAGAAGACATGAATTGATGAGATTTCTAGAATGAACAAACTGAGACTGAATAGCGAATGGGGATTGGTCAAGCGGGCTTGAGAATCGCGGACCTAAGGCTTTTTCTCTGGAACGGGATCGTAACCCTGCGTTCCCCAAGGATGGCAGCGCAGCAATCGGCGTAAGGTTAACCAGGAGCCTTTGAGCGGTCCGTGTGCCTTTAGCGCCTCAATACCGTAATGGCTGCATGTTGGATCGTGCCGGCACACACCGTTACCCCCGCTCAAAAATCTCAGCCATGGCGAGATGCCGAGCTGATAAAATCTGATGAAAAGAATGAGGATCTTGGACACAACCGGGATGTTGAAGTTTCAAATCACAAATTTCAAATTTCAAAATGAGGAATCACATCCTGAGAAAGCGTATTGCCAAGCCGCCGCTGATAAGAGGAAATGCGTCAGGACATGGATGACGATCGGAATGACGACGAAGAGAAACCCAACCCGCAGACAGCGGAGCCCTCAGGGCGTGTCCGCGGCCAAGGGATTCTCTCTTGGGTGCGCGCAGCTGGCAGATCCCGTGGGTTGGCAAAACGTTCCGAAAGTCATGTGGGTGCGTTGGTGGATGCGTTTGCCGCTTTCGCCACACTGGATGATGTGCTCAATACGGTTGAAGCGGATCTCATTCTCGACATGTTGCGCAGCGCATTTCCGGATGTGGATCATGCCTGGTTGGCGCGACGCTTGAGGCGCGCGGTTCGAAGCCCGATACCCCTGCAAAGCCTCGCCAGCGAGTTGCGTAAAAGTTTTGATGAAACCGAGATCGTTGCCATCGGCTTGCAACTTTTCACTTTGGTGGATGCGTCCGGGCGCTCGGAACGGAGTCGCGCGAGTTATGAGGTTTTCATGCGCAGGTTAGGTAGGCCGGAAGTGGGTTCCGCGATTTTGCGGGAAATGCATGCGACGGATGATACGCCCAAGAGTGATGAACCCCTGCCGTTTGAACGTCTTATTTTTGGTGGGAAGAACGCGGATGTCGTGTTGCCCCAGGCGGCGGTGGATCATGAATTCCGTCTCTACCGTGTGGACAGTCTCATTTTGCTGCGCAATACCGGTGCCAAAGATCTCTGGGTTCGCGGAAAATCGGTGCCGCCTAGAGCTTTCCTGCGGGTGCGTGACCGCTTGGAATTGGCCATTCCGGGCTGGACGATTGGATACGATGGCCTGCGGTTTTTTCTCGATACCGGCAAAATGGAAACTCGCCCGGCGATATACCTCGCCGCCGGCGAGGGTGGCATCATTGCCGAGCGAACGCGATCGCGCGCCAGTGAAATCTGCGTGCGCTTTGGGTTGGAGGCGGAGGTCGAGATACTTGCCGAAACGAAGCTAAAGGTTGGTAGTTATGGCGCTCTGGCGAAAGGGAGAATCGTCCGTTGCCATTATCATGAGCGGATTGGCAGCACATCGGGATACAGCCTGACAGTGAATGATCTGCGGAAACGTGCGCTGCAATCCGGCAGGCGGTTTCGATTGGTCGCGGAGCGTCAGGAATATCTCGTTTCCAACGATGCCACGGCTTTGAGTCGCGGAGATCTTTTACTTGGCGGCAAACTCGCCCCCCGCACGGTGCTTTTCATTCGTTTCGATGACGATGGAACAAAGGGAGAACTTGAAATACGCGAGGCCAACGGTCCGGTGTTGGTGGATGGTTTTCCGGTTCGGCAATTTGCCAGCTTGCGTGATGGATCCCTGATCCGGCTCTCCGGCAGCCAAGCCGTCCGCTGCCGCATTTCCGAGGGTTTTCTCGACGAAGAGAGAACCCAGATAGAATCACTCGATGTTGAGGGCTTGGTGTATGATTTTGGAAATGATTTTCGGGCGCTTGATGAAATCAACTTCTCCGTCCAGCGCGGCGAAATGCTCTGTATCATCGGTCCCAGCGGCAGCGGCAAAAGTACTTTGCTCACCGCTCTTTCCGGTCAACGCAGGCCGACCCGTGGCAAGGTTAAACTCAACGGTCTTTCTCTCTACGATCACCGTGAGAGTTTGGTTCCGTTTGTTGCGCACATGCCGCAAGAGGAAGCGCTCAACCCGCAGCTCACGGTTCGTGAGCACTTGCGCCATGCTTTGGCGATCCGCCGTCCTGGGCTGGCGAGAGCCGAGCATGGTCGGCGTGTCGATAGCGTATTGGCGGAACTTGGTCTGCAGGGAATCGCCCATCGCAGGGTCGGTTCTCCGGGAGAGAAAACCATTTCCGGAGGCGAGCGCAGCCGACTCAATCTCGGGCTCGATCTCGGCAGCCGCGCGGAGCTGTTCCTTTTCGACGAGCCCATCTCCGGTTTGTCTTCAAAAGATTCCGAGCACGTCGCAGAGACGCTTCGCGCGCTTGCAAGAGAGAAAATCGTCATCGCTTCCCTCCACCGTCCCGGTGCCAGTGTGCTACGCTTGTTTGACAAGGTGCTTCTGTTAGATGAAGGCGGAAAGGTAGCCTTCTTTGGCACGCCTTCTCAAATGGTCGCGTATTTTCGGGATGCCTGCGCGGAACACGGAATTTCCCATCCCTTAATGGCTGCCAACGCGGAACTCGGCGCGGACTTTGTTTTCGACATTTTGGAAACGCCACTTAGCGCGATCGGTGATGCGGCAAATACCGGCGCGGCGCGGCGTTTTTCTTCAAACTACTGGCAGGAACGATTTGAGAGTTTGTCGCTCATCACTTCTCTGCAACGCGATACCGCCTTGCCCATGCATTTGGGTGAGTTGCGCTCCCAAGAGCGGTTGCCGGTTCCGCCGACTCCCCCCCGCCGCTGGCGTGCGGTATTGCGGGTATTCATCACGCATTTTCAACGTTCTCTTTTATCCAAACTGCGTAACCGCGGTACGCTTTACAGCACGTTTTTGGAGGCTCCTATTCTCGCCGCGTTGATTGCCAATACCTTGCGCTCCTCGCCCTCCGGTCCTTACGATTTTTCCACAGCGCTTCACATTCCCGCGTATCTTTTTCTCAGTGTTACCGTGGCGATGTTCCTTGGATTGACCAATTCCGCCACGGAAATCCTGCGTGATCGGGCAGTGCTGCGTCGCGAACGCAACTGCCATCCCGGCGGACTGTCCTACGTCGCTTCAAAATTCCTCGCCCTCGGTATCGTCGCTGCCACGCAATGTTTCTTTTACCTGATTGTCGGCAACCATTTCCTCGAAATCGAAGGCGTATTGCTCTATCATTGGATTTGGATGACTCTGACCGCGCTGACCGGCACAGCGATGGCGCTATTGGTTTCATCTCTCGTGCGTACCGAGCGCGCCGCCCTTACCGCCGTTCCCCTCCTCCTCGTTCCCCAAATGCTGCTTGCGGGTGCGTTGGTTCCTTTCAAGGAAATGAACCGCGGCTTGTTTGAAAATGTGAAAATCGAACGCGAGAATGGAGGAGTTCCCGTGCCTGCGATCATCATGCCCCTTCGCTATGCATACGAGGGCATGCTCATCGGACAGGCGACCCGCAACCCTTTCGAAATCGAGCGTATCCGCTTACAGCGAAAAATTGATCACTTCCGTAAACTGAAAGAGGAGCCCACGCCGGCCCAGATCGAAAAATTGGAAATGGTCAAAGAAGGTCTGCGCCGGCTTTTGGCATCTGGGGCAAGGGATTCCAGAGAAGCGAAAGCGTTGGTCTCCAGAATCCGCCGCATCACCCATACGGGAACTCCCATTGAAGTCTCTACCATGAAAGTCTGGCCAAAAGGCGATGATGTCCGCCCGACATATGATTGGTTCGTAAACAACCGTATCGAACTTCTTGTCCGCGAGGCGGAAACCTTTCGTAACGACTACCGTAACAAAGAACCCCGGCACGTCTTTCTCGCTCTTGAGAAACCCATTCCGTTTTACGAGATCTTTTCGTTTAACTCTAGCGATCCGGAGAAGGCTTCCGCCGCTGATCGATTGAGGATCCATGACGATGCCATTTCTCCACCCGGTCAAATCGAAACCATGAAATTCTGTGGTGCCATTCTTCTTTTGGTGGTTTTAGGTTGCTGTCTCCTTTCCGCGCGTCTCATTCGCGAGCAAAACCGCAAGGTGACTTGAGCGAGTCATGTCCACTCGGCACACGAAATGATGCCAACTTTCTGAATAATCAAAGTCCTGATCTGGCTCGACCGATGGAAATCCAGCGGTATATTCACCACGTGCGTGATCTGTCCCAATCCATATCGGCCGTCATTTCCTGCCTGAGTGTGGCCGCGGCTTGCATGGTAGCCATTCCACTTCAAGCCGCGCCGGTCATTCCGGGGCTCTATCAAAAACATCCGCTCAATGAGAGTCAGAAAGGCACGCTGCTGATGACGGAGCTGCGTTGCGCCTCCTGCCATGACGGCATCGCCCCAGCTTCGGCGGCAGGACCGGATCTCCGCGGTGTGGGTTCACGAATGAAGCCGGATTTCCTGAAAAAATTTATCCTCAATCCCGCAGCTCACGACCCGAGCACGGCGATGCCGAATGTCTTTGGTGGCCTCTCTGCCGATAAGCAGGAAAAAATCGCCGCCTCGCTGAGTGCGTATTTGCTCTCTTTGGAGTCCGAGCCTCCAAAGCCAATAGCCGTGGGAAAAGTTGAAGCCGAAGAAGGTCAAAAACTTTTTCATGAAGTCGGATGCATCGCCTGCCATAGCCCAAGGGACGGCAGCGAGGAGGCGCAACCTGCGGCCCGAACCATTGGCTTGGATCATGTCGGCTCGAAATATCATGCCGCCGGACTTGCGGAGTTTCTGCGTGAGCCGCTCAAATTCAGACCGGATGGTCGGATGCCGGACATGCGTTTGACCACCCGCGAATCGGAACTGCTGGCAGCGTTTCTGATCGGATCCGAAATGGATGACCGGAAAGTGCAAGCCTCTTCGGCCGAGGCAATCGCCGCAGGGAAAAAAGCGTTCACGGAAATGAAATGCAGCTCATGCCACAACGTCGATGCTGATCCCAAGCCAGCACACCCATCCGCCCCGGCATGGACTCCGAAACTCAATCTTGCTGCCGGATGCCTCTCTCCAACTCCCGGGAAAGCGCCGGACTACAGCCTCAGTGATGAGCAAAGATCCGCGATCCGCAGCGCTCTAACAGATCAGCCGAAAGCACTCACGCCTGCGGAGGCGATCCACTTACGCCTGACCCAACTCAACTGCATCGCCTGCCATCAGCGCGATGATTTTGGTGGTGTCAAACCGGAGCTTGATCGTTATTTCCACTCCACCGAAGAAGCACTCGGTAACCAAGCCAGAATTCCACCTGAGCTCACGCTCATCGGCGCGAAACTTCAGCCTGGGTGGCTGAATAAAGTTCTCCATGAAGGCGAGACCGTTCGTCCTTACATGACCACGCGCATGCCACAGTATGGAAACGTCGCACTCGATGGCTTGGCTGAGCTTTTTGGCGAAGCCGATCGGTTGCCACCGCTCGAATTCAAGCCGCTCGAAAAGGCGTCTGAGCCGGAGATGAAGGATGGAGCGCTCATGTTGCTGGGGGATAAAGGCCTCAACTGCATCGCCTGCCATAACTACAACGGCAAGGAATCTCCCGGCATGAAGGGGCTTGATCTTATGACATCCTATCAACGCCTGCAACCCGCATGGTTTGATCAATTTCTGAAAAACCCTGCGAAGTTTCGCCCAGGCATCATCATGCCCTCGTTCTGGCCGGAAGGCAAAGCCCTGCAGACGGAGATTCTCCATGGAAACACCGACGATCAGATCCGTGCTCTGTGGTTCAATTTCTCGCTCGGTCGCTCGGCCCGTGATCCATCGGGTTTGAAAGCGGAAGATCCGGAGCTCATCGTCACGGATGAAACGCGAACGTATCGTGGTCGCAGTGAGGTTGCCGGTTACCGCGGCATCGCTGTGGGTTATCCGGGTGGCTTGAACTACGCATTCAACGCCCAGACCGGAGCCTTCTCCGCTATCTGGTCCGGAAAATTTGTGACCGCCGGCTGGCGAGGGCAAGGCTCTGGAAATTTCATTCCCGCTTCGCCCTCCGTTCGACTTGCGCAGGACGTCGCATTTCTAACAGATCTTCCGGAAGTATGGCCACTCAAGCCTCAGCGTACCAAAGAAAAACCTGTCAATCCTGACCCGACGTATCCGTCCCAACACGGGTATGCGTTTAAAGGATATTCGATGGGTGAAAAAGGCGTCCCGACGTTCCGTTATCTCTGCGGAGAGGTGTCGATCACGGATACGGCGGTCACCACGGGCGGAAAAGCGCCAACCGCCTTGCGCCGCACATTGAGTTTCACGAGCCCCAAAGCTACCACGCTCTACTTCCGAGCATTGGCTGGAAATATTGAAGCCGTTTCAGCGAATTCATACAAAACCAACCAACTTAAAATCGATCTGGGTGAGTCGTCCGCCAAAAGTACGATCGATCTTCGCAAGTCAACCTCGGGTAATGAGCTCATTCTCAAACTCGACCTGCCAGCCGGAACCTCCACCCAAACTCTCGATTATGCACTCAGTCGCTAAATCTCTCACTGCTGCAGTCTGCGCACTCGCACCTTTTGCCCTACATGCCGAAGAAGTCGGTGAACGCTGGGGCACTGCTGTCCGAGAGCGGGAATATTATCGTTTGGTCGATATGCCCATCCCCAAACACCTCACCATTGAAGCCGGCGCTTTTTGCGATTTGCCCGATGGTCGGATTGCCGTCGGCACGCGTCACGGAGATGTGTTTTTCATTTCCGGAACCGATGCCGCAAATCCCGAACCCCAATACCATCTCTTCGCCACCGGCCTCGATGAAATCTTCGGGCTCGATTGGAAGGATAATGCGCTTTTTGTCACGCAAAGTGCCGAGCTCACGAAAATCAGCGATACAAACAAGGACGGCATCGCAGATCGCTACGATGTTGTTTCGGACGCATGGGGCTACGGAACCTATCACGAATACGCCTTCGGATCGAAGTTTGATCCGAAAGGGAATCTCTACGTTGCGCTCGGACTTTCGAGTTCCTACCACTCCCAAGAATTGTTCCGTGGCTGGATTTTCAAAGTCACTCCACAGGGCAAATCGATTCCGATTGCCAGCGGTGCCCGCAGCCCGGGCGGCATCGGATACAATGAACAAGGCGCTTTGTTTTATATGGAAAGCCAAGGTCCTTGGAATTGCGCATGCAGTCTGAAATTCGTCAAGGAAGGCGGCTTCATGGGGCACCCGATCAGTTACAACTGGTATGAATACGCGCCAAATATGGGAAAGGCACCCGTCATGCCGGTTTCAGGATCCAAAGTTCTAACAGAAAGTAAGCGCATCCCTCAGCTCGATCCCTATGCCGTTGTTTTTCCCTACATCCGCATGGGTCGTTCGCTGAGCGGATTTGTCATAGATCGGACAGGCGGGAAATTCGGTCCGTTTGAAAACCAAATCTTCCTTGGGGATTACACGCAGTCTCTCATTGTTCGAGCGACCACCGAGCAGATCAACGGTGTCTGGCAAGGCGCGTGTTACCCGTTTCGTGAAGAACTTTCCACCGGCTTGCTCAATGTGCATTTCACACCGCAGGGACGTTTGATCTCCGGTGGAACCAACCGCGGCTGGCCGGTTCGCGGGCTAAAACCCTATGCGCTCGAACGCTTGGAATGGACTGGGAAAACTCCCTTTGAAATCAAGCGTATCAATATCACCTCTACCGGCTTCAGGATTGCGTTCACCAAGCCGGTGGATCCCCAAACCGCAGCCGCTCCCGCAAATTACCGCGTTTCCTCTTTCACTTATCCCTACCACCAAGGTTACGGTGGGCCGGAGGTGGAACAGACCTCGGTCAAAACCACGAAAGTCGTGGTTGCAAAAGACGGTCTGAGCGCGACCATCACGCTCGACAAAATCACCCCGGGTCACATCCATGAGTTCAATCTCGACGCGATCCACGATCTTGAAGGCGGCACTTTGGTCCATTCCTTCGCTTTCTATACAGTTAATGAAATCCCTAAATAATGGGGATCTCAAAAACGCAACTTCTTCTCATCCAAAAAACCTCCATGAAAAAGACCCTTCTTTTAGCTGTTTTATTGTTCGCTCCGTTCTGCTTTGCGGCGCCTTCCGATTCTTCGGCCAAGCCAGCGGAGAAAGAATTTTTCACTCCCGAGCAAGACAAGGAAGGATTGAGATCGAATGCAGACATAGAGGCAAAACTTCCGAATGTGCTGATCCTAGGAGATTCGATTTCCATCGGTTACACCTTATCTGTTAGAAAAGGCCTGGAAGGCGTTGCCAATGTCGTCCGTCCAAAAGCCAATTGCGGCGACACCCGCGCGGGAATCGCAAATATCGAAACATGGTTGGGCGATACGAAATGGGACGTAATCCATTTCAACTGGGGCCTTCATGATCTTTGCTATCGTCATCCGGAATCAAAAGAGAAGGGCAATCGTGACAAGGTCAAAGGGGCCCAATCGGTGCCTATTCCGGATTACGAAAAGAATCTGGAGCAGTTGGTGGAGCGTCTCCAAAAAACCGGAGCAAAACTGATATGGGCGAACACGACCTTGGTTCCCGATGGAGAGGTGGGGCGCTTTGTTGGCGATGAGATCAAATACAACGGCGCTGCGGAACGCATCATGGAAAAGCACGGGGTGACGATCAACGATCTCCATGCCACCAGCGCCGCTTTTTCTGGGGATCTTTTTACGGGCAAGGGCGATGTCCATTTCACGCAACAGGGCTCTAACAAACTTGCCGCGCAGGTGATCGCAAAAGTGAACGAGGCTTTGGGAAAAGCGAAAACCACGAAGGTCATCGATTGTCACGTGCACCTCTACTCTCTGGAGCGGCCGGATGGAATCGGCTGGATCAAAAAAGATGACAAAGTGCTTTATGCCGATCACCTCCCATCGGTTCACGAACCCATCGCCAAAGCTAATGGTGTGGACGGCGTGGTGTTGGTGCAAGCAGGCCAGAGCATTCCGGATAATCAGTGGAATCTCGATGTCACTATGCATCATAAAAAACTCTATCGGGGCGTGGTCGGAAATCTCTCCTTGGTCATCGGCACAGATGAATTCAAGCCGCTCTTCGACAAACTTTGCCAAGACCCGCGTTATCTTGGGTATCGCATTTCAGGACGTCCCAAGAACGGACTGGATGACGCTTTCTACCGCGATCTCAAGCTAACCGCCGCTGCAGGCAAAAGCGTGGATATCCTACTTGGTGGCTACAAACTGAAAGAAGCCGAAGCCATCGCTCGCAAAGTCCCGAAATTGCGCATCATCATCGACCACTTTGGTGGCGTCCAACTCAGTGCCGAGCCTCTTGCTTCCGACTGGATCGAAGACTTCCGTTCGATTGCGAAAGCGCCAAATGTTTATTGCAAAGTTTCCGCACTCTATGGCCGGGTTGCGAAACAACCGGCACCTAAAGAACTTTCGTTCTACAAGCCTGTCCTCGATCTTGCGTTCGAATGCTTTGGTGAAGATCGCTTGGTCTATGGTAGCGACTGGCCAGTGACCGAAACCACAGGCGACTATGCTTCGGTGCTGGCGCTGACCCGCTCATACTTCGAGCCCAAAGGCGCCGAAGTGTGCGAGAAATTGTTTCATCGCAATGCGGAGAAATTCTACGCCATTCCGACGGTGAAGTGAGATAGGCACACAAGATGGCGGTCGTTTTATCAAAACGACCCTACCGTTTGATTGGTAGGGTCATTTCGATGAAATGACCGCTGGAACTAAACGATCTTGGTATAGATTGCATAGCCGCCAGCAATGAACAATCCCGCGACGCTGACCCACAAGCCGATGTCCCAGAGTTTGCTCGGAGTGAGTCTCGCATCACAGCAACGGTAGCGGAAATACAATGCCGCCACACCGAGCATGGGCAAGATCAGCGCTCCCATGAAGCCTCCCGCGAAAACCAATTGTTCCGGCGCCTTGAAAAACGCATAGCTTGCCAAGAACAACAGCGGCAAGCAGATGCAGAACAACCGCACCCACCAGCGATAGACCTTCTCATCTCCGGACGTGACACCGAAAACGCGCAAGGCGTCCGCACAAACCCGCGCATGACTTGCCGTCGCTACGAAGAAGGTCGAATACAACACCGCAAACGCTCCGAACAAAAATATGATCTCGGCAGCTTCACCAAAAACGGGAACATACATTTGACCCAAAGTCCGTATCATCTGCTCGCCTCCCGGGTTCAGCCCGGTGCGCCCGAGAATCGCCGCACCTAACAGATAGAATCCGAGTGTCGCAAATGTGTAAACGATCATCGAGCACCACGCGTCCCAGCGCAGCACGCGTATCCAGCCCTTCGCGCGCGACTCCCATTCCGGCGAGTCATCACGCGGTCCTGTCCACTTTGCGTATCCTTTTTCCAAACACCAGTAGGGATATTGTATCAACTCTGTCGCACCGACCCCGATGATTCCAAATGCCGCCAAGGCCACATACAAACCTTTGCCTTCGGGAATGTGAAAACTCAATCCTTCTGCCAACTCCGCCCATGAAATACGCCACTCCGGAAGGGCTTGCAGATAGAACAAATTAACCAAAGTCACCAACGTGAACGATGCGACTAGGAAGGTCGAAACGTTCTGAATGAGTCGGTAGCGCCCAACCACCAACAGCACGATCGAAACCAAGGTTACAAGGGTTGCCCATATCATCGGATCGTTGGAAATAGCCTCCGCTTTTCCGGACCATTTGGTAAGCTCCTCCTGCGCGGCATCGCGCTGCGCAGCGACTTTTTCAAGGCTCATCGCCATGTGCGCGTCCCCTTCAAAGCGCTCGATGATTTTATCCGCGACCCTGACCTGAATTGCCGCGTCCTCACGGATATTCATTTCCTTGCCAGCCTCGGTGAGCGGCAGCTGGATCGCCATCGCCTGACCGACGCCACCGATGATACCCCCCAACTGAATCAGTGCGACCACGATGAAAACCAACCAAAACCAACACAACCAATTCACCCGAGCACGCGGACCGGGAACCTGGTTCAGACCATCAAGCGTCGTGCGGCCGCTGGTGATCGTGAAACGCCCGAACTCAATTTGAACGAAAACCTTGATCAAACAGCCTATGATGATCAGCCACAAAAGCACGAATCCAGCCTCCGCCCCAACCGCTGTCGTGGCGATCAGCTCTCCCGATCCCACAATCGAGCCGGCGATGATCAATCCCGGCCCCAATTGTCTGATGATCCCTTTAATGGTTTTTGGTGGATCTTGGACTGTCGATTCATCATTGGGTTTATTCATCTTGCTAATGCTGAGCCGACGACACGATCGCCGTCAACCTCACATCTGCATAAGCCAAGGGCTGGCTGACCTGCCTCGTTTGGCCCGCTTGAAAATCGCCAAGACTGGAAAAGAGTAGATGGGAAGTTTGCGGAGCTTGAATTTTGGGGATTCACCATCAAGGAGGTCACCCTGAAGCCCACGAAGTCAATCAGCTCATTTCAGTGATTTATGGTTCTGTTACCCAAAGTTAGCGATTTGATTACCTAAACATTAGCTTTAATGTTTACGAATACGTTCAAAAAAATAGCGTCAGCGCATGAACGGTTCACACCAACTCCGCAGAAAGCGGTTTTACAAAAATTTGAGTGAAGGAGAGGCCCTGATTTTGTTTGCGGGCTCAGCTCCCAGAAAGACGGCCGATGCGACCTATCCCTTCTTCGCCAACAGGAATTTTTACTATCTGACCGGCATACTTCAGGTGGACAGTGTCTTCCTCGCCGCAAACCGCGGCGGAGTCGTTGAGGAAACCCTTTTTATTCATGAAAAGAGTCCTATGGCGGAGCGCTGGAACGGTTATCGCATTTCGCATGAAGAAGCATCAGAATACTCCGGCATCAAAAAGATCGCGGACCTAGGAACATTCGATCAAGTGCTTGGCGATCTTTTGAAGTCCGGATCCCTTACGGCTCTTTGGTACGATTTTGACAAGTATGATGATGGACGCAAGGATGCTCCGCAAAACAAACACAGTGAATCGGTTCTGTCCGCTCATCCCGCCCTAACTTTAAAGAACGCTTATCCGTTGATCTGTGAAGCGCGCACGATCAAGGATGCCGATGAAATCGCGAAAATCCGAGAGGCATTGGCTGTCACGCGCGATGGAATTCACGCGATGATGAAACAGGTGAAATCAGGCATGTATGAATACCAGCTTGAAGGGGTTTTTAACAAGGTTCTTGCTGATGCGGGAGTGCGCGAGCCAGCCTTCGCCAACATCGTTTCTGGAGGGCGGAACAATTTCTACATCCATTACGAGGAGCCGATGGGGATTTTGCAGGATGGCGATTTGATTCTCACGGATGTTGGAGCCAGGAAAAACGAATATGTCAGCGATATTTCCCGCCCTTTTCCCGTGAACGGCAAGTTCACACCTGAGCAAAAAAAAGTGTATTCGATCGCACTCAAAGTGAACAAGGAACTGATGGGCCTATTGGCTCCGGGGATGGTTTCCTTTGAAGAGATTGAGGCTTATTCGCGCCGACGAATTCGCGAGGAACTGGTTGCCGCCGGATATTTGGGTGAGGATGAGGACGTGAGCAAATACTACTGGCACAAGGGCACGCACCATATCGGATTGGACGTGCACGATGTCGGTCCGCCCGGACAACCGATCGCGCCGGGGATGGTGTTCACGATTGATGTGGGCATTTACATGGAAGACCGAAACATCGGCTTCCGCATCGAGGACAATGTCGCAATCACCGAGACGGGTTACGAACATCTCTCATCGGACATTGTGCGCGAGATCGAAGATGTCGAGGCAATGATGAATGGTTGAATTTTTGGACCGCGCGAGTCCACTCGCGCAGGATGAAAGGGCGCGACCACCGACTCCATCGGGGCGCGACCACCGACTCCATCGGGGCACGCTGGAGTCACGCGGTCCATCCATCCGCAATCTTACTTCAGCTTCTGACCGTCCGCGATGAGTCGCGCGCGTAGTTTTTCGTAAGAGACTTTTTGAACGGAAGTTAGTCCGTCGATTGCTAGGCAAGCTGCGGTTCCGGCACTCTGCCCAAGCACCATGAAGACCGGCTCCATGCGAATGGAGCCGAAGGCGATATGCGTGGAGGAAAGCGCCCAAGGAACCAGAAGGTTTTCGCATTCACCAACTTTCGGAACGATGGAACGATAGGAAATTCCGTAAGGCTTGCCGCCCAGTGAAACTTGGATATCGCCCTCGTTTTTGACGCTTCCTTCATGAACGAAACGTTGGGTGTTGTGGGAGTCGAGCGTGTAGGCGCCCATGCCCACCGGATCCTCCACCGCTATTTTGTTTTTGCAGTGGGCCTCCGTCATCACTAGATCCGACTTCATGCGCCGCGCTTCACGGACATAGATGTTATAAGGCCAGTGACCATTATCCGGAAATTCATCTTTCGCCAGACCCCATCGCGCATGTGCGGTGCGAATGCTCTCAGGCACACGCGGGTGGTTTTGTAACGTCCATACCAAGCCGAGCTGGTAGTCGCGATGTTTCGCCGCCAAGACTTCGCGTTCGGCATGACTCAGGGTCGCCCAGTTCCAATCTTTGCCATAGTTTCCGCCAATCAGGTCGCATGAAATTCCACCGGTGTTGTTAGAATCGGATTTCCGGTTCGGTACCATGGTGGTTTTGAAAAACCCGTTTTTCTGTCCCGCCTCAATCGCGCGGAACAAAATTTCAAAATCTGTCTCATCATAGCTTTTCGGCTTTTCGATCATGATTCGGTTTTCGGAAATATCTGTCAGAACCATGCGGTAGCAATAGGCCTGAAGCTTGTCATCCGCATCTCCCTTGTTACCGCCCATGTCGGGATTCACTCCGGCGATTAACCCGCTGTTTGGATCGCCCTTCACGCGATAGGGATCAATTCCGTTCGGCAACTGATTCTTCTTCGCCACGCCCTCGATCCCGTTGCCAGTTTCACCAAATTCGGCATTCGCCTCGCGTCCGATCATAAAGGAAACCCCCGCAAGCGGGAGCAGATCTCCTTCGTAGGAGGCGTCGATAAACATGTTGCCTTCAATGCTGTCGCCACCTTCGAGCACGATTTTTGAAATCCGTTTTTCTTTCATCATCACGCCCTTTTTCAAATCCAGCCGCCCCTTGATGATTTTCACACCAGCCTCTTTGATCATTGCATCGAAAATATCCTCCGCGATTTTCGGTTCAAACACGGATGCGAGTTGATTCTCCGGATTAAACGCCAATGTGCCTTGGGCCATCTTGGGAAAAGTATCGATTTTCTCGAGGTTCCAGGAATTGTCTTTTTGATAATGCAGGTAGGCCTTGTGGTAAAAATCCCGCGAAAGCCCGCCGAGAATCGCGTCGTTTCCAATATCCGACCAACCCAGACCACTGCTGGTCATGCCACCGAGGTGACCGTATTGGGACACCAGAATCACGCTCTTGCCCATCCGTGCCGCCTGCACCGCGGCAGTCACACCGCCTGAGGCATCACCATAGACCACCACATCTGCCTTGCGGTCTGCTGCGGACAAAATTCCAGAAAAAGCCAACAAAGAGCCTGCGGTGAAAAGGGCGAGATAGAAGTGAGTGAGTGGTTTCATGACAGATGGCGGGTGCGATGCGGGGAGGATACGGATTTTTTTTTGCCAATTATTCAATGTTCTGAACCTTGCGATCAAATCAATAAACCGTTAACCATTCATCCAACATGAAATTCAAATCTCTCTTCGGTTTACTCGCTGGCCTGTCTGGTGTCTTTTTCTGCGTTACGAAAACCATGGCAGAATCAACGGAAAATCCACAGTGGCTCAGTTATCAGGGCGGAAAGGGTCCCGGAAAGGGCAAGCATATCGTCCTGATCGCCGCCGATCAAGAATACCGCAGTGAACAAGCGATACCGATGCTCGCGCGCATCCTTGCTGAGCGCCATGGTTTTGACACCACCGTGCTGTTCAGCGTGAACGCCGATGGCATGGTCGATCCCACCCTACCGACGCCGAACCGGAAAGATCCAAGCACATACAGAAAGCACAACATCCCCGGACTGGAGCAACTCGCAAAGGCGGACCTATTGATTCTCTTCACCCGCCTGATCAGTCTGCCTTTGGAGCAGGAGAAGCACGTGGTGGAGTATTTCGACTCCGGCAAACCCGTTATCGCCTTGCGCACATCGAACCATGGATTTGAAGGCGCTCTCGACTACAAGATCAACGATCAGCAGGTGACTCTGAGTCAAATTTTAGGAGGATCTTTCATGAATCATCATGGCGAGTGGCAGGCGGATTCGACCCGTGGTGACATTGTTCCGGAAATGAAAGATCATCCCGTTCTCAGAGGCGTGAAAGACATCTGGGGCCTGACCGATGTCTATCGCACCTTTCCGGAGGGAGGCTCTCTGCCCGAAGGCTGCACCGCTCTCGTTTACGGTCAGCCGCTGATCGGGCGCGAACCAGGTGGAGCGAACAATCCGGAAAAAGAACCGCTTCCTGTCGTTTGGGTAAAAAACTGGAAAACCAGCAGCGGAGCCGAAGCCCGCATTCTCCATTCAACCATGGGCAGCAGCAAAGATTTTCTCAATCCCGGCCTACGCCGACTCGTGATCAACGGAGTGTATTGGGGACTGAAGCTTGAAAACAAAATCCAAGCGGACAGCAGCGTCGATTACGTTGGAGCATACAACCCGCTTTCCCATGGGTTTCATCACGAAAAACTCGGAGTCGTTCCTCGCCCCGTTTCGTATTACCGCTGAATCCATGGGCTATAAAAAACTGACCCAAATGATCACAGGGGTCTAGGGCACGATCACGACCTGACCCGCTTCGGCGCCAGCGATGATTTCGGTAAGCTCGCCAGTGGACTTGCCGCGGGTGACGACTCGGCGTTCGGTTTTACCGTCAGCAAGCTTCAATTCGATGGTCCAACCTTTGACGCCCAGCTCGATGGCTTTGCTCGGAACCGCGATGGCTTTTTCGTTACTGTAGGAAATGACGCTCACATCCAGAGATTGGCCGGGCGCGGGGTTGAGGGATTTTGGCCATTCAGCTGTGAATGTGACCGAGTAGGCTCCCTGGGGATTTGGAATTCGGGAAGACTTGGCGATCGTCACTGGAATGAGAACCTCACTTTTTCCCGAAAGCATGGCGAAGCCTTTCACGCCTTTTTCCAGTGCCTGCGCATCGCCTTGATTCGTAAAGGATTCGATCACCAGTTTGGAGGCGGAGGGAATGAAACAGGCGAGATTTTTGGCAAGGGGAGCAGCGGCTTTTGGGGTCAAAACTTTGGGCATATCACCCGTTACCCAAGTCCCGTTTTCGATGGAGCCATAATAGAACAAACCATCTGCCGGCGCTTTGATTTCGAAAAGTTTGCGATCCTGCTCGAGATCCGCGAGTTCATCGCGTTGGCGTTTCAGGGCGGTTTTCTGCTTTTCGACTTCGAGTTTTTTCAATTCTAACGAACGCGGCAGATCTTGTTTTGCTTTCGAGAGCTGCAGGGCGGCATCCTCGCTTTTTTCAGTCAGAGTGATCAGTTCGCGTGGCAGGGTCACGCTTCGCATGCGTTTGTGATCGAGGGTCTCCATTCTCAATGCGAACTCGGCGGATGCCACGGAGTCATGCTGCTTTTTCAAAATGATCTCCTCGGTATCTTCCGTGATTTCATCCGCTTCATACATTTTGAGAAGCTGCTTGAGCTCCTCCTGGTAAGAGGCGAGCAACTGCTGTTGGCGCTTCAAGCTTTGATCCGCGGTTTCTTCGGAGGCTTTGCGCCGAGTTTCTTGAAAATAAGCGAGCTCCTCTGCCGCCATTTTCGCGCCACGCTCGATGCGCAACAACTGCTCGGGAAGGTTTTTTTCAAAAGTCGCCAGGTCCAGTTCCGCCTGGACCACGCCAAGCTCCGCACCTACGAGCGCTTGTTCGGAATCGGCAATTTTACGGTCCACGGCATCGGTTTTGAAAACGATCAAGGGCTCACCTTTTTTCACCGCGCTGCCGTGATTGGCGATAGAAACGATTTCAAACGTTGTCCAAGCCTTGGCATCCAGACGGATCGGCACGAAGGATTCAGGTAAAGCGGTGGCCTTGAGACTGTGGCTGACGGTGAAGGGCTTCGCCTCCAAAGTGAGCTCACCTGCCTGCGTGGCGGCGACGGTAAGGAAAAGGGTGGGGAGCAAGTAATGCAATGCGGTCATGATCGGGAATGCGGAATGAAAATACAGGAAGGGCAATCACTCAAGCCACGCCTCTCGATTTTCTTGCCAACCAAATCGGCAGGAAACGGGGTTTCTTCGCCATCGGCGATGAAGGAACAAAATGCTCCACCACCTCGTAACCATCTCGCTCGAGGTTGCGAGTCAAGTTTGCCACAGGTCGGGTCGAGGCAATGGCCAACAATCCGCCGGGTTGGAGTGCCTCATAGGTTGCGGCGATCCAGCGTTTGTCGTTAACGAAAAATCTTTGCTTGCCGGCCAATGGCGCGGAGTCGAGATGGATCAGGATCGCATGCAAACAACCTGATTGTTTATTCAGCGCATTCGCACCGGGATCGTTTTCAATGACGACACGCGGGTCATCCAAAGGCGTGTCAGGAAAAAATTTGCGGTTCCAGTCGATCAGCTCGCCGCGGTTTTCCGCGATGGTGTAAACTGCCCGTTTCTGCGGCAGCTCTTGCATGATGGCTTTCAACATGTGGCCGAGCCCGAGTCCTATCATCCAAACCCGCGGCTGACGGGCGGGGCGGAACGGTGCCGCAGCAAGTTTGGCGAGCTCTTCCTCGGATGCCCGCGTGCTAGGGCCACAGATCTGCTGTCCCTCTACAAGCAGATACCGACGACTGTCGTGCTCTTGAAGTTCGAGAGGTGAGCCATCGGCTAATAGGGTGGAGGCGAGGGTGATGCGTGGTTTCATGTCGGCTTGCTGATGGAGAGAATGAACGATTTCGAATCTTCGACAACCCTCATGTCGCAAGAATGGTTTTCCAATCTTTGAGGTTGGCAGGAAAAAGAAAACCTCGGCCTGTGTCGGCCGAGGTTTTTTAGGTTTTGAAGATCTTTTGTTCGGCGGTAGCCCGCCAAGACATTAGAGGCTTCCTTTAAGAACGGAGGATGCCTTGAAACCAACCGACTTGGAGGCGGCGATTTTGAGAGCTTCTCCGGTCTTCGGATTGCGGCCGAGACGTGCAGCGCGCTTTTTAACCTCGAAAGTACCAAATCCGATGATCTGGACTTTTTTGTCTTTCTTCACGCCTTTGGCGATCGAGTCAAGGACTGCGTCGAGGGATTGTTCAGCGGCACGCTTGGTTGCGTCTGCTCCGAGGGCTTTTTGGATGGATTCAATAAGTTCTGCTTTGTTCATGGCAAAAGTGTTTTTGCGAACACAGCCGCTTTTTGGCAAGACAAAATCTACTGGAAACAAAACGATTTTTTTCAAGGCACTGCTTGACTTCCTGCTTATTTCTAGCTTGTGCGCCCATGCTCGACAGGAGTTTTTGCTCCGAAAGTGTGATATCTGGCAAAAGGCTTGGTGGCTTACGAGCGGAACCGGATGCTTTTCTAACAGACGACAAGAGATGGTGCAGGAGAGAATAAAGTAAAAAATTTGAATCAGCCAGATGTTGTAGTCGGATGCTCTGGGGCCCACCTCTGGGGCCCACTACGGGAGTCTGCCCGGATGTCGTCGGTGTCGCTCCTCTGTCACCGCTTGCCTACGAGCAAAAAATCAACCGGCTTATCTCTTCCGCATCAGTTCCCATTTGTCGATCTCCCTCCTCTCCTCTGTCACCTCCTTGATCCATGTGAAAAATGCCATGGTTATCTCACCCGCCGAAAATTTTGGTTTTCTGAAATAGCAAAATTCGGTGGGGGTTGAGATTTATTCCGGGTCGGAGGTCCTTGAGCCTCGACTCGACGTGGATTTTTCCTTCTAAAACCGACTTTGTGAAAATTTTCACAAATAGATCTTGCGGTAGACTACGGGTCTAGAATATCTCCCTTCGCCTCACTTTCACTGCATTCACCCATGACGCGTTTCTCAGTCACAATTTTAGGCCTCTTGCTCCTGGCGTTCACATCGGCTTTTGGCGCTGAAGGCGGGCATCACGCCTTGCCATTGGATGCACAACCGCTCCATGAGTCGTTGCCAATTTCCAACTCCATCACCATGGTTTGGTTGGCTGTCGTCTTGATCGTTATTTTCTGTCAGATCGCGACCCGTAAAATGAGCCTTGTGCCGAGTGGGGTTCAGAACTTTGCCGAGTGGGTTGTTGAGTCATTGTATGGTTTCTTGGAGGGACTGATGGGCGCTCACTTAACCAAGCGCACCTTCTGGTTTTTCGGCTCGGTTTTCTTTTTCATCCTCACCAGTAACTACCTTGGACTCATTCCGGGCGTCGGCACGATAACTTACGGAGGAACTCCTATCCTCCGCGGCGGTAACGCAGACATCAACATGACCGCAGCCATGGCATTCACCTTTGCCTTGCTCTGGTTCTACTGGGCGATCTCCGAGAACGGAATCAAAGGGTTTATCGCACACATTTTCGCTCCAAAAGGCGTCAAGGGCTTTCTTTTCTGGGCGCTGATGCCGCTGTTCATCTTCGTAGGTTTTCTGGAAATCATTTCTATCGGTATCCGTCCTGTCGCGCTTTCTTTCCGTCTCTTTGGAAACATTTACGGCGGTGAGCAGACGCTTGAAAAGTTGATGGCGCTTGTGCCCGAATCTATTTCTTTCCTTCCGGCGCTGCCCTTCTACTTCATGGAGCTCCTCGTAGGCTTTGTCCAAGCACTCGTTTTCACCCTTCTTTGCGCGATTTTCGTCAAACTCATCTGCGATCACGGAGACGAGCACGAATCGCATTAACCCCTCTCCGTATCCGGACCATGTCACAGAGCGTGGGGGATACAGAAAAACAACAAACATAACACAAAACAAACTGACAATATGGGAACTAAAGCATTCGCAGTAGCACTCGCCGCCCTTGGAGGTGGCATTGGCATCGGTCTTCTTGGATCCAAGGCAGCAGAAGCAACAGGGCGTAATCCTGGTGCAGCTACCCCAGTCCTCGTGATCTCCATCATCCTTGCAGCACTTATCGAGGGTATCTTCATCCTCACCGCATTCGCAGTGCCGTTCTAAGCATTTTGCCGCCTCCGCCTTCGGGCGCAGGCGGCTACCCCTTTTCCAATCTTCTCATTTTTCAAACGACTTTCCAGCCATGATGATCCTCCTTGCAGCAGCAGCCGAACACCCGAACGCCCTTGAGGCTCTTTCGAAGACTTTCGGACTTCACGGTGCGTTTTTTGTCGCACAGGTGGTCAATTTCTTCTTGGTCATTTTTGTTCTCAAGAAATTTGCTTTCGGGCCGATTCAGCAAATGCTCGAACAACGCCGGGCGCGCATTGTCGCTGGCGAAGAAAAGCTCAAGCATATCGAAAAACAACTTGCCGAGTCCGAGTCCACCACTGCGGCTGCCATCGCGAAAGCCAATGAAGATGCGGTTCGTCTTATCAATGAGGCAAAAGAGGGCGCAGCAGCCTTCACCGAGCAAAAAGCCCAAGAAGCCATATCCCAAGCTCAGCAAATCCTCGCCAAGGCAGAAGCCGCGGCAAACGCCGACCGTGAGCGTATCGCCACTGAACTGAAGCGCGAGTTCGGTCGCTTGGTTGCAAGCACCACCTCCCAAGTCACCGGTAAAGTGCTCACTGCAGCCGATCAGAGCCGCATCAATGACGAGGCACTTGCCAAAGTCGGCAACTAATTTCCGCTCCCTTTAACCAGACAACGATGAAAATCTCCAAAATCGCCGCTGCCACCGCCCGCCGTCTCTACGGCTTGTGCCAAGTGAACGGCCAGCTTGATGATCACAAGCTGCGGGATCTGGTTTCCAAACTCATCGCCGCCAAACCCCGCGATTTCCAAGCGATCCTTGCTTCGATTCAGCGCCTCGTGCGCCTCGAAGAAGCCCGCCGCGCCGTCACAGTCGAGAGCGCGGTCGCACTGGATGCCGCAGAGCGCCAGAAAGTTGAAGCAGGTCTGGCCAAAGACCACGGCAGCAACCTCACCATCGAATACAAAATCAACCCGGAGCTCCTTGGCGGTCTCCGTATCAAGGTCGGCGATGACGTTTTGGACGGCTCCGTCCAAGGTCGCCTCGATCGCCTCTCAAAAGCATTTTAATCTTCTCTTTTTTACCACCCACTACTCACTCCTCACCCTTATCTTATGAGCAGCATCCTCCAGGACATCGAAAAACAAATCGCCGGCATCAGCACGAGCGTCGAGAAAACCAATACCGGCACCGTCCGCAAAGTCGGTGACGGCGTCGCCATCGTCGAAGGCCTTTCTGACGTCATGCTCAATGAAATGATTGAGTTTGATGGCGGAGTGACCGGCATGGCACTGAACCTAGAGGAAAGCGAAGTCGGCGTGGTTCTTCTCGGTGATTACGCTTCCGTAACCCAAGGTGCCACCTGCCGCACCTCTGGCAAACTCCTTTCCATTCCTGTGGGTGAAGCTCTCCTCGGTCGCGTGGTCAACGCACTCGGTGCTCCGATCGACGGCAAAGGCGAGATCGCCGCATCCGCTCAATATCCGATGGAGAAAATCGCTCCCGGCATCATCAAGCGGAAATCCGTTTCCGTGCCGGTCCAGACCGGTATTATGGCGATCGATGCCATGGTGCCAATCGGCCGCGGTCAGCGCGAGTTGATCATTGGTGACCGTGCTACAGGTAAAACCACCATCGCGGTGGACACCATCATTTCCCAAGCCCAGCAGAACAAAGCCGCTGAGCAAGGCAAGCTGCAGAACTACAAGCCGATGTTTTGTATCTATGTCGCCATCGGCCAAAAGCTCTCCAACGTTGCCCGTATTCAGAAGACTCTAGAAGACGCCGGCGCGATGGAATACACCACCATCGTTTCCGCATCCGCTTCCGATGCGGCTGCCATGCAGTTCCTCGCGCCGTATGCAGGTTGCGCGATTGCCGAATATCTCATGGATAAAGGTCAGGATTGCTTGATCGTTTTCGACGACCTTTCCAAACACGCCGTGGCTTACCGCCAAGTTTCCCTCATCCTTCGTCGCCCCTCCGGTCGCGAGGCTTACCCAGGTGACGTTTTCTATCTTCACTCCCGCTTGCTCGAGCGTTCCGCCCGTCTTACCGATGCGGCGGGTGGCGGTTCTCTCACCGCTCTGCCTATCATTGAAACCCAGGCTGGTGACGTTTCGGCATACATCCCAACCAACGTGATTTCGATCACCGACGGCCAGATCTATCTTGAAACCGACCTTTTCTATCAAGGTATCCGCCCGGCGATCTCGGTCGGCCTCTCGGTTTCCCGCGTCGGCTCTGCCGCCCAAACCAAGACCATCAAATCGGTTGCAGGAACCACGAAACTCGACCTCGCCCAATACCGCGAGCTTCAAGCCTTCGCCCAGTTCGGCTCCGATCTCGATGCACAGACCAAGAGAAAACTTGAGCGTGGTGCCCGTATCGTTGAGCTCTTCAAACAAAACCAATACTCCCCACTCGCGATGGAGATGGAGTCGATCTACCTCTTTGCGATGCAGAACGGTTACTTCGACGACGTGGCGGTGAAAGACATCGGCCGCTGCCAAGACGCGATGGGCGAGTTCTTCAACACCCGCAAAGCCGAAATCCTCGACAAGATCCGCAACGAGAAACCGGATCTCAAGAAAGACGCCGCCTCTGTCGATGCCGTCAAACAAGCCATCGAAGATTTCAAGAAGTCCTGGAAATAACTCTTTTCTCTAAGCTCCTAGCTCCACGCTCTTTATGGCCAACCTCCGAGACATCCGCCGCCGAATCAAATCGGTCAAGAACACCGCCCAAATCACCCGGGCGATGCAGCTCGTTGCGGCCGCGAAGATGAAAAAAGCCCAAGACCAAGCGATGGCCGGGCGCGATTATTCATCCCAGCTCAACGCCGTCCTGAGTGACATTTCCGCAAACTTCTCTGACGAGGTTTCGCATCCGCTCCTGCAAACCCGCGAGGGCAACCGCGAGTTGGTGCTGGTGATCTCCACCGACAAGGGTCTGTGCGGACCGCTCAATACCAACCTTGCCAAAAAACTCCGTGCCGATACTTCCGACACAGCAGACTACGTCACTGTAGGCCGCAAACTCCGCATCATGCTGGAGAAACTGGGCAAAAAAATTCTCGCCGACTACTCGGTGAAAGATCCGGTTCCTTTCGCCGACGCACGTGCGATTGCAGCTCTCCTTACCAAACAATTCACCGAAGGAAATTACGACAAGGTTTCCATTGTCTATACGCGTTTCGTGAACACATTGACGCAGGTTCCGGAGGTCAAACAACTTCTCCCAGTCCTCCCTCCCACGCAATCCGATGAAACCGGTTTGATCGATGGTGACAGCGCGGATTCCCTCTTTGAGCCCTCGGTTGACGAAGTGCTCGCATCCATTCTTCCGCTCTACGTGAATTTCCAAGTCTATCAGGCGCTTCTTGAATCCCGTGCCACCGAGCACTCCGCTCGCATGGTCGCAATGAAAGCCGCCACTGATAACGCCAAGAAATTCATCAAGGAGCTCACGCTCGAATACAACAAGGTCCGCCAAGGCGCGATCACTGCTGAACTCCTGGAAATCACCACCGCCATGAAGGCGATGGAATAACCTGATCTAACAAAATCTTCCCCTTAAAACTGTAATCTTCCCACAAGTAACTTCGTCCACCATGAGCAACCAAGGAACCATCGTCCAAATCATCGGCGCCGTCATCGACGCTGATTTCTCCAAAGCCAGCAAACTGCCGGAAATCTACAACGCGCTTGAGATCAAATATGTTCTCAACGGGGTTGATACCAAGCTGGTTCTCGAAGTTCAACAACACCTCGGTGATGGCTGGGTGCGCGCCGTTGCGATGTCCACCACGGACGGTCTCAAGCGTGGAATGAGCCTCACGGATACCGGAAAAGCCATCGCGGTTCCTGTCGGCAAACAAGTGCTCGGACGTATTTTCAACGTCACGGGTGACCTCGTTGACGAAAACGTTGCACTTGCCGATGCAAATCATCGTTCCCCGATCCATCGCCCGGCTCCTTCCCTAACAGATCAATCCGCGGCAACCGAAGTTCTCGTCACGGGCATCAAAGTCATCGACCTCATCTGCCCGCTGCTCAAGGGTGGTAAAGGCGGTATGTTCGGTGGTGCGGGTGTGGGTAAAACCGTGGTGATCATGGAGCTCATCAACAACATCGCGAAAGCACACGGTGGTTTCTCTGTTTTCGCCGGTGTGGGAGAGCGGACCCGTGAAGGTAACGACCTCTACTGGGAAATGATTGAGTCCGGTGTTATCGCGACTGAGAAAGACGAAAAAGGCCATCCAAAACTCGACGCCAAAGGCAACCCGGTGCTCGCCGCCGAGGGTTCCAAAGTGGCTCTTTGCTACGGTCAGATGAACGAGCCTCCCGGCGCCCGTCTCCGCGTTGCTCTTTCCGCTCTCACCATGGCGGAATACTTCCGTGATGAAGAAGGTCAGGACGTTCTTCTCTTCGTCGACAACATCTTCCGTTTCTCTCAGGCAGGTTCCGAAGTTTCCGCACTTCTCGGCCGTACTCCTTCCGCCGTGGGTTATCAGCCAACTCTCTCCGAGGAAATGTCCGTTCTTCAAGAGCGCATTACCTCGACCAACAAAGGCTCCATCACTTCCATTCAGGCCGTCTACGTTCCTGCGGATGACTTGACCGACCCCGCTCCTGCCAACACCTTCGCTCACCTTGACGCAACGGTGGTTCTTGAGCGTTCACTCGCAGAACAAGCGCTCTTCCCTGCGGTTGATCCTCTTGCATCCACATCCAAAGCACTCGCTCCGGAAGTGGTTGGTGAAGAGCACTACAAGGTGGCTCGTGGCGTTCAGCTCGTGCTTCAGCGTTACAAAGACCTTCAGGACATCATCGCGATTCTTGGTATGGACGAGCTCAACGACGAAGACAAGATGACCGTTTTCCGCGCTCGGAAGATTCAGCGTTTCCTCACCCAGCCTTTCCACGTTGCGGAGATCTTCACCAACGTTCCGGGTGCGCTCGTTTCCCTCGAAGATACCGTCAAAGGTTTCGGCGAAATCCTTGATGGCAAATGGGATGATGTTTCAGAAGGTAACTTCTACATGAAAGCCGGTATCGATACCGTCTCCCGCGACTAATTCGATTCCAAATCTCAAATTTCAAAGTTCAAATCTCAAATGTCCCTTCATCTCGAAATCGTCACTCCAGAGAAAAAGATTTTCTCGGACACCGTCGAAAACGTCTATCTGCCTGGAGCGGATGGTGAGATGGGAATTTTACCAAGCCACGCCGGTTTGGTGACCGCACTCCAACCCGGTGAACTTCGCTATCTCCATCAAGGCAAGATTGTCACCTTGGCCATCGGCTCTGGTTTCGCTGAAATCAGCCAAACTAAAGCCGTCGTTCTGACCGACATGGCGTTGGGCGAAGCGGAAATCGACGAGAATGCCACTGAGGAGGCCATCAAACGCGCCGAGGAAAAACTGCAAACCATCGATCACAGCATGGATGCGGAGGAAGTCGCTTACCTCCAAGGTGTTATCGCTAAACAATCCGCCGCACTTCGCTTCAAGCGCAAGTATCAGCATTGAGCTGAGCTGCATGGGTGATTCCGGCTTTCTTCTCCTCTCTCCTGTTAGAAAAAAGCCTGAATCATCCAGCCAGTTCTCGCTCTACCTCACCACTTGTTTCAAAACCGTGGAGACTAGCGCGCAGCGGATTTCCGCTTTTGGATAAATGCGACTGATCGCAGCGCGGTAGGATTCCATTTGGGTGGCGTAGCGTTCTTTCAGTTCTGCGGCGTTGAGGACGCGGTCGGTTTTGAAATCGATGATTTCGACGAGGGTTTCATCGGTATGGACATGAAGTCGATCGATCACGCCGCTCATCCATTTGTCATTCAGCACAGCCTCGATCCGTTGCTCGCGGTAGAGACGGATGGATTTGTCATTGCGTGAAAGCAGAGCACGTATTTCCGGTGCGGCCAGCACGTCGGCCATGGCATCGGAAATATCGGCGGAAAATTCCAACACCTCTGCGTCATCAAGCCAGCCGATTTTTTCGAACGCACGATGCATGGTGATTCCTTTGCGTCGGGCTGAGGCGTTACCCGCTCCGGTGATTACGACTTTTTTCCCACGGCTCGGAGTGGTGCGTGCACGTTTCGGGATCGCGCTGGGCATGCGTGGGATGGGGGGCGGGGTTTCAGCCACGCGTTCCTTGACGGACGTATGCCATTCTCCAGAACCGATTTCAAAGACCTCGCCCAGCTCGCGTCCCATACCCAAGCTGGAGCGCAGCCAATTACTCAAACTCGGTTTGTCAGGCTCTGAATTTTTCGATGGAGGACTGATATAAACATAAAGGCCGCGTTTCGCGCGGGTGAGCGCGACGTAAAACTTACAGAACGCCTCGTAGGTTTGTTGGTTCACCCACCTTTCCTCGGCTTGGCGTAATTCAGGGATGAGTTTTCTGACCCATGAAGGGGGCGCATTCGAGACCCAGTCATCCGATTTTACCGTGTTGTAATGCGTGAAAGAGGGAATCTTTTCGTCACTTACGTTTGGAAGAATGACGACATCAAAACCCAAGCCTTTCGATTTGTGGATCGTCATCACCTGCACTGCCGCAACGCCCGGGCTTTGTGAAATCTTCATTCGGCCAATCCATTCCGCAGCATCTTTCAACAGCACGGTGCCTTGGTCATCGAGTTCTTTGAGCGCTTGTAAAATATCTTCGAGCCGACGTTTTCCAAACGCCTGCCAGGTTTCGGAAATGGGTTCTAACAGCTCTCGAATCGCTTCGCAAAAACCGATCTCGGAAAACCTTGCGCTGAGCGCGTCCCAAGTGACTTGCAAATTCTTGCCGTAGCGATTCGTGAAAACCTCACCGAGCGGCGACATGAGAACGACTTGTTTCGCGAACGTATCAGATGGATCCGCCAACCAACGCAGCAATTGCCAGATCATCACGCCGACTGGATGATCCCGACCTGGTTGACGCACGCCTTCTTCCACCACTTGAAATCCTTCTTCACGCAGGGCATCCGCCCATTCCCTGACCTCGTCGTTTTTAGAAACCAATAGTCCACAGGAGAGTTCTTTGGTTCCTATTCCGAGATGTCGGAGCTGGGAAACGACGCGTTCCTTGAGCTCCTCTCCATCCACGATCTCTACCCGGGCGTGTCCGGCCTTATCCGCGCTGGACAATGATTTTGCCGCGACGTGGTTCTCCCAACCGCTGTTCCAAGCTATGGCTGAGTGTGCGAAAAGCTCTGTCATGGTTTGCGCATCCCCGCAAACTTGGTTCACCAATCCCAGCACTTCGGGACAAGACCGCCATGACTCTGCCATGGTGTCGATTTGGAGTGCCAACGGATGGTCTTTGGGTCCGCGATATTTCTCGATCAGTTCATCAAACAGCCCGACTTCTCCGCCGCGCCATGCGTAGATCGCCTGCTTTTTATCGCCGACAATAAACACACTGGATTCCTGATCCGTCAGTGCCTCGTCGATCCATGGCTGCAGCCCGTTCCATTCATCTTTGCTGGTATCTTGAAATTCATCCAACAACCAATGCTGGCAAGTGGCATCCAGCCGATAATCGATCGCTTCGCGCCTTAAACGGGCATCTTCGGTTTTGATCCAAGCGCCCATCAAGCGCTTCACGTCATTAAATCCCAGCCGGCCTCTGCTGCGGAGTTCGCGTTCCATCAATTCATCGTAAGAGCGAATGACCTGATGGATTCCCCGGGTGCGGGAAAGTGCCGCCGCGAATTCGCACTGAGCGGCCAATGTGATGAGCTTGCGTAAATTCTGCGCGGCGACTCCCGTGATCGTAAACGGTTTCTGATATGAAGTTTGGATCGCGCCGTCTGAGTCGCACACCGCGTCCAAAGTGGTTTTCAAAAGACTCGTCGCCTTATCCAACGAACCGCTACCAATCGTGTGATGCTCGAAAGAGTTCATCATGCTTTCGAACGCCGCTTGCTGGCGCCTATCGGTCATCACCACATTTGGCCAATCGCGGCGGATCGATTCAATCAATTCCAGCTTCTCTTTCTCCCAATCGGCGATCACGCGTGGCGACAGCGCCGCCGGGCCCCACTGAAGTTCGTTACTTGAGTCGTAAATCGAATGCCAGTTATTGATAAACTTCCTCAAATCCTCGAGCACCAGAGAGTTTTCCTTGCCCGCAGTAGCACGGCGGAAAATTTCCACAAATTCCTCCTCGAAAGCCGCGTCCAAGCCCCCGTCCAAGAGGTTTTCCATCAGCTCATCCTGAGCTGTGATTGCGACCTCACCCTCGAGCAGTTCGAACTTTCCGCCCGTGATTCCCAGTTCGTATTGGAAGCCTTTCACAATTCGTGCGAAAAACTTATCCATGGTTCCGAGGGTCAGCTTCGGCAGGCTTTTCACCAAGGTTTCTAAAAGCTTCACGAAATCGACGTTTCCCGCAGAGATTCGCTCGGACAGCTCGCGGCCGCTTTTCGCATCACTGGCGGCATCAGCTAGTTTCTTGAGAATCGCATCCGCGAATTCACCCGCAGCCTTGCGCGTGAACGTAAGGGCGACGATTTTCTCCGGCGCAACGCCCATGGCGGCCAAAGCGATGATGCGGTCGCTCAGGCAAAAGGTTTTACCAGAACCCGCGGAGGCGAGGACCAAGAGATTTTTCCGAAATTCATCCATGATGGGTCGAAGATGAAATTGGCGTGCTGGATTTGATTGTCACGCCTTTCTTCATTCCCATAAGCACGGCGGACGCTTAATGCCTAAGAAGCCAAACAATAAATTTTTAACCACGAATTTCACGAATGGGCACGAATAAGATTGGGTTTTTCATGCTAAAAATTCGAGTTATCCGTGAAATTCGTGGTTAAAAACTCTTCATTAAATCCTCCGCGCTAGATTGCTTCTCATTGCGGCTGAATTCCCTATATTTTATATAGAAACCTCAATATTTGCGGAGTTTTTGCGAAAAATCGTTCCTTGCGCGTGCAGGGATTATGGGCTAATTGAAAGACGATTTCTGTGGCGTATTTCAAAAAATCCTGCGCCGCCAGCAACCTTCAATCAAAAAATCATGTTTCGCATTCCTTTTGACCGCGTGAATTGGATCACGTCCAGCTTTCTCATTGGCACAGCACTTATCGCTCTCATCGGTGCGCCCATTTATCTCTACCATTTCGGCATCGATTGGTTCCAGTTCAGCATGTTTTTCTTTTATCTCTGCGCGACGATGATGAGCATCACGGTTGGGTATCATCGCCTTTTTTCCCACCTTTCCTTCAAAGCAAAGACCCCGGTAAAATTCTTTACTCTGCTTTTCGGCGCCTGCGCTTTTGAAAATTCCTGCCTCAACTGGTCTTCCGACCATCGCCGCCACCACAAGCACGTCGATCACGACGAAGATCCGTATGACATCTCCAAAGGTTTTTTCTGGGCGCACATCGGCTGGTTGCTTTTCAAACTCAATCCCGAGCCTCCTATCGACAACGTTGCCGATCTTCGCAAGGACAAGCTTGTGATGTGGCAGCACAAATACACCCATTGGATCGGGCTTGTGCTCGGCCTGATCGTTCCTGCTGCGCTGGGTTATGGATATAACTCATGGATGGGGCAGGACGCCATGCAGGGGGCACTTGGCGGCTTCCTTATCGCTGGCGTGACCCGCATCGTGATTGCCCAGCATTGCACGTTCTTCATCAACTCCCTTTGTCACACCGTTGGCAAACAGCCATACTCCACCAAGCACTCCGCGCGCGATAGTGCAATCATGGCTCTGCTGACTTTCGGCGAAGGCTACCACAACTACCACCATGAGTTCCAACATGACTACCGCAATGGCGTGAAGCCATGGCAGTGGGATCCATCCAAATGGACGATTTGGACTCTTTCCAAGCTCGGTCTCGTCGAAGGTCTGAGACGCGTGCCGGACAGTAAAATTCTCCTCGCTGAAATGGGTGAGGCCCGCCGTCGTGCTGAAACTCAACTCGCCGAGCTCCAAGCTGCTCCGGTTTACTGCCAAAGCACCGCGGAAATGCTGACCCAACTTTACGAAAAACTTTGCGCAAACTATCGTGAGCTAGAGCAAGCCGTCGCTGATCGCTTGCAGCTTTCCCGCGATGCCATCCAAACTTGGCAAGACGAGACTCGCGCCCTCATGCGGCAATTCTCACAACTCGCCAAATCGGCTTTGGCGTAACGCACAGTAAATTATTTAAATTCATCAAGGGAGGCAGCAATGCCTCCCTTTTTTTGCACAAAGCCTGCGGCGCGAGATCCTGATCTATCTCAAATTCGAGATCGTCTGGAAGATCGCGGTCATCATCAGGTAGGCGAAGGTGCCGATGAGTATGGCCATGAAGATGAGAACCGATGGCATGATCAGCGCCATGACACGCTGCAGGTCTTTGTTGAGTTCCTTGTCATAGCGCTCGGCGGCGCGGTGCAGGGAGAGATCGATTTTTCCCGTCTGCTCTCCAACGGCGATCATGTCGATGAGAAGGGGAGGAAATGAGTCGGTGCGTATCATGGCCTTTGAAAACGCCCGGCCATCGCCGACTTGATGGATCACCTGATTGAGTTGGCTGCGTATTGCAAGGTTCTGGGTGGCGTCGCGCGAGAGCTCCAGCGCACGCAGGAGCGGCAGGCCGTTACTGACCAAGTTCGCCATGGTTTCAAGAAACTGAACGTAAAACCGTGAGGAGATTACATCCCCGATCAATGGAATTTTTAGCTTCATCCCGTCCCACTTCGGGCGATTCTCCTCGTTGTCTTTCCATGCTTTAAAGAACAAGGAACCGCCCACCAACGCGAAGAGAATGACCAGCCACCAGGCTTTGATGAAATCAGCAATCACCATCATCCCGTTGATTGCCCAAGGAAGTTTCCCGCCCGGCGTGTTTTTGATGAGTTCCGAGAGTTGCGGAATGAGCATGGTTACAAATACAATGCCGACCCCGAGTCCCATGAGGACGAGAAATGACGGATAGATCAGTGCGAGGATGAGTTTGCTCTGCAGCTCGGAAAGTGTTTTGAGATAGTATGCCTGACGTTTTAAAATCGTATCCAATGCGCCTGAGGCCTCGCCTGCCGCAGCCAGGGAACTATATAAAGGGCCGAAGCTCGGGCTGACTTTTTTCAAAGCGACCGAGAAGTTTACCCCATCTCTGACAATATCCCGAATCCGCCGGGATACTTCCTTAAGGCTCCCGAGCTCTTGTCGGTTTTCCATCGATTTGAGTGCGGGTTCCAATTGCAAGCCTGCACCGAGCATGTCTGAGAGCTCTTCGGTAAAAAGAATGATCTCGGCACGCTTCAATCTGATCATGCCGTCAGCGGATGCTTCCGTTTTTTCGCCTAAGACTTCTTTTTTCTTGGATTTGGCGGGCTGCTTTTTATCCGCCACCTTGGAAGATTCTTTGAGCGTTACCGGTTGCAAGCCTCGCTTGTCCAAAGCCCGCAAAGCTTCCGAGCGATCCGATGCCTCAATCTCACCGGTTGAGACGGTGCCGTTGCCGGATAGTGCTTTGTAAGAAAAGGAGGCCATATGAAAAAACGATTATTCCACCCCGCCGATTTCGAGAGATGTTACGGCAATGACTTCTTCGATGGTTGTTTCACCCTGCATGACTTTGTGCCATCCGTAGGTCCGCATCGGCACATAGCCGTCTCGGAACGCCTGATTTTTCAACTCGGCGAGAGGGCTTGAATGCGCGACGAGTTCCTGCATTTTCTGGGTGAGGATCACAACTTCGTAAATCGCAAGACGACCCGAGAAGCCGGTCATGCGGCAGCGATCACAACCTTTTGGCGCGTAAATTTGCCCGCTGATGTCGCGGGGAATTTCCAGATCGATGATGTCTTGGGTGGAAATTTGACGAGGCACTTTGCAATGCGGGCAGAGTCGGCGCACCAGGCGCTGGGCGAGGAAGGCGCGGACTGCGGCCGAAACGAGGAAGGGCTCGACTCCCATGTCGACCAGTCGCGAAATACCGCCCATCGCATCATTCGTGTGCAGGGTTGAAAATACGAGGTGCCCAGTCAGAGATGCGCGGATTGCGATTTCAGCGGTTTCCAAATCCCGAATCTCACCGATCATCACGATGTTCGGGTCAGCACGGAGAATGGAGCGCAAGGCGGTGGCGAAGGTTAGACCGATCTCGGATTTCACTGCGATCTGCATAACGCCGGTAAGTTTGTTTTCCACCGGATCCTCGACCGTAACGATGCGTTTTTCGGGGCTATTCACTTCACTGAGGAACGAGTAGAGACTCGTGGATTTACCAGAACCCGTGGGGCCAGTGATGAGAATGATTCCGTTGGGGAGATGGAGCAGGCTCTCAATCTTATTTCTAACAAATGGCTCGAGGGCGAGTTTGGCCAAATTGAATTTCTCCTGGTTAAGAAGGCGCAGGGAAACGCTTTCGCCCTCGACCGTCGGCACGGTGGCAACCCGGACATCGATCGTGGCGCCCTCAAACTGGAGGTTGATCCGACCGTCCTGCGGGACGCGTCGCTCTGCGATGTCGAGGCGCGCCATGATTTTTAAACGCGCGATCACCGAGCTCTGCAGGGCTTTGATATTTTCCGGCACCGCAATCTCAATTAGCCTGCCGTCAATACGGTAACGGATGCGAAGATTGTTCGCCAGCGGCTCCACATGAATATCCGTTGCGCGTTGGTCGAGCGCTTCGCGGATGATCTGGTTCACGAACTTCACCACGCTGGCCTCTTCGTCCTCATCCGCATCGATGACGTTGGCTTCGTCTTCGGAATCCGAGAGCTGATCGTAGTCCAGATCGCGACCGTCCAAAATCTGTTCAAAAGTATCTGCGCCCACCCCGTAAAGCCGACGCAGCGCCTCGTGAATCCGTTTCCGCGATGCCATTCGCCATTCGAACGGAATGGATAATTCCTGAGCGGCTGCCTGATGAGCGATCAGATTGAAGGGATCGAAGGTTGCGAGAATGAGCTTCCGGTCTTCGCCTTCTCCCTCAATGGCCACGGGCAACAAACGATGTTTGAGAGCCACGCGAGGTCCGCAGGCCTCGCGCAGGGGTAAGGTGTTTTCCTCCGTGGAAATGCTTGCCAGCCAAGGGATATTCAGTTCTTGAGCGAGTTCGCGGAGGTAGCTTTCCTCATCAATCACCGCGGCATCCAAAAGATCATCGATGGGGGATCGCTGACGCAGGGCAGATGTTTTGAGCAGCTCGCTAACGGCTGACAAATCGTCACATCCGGATCTCCGGGCAGGCTCAAGTAAAAGTTCAGTCATGGATTCTCCGATAATCTGTGTCTAATAAAGCCAGTAAAGGTCGATTTGTCGCTGAAAATCTTATTCCTAAAGCTTTTCGAGGGGTGGGAGTTAGTGGGCTTTGTGGCATCTCAAAATGCTAAAATCCTTTTCTTTGCGTTTCCTCTGCGACCTTTGCTGCTCTGCGTTGAAGTATTTTTTTACCTCGCTTCAGCCTTCTTCTTCGCTTGCTCCTCTTTCAATCCCCCGAGAAAAAGCAGGACGGCGGCGATGCAGATGCAGGAGTCCGCGACATTGAAGGTTGGCCACCAACCGCCACTGGCTGGGACGATTTTGTCGTAGAAGGGAAGTCTTACCGAAATGAAATCGACCACGTAGCCTTGCGAAAGCCGCTCCCAGAAGCTGCCGTCTTTGGTTTGTTCCAAGAGAAAACCCTGCACCAAGCGATCCGTTAAATTTCCGAAAATCCCGCAAAGCAGAAGAGCGACCGCCAATTTTGAGAGCATGTGCTCGAATGCGCCTTTTTTCCAAAAGATCCGGATGAGAAACAGGGCGATGATGGGAACCAAAAGAAAGATCACAGGAGCCCAGGTGGTGCCGTTGCCCAAACCGAAGGCGACGCCTTGGTTATGAACGCGGATCCAGTGAAACCAATCCGGAATGATCATCCATGGCATGTCATTGGAGCTAAAACTTCCCGGAGGCGGCTCGGAAAAATGCCTTACCGTCCATGCCTTCGTCGCTTGATCGAGGATGTAAAGCGGGAGAACGAGGAACAGAAGCAGGCGGGGTAGGGTCACGAATTTGAAACTTTAAATTTTAAACTTCAAAAAAGAACTATGCCACCACTTCATCACATCTCGCGCAGAGACCGGACTCAAGAACTGGCTCGTGTCTACGGCAGCGGGGGCAGAGTGGGAGTTCAGTTTTTGCGGCGGTGGCGGAGAGCTCGGTTCCTTGGGTCACGTTGAGTTCAGCGATGATGAAGAACTCGGTAGCGAAGTCGCGGTCGTTGAGTTTTTCTAACAAATGTACATCGGATGGGGGAACTGTGAGCTCGATCGCGGCCTCATTGTTGCGGGTGAACTCCTTGGCTTGGATCTTTGCTTCGATGGCGGTTTGCATCGCGGCTTTGATTTGGAACAGTCGCTCCACGTCTTTGCTAATTTGGCTGGGAGCATGGGCTGGATTGGCGATCGGGAAATCCTGCTCATGGACCGTGCTTTGGGTGAAAGACGCGTGTTCCCATGCTTCGTCCGCCGTATAGGCAAGAATCGGGGCGAGTAGGCGGGTGATACTACTAAAGATCTCGTACATCGCCGCTTGCGATGCGAGGCGGCGTGGCGAATCAGCGGCATCGCAATACATCCGGTCTTTCAATGCGTCGATATAAACGGCGGAGAGATCCGTGGTGCAGAATTGGTTGATTGAGTTGAAGACCTTGCGGAACTCGAAAGATTCGTAAGCCGTGAGGCATTCTTTGACGACGATGTGGAGGCGTTCCAAAACCCATTGGTCAAGAAGAGGGATTTGAAATTTGAAATTTGAAATTTGAAATTTTGAAGGATCGAATCCATCTAGATTTCCTAACAGAATTCTCAGAGTGTTACGTAGGCGGCGGTATGGCTCGGCAACTTGTTTGAAGAGATCCTCGCCGAAAGGAACTTCGTTCTGCCAATCGACGCTTGAGGCCCAGAGCCGGACGATGTCCGCGCCATATTGGTTGTAGAAATGGGCAGCATCTGTGGGTTTGCCTTTTTTCTGATCGTCGGATTTGGAGGTCTTTTTGCCCGTGTCCTTGTCCACCACGAAGCCGTGCGTCATGACGCTCTTGTAGGGAGCGTGACCGCGGTAGGCTGTAGAGAGCATGAGTGAGCTTTGGAACCAACCGCGATGTTGGTCAGTTGCCTCAAGATAAAGGTCGGCAGGGCAGTGAAGTTCTGGGTGGGTATCCAAGACGGCAGCGTGTGAGCAACCGGAGTCGATCCAGACATCGAGCGTGTCTTTGCCTTTCTTAAGGCCGGGTGGTAGGCCGAGTTTCGCGGCGAGATCCGCATCAGAAGTTTCGAACCAGACATTGGTGCCTTCTTTTTCAACGAGGTCGGCAACTTGGTTGGCGAGCTCGGCGGAAATGACGGCTTTTCCTTTTTCATCAAAGAAAACAGGAAGCGGCACTCCCCATGTGCGCTGGCGGGAGATGCACCAATCGGGGCGTGATTCGACGGTTCCGTAGATTCGGTTACGACCCCATGCCGGCATCCATTTGACCTTGTCGATTTCCTCGAGCGCCTGCCCGCGCAGGGTATCGAGCGAGATGAAGAATTGTTCAACCGCACGAAAGATGATCGGCGTTTTCGAGCGCCAGCAATGCGGATAGGAATGGTGGTATTCTTCCTGACCCAGAAGATGTCCGCTTTCGTTGAGGATCTCGATGATGCGCCCGTTGGATTTGAAAACGTGTTTGCCAACCAGTTCGGTGAGGCCCGCTTCCTCGGTAAAATTGCCTTCGTCATCGACGGGTGAGAGAACATTCAACCCGTTTTGTTGTCCTGCGACATAGTCATCCGCACCGTGTCCCGGGGCAATGTGTACCGCACCGGTTCCGGTATCCGTGGTGACGAAATTCGCGAGAATGATTTTTGATGTGCGATTGAGGAAAGGATGTTGTGCCTCGGCGCCTTCGAGCTCTTTACCTTTGATTTCGGAGAGGGTTTCTTTAAGAGCGTAGCCTGTCTTGGCAGCGAAGGCTTCAAGCAGTTCGCGGACGATGAGGAAGGTTTCTTCTCTTTCGCCATTGGAAAACTTACCGACGACATAAGTGAACTCCGGATGCAGCGCGATGCCGAGGTTGGCGGGAAGCGTCCAGGGAGTGGTGGTCCAGATCACCATGTTGATGTCCTGGATGTTGGATAATGCGGGCGGGACGCCCGCGCTCCCGTTGAGGGGAAATTTCACAAAGATGGCTGGAGAGACCTTGTCGGCGTATTCGACTTCCGCCTCGGCGAGCGCGGTTTGAGCGCCGTAGGACCATTGAACCGGTTTCTTGGATTGGTAGATTGAGCCGTTCTCCACGAGTTTTGCGAAGACTCGCAGGATGTTCGCCTCGTAGGCCGGATCCATCGTGAGGTAAGGATTTTGCCAATCAGCGAAAACGCCAAGGCGTTTGAAAGAGGCGCGTTGAATATCGATAAAACCGGATGCAAACTCGGTGCAGCGCCGGCGGATTTCCGCGGGTTCAAGTCCCGCGGCTTGTTTGACGACCTTGAATTCGATCGGTAAGCCGTGGCAGTCCCAACCTGGGACGAACGGTGCGTGGAAGCCGGCCATGGTTTTGGATTTCACCACCATGTCTTTGAGCAACTTGTTGAGAGCGGTGCCCATGTGGACATCGCCGTTTGCAAATGGCGGTCCGTCATGGAGGATGAAATCCGGTGCGCCAGCGGCTTTGCGCGCCGCAGTGATTTTTTGATAAAGTCCGCTTTTCTCCCAAATTTCCAGACGCTTCGGCTCGTTTTCGACCAAGTCTCCACGCATGGGGAAACTCGTCTGCGGCAGGGTCAGCGTGTCTTTGTAATTTGGGGCAGTGCTCATGGCGGGGCGCGGAAATTAGCAATCCGCAGGCGCGGGGTCAACCCATACCCCCGAAAGGAAACGCGATTTCTAAATCGCGACCTCGATGGCGAAATATCTACAGCTAACGCGGCGGTTGCAGTCGCGATTTAAAATCGCGGTTCCTTTCTTAGCCTCAAGACTAGCGCTTGCCCAAAGACATGGCAGGTAGATAGTTTGCGTCATGTCGAGCGAGCAACACAGGGTAGCCCAAGGTGGCGGGATGTTGGATCAGCTTACGCCTATGGTAAAAGGGCTGTTGATTTTGAACCTCGGCCTATATTTCGCGGATTTATTGTTTTATGACAGCGCGATCCGGAAGTTCGGGCAGTTTTCGATCGATAGCGCTATCTCCGAGAAAAAGATTTGGGAGTTCATCACGTTTCAATTCATGCACGGTAGCGTGGGTCATGTGTTATTCAATTCGCTGGGCTTGTTTTTCTTCGGGCCGTTTGTGGAGCGTTGGTTGGGATCGTTGAAGTTTCTGGTGTTTTATCTCACTTGCGGGGTTGGCGGCGCGGCGTTTTTTGTGTTGCTGACTTACTTGGGAATTCTCCCTGCGCTCAGTCTGGTTACGCCCTTGGTCGGAGCTTCGGCCGGGATTTACGGAATGATCGTCGCGGTGGCGATCCTTGTTCCCCAGATGCGGGTCGCACTTCTTTTTCCGCCGATCACCTTGACGATGCGAAAACTCGCGCTGGTGGTGATCGCCATTGCGGTCGGAGTGATTATTTTTGGTATCGGTGACAATGAAGGCGGCGAGGCCGGACATCTCGGGGGAGCGATCGTGGGCTATCTTCTGATCAGAATGGTACCGGCTTTTGGAGTTGATGCATGCCGAGCGGCGGGGCGGTCGAAACGCCGTTTTGAGCCAAAAATCCGCCCTCGAACCGAGATGGATTTGCATGCGGCCTCCGAAGTGGATTTGATTTTGGATAAAATTTCACGTGAGGGATTTCAGAGCCTGACAGATGAGGAACGGGATTTGCTTCAGCGTGCAGCAAACAAAGAACAGGATTGAAATATGACAGATGACGAGATGATACATTGCGATGAGCCGGGCAAACAAATCGAGCGTTTGCGCGCAATCATGCACCGCTTGCGTGCGCCCGGCGGTTGTCCCTGGGATGCCGAGCAGACGCACGAATCCATCATTTCGAACATGATCGAAGAGGCTTACGAATGTGTCGATGCGATACGCTCTGGCGACGACGCGCACATGCGTGAGGAACTCGGCGATTTGTTGCTGCAAGTGGTTTTCCACAGTGAGATCGCCGAGGAGCGGGGAGGTTTCGATTTCTATCAGGTGGCTGCGGAAATTTCCGATAAATTGGTGCGGCGGCATCCGCATGTTTTCGGTGAGACCTCCGCGGAAGATTCCGATCAGGTGCTCAAGCAATGGGACGCGATCAAGCGCACGGAAAAGGGTGAAAAAGAAGTGCCCTATTTGCACGGCACAGGCAAAGGTTTGCCGGCTTTGATCCGGGCCAACAAGCTCCTCAAAAAAGCGTCAAAAGCCGGCTTTGATTGGCCGGAAGAAGCGGGCGTGGTTTCAAAAATTCGCGAAGAACTCGGTGAGCTGGAATCCGCGATTGCTGGTAAAAACGCCAGCGAAGTGGAAGAAGAGCTTGGTGATTTGTTTTTCTCGGTGGTGAATTTGGCACGCTACCGAAAGATCGACCCCGAGGTGCTGATGGCGGCCGCGAACAAGAAATTTGAACATCGCTTCGGCGCGATGGAGCTGGAATTGAAGGCTGGAGGAAAGAGCCTGGAACAATCAACACTCGGAGAAATGGAAAACGCATGGCTGACGGTGAAGGAGCGGGGAATGTGAGGCGTATTTGGCTTCTTGCTTGAGATTTAAAGTTTAAAATTTAGAATTTCGAAACCCTGCGGCTTCTTTTCGGTTGCCCCAAGCTGAGGGTTTGGTAGCTTCTCAGCGTTTTGCTGGGAAAGGATATGAGCGAGCCTCTTGAATTACCTGTGCTGGTGCTGAACCGCTATTGGCAGCCGGTTCATGCATGCTCGGCGCGACGTGCTGTCCACTTGCTGTGCTTGGGACATGCGCATGTGGTGCAAGTCGATGGGGATGATAAATTCACGACTCACGATTTGGTTTCGTGGATCAGCCACTCACGGCAGAAGGCAGATGACGAAATGATTCACAGCGTGAAAGTCGCATTGCGGGTTCCGAAAATCATCGTGCTGGGAATTTATGACCGCCTGCCACGCCTCGAGGTCAAATTCACACGGCGCAATGTTTTCCTCCGAGACAAGTTCACCTGTCAGTATTGCGAGAAGGTTCTGCCTGAAAATAAATTGAACCTGGATCACGTGATTCCACGAGACAAGGGAGGAAAGACCACTTGGGAAAACATCGTGGCCTCATGCGTGAAGTGCAACACCCGCAAGGCGAACAAATTGCCCCATGAAGCTGGCATGCATCCGGCTGGCAAGCCGTTCGCCCCGCGTTGGCGTCCGCTCTATGGCTTGCAGGAAAACGGTTTGGGCGATGAAAGCTGGGATCACTTCCTGCATTTTGAAAACAAGGATCTCAAGTCGGCTTGATGTGCGAGGTTGGGTTTTTGACCACGAATTACACGAATTTCTCGAATTGTATGGAGATAAGATCCGCAATCCGCATCCATATCACGCTTAAATTTTTCAATTCTTATTTGTGAAATTCGAGAAATTCGTGATTCGAAGTTTTACTCAATTCCTGCAATTTTTCAGCAACGATTCCAGGAAATTTGTGATCTGGAGCAAAGCGCTTTTGTAATCGGACTCTGGCAGGAAAGCGATGTCTTTGCGACAGTCTTCCAAAAGATCCACGGCAGTCTTTACGGCGCGGGCCAGCGCGTCATCGTATTCGGCGAAACCTGTTAGAGTTGGGAGGTCGAATTCCTCGTCGGCGAGAATGCGACGGTTGATTTCCTGGCGCTGTTGTTCGGATGATGCTTCCAACAGGTTCAAAATCGGCAGGGTAAGTTTCCCTTTCGCGAGATCGGTATGCAGCGTTTTCCCGACGATTTCCTCGGAGCCGACGAGATCCAGACAGTCATCATAAATCTGATACGCGGTTCCCAGTTTCATCCCGTAGGATGCCAGCGCAGCTTCCTGTTCCGCGCTCAAGCCGGAAACCGCCGCCGCCAGCCCCGTTGCGGCAGCGAATAACGCGCCGGTTTTCATTTCAATGACTTGGAAATAATCTTTTTTTGATAAGGTCAGATCAAAGCGGCGTTGGGTTTGGATGATTTCTCCCTGACACACTTCACGTGCGGCTTGACCGACTTTTTTGCAGATTTCGATGGAGTTGAAATCCGTTGCCAAAGTTAGCGCATGGGAAAACAGCGCATCGCCAAGCAACACGGCAAGGGCGTTGCCCCATTTTGCATTTGCTGTCGGCATCGAGCGACGTGCCGTGGCACCATCGATGATGTCGTCGTGGACGAGGGTCGCCATATGGATGAGCTCAAGAATCACCCCAATTTTGAGATGGTCTCCCGTCACCTTTCCGTTGGCGCCCCCGACCAAAATCGCAAGTGCTGGGCGGATCCGTTTGCCGGCGGTGTTGCAAATATAGGTGATGTAGGGCTCGACGGCGGAGTCGAAATCTCGAACCTGGGCACGGATCGCGATCTCGACTTTTTCCAAGTCGGGACGGACCAACTCGAAGGGAAACTGATCGTTGTTAGGCGAAGTGGCGGTGAAGGTGGCCATGGTGTGCCGGAAGGTAGCCACGCTTCCGGCTGGGGGGCAACCAGCTTTCACGCATGTGAAAAAAAAGAATCTTGAAAGTTTCGGGGATGAATGGCGGTTTTATGCCATATGAAATTGAACACAGGGTCTTTATTCACGGGATGCTCCCTAGGATGCTTGCTAGTTTGCGGATCACTACGGGCAGAGGAAAAAGTTGTGGGCTTTAAGGACACACCCATCATTCCGGGAACGAATTTCCATGTGCATGATGGCGATCGCCCCCAACCACCTGTCGTCGAAACCGCTGGAGCCGTGGTGATCAAGCCGCCTGCTGATGCGACCGTTTTGTTCGATGGAAGCAATATCGATGCATGGAAGTTCAAAGATGGTCCCGCCCTCTGGGAAGTCCGTGATGGGGCGATGATTGCCAAAGGTAGAGATATTCTTACAAAAGAGGAGTTCGGCGCGATTCAGATCCATCTCGAATGGCGTCTACCGGAAGGTCGCAAAGTCAATGGCCAAGGAGGAGGCAACAGCGGGGTCTTCATCATGGGTCTTTATGAAGTTCAAGTTTTGCAAAGCCATAACAACAAGACCTATCCGGACGGCCAAGCCGGCTCGCTTTATGGCCAGCAGCCACCGCTGATGAATGCAACCTCTCCCCAGGGCGAGTGGAACAGCTATGACATGACATTTGAGCCACCTGTTTATGAGAATGGGAAATTGAAAACTCCGGCCAAGGTCACCGTCATTCACAATGGGGTCATTGTGCAGCATGCCGAGCCTTTCCACGGGCTCTCGACTTACCGGAAACTTGCCGAATATCCCGCCACCCATCCTGAGAAAGGACCGATCAAGCTCCAATTTCATGGTGACCCTGTAGAATATCGCAATATTTGGGTGCGGCCACTTGGCGAGCGCAGCAAATAGGCTCAAAACCGAAAAAACGGTCTCCCTCCCCAGTTCGTTAGATTGACGGCGGAGTTTGTGGCGCTATGTTGCTGACTTCATGGATAGGAAATTCTCCAATTTTTTTCAAATCTCCGCCTGCTTGGTTGGTTTATGCACCCTTGCAAACGCACAATTGGCAACCTCCATCAGCGTCAGCAAGCGTGAATACATCGCCGGCGAGGCGGTGATTGCGGAGGTGATTATCACCAATCACACAGGCCAAGAGCTAACTCTGGCGGGTAGTCGCCAGCAGCCATGGCTGACGTTCGTTGTGACAAATGCCCAAGGAAATCCTGTGACAATCCTGAAGGCTAATACCTTTGGGGCAATGAAAATCAAAGCCGGTGAGTCTCTGGCCAAGCAAGTGAACCTTGCGGAGTATTTTCTTCTTAACAGCCAAGGAAATTTTGCCGTGTCAGCTGTCATCCGGGATGCGCAGAAACGATTTAGCGGTGCGTCGACCAATCGGGTGCTTTTCAACCTCAATCCCGGGCGCCTCTATTGGACTCAAAAAGTAGGCGTATCGAGTGACGGAAAAGGTGCCAAAACCCGTGAAATGAGGCTTCTCACCTTCTCCAACGGGGAAAATAATCAAATTTATGCACAGATTGCCGACGGAACATCAGGCGTGCCCCTGCGGACATTTTTGTTGGGAGACACTCTCATGCTGCGCAAGCCCATGGTGACTCTCGACGGTGAGAGGCGTATGCATGTCATGTTTTTGAGCACCCCGTCCATGTGGGTGCATTGTCAGGTGGACACGGATGGCCAGCTGGTCAAAAGGGACCTCCACAAATCGCCTGCCCAAGGGGATCCGGTAATGATGGCCTATGGTGATGGTTCTGTCAGAGTCGCAAACAGTATTCCTTACGATGCGGTTGCGGCGGCAAAAGCGCGTGACTTGATTCACAAAATCTCTGATCGCCCGTGATACGATGATTTTGGTGGCATGAACCGATTCGATTTTATGAAAAAATCTTTACAATGCCTCAAAATTAATCAACAAATCTTAATAATTCTTGGCTCAGCATCATGAAGCGTACTTTCATTACAGCTTTACTCGGACTGGCGTTTTCTCTGGTTGCGAGCGGATACAATTTCCGCACGGTCATTATCGATGCGGGGCATGGTGGCCATGACAAAGGCGGGCAGTGGGGGCGGGTCTACGAAAAGCACCTCGCGCTTGATACGGCAATTCGTCTGGAAGCTCATTTGAAAAAAATGGGATACAATACGATTCTGACCCGCCGTAGCGATTATTTCGTCTCCCTTCCCGGCAGGATGCAGATGGCGAACAAGTATCGCAACTCGATCTTTATCAGTATCCATTACAACTATACGTGGAAGCAGCAGGTAAGCGGCATCGAAACTTTTTACAACAGTCAGCAAAGCCACGATCTCGCCAAGGATGTGCACAAAGGCATGATGAGTCGGGTTAAAGTCGTGGATCGCCAAGTCAAGTATGCCCGCTATTATGTGATCCGGAATACCAAAATGCCCGCGATTCTGGTTGAGGGCGGATTTGTTAGTAACTCCAATGAACGCAGCAGAATGAAAACCGCATGGTTTCGGGATGCAGTCGCCCGCGGGATTGCAGATGGGGTGCAAAATTTCCGCAGAGGAAATTGACTTGGTAGGTGGAACCAAAGCCACTGGGTGAGGCTCACTCCTCAGGAGGTCTCACAATCACGGTGGCTTTGCCATCTTTTGAGCCGGTGGAAGGGGAGCGTAACTGATCATCTTGGGGCAGGGTCAACATGTCCTGCGGAAGACGCAAGCCATCTGCCGGTTTGTTTGGCTTTGCGAGACGGTTGGCGGGTTTGTCAACAGCTACAGACGCCTTCGGAGCTTCTCTTGGCGCCGGCGGTAAATCTGGAGTAGGCTCCTGATATATGGCGGCATCCTCTAGGTCTTTTGCACAAGAAGCAAAGACCAGCGAGACCAGTGATAGCAGTAGGTATTTCACGATCTAACGAGATTCTATGGGAGGAACCGGGCTGAGGGTTTTGGGTCCGGTATAGAGGGTGAGCGGGCGGTAGAGGCGGTTGTCGCGAAGTTGTTCGAGAACGTGTGCGGTCCAGCCAGAGGTGCGGGAGATCGCGAAGATGGGAGTGAACAAATCGGTCGGGATGCCGAGCGAGTAGTAAACCGTGGCGGAGTAGAAATCGACATTTGCTTCGAGACCTTTGCGCGCCCGCATGATTTCTGCGATCCGCTCTGACATCTTGATCCACTTGGGTTCGCCAAGCTCCTCAGTGAGTTGGATCGCGAGTTTGCGAAGGTGGGGGGCGCGTGGATCAAGCACTTTGTAAACCCGGTGTCCGATACCCATGATTTTTTCCTTACGCTCGAGTTTACCTTCAACGAAGGCATCGACCTTATCGAGGGCTCCGATTTCCTGTAGCATGTGAATCACGCCTTCGTTGGCGCCGCCATGGAGAGGCCCTTTGAGGGTTCCGATGGCCGCGGTGATGGCGGAATACATATCGGAAAGAGTCGCAACAGTGACCCGAGCGGAAAAAGTGGAGGCATTCATGCCGTGATCTGCATGAAGGATCAGAGCCACATCGAGGATGCGCGCAGCGTTGTCACTCGGGACTTCGCCGTTGATCAGGTAGAGGAAATGTTGTGCCTCGGAGAGATCAGTGCGAATGGGAGGCAACTCGAGACCGTTGCGGAAGCGATGGTAAGCGGCAACGATGGTCGCGGATTTTGCGCAGAGTGAGAGCGCGATCGCGGCATTTGCTTCCATGTTAGGTTCACCGATTGTGGCTCGCTTGTCATAGAGGCCGAGCATGGAAACGGCGGTGCGCAGCACGTCCATGGGTGATGCGTCCTTGGGCGCGGTTTTTAAAAAGTCAATGACAGCTGCCGGCAGATCGCGGTCGGTGCGGAGCTTAGTTGAAAAATTTGCCAACTCTTCTCGGTTTGGCAGGCGGCTGTGATGCAGCAGGAAGATGATTTCCTCATACCCACAATTTGCGACAAGATCATCGATGTGGTATCCGACATAACTCAGCTCTCCGATATCTCCGATAACGTTGCTGAGCGATGATTCATTGGCGATGACCCCTTCAAGGCCGCGTGCGTATTCTGACATAATGAGAGTGGTTTGATTCGACTGCAGGGAAGGAAGCGTTTTGTGGATGGGCGTGCAAGGGAGAATCAACGAAGAAGGATCACAAAATACCGGAGAGGGGCTGAGGGAAACTCAGCGTTCTTCAATTTGTTGGATCGCGCGCTTGGCGAGCAAGCTGACCTCGGGATCTGCATCGCCGAGGGCTTTGCGAAGAAGAGGAAGACTTGACCCGGTTCCAACCTCACCAAGCATTTTGATCGCCGCCCTGCGCAGGGGCGGTTGTGCGGAGTTGATTCGTTCAAGCACGTGGGCTTCGATAGGGGGGCCGAATTTTACCAGTTCCTTGTCCCAGATCACCGTGTTCTTCTCCCAAATGGAAACCATGGTTGGAATGGCTTGGGGGTCCTTGTGATCCGCAACCAACCTCACCAGATGCTCGGGCGGTGAAATTTCCTCTAAAGCATAGGATTCCAAGGTTTTGAGGCCGGCTTCCGCAGCAGGACCCGGGTCATCGGTCCACTTGAGGAGAGCACGGGCAATGGAGCCATGAAAGGTGATGCCCGGTTTTTGGAGAAGTTTGATCAAGACGCCGCTGATGTCGCTTCGCAAGAGTGTGGCATCCGAATCGGCAAGTCGTTCGACGGCTTCTTTGATTCGTTCGGGATCGATGCTTTCAAGTTCGCGGCGGTTGAGTTCGTAAAATGCGGGATGCGATCGATCGTTGAGTTTTTCAGTGGATCCGGCGACGAAAAGCCCATTATCGACCTGAACGACCATCAAATCTATTTCGGGATGGGTTTCTGTGACTTTTCCCAAGGTTCCGGCGACTTGTGCGACTTGATCGAAGTCCATGTCGGTTTCTGTCAGAACCAAGAGGTGGTTTTTATCATTCCGAGGGTAAGGATGGGAAGATTCTCCTGCCAGAGTTTCAAGTACGAGGTAATCCCTCGCCGTGAGCTTGTTGCGGTCCAGTATGCCAGCGAGGTAGATGCCGTATGCCTTTTTGTTGAGTTTGCTAGATTTAAGCCGAGCCTGTTCATTTTCCAGAGGCTGTGTCAGGAAGCGTGCGCGCAAGGCTCGGGTAGGGTCCGCGGCCGTATTGTTAGATAGCCTAGGATCAGATTCGGCTGGTATGCCGTAATTTTTACCAGTTTTCAGGGGACCTTGCTTCACGAAGATGGGAATGGCAAATACGCCTGCGGCAAGCAGCAGGCCGAAGAAGCTCGCTTTCAATTTGGCTCGTGGATTGGCATACCGCAAAAATACCAAGCCAAGCAGGGAGGTGAAGCCGCTGACGATTAATTTTTTTTCAAACGCCATACCTCCGAAGGGGGAGTCCGGCTTGGAGGAGATGAAGAGCAGCAGGGCACCAAAGAGCATGATCGAGACGCCGAAAATCCCCGCGATGACACGTTGGGGTGATGCCGGGCCAATGGGTTCGGAATGATTGGGCTCCGTGTAATTGATAGTCTGAATGTCTTTGGGCGTGCTACCCGAATCAATGGGAATGCGGCGGAATTGATTGATCTCCGTTTCTTTTTTTTCTCCAGGGTAAACTTTTTTGGAATGCATCACCACCTCCTCAGTGATGCGGAATTGAGTATCACATCCGCCACATTCGACGATCCGGTTCATGAGCACTGGAGCTACTGAAAAACGTAACCGACAGCTCGGGCAACGAATGCCCAACGTTTCCGAATCTGTTTTGTCCTCATCCATCTATCGGCAAAATTGGCTCATATGCCTGAGAATTGCAACCCTGCGGAATAAAAGTCATTTTAATTAAGTTAACTTGGATATTGAGGAAGTTTAAATTCTTTGTTAAATTTCATTCGCCTCAAATTGAAACTCCATGACTGTTCCTCCGATCGATTCACTGCAAAAACTTTCTGAAAAATGCCGACTTCGTCACGAAGGTTTCATCGATGAGGCGCTGGTTCGTGAAATGGTCATGGGAAATACGATTGAAAGCCAGCGGACCTCTCGCGAGCATGTGGCAATTTCTTCAAGCGAGGACGATTATGCGGGCTGGGACCTGCCGGCAAATACCTCATTGGGTCGGGCGGCCTGAGAGTCCGATTCGAATTGTGTGTCAAATTTGGCTCGTCACACGCGGCCGATTGATTTGAAACTCCCCAAGTGATTCATCCTACCGCTATCATTTCGCCAAAGGCAGAGCTTGGAAAAAATGTCCGGGTCGGCCCCTACTGCGTCATCGGCGCCAATGTCACGCTTGGCGATGATTGCGTGCTCCACAGCCATGTGGTGTTGGAGGGGGTCTCGACTTTTGGCAAACAGAACGAGTTTTTTCCTTTCGCCATGGTGGGCGGGAAGACTCAAGATTTGAAATACATCGGCGAGCCGACCGCGCTTGAAGTAGGGGATCACAATGTCTTCCGTGAAAACTGCACGGTACATCGCGGCACCCATGAGGAACTGCCGACCCGCATCGGCTCTCACAATTTGTTTCTCTGCTACTCGCACATTGCGCATGATTGCCAGCTCGGCAATCACATCATTCTTTCTAACAATGGGAGCCTCGCCGGTCATTGCGTGGTCGGGGATCATGCGATTGTTTCCGGCCTCGCCGCTGCCCATCAGTTTTGCCGTATCGGGGAACATTCCATCATCGGCGGACTGTCAAAAATCGTGCAGGACGTGCCGCCATTTATGATCATCGATGGCAATCCCGCCGCGACTCGCGGACTGAACTTGGTCGGCCTGCAACGCCGTGGATTTTCCGAGGATGATATCCGGGATCTGAAATCCGCTTACAAACGCCTTTTCCTGAAGAAGGATATCAGCCTTGCCAACGGAGTCAGCTCGTTGAAAGCCACCGCTGCCGCATCAAATCCACACGTCGAGCATCTCATACAATTTGTAGAGAACTCGCAGCGTGGGGTGACGCGTTGATCTAGGGGTTGAGAACCTGCTTCGCGGCTAACAGCTTTTCCCTGAGAATGGGATAATCCAGATCCTGCACGCTGGTGTTTTTATCCAGTGCCAAACCAGCAGCGATGGCAGCGCTTTGTGAAAGAACCATGAACACGGGCTCCATACGCATCGATCCGTGGGCAACGTGTGAGGCGGAAAAACAGATAGGGGAGAACAGGTTTTCGCACTCACCTTTTTTCGGAATGATGGATCGGTACGAGATACCGTAAGGCTTTGGCGGCACACGCCAGATGACCCCTTCGTTTTGGGCGTGGCCGGATTCCGTCACAAAATGCTGCACGCAATGCGAATCCATACCGAACGATCCCAACCCAATCGGATCCGGCGCGCGGCGTTTGCCTTCGCATTCGTGTTGGGTCATGACGTAGTCGCCGATCATGCGCCTTGCCTCACGAATGTAAATCATCCATGGCCAGCCGCCGTTGTCGGTGAACTCATCCTTCGAAAGGCCGTATTGCGAGGCTTGTTTGCGGATCGCTTCTGGCACGCGTGGGTTGTTAGACAAGGTCCACAGGAAGCCGCGAATATAAGTTTGATGCGCCTTCTCGATCTCGATGCGTTTTTCGTAACTCGCTTGCGGATACTCCCAGTTTCCTCCCGCAAGGTCAGAACCCACGGCGTGCATGTTGTTCCAATCCACCTTTGAGCCTGTCCCCGAAAGCGGCTCGATGAGCGCGGGCATTCTCAGATCTCCCGCTTCGAAATTTCGCAACAGTAACTCATGGTCCAGCTCCTTGTAGCCCTCGGGTTTTTCGATGGGGATGTGGAGCTTCGGATCGGTCGTCAGACAAACACGGTAGTTGTATGCTTGGATTTTTTTATCACCATGGCCGTTGGTTAGATTTTCGATTTTATGAATTTTCGGAAGCAACCCGCTTTCAGGCTTTCCGGGAGTGATGTAGGGATCGACCTGTTTGATAAAATGATCTTTGTCTCTCTGCGTGTAGTGAAGACGCGGTTTGGTGTCGCCGCGGCGCACGCCCGCCATGTCTTCGTTGTATTGGCTTTCCGGCTCGCGACCCACGGTGTGGCTTACGCCAGCAGCAGCCATGAGATCGCCGACGTAACTCGCATCGATAAACATTTTCGCACGGTAGGTTTTTCCACTCAAGGTGGTGATCGCCTCAATTTTTTTGCCATTCATCTTCACGCCTTTGCCGAGCGCGCGGTCGAGTCGTTCGTTATAAACGACATCGACCCCAGCATCTGAGATCATTTTTTTGAAAACCTGCAACCCGACCTTTGGCTCGAAGCTGCGCACGTATTTCTCACCGTAAGCGGCGGCGATCGCGTCGTAGAATTCGGATGCGATACCGCCAAACGTGTTGCGTTTGCCAAGAAAATCTGTCGCGCCGAGACCGCTGGAACTCATGCCGCCAGGAAATGAAGTGGGATTCAGCCAGATCACCGAGCGACCCTCGCGTTTCGCAGAAACCGCCGCTACCGCCGCGCCTGAGGAGTCACCGTAGACGACAAGATCATAGATTTGCTCTTCAGCTTTGGAGGTGGAGGTGAAAATCAAAGCTGCAGCGAGTGAGAGGAAAAGTGGCTTTAATGAAGTCATCGGCGGTAATACGCGATGGATGGAGCGGATTTTCCAAAAGAAAGGAACCGCGATTTCCAATCGCGACCTCGTAAGCGAAATGTCTACGGCCATCGTGGCGGTTGCAGTCGCGATTGGAAATCGCGGTTCCTTTCCAAATTAAAATGGGTTCAGCGGATTGTGATAATTCAGTCCGGGAAAACGCAGGAAATCGGTATCATTGCTGTGAAGTGCGGCTTTCTCTTGTTTGGCTAAGGAGGCGATCTGCGCATCGGTTGTTAGATTTCCTGCCGTACCAAGTTGGTTTAGCAGACCGAGCACATCGGATACATATTGAGGTGATGGCTCAATCACGCGTACGTGGGGCTGTTTAAGCCATGTTTCCACCCTGGCACTCGCTTCCGCGATGGTGAGAGGGGTTTGGAAAACTTTGGGATGCGTGGAGAGTCGGACGAATCCGAAAATTACCACAGTGGCCAAGCCGATTTCCTCGCTTCCTAACATGCAATCTTTCCACCAAGTCGCTGCTTTTTGATGCTGCGGCGAGCTGGAGTCGTAGGCGTAAATCAGCAGATTGATGTCGGGAACGATCATTGAGAAGGGGGGGAGGATTGTTTGGAAAGGAACGTTTCCGCCTCAAGATCATCCAAGAGCGTGTTTAGTTTTCCGCCATCGATCCCTGCTCGGAGGCCCATGGGTTTCGCTTCGATCACAAAATCCCTCTGCGCGGTTGGTTCATTGACACGACTCAAACCCAGGCGCACCGCATCATTAAGCGTTTCCTTGAAACTTTTGCGCGTCCGGCGTGCATAATCATCGAGCATGCGTGCCACATCAGGCTCTAGGGTGACGGTGGTTCTCATTTAGACATCATGATGCTTAAAAAATTGCTGTCAAGATGCTACTTAGGAAAGGACCAGCGATTTTCAATCGCGACCTCGTAAGCGAAATATCTACGGGCATCGCGCCGGTTGCAGTCGCGATTGGAATTGCCGACATGCTGGAGGAAAAAGGTCGGCTATCTCCGCTGCGCTTCGATTCGCGGTTCCTTTCCATTAGTAAGGCAAGGGGAACGCGCGGTTGAACGCGAACACCTTATCCCTTAGCGCATGAAGCTTCTTGATATTCGTATGATCCGCAAGTGCTTCGGCGATGAAGTCGGCGACTTGCTCGACGTCTTTCTCCACCATGCCGCGTGTGGTGACCGCCGGAGTTCCGATACGGATGCCGGATGGCTTCATCGGGCTGCCGGTGTCGAAGGGGATGCCGTTTTTATTGACCGTGATGCCGGCTTCATCGAGGGCGTGCGAAGCGTCGGTGCCGTTGAGGTTTTTGTTGCGGAGATCGACGAGCATGACGTGGTTGTCAGTGCCTCCGGAGCAGATGCGGAAACCGTGATGTGTGAGACGAGCCGAGATGGCTTGGGCGTTTTTCACGACCTGTTGCGAGTAGGTTTTGAACTCCGGCTTAAGCGCCTCACCAAAGCAGGCAGCTTTCGCAGCGATGACGTGCATGAGCGGGCCGCCTTGAATGCCTGGAAAAACTTGTGAGTCGATTTTTTTCGCAAACTCTTCTTTGCAAAGAATGATTCCGCCGCGAGGCCCGCGCAGGGATTTGTGCGTGGTCGATGTAACGAAATCTGCGTGAGGGACCGGACTTGGATGAACGCCGGCAGCGACGAGTCCAGCGATGTGTGCCATATCGACAAACAGGTAAGCGCCAATCTCACGAGCGAGTTTGCCCATGCGTTCGAAGTCGATGACGCGCGAGTAAGCTGATGCTCCAACAGTGATCAGCGCAGGATTGAGTGCGCGTGCGGTTTTTTCGAGTTCATCATAGTCGATGCGCTCGTCATCTGGGGAAACGCCGTAGTGAGTGACGTCGTAGAAACGGCCGGAGAAGTTTGCTTTGTGACCGTGAGTCAGGTGCCCTCCGTGTGCGAGGTCCATGGTGAAAATCTTATCACCCGGCTTCAGCACGGAGAAATAAACCGCGGTGTTGGCTTGTGAACCGGAGTGCGGCTGCACGTTGGCGTGATCGGCTCCGAAAAGTTCTTTGGCGCGTTCGATGGCGAGAGTTTCGACGATGTCGACGTATTCGCAGCCGCCATACCAACGCTTGCCCGGATATCCCTCAGCGTATTTGTTGGTGAGCAAAGATCCCTGCGCTTCCATCACGGCTGGCGATGCGAAGTTTTCCGAAGCGATCAACTCGATGTGATTCCGTTGGCGGTGCTCCTCGCCTACGATGGCCTCATAAAGCGCCGGATCGGTCACCGCAATGCGGCTGCCGGAAGATTTGCAAACGCGTGCTTCGTGGCGTCCACCTTCAAATTCCGTTGCGAGGAAAGCATCGGCCATTTGCTTGGCGGTCTCGATATCGATATATTTTCCCGAAAGACAAAGTATGTTCGCATCGTTGTGCTGGCGGGTGGTGACGGATTCTTCCACATCACGGACATTGGCGGCGCGGACGTGACGGAAGCGATTCGCGGCAATCGCCATGCCGACTCCTGAAGTGCAGGCAAGGATGCCGAAATCAAATGTGCTGTCTGCAACATTGCGCGCCACAAGATTCGCGAAGTCCGGATAGTCCACCGACTCTTTACCGTTTGTGCCGAAATCTTCGACCTCATGTCCCGCCGCGCGTAGGTGGGCGACGATGGCATTTTTCATTTCAAAAGCGCCATGATCGGCGCCGACGGCGATGCGGTAGGTGGATTGGCTCATAAGCTTGTTGAGAGACCGGCATTGAACGCTGGGAAGTCTCGCTTGGAAACCGGAAATTTCAGGAAAATCTTCCACTTGTCAGCCTAGAGACGTATTTTAACGCTGCCAGCCTCACAATTATTGTCGTGGCCACGACAATAATTGTAAGGGCGACGATGAGGGAAAGGTGATTTCGGGGAGTGTATAGGGTTGATCGAGGCTAAATTTTAAATTTTTAAGTTTTCATTTATTTGTGCTTTCTGCGGGCTGGGGTTCGCGCTTAGAAAGGTCTTCGCATCTTTAGAAACCCACAAAATTTACCATGAACAGCATTGAGATCATTTTATTCATTGTCGCGGTCGTTGGCGTTATTGCACTCGGTATTTGGAAAAGCCGAGACGAGGTCACATCTGGCGAGACTGGAGCTTCGGATTATTTCCTCGCAGGTCGCGGACTCACTTGGTGGTTGGTTGGTTTTTCTTTAATTGCCGCAAACATCTCAACCGAGCAATTCGTGGGTATGTCGGGCTCATCTGCAAACTGGCTTGGCATGGCAATCGCATCCTATGAATGGATCGCCGCTGTGACATTGGTATTCGTGGCTTTTTGGTTCCTTCCGCGCTTTTTAAAAGCTGGCCTTTACACGATTCCGGAGTTCCTCGAATACCGTTTCAATGGCGTCGCTCGCCTTGCCATGGCGATTCCGGCTATCATCACCTTGGTTTTTGTTGCAACTTCATCGGTCATCTATTCCGGCGCTAAGTTCATCTCTGAGTATTACAATGACGTGCCAGTGCTGAACAGCCTCACCGCCATGTGCTGGCTCATTGCCATTTTCTCGGCGCTCTACGTTTTCGTCGGCGGATTGAAAGCATGTGCATGGACCGATCTTATCTGGGGTGCTGCTCTTATTCTTGGTGGCGTGGTGGTGTTGTGGTTTGCGATGACTGAATTGGGTGAGCGCCCAGCATCCGAGCTCATTCAGACCAAAGTGATCAACTCCACAGCAACTGTGCAAGATCTGGAGAAAGCTGGCGCATGGGAGCGTCTGATGTTGCTAAACGATGGTAAGGATGGTGAAGCCGTTGTGTCCGATGGTGCGAATCTATCGGGCGGTAAAATGCATATGGTGCGCCCCAAAGAAGATAGTGATATCCCATGGACCGCCTTACTGATCGGCTTATGGATTCCGAATCTTTTCTATTGGGGACTCAACCAATATATCGTCCAGCGCACCTTGGGCTCCAAGTCGCTCGCTGAAGGTCAAAAAGGTATTGTTTTCGCCGCCTTCCTGAAGCTCATCATTCCATTCGTGGTGGTGATTCCCGGAATCCTTGCGTTCAACCTTTTCTCCAAAGACCTTAACGAGGGTGCGATCAAGGGCAACAAAGAGCTTTTGGCAACCCATGGCGTATCAGCGCTTTATAAAGTCGATGTCGATTACGTGAAGCTCTATCCAGCAGAAGCTGCGAAGGTTTTGGAAACCAATGCGAAAATCCTTGGTGGAGAAGTGAGTATTCCAGCCGATGCCACGCCGGAGCTAGCTGCTCAAGTCATCAATGATTTGGCCAACTCAGGCGTTGAGAAGGACAAAGCGCTCGTGCCCGTCGGTATGCTTAAAGGTTATGATTACGATTCAGCTTTCCCTGTGCTGGTGCGTAACCTGATCAAGCCCTACCCGCTCATCTCATGGTTTGTTCTCGCGGCTTTGTGCGGTGCGGTCATCAGCTCATTGGCTTCGATGCTCAACTCGGCATCAACGATTGCGACAATGGATCTTTACGCGAAATTCACTGGAGTCACGGATTCCGCTAGACTCGTTTTCCTTGGCAGGGTCTTCGTTGTGATCTTTGTGATTCTTGCAGCTCTTGTTGCTCCGGCACTTTCAAACTTCTCATCGATTTTCTCCTACATCCAAGAGTTCCAGGGCTTCATCTCACCGGGTATTCTGGCCGTATTCATTTTCGGTTTCTTCTCTCCAAAAACTCCACGTTGGTTTGGTGTTGTGGGAATCGTTACCAACATCATTGCTTACGCGGCATTCAAGTGGTTGATCGGTCCATGGATCGTCGCCAACGAATTGTGGTATGCCTCAGAAATCGCGTTCCTTGATCGTATGGCGATTTGCTTCTTCATCGTCATTATCATAGGTATCGTGATCACTATACTTAAACCTCTTGCGAAGCCCGTCGTGCTGCCTGTGAACGATCAAATCGAGCTCACAACTTCGTTCGGAGCTAAAATTGTGGGTGGTATCGTTGTCGTCCTAACCATCGCTTTATACGCCGTATTCTGGTAAATGATCACCACCTCGATTTGACACATGCTTTCACCCAACACCCCGATTGAGTCTTTGGCGCAGACGGCTGGCGATATTTTCCGCGAGCATTTCGGTAGCGATGCTACCCTCGTTGCCGCCGCACCGGGGCGGGTGAACCTGATCGGGGAACACATTGATTACTGCGATGGCTTCGTGTTGCCATTTGCCATTGAGCGGACAGTCGTCATTGCTGCAGCACCGAACGGCACGGCCGAAGCCAGAATCGCCACCGCCTTCGATGATGAGCCCGCGACTTTTTCTGTCGGATCTGATCAGGAGATCGGAGACCCAAAATGGTCAAACTATCTGCGCGGTGTGGTTCAGGGCTTCCGTCAACGCGGGATCGATGTTCCCGGTTTCGATGCCTTTATCGTTTCCAGCCTGCCTGGCGGTGCGGGGCTTTCTTCGTCCGCCGCTCTTGAGTGCGCGACGGCGACCTTGTTGGAAACGCTAACGGGTGCAAGGATTGAGACTCGCGAAAAAGCCCTACTCGCGCAGAAAGCCGAACATGATTTCGCCGGCGTGCCGTGTGGAATCATGGATCAGTTCGCCTCTTCGTTTGGAAAAGACGGGCAACTCGTCCTGATTGATTGTCGCTCCGGAGATACCGAACTTGTTCCGTTTGCGGATCCTTCGTTAACCCTCCTCGTTTCTAATACCAAAGTGTCGCATGAGCTCTCCGATGGAGTCTACGCAGCGCGCCGGAAAAGTACGGAAGATGGTCTGGCTGCGATCGGGAAACCGAGCTGGCGCGATGTCACCCCCGCCGATCTCGAGATTGCTGCGACTTCGATGGACCCTATCACTTTTCGTCGCGCTCGTCACGTGGTTGGTGAAATCGCACGCACGATCGGTGCTGTGGAGGCGCTGAGAAAAAATGATTTTCCGCTGCTGGGCAGACTCATGTATGAAAGTCACGTTTCACTTCGGGACGATTTCGAAGTTTCCTGCCCTGAGCTCGATCACCTGGTCGCCACCGCTTCAGAGATCGGCACCGCTGGCGGGGTGATCGGCGCGCGCATGACGGGTGGTGGCTTCGGCGGTTCCACGGTCACCCTTTGCGAAACTGCAAAAGCGGACTCCATCGCCGCCGCTCTGGTGAAATCCTATGAGGAGGCTTTTGGCTTTGCGCCGGAAATCTTCGCTAGCCGCCCTGCGGAGGGTGCGCGGATCATTGTGGCGTAATCATCGCAATCGCGCCGCAGGCTGTGGAATGCTGGGATTCCTATTCCCAGCTCTCGGGGTTTATTTGTTAGAAAAAATACGCGGTATATTTTCCCTCAGTCCAACAACTTAGGGCCAACCCAAAGAGCTGCAAATGATTGCAGCAGTCCAGAGCCTGCGGCGAAATCACTCCTCCCGCTCCTCCTTGGACATGTTTGCCAACTTATCCAAGTAAGCATTTTTTGGACGGGGTTTTACGGGGCGAAGTTCTTCTGTGAGCATTTGGTCCACCCTTGGTCTGCTCGATCCGATGAGTTCATCGATCAACTCGGCTTCGGGGAGGTTTTTCCAATATCGTTTCGGCATTTCGGTTTGCATGGCTTTCACCTTGAGGCGAGCGGGATTGAAAATGCTGCGGTAGTAAGTGAGCCATGCGGCTTCGATTTGATCGGGGTTGGCGATGGGGTTTTTCGCGATGCCGGGTGTGAAGATCAAAGATTTTCCATTCCAATGCGCACAGCCTTTCGGGGTGATGATACTCCAGTCCATGTTGGAAAATCGTTTTTTGAAAAAGGTCGATCCCGGCTCGACGATGTAATGATCTGGCTCGAACCATGCGGCATAGCGCTCGCGGCCGCTTTCCGCATCGGTATCCATCAGGCGAAAGCGAACGAAGGCATGCATTTTGTGGATTTCGCGTCGTACGGATTTTTCCATCAAGCGCGCGGCGGTGATATCGGGATCAATGGCAATGGAGGTCAGATGGCGCTCTCCGCCATGCGTGATGCGCCAGAGAATTTTGTAAAGCAAGGGCCAACGGTCAGGATCGTTGTGATACGAAACCGTTTGAGCGAGATCGAGAAACGCCGCAGGGACTTTCGGGATGACGCACGGTTGCGCGGTTTCGCGAACCACGGCAGAGCCAAACAAACCACCCGTTTCCCATAAAACATTCTGCGGAGCCACGCGTCGCTCTAACAAATCACGCGCGGCTTTGCGCCATGAGCTGAATGTTTTTCCGGGATCAACGCATTCCATGGCTTAAATTAAGAGGAGAATATCAACCGCAGATGGACGCAGATCGACACGGATCATAAAAATACTTGAATCTTGTCTTTCTGAATATCTGAGTTCATCTGTTTCCATCTGCGGTTCAATTTTATGATATGATTTTAGAAAAGTTCGAGCTGCACAGGCTTAGGTAAAAATCGCGCACGGAGTTTATCCGAATCTAACAACATCGAATTCGGATGATGATCCGCGGTGATGATGAACGGCTGGACTTTCGAAAGTGAAACACGCAAGCGCGCAAGATCGGTGAGACGAATGCGTGTGTGACGGCGGATGTGGATGATACGGTCGGCATTGCGCACGCCGAGGCCCGGCACACGCAGGAGGATTTCACGGCCGGCGGTTTGTATATCCACGGGAAAATCCTGACGGTTTCGCAAGGCCCACGCGAGTTTCGGATCAAGATCCAGATCGAGGTTCGGCATTTCCGGAGTGAGGATTTCTGAAGTTTTGAAACCATAGAAACGCATCAACCAGTCTGCCTGATAAAGCCGGTGCTCGCGGATGAGTGGAGGTGCTTTGAGCGGCAGGATTTTCGATGGCTCGGGAATCGGACTAAAAGCGGAGTAGTAAACGCGACGCATTTTGAAATTGCCATAGAGATCGTCGGAGCGGGCGAGGAAATCGGCATCGGTTGATGCGTCAGCGCCGACGATGACCTGCGTGCTTTGGCCGGTCGCGTGACGCAGTTTTTTGTCGCCGTTTTTGCGTCGGTCGTGCGCTTCATCCAGTTTGTGACGAATCTTTCCCATCGCCAGGCGGGTGCGCGTCAGGCTTTTTTCCGGAGCCAACAGATCGAGGCTTTTTTGCGTGGGAAGTTCCAAATTGATGCTGATGCGGTCGGCGTAGCGCGCGGCGGTTTCGATCAATTCCGCCGATGCCTCCGGGATGGTTTTCAAATGGATGTAGCCACGGAAATCATGAACTTCCCGCAAGGTGCGCGCGACGGCGATGACTTGTTCCATGGTGTGATCCGCATTGCGAATGATACCGGAGCTCAGAAATAAGCCTTCGATGTAGTTTCGCTTGTAGAAATCCAGAGTCAGTTTCACCACTTCTTCTGCGGTGAATGCCGCCCGTCTGACATTGCTGGAGCGGCGGTTGATGCAGTAGTGGCAATCGTAGATGCAGGAGTTGGTGAGCAGCAGTTTGAGCAAAGAAATACATCGCCCGTCTGGGGCGTAACTGTGGCAAATACCCGCCCCTCCGGTGGACCCGACACCCGTGCCATTCAACGAGTCTCCACGCACCGCGCCCGAGCTGGCGCATGATGCGTCATACTTCGCGGCGTCGGCTAGAATGGCGAGTTTCGATTGCAGCTCCATAAGTTCTTTTGAACAGTATTCGGAAAATTTCGAATGCCAACGGAAAATTGCCCGCATATTCGTAACGGTAGGATCTCGCCCAGCTGCCAGCTTCATCTCTGGCAACGGTTTGAGTCCCTACGCGACATGTTTTTGGAGAGACCAAATGGAAGCTTGGCGGAGGAGCCGCTGACTAGGAGGGATCATGGGCTGAAAAAACCGCTTGTGCGGAGCGCCAGCGTTTCCGAACCTCGGGTAGGGTTTCTACCGTAACCCGTGGGTTACCGAATGTTGCTGGGCTTGGGTTCGGTGGCTGCGCCACACCTGATCGCTTGGAAGATTGTTTGCGAAAAACCCCTTTTATCCCACAAATTCATTGATTCAAACTTCAAAACAAACCGATGAGCTTCTCGAGGCGTCCAAGCATCAGGCGAAAGCTTCGGATGAGGTCGTGCGTGCGATCGAGTGCTGGTGCCTGCACGGTGCCGTGGGCGCGGCTTCCGATTGGCGTGGGTTTGCCTCCGGTTTGGCCAAGCACGGAATCTCCACCCGCGCGGTCGATCTCTGGCGTTTCCTCCAATGCGAAAGCGTCACCATGCCCGAATTTGGGAAACGCCTCAACGCAGATGCTGAAGGCGAAGTTTCCCGTAGCGATCGCCGCATTTTGGTCGGTTACTCAATGGGTGGCCGTCTCGCCCTGCACGCGCTGTTAGAAAGCGGACCGTGGGATGCGGCTGTGATCATTTCCGCGAGCCCGGGACTCCGCGAACCTCAGGAAGCCATCCAACGCCGCAGTCAGGACGCGCATTGGGCAACCCGAGCTCTAACGGAATCATGGTCGGATTTCCTCCACGAATGGAACAGCCAACCCATCCTCGGCGGTGCGATGCGCGACGAACGCGAGGATAAAAAACTCATCCAACGCCGCCGTGAAATCGCGCGTAGTTTTGTCGATTGGTCACTTGGGAATCAGTTAAATCTGTGGGATCGCCTGGCAGAAATCAAAATTCCCGTGCTCTGGATCGCAGGCGAGAACGATGAGAAATTCTCCGCCATCGCTCGTGAAGCCTCGGAGAAATCCCCACATTTCTCTCTGGCAATCGCCCCTGCCACAGGCCACCGTGTCCCGTGGGAGAACGAAGTATGGATGAACAAAACCCTTCATGAATACCTTGCCGCACCATGAGCAGAGGATTCAAAGTCACGTTGTTTATCGTTCTGGCTTTCGGGGCCGCGGTCTTTGTCATCGTGTTTGCTCGGCCACGGATTGGAGCGTGGTATCGTGAACATCAAATCATTAGCAAACAGGAGGTTGACCTGAAAACCATCCTTGAAGAAAAAAAACTGAAAATCGGATCGCCGGTATTCATCCGCGCCTTCAAGGAAGAACGCGAACTCGAGTTGTTCGTGAAAAACGAATCGACTGGTAAGTATGACTTGCTCCGCACCTATCCCATCGTTGCTGCGAGTGGTGAGCTTGGTCCGAAGCTCGCGGAAGGGGACGGCCAGGTTCCGGAAGGCTTTTATTTTGTAGGCCAACAGGCGATGAAGCCCGACAGCGCTTACCACCTCGCATTCAACATCGGCTACCCGAACTCCTACGATCTTGCGCACCAACGCACCGGCTCGTTCATCATGGTGCATGGCTCAAACGTTTCCATCGGTTGCCTTGCGATGACCGATGCTAAAATTGAAGAGATCTACACCCTCTGCCAAGCCGCACTCGATGGCGGACAATCGTTTTTCCGTATCCACATTTTCCCCTTCCGCATGACCGAATCACGCATGCGACAAGCCGCCTCCAGTGAGCATTACAATTTTTGGAAAAATCTCAAAACCGGCTATGACCTCTTCGAAAGCACGCGCATACCACCCGACGTGAAAGTGAAGGAAAGGGAATACGTTTTCGAATGAATGATTATTGAACCCAACATCATGTCCCATCAAACCCATTCGCTGATTGAAGCGATCACAGAACCCCTTGCGGACAACGCGGAGATGAGTCTCTCCGCGGTTCAAATCCTGGAGCAAACTTTTGATCCGGATCATCCAAGCATACCGCAAATGTTGGAGCGATTGGAGGCGCGGGATAAGAAGAGGTTTCCTTGGCTCGGCAAGATTGCGATTTGGATTTTGGCGGTGACGGCGCTTGGATTTGGAATTCATGCGGAGAGGTCAATGATATGGACTGTAATCAACTATCGGGGTTTTTATGGTTTTGATTCGCCAAAGCCCCCGGCTCTGCCGCGCGACCTAACCAAGCAAGAGCAACTTTTGTTAGGCGATCCGCAACTTGACGAGTTTACTCAGAAACAACTGCTCTTTGAGAGCGATCCGGAGAATCCCGCCTATTTTGCGGAGTATGTCGGTTCATTCAAAAGCAAACATGGCAAGATGCCTGACGGGTATCTGGAAACGGCCAAGCGTATTGACCCTTTGAACTCTTATTTCCCTTATTGGGCCGCAGGCGTTATCGGTAATGATGCGGTCGAAAAGAAGCCGGTGAAGCACGGCAAGCATTCTGGAGGCGGCACGATTCCGCCCCTACGCTATGTGAACGGAGTTAAATTAAAACCGCTACCTGTCGAACAGGAATATGTCATCAAGGATCAGGCCGCCTATGACGAAGCGCTGAGGCTCATTCGTCAGGCGGGGGAGCTTCCAAATTTTGATCATTATGAGATCCTGATGATGAAAGCGAGAATGCGTCTCGTCAGCGGAAACGATACGTTACCCGGCTTCATGCGAGCTCTGATGGTTCAATACGCTGCGCCATCTTACGGCCTCATGTCGCTTATGAAGGTCTCCCAGATCATGAGCGCGCGCGCCGAAGAACTTTCCAAAGGCGGGCAACGCGAGGAGTTTCTTTTGCTGGCGGCGCAACGGGATGCACTCGCTTCCAGATTATCCCGAAGCTCACTCGGTACTTTGGTTCACGAGCTGGTCTTTTTTGCCATGGCATCATCAACCGCCACAAATTTCCTAGCAGCCGCAGAACGGCTTGAGCTTCCGGAATTGGCGGAAACGTATCGCAAGCAGAACGACAGGTTTGTTGAGGAACGTGATCGTCGGGAGCTCAATCGAAATTCCAAATCCGAAGATCTGATTCAAAAACACGGCGCCAGTCTGAGCCGACTCGCACTTCCCATGATTGAACATCAGGTCAAATCGCCGCCGTCATTGACGGATGACGACTTAAAGCCTTTACGCATGGCTGAACATGAAGTGTTAGGCCGTTTAGGCATTCTGTGTGCGGCTTTGATTCTTCCAATCGCCGCACTGTTCCTCTTCCTCTTCCGTTTTCTCGTCAGTTTGCCGATTCGAAATACAGCCAAACGTTTCGCTTGTCTGCTCAAGACATCCGATTGGATCTGGATCGTTACCTTGGGCATCATTCCCTCCATCCTTTTCTTCATCTACATCAGCCGCTTCTCACCCGTGAGCGGAAGAAATGTTGGATCCTTTTATTTTCTTTTCATTTTCCCGGGGCTTCACCTCAGCGTTTTGCTGCTGAATCTGCTCCTCGCTCCGGCGGTCGTCACCCGTTGGCGGCTGAAGCGTCGTGCCGCGGCTTTCAAGTTCGGATCGCCGCTCGATTTGCTTTCTCTGCCGGTCTTCGTGGTGATGTTCATTTATTCGTTCGCGGCATATCCTGTCTTGGTGAAATTCAACCTGATCTTGCCGGTTCAGATCGCTCTGGCGGCTCCTTTGGCTGGCTGGGTTGGATTCGTGTTTTTCAAGGGCCTACCGATTTTCCTCGGCAGCGCACGCTCTCGTCTTATCCAAACCGCCACCTCCATGGCAGTGATTCCCGCTTATCCGCTCGCCATCATAGTGCTCTGCCTTGTTTTGCCAATGTATCATGCGGGTGAAAAATATTGGCTGCCAAAGGACAAGCTCCACCTCGTCGATCCCGATGCCCCGGATCTGGGGGCTTATGAATTCAAAATCGCCGCCCTAAAGCGCAAGGAAATCAATGCGATCTTGGGCCTCGACTGACTGGTCGGATTGATTTTCAAAAATCGGAATCCAAAAACAAAGCGGTTCACCCAGGTTCAGCGGGAAAATACCTTGACGCTCAAGCATCCCCACCTAGTCTCCCATCCCTGCTCTTCTTTGATTTTCCTCGTTGTATCAGTCGCATAGATTCTTCGATGAAAGCATGGTAGATAAAGCCGCGTATTGCCTGTCGCCCCCCGAAATTTCTGCTTTCCACCGCTTCACTACAGTTCACTTTATGCATAGATTCCACCGCCTCATCCTACTTCAAATCTTCGGAACTTGGTTGCTCGCATCAGCTTATGCTTCGGCGCAAAACCAGGCAGGTCAGGAAATTCTCTATCCTAGCGCGGCATTTTCAAAACTGGACACCTTCGAGGGGGTGAATTTGGAAGACGCGGACAAACTCTACAAAGCTCTCGATTTTCAAGGCGCTTATGCGGCTTACAAAGCCTATTCGTTTGAGTTTCCGAAAAGCAAGGCAATGCCTTACGTCCTCCTCCGTCTGGGTCGTTGCCTCCACAAACTCGACAAACGTAATGCAGCCATCAAAGCGTATCAAGATGTCGTCGATTACTATCCTGACGATGTTTCTTACGCCGCCGCCGCCCTCTACCACATTGGTGAATGTCACGGCCAAAACGGTGAAGAAGACAAGCAAACCGCTGTCTGGGCACGCATGGTGAAGGACGATGGCTACGTCACTCAGCCTAATTCTGGCACCGCACTCACCCATCTCGGTAATGCGATGCAAAAACTCGGAAAACACGAGGAAGCCGCCGAATACCAATGGCGCACGGCTGTCGCCTTCCTTCAGACCAATCACGCCGCCGCTGCCGCCGCCCGGGGTTCGGTTCTCTTCCACTACGCGGCTCGCAGCCCAAACCACGAGAAGCTCAAAGAATTCTATATCGCTGCCAGTGGCTTCGATGGCAGGGGTCAAAACATTGATAAACCCGAGGAGGACGCCCGTTATTGGAATGCCGTTTTGGATACCATTCTGGATCCGAAAACAGAAACCGCTTTCCGAGAAAAAGCCTGCGCCTACTGGACGGCGAAACTTGGGGAGCGCTTCACCGATAACGATGAAATCCGTCGCCTTTGGTGCGATGCCAATCTTGCCCATGAGAAAAAACCAGACGCTTGGAAAGCACGGCTAGAAAAGCAATTTGCCCTGAAGCCAGCAACCGTGAATCGCTTGATGCAATGGTGCGGATATCTTAAACCCGATCCCAAATTCCGCTCTGAATTTTTCGCCAAGCACGGCAAAGCGCTGCTTGCAGGCCTGAAGCCGGTTGAAATGATGGGGTTGATGGCCGGGCTTAATCATCCTCATCAAATGCACGAGGAGGCACAGGTCGTCATGCGCGCCATTCGCACCGACGCCATGACCGATGAGGAAATTAAGCGCTTCGCCATGCTCTGTGCCAACTATCAGACGGAGGAGGAGGTTCTCCGCCATCTCAACCGCATCAAGGACAAGCTATTTGCCACCAAAGCGCGCTTCGATTATTACCTGTCCAAGAGTTATCGTAATCCCCCCTTTATGGAAAAGGCGCTCGCTGAAATCCCCGAGCTTTCCAAATCCCCCCAATACGCCGACGGACTAACTTGGACGAAAGCAACTCTTCTTCAAAGCCTGGGCCGTCACGAAGAGGCGATCGAAGCCTTCCGTGCCGCCAACAAGCAACCCGATTCCACCTTTCAAATCGGCAACTGCCTGGTCGCCCTCAAGCAATACCCTCAAGCCATCAAAACCGTCAGTGAACTTGAATCGGTCGGCGGCTCTGTCGCTTCTTCGGCCAGCTTGAAAGTCGCGGATATCTACAAAATATCCGGAGACAAGGCCAATGAAGTCTCCCAACTCCGCACAATTCTGCGCCGATATCCCAAAACCGGGGAATCTGCCGCCGCTCACGATCGCCTCGAAAGCTACGGAGTCGCCCTCGTTGGCGGCGAAGCCGAAGCCAAAAAATAATCCGCGCCTTACGAAAGATATCTCCTGATTCACCTGTATCCAACAAAGCTCCACCATTCGCCCAAAATCACTGGCATGAAGTCCAAACCCCCTTTCCTCACAAGCGCCACCGCCACGCTCGCCTTGGCCACCATTCTCTTGCCGGTTCTTGCAACCGCTCAGAATGAAAAACCGACCGAACGCGCTCGCGTGTCCGCCGCAGAAATCGATCCCCAGGCGAAACACCTTTTCGACAAGGCCATGGAGCTCATGGATTACAAGCAATACGAGCGCGGTCTCGCCATGTTGAATTCGATTGTCCGTGATAACCAAGGCACCCTTCTTGCTCACCGCGCCCATATGGCGATGGGCAAGCATTTCCTCGAGCAACGCGCAACAGCCGACGCTCTAAACCATTTCATGCTACTCACCCGCGTCCTCGCTCCGGTTCCGGGGGAGAAACAATCCGAAGACGAAATTTCGCTCTACCAAGAATCTCTTTTCCAATCCGGCTTCACCCAATACACCGCCGGCCAATACGCTGCCGCTTTCCCTATGTTCCGCCGCCTCACAGAAGTCGCTGGAAAAACCACTTGGGCCAACCAAGCTTATTTCTACATCGGCATGAGCCACTACCACATGGGTAATTGGAACAAGGCCATCGACTCCCTCTCTCTCGTCGGAACCGAAGTCGCGGATGCCGAAGGCGATGACCTCGGCCGGATCGAAATCGGCCAGCGCTTCTACGCGAAAATCGTCGATGCGGATGTCCCCGTCATGCGCAAGCTCAACCAACCCGTCCAGGCCATGGTGAAAGTCAGTAGCGGTGACTCCGAAGTCATCACTGGCGTTCCGGTTCCTGGAAAAGATAACGAAATGCTCGCCTCGGCGCCCACCGCGCTCGGTAATTCAAAACCCAATGATGGCGTCCTCCAAATGGTCGGTGGCGACACATTGGAAGTCACCTATGTCGACGATAGCACGCTTGACGGACAAAAAGGCGTCTCCCGCAAGGGGAAAGTTCGCGCGGTCAGCACCGGTACGGTCGGCTTCTACCTGGGTGACAACTCCACCCCCGCCTACATCGCCTACCCCGGCCAACCGCAAGTTGTCATGCTTCGCGATGCCGACCTCGATACTTCACCCGCCGCTCAATCCGTCACTCTTACGGTAAAATCCTTCTTCAAAACCGAAGCGAAAGACGCTGCCGCAGGTGAAGAGTTATTGGATATTTTTGCTCTGAAAGACGATGAAAAAGATCAATGGGTGGAGCGTGATAGTATCACGATCAACCTGACGGAAACCGGTGACGGCCCGGAAATCCGCACCGGGGTCTTTTTAGGAAAAATCCCGCTCGCGCCTCTAACCGAAGGTATGGAGCCGACCAACAAGGACCAAATTCTCCACACCGCAGAGCTGGACGAACTCTCCATCTCTTATACCGACGCAGTCCACCTCTATGGGGATGATCCACGGGATTCCGAATCCCGCATCAAAGTCTCCGGATCAGTCAATTCCGGCGTGACTGCCGACCAATACGTTGTCTTCGAGGAACTCCTCAAAGCTCGCAAAGGCTCAGTCGAGGCCGAAGCGCTCGTCGGTCTCGGATCGATTTACAAAGACATGGGCCTCGACCAACGCGCTGCAGAACGCGCCAATGAATCCCTCAACAAAATCGATCCCATCATCGTCAATCGCCAGAAACTTCCCGGCGACCTCGTCGAGCAGGCTTTCAAACTCAAATGGGAAAGTGAACTCCTGAAAAACGATTTTACTTCCGCGATGGCGACCTGCCTTGCCTTCAACCGCCTCTATCCCGAGTCAGTTCTCGCAGACCAGGCGCTGATGACCCTCGGCCGCAGCCTCGCAGATCGCGGTGAATACAAACAAGCTGTCGATGTTTACGGTCGGGTGCTGCAACTCGAAAATCCGATCTCAGCTGCGGAAGCCCAGTTCCGCATCGGAGAGGTCCTTGCCAAAGAAGCTGAGGAACTCACGGCTGCAGCTGATGAGCACAACAGCAAATGGGGCAAAGCAGGTCTCAACCCCGCCACCGCTCTGCAAGCCCGCATGAGCCCGGCCATCAATGCTTACCAAAAAACGTATCAAACCTATCCGGAAAGCTCCTACGCTGCTGAAGCCCTCGGACGCGTCGTCCGTCACTATGTCGAAACCGATAGCTTTGCCCAAGCCGCCGGACTGTTGGAAAGCGTCTTCGCCGAATATCCAGACGCTGCGTTCCTTGATGAAATGCTCCTGCTCTGGGCAAACGTCGCTTTCCGCATGAACGACACCGCCACGGCCAAGTCAAAACTTCAACAACTCCTCTTCGACTACCCCAACAGCCAATACGTTGCCGAGGCCCGCAAGCGAATCGCCGGCCTTGAAGGAGAAGCAAAACCCAAAGAAGAATAAAAGGCGGATTCGTCCTATCCGCCTTCTCCTCCTGATTCATCCATCCATCAGAATTTTCCGTGGCCAAAACACTCTCATCACCCAATTATCTTATCGCTCTAACAGCCCTTCTGCTGTTGGTTCCGCGCCACATCCACGCTGCCAGTTTTGAGGAGCAACGCACCGCTGTGGCCGCTGCTGTCGAATCGCAAACCGAGGATGCCATTCTCGCTCTGCTCACTGCCGGCATCGCGGAGAATCGCCCAGCTCCCGCTGTTGCTCTCACCAGCGAATGGCTGCGCCGCAACATGCCGAAAAAGCCCGCTGTCCTTTTCCAAGCCGCGCGCGCCGCCGAGCTCAGCGGCGAACCGAAAAACGCCGTCGCTTTCCACCAGCAAGCCCTGAAGCTCGCCGATCCGAAGTCAGCCGAAGCCGGCGAATCCATCACTGCAATCCACACCTTGTTGATTTATCGTCTCCAAGATAACGCAGGCGCTTACGTTTTTTCCCAAAACGAAGCGGAACGCCTCTCGGTCAATCCTGCCTTCCGCCAGTTCGATCCATGGTTCCTGAACGAAGCAGTCAAACGAAACGACCCCACAGCAATGGCCAAGCGCCTGAATGCCTGCATCACGTCTGGGATTCCTGTGGATCTTCTGAACGCTAGCTATGGCCAGTATTTCATCTGGTTGTTGGATTCGGTGGATGGCTATTGTGATCCACCGGGTAAGGCTCCGCTGTCTCAGGATCTTTACGACGCGATCAAGGATCTGTGTGAGGTGATGACGCACAGTGAGGAAATGAAACTGCGTCTCGACTGGGCCGTTTCGGTCAAGGCTTACAACCTCTCGAGATTCGGAGATCAGGCGAAAGGCAAGGTTGGTACCCGCGGCAGTGGCGGCAAGAAAACGCCGGGTAAAAAACCTGGTAAAAAATCTCCTGAAGATACCGTGGTGGAGGAAAAGAAACTTGAAATGGGCGATGATATCGCCCCACCCGTTGCCGAGGCATCCGCGTTGCTCGAAAAATTCCCTCAATTTGCGATGTGGGTCATGACCGGTTGGGCCGGTGGCGGAAACGGTCCCTATTATCGTGGCGATTTCAAAAAATATTGGCCGCATGAGGCTGACGCCAAGATGGCGCCTATCCTCGCCGCCCTTTCCAAGCTGCCTTCGGCCGAAGCTTTGGAACTATTATATGCCGCGGCCTATGGCGGCTATGTTTCGACCCCTGGGGTCTTGGATATCCCCGAGGTGCGGAAATATGTGCGTGCCACGCCGGACCTGTGGAAACTCCGGAATTGCGTGGTGATCCTCCCGCGGGAATGGAACCAGCTCTCCCTTGAAGAGGCGCAGAACCTAGCGCCAAGGCTGGAGCAAATCGCCCATCCCCAGGCGTCCCTGGTGCGCGCGATCGCAGTAGGCGGTAAGGATTTCGACAAGGTCATGGCCGCTTTGCTCGGTCCCGAGGTCTGGCGTCTCGGTCCCAGCGACTTGAACGGGAGTCTGACCGATCAGCTCTGGCACTACTGCGGTCGGCCGGTTGGTTCGCAGAAACGGGACGAGTGGATTGCGAAGTCCAACGCGGTGGCCGCTACGTTCGCCGCCGGCGATGCGAAGAAGGAAGATCCGGCAGACAAGCGTCTCGCGGCGTTCAGGAACTTGTGGGCGGATTACAAGTCGGCCCAGCCAAAAATCCCGAACGCGAGAGCTCGGGCGGCGGCAATTCTGGCATTCACTCCCGAGTTGGTGCCGGAACTTCTGAAGGATCCGAACCCCGATGCCCAGATCATGGTGCGCGATGCGATCGTGGTCGGGCTTGAAGATGCCAAGGGGCTTGTCGAGCGAGACGGTAGGGCGCGCGGCATTGCTCAGGGAGCCTATGCTCCATGGATACAGCGTCTTGGAATTTTCAGTTATGGCAGCCTGGAAGGGATGAAGCAGCAGAGAAAGGAGTGGTATGTTCCTCATCCCCTTGAGCCGGCACTACGGGCTGCTGTGGCGGAGCGATTGGCGCAGGGCAAAATCGATCCGGCGCTGACGATGCAGTGGATCAACACGCAATTCCCTGAGAATAACGCCGAGCAGGTCAAACTGATGCAGGCGCTGTTCAAGTCCCCAGCTTGGGCGACGATGCCTTTTCACTTGCAGTTTGGCGCCCGCGAGTGGTTCAAGAAGGATGCGATGACTCCGGGGCAGATCACTTGGCTCGATGCCGCCAACCCTACCCTCATCTTCAAAAATCTCAATGAACTCCCCAAAGAGGCCGATGCCGCTACCGCTACCGCAGCTCTCACCGCGGCGGTCGAAGGGGTGAAAAAATCTCCAGTCTTCCATGAAATCCAAGGATCGGAAAAACTCGCTGCCATCTCCGAAGAGGCCTACGCGGATGACAAACTTCAGGCTCTCATCATCGATCTCATCGATAAACGTCTCATCATCGAGCCAACCGCAACCTTCGGCCAACGAGTTTTTGATGCTCTAAAAAAAATCAACAAGCCTGCCGAATATCTCCGCACCTCAGGTTATCTCTGGCGGAACGTTGCCGTCCACCACCGCACTTACCCAGCCATGCTCACTCTATCCGAGTCATTGTTGGAAACCGAGCCTTCCATATCATACGCCTTCGCCAACGACGGTCTGGGTGTGATCGAGCGCCACGTTGCCGGACACACTTGGTTCAAGGCAGATACGGATATCCCTCGCCTTAAATCGATCCGTGGCAAAGCCGCCAGTAAACTCGGCCTCATTTCCATTCCCGTCCCGCCCACCCATCCGGCTTACCCTGTCTATCAAGCACAGGCCGAATGGATGTCCGGAAACGAGGATTCCGCATGGAAACTTCTCGATGCAAACTGGGAGGTCTTCACCACCACTCACCGCGAACTCACCATCCCGTTCCTGATGTGGACGCTTCAACGCACCATCTTCGGTCGTGATGATGCCCGCCAAGAACTTCTCGTCAAATCCCTCATCGCCTGGGCTGGCGAAGCCAACTCTCCGCTCACACCCACGGAAAAAGCCACCATCGAACTCGCATACGGCGACATCGCCCTCCAGCGCGGTCAAGTCCGTCAAGCCCACGAGATCTACACTCGCACCCGTCAGAATCCCGCATACGCCGAACTCCCGGTCCGCCACCAAGCCTCCCTCCGCCGCGTCCGCGCCGAGCGCATCGCCAAAAACTATGATGCCGCCCTCCAAACCCTCACCGATCTGGAAATGGAACGCGTTCCGGAAATCTGGACCGATATCCGCTTCGCCCGCGCCGAGGTCTATTTCGACCGCGAGGACTTCGATGAAGCCAAAGACGATGTCGATTCCATCCTTGCCCGCGACCCCAACCATGCCGACTCACGCATTCTGTTAGGAAAAATCCAACTCAAGCGGCAAAAACTCATGGAGGCCACCGAGGTCGAACTCGGCTCCTCTTCCGCGCAAAAAAACATTGTCCCGGGCGAGCGGTTGAAAGTCACTCTCAGTGATCCTACTCTTGCGGTCTCCGGTGCTGGCACCGAAATCGAAGTCGTCGTTTGGGCTGTCTCCGGCGACAAAGAAACGTTTTTCCTGCGCCAGTTCGGGGATGAAAAAACCAAATTCCGTGGCGAACTTCCGACCGCTCTCGGAGCTCCTGGTGCCGGCGATGGGATTCTCCAAGTCATAGGCGACGACGAAGTCTTCTATGCCTACTCCGAGGGATTCCGCGCCAAAATGAACAATCTCGATGAAAAACGCGGCGGCCCCATTACCATCGCTTCAGACGCCATGCTCATGGCTTCCGCTCGGAAACTCCTCACAGAAGCCGAACAACGCAGCGCGGATATGGAGCTGGTCATGGAAACGATCGGCAAGGGAGCGAATACCGAAGCCGCCGCCAAAGCGAAAATTGCCACGGGTGAAATCAAGATCGATCACGCAAAGCATATTTCCACGATCGCTAAACCGGGCAACCCCATCCACGTCCGAGTTACCGATCCCGATCGCTCCCGCACTCCAAAAATCGATGAACTAACAGTGAGTGTCAGCGCTTCCAGTGGCGATTCCGTTTCTCGCGTGACTCTCAAAGAAACTTCCACGCACTCCGGCGTATTCGAAGGTCGCTTCCCTACCACTGGCGCCCAAGCCAGCGCCTTCGCGCAAAATTCCGAGCCCGGCCGCTCGCCGAACATGGTGATCAGCCCAAATGCTGAATACCCAGCATGGCGTCCAGTCGCGACCAAAGGCACTACCCCTGATTTTACTATCGATCTCAACGATAACCTCCCCCTCGGCGAACTAACGATCCATGCCAAAGAGCCCGGAGCCAAGCTCAAGCAGTTTGTCATTCAGACCGGAATGTCCGCGAGCGATATGACCACGGTGGCAGTCTATCCGCGGAGTCTGATCCATATCGAGAAACCATGGCATCCGTCCGTTACCATCATGAACGACGCGGATCCATTCCATAACACCAACGAGCGTTCCGTTTATTCCCTCTCAGATATCCAAGCCCACCTTGATCGCGGTTGGATGTCCCAACAGTTTGCGGCGGGCGTTGGGGAAAATGTCGCGGGCCCATCGGAAGCCATGACCGCTTCCATTCCCGCTAAGGTGAAGTGGCTTCGCCAGAATACACATCACAATTCCCATGTTATCTACCGCTTCCGCGGTTATTTCCACGAGTCTGCCGATGTCACACGCCGTTTCAAGGTCGCTCTGGGTTCATACCAACTGCCCGCAAACACCCATCCCAGTGTTTCGAACCCTCCTCAGTTCCTACTGGCAGTGAACGGCAAGCCGATCACAAGCAAAGATAAAATGGACCAGTTAGAGGGCGAGATCGCTTTGAGAGCGGGTGTGCATCGCTTTGAAATCTGGGCAACCGGTTGGGATTGCGCCATCGGCTTCGGACGCACCGTCAAACTGTTTACAAATTCCGCAGATACCAACCAATGGGTCGATTGCCCCGATAAGTTTTTTGATCCGGCGGGATTCCCAGCGGATGCGGTTGATCACCGCAATGGCCCTGCTCAGTTGAAGGCTGATGACGATGGAACGACTTTCACCGCGACATTCGCCAAAGACTCTCGCGCCCGTCTTATTCGTCTTCTCGTGATCAGCAACGAGGGGACAGTGCCAGCTCTGAACAAGCTTACCCTCACCCAACCCGACGGTAAGAAAATTCTGCCCGTGGCCGAGGATTTCGCGGAGCTCAATAAAAATGACACGCTCGAGATGCTCACTGGTGATAAGATTTCCGTGCGTTATACCGATGACCGCTTCGTCACCAAGACCCGTGAACGCCATGAACGTTTCCTCGATGTCTCCTTTACCGACGCACGCGCCGAGTTTGCCGATATGGAGCCGCGTTTCGACATTGGCCTTAATGAGGACAGGCCCTATTACGAAAAACTCCTGCGTTTCGTCCATGACAAGCCCCTGTCTCTTGCCATTCACGACGCCGACATGGACTCCACCGTGAAGCCGGATAAAGTGAAAGTCTCCCTTGAAACATCCGCGGGAACCAAAGACTTCGATGCGGTCGAAACAGGTGACTCCACGGGCGTTTTCAAACTGGTCATTAAGCCTGTGACCCGCGCAGCCAAAAAAGCTGATGAAGTCCAAGTCCCAGATGGCGGTGTCATTACCGCGCGTTACTTGGATGAGGAAAATAACCGCCCTGGTGTCCCAACCGAGCGCATCGCAACCATTCGTCACGCCTCCTTTGTCGAACCTGAAATTCGCCTCTCCCATGCCACGGTTACGCCCTTACAAGGACCAGGAAAATCTTCTACGCTAAATCATGGTTTCGAGCGTCTTCCCGAACATGAAAAACCCAGTATCGCTAACGAAAAAATAAGCGCTGCTTGGGATATCAAACACGATATGTATTCTAGCAAACAGGCGCCAGAAGGCGGCTTCAATGCTGTGCTTGGCCATAAACTATTTATCGAGGTTATCGCACCTCAAATGGCTCTTGGCACTACATCCAAAATCGAGATTTTCGCCCAAACCGATGAAGGCCGCCGCGCCGCTGGCGCAGCTACCGAAGGATACAATAAAGATGCTCCAGGCACATTGCTGTTAGAGGGCGGACTCGATTTGCTCCGGTCTACCATTGCATGGCACGGAATTTCTGAACTGCCCATTTATCAAGGAGCCATAGCTCCGGCTTTTGGCGATAATTCCGAATACGACCGTTTTGCCACCAGTGTGCCGCTCATCCTTGGCACCTTGCCAAATTATGGCGCTCTTACTGATACTGAGCGATACGAGTTGGCGAAAGCTGCGCGTAATTCCCTGGATGGCTCGGAGGTTGACTACTTGCTGAGCGGTCTCGTCGTCCGCCCCGGTGAAAATGTTCACATAGGATTTCGCTATACCGCTGCGGATGGAAGCCAGAAATGGGCAACTGCCAGCACCAAGGTTGTCACTCATCCGGCATTCGATCTTCTCGCGGAAGACAACCTTTCAACCATGACAGCCGCCTATGTTGGGGAGAATCTCAATCTGCGCGTCGTTGATCTTGGTGCCGATCTCACCGATTCTCCGGACACCGTCAGTGTGCTTGTTCAGGCAAAATCAGGAGCCAAGCATTCTCTTGTGCTCAATGAAAGCGGACCGCACACGGGCATCTTCAAGAGCTCTTACCCGCTGGTCTATGCTGGTGCCCCAGAAGTAAAACCCGAAGACGGTGCGCAACCCGCCCCTTACGATGTCCGCATCAATGGCTTTCCTGTGACATACGGCGATACCATCGCCGCGCGATACACCGCTTCCAACGGTCTGAAATCCGACACGCGCATGGTCTCCATTAGCAAGGGCGCAGACGGCACGATCGAACCATTTTCCAAAAAATATCAAGATGCCGAAATGGCCATGCGCACGCAGTTCTCGCTTGCCGAAGCCTACCTCGAGGTCGCCAAGCGTCGCCGTAAAATGGGTGAACACGAGCTCGCAGATCTCGATTACCAGACCGCCAAGCAGCTTCTTTCCAGCGCCGTGGACCAATTCAACGATCCTTCCACCCGCGCCCATGCCGAATATCTGTTAGGCAGCCTCACCATGGAGGAGGCCGAAGCAGCACAGGACGCAGAGATAAAGGAAACCCGATACCGCGCCGCACTTACCCGTTTCATCAATGTGACCGGTTCATACTCGGAAACTCTCCATGCCTCCAAAGCTCAATACCAAATCGCAACGATCTATGAGCGCCTGAAAGAGCCCGACATCGCCGCACAAGAATACGTCAAGCTCGCCTATAAATATCCGGATTCGGAATATCTTGCAGTGTCCATGGCACGTCTCGGCACGCATTTCCTCAAAAAAGCCTCGGAATACGAAGCCAAGGCGAAGCCGCTGTTAGAAAAAGGCCCAGAAGACAAGGATGCTGCATTTGAGGGCGAAGCGATGCAAAAAATGGCCGTTTCCGAATATCTCAAAACCGCCCAGATTTTCGGGCGCCTCCAAGAACGTTTCCCTACCGATCCTCTTGCGGGTCAAGCCGGACTCAGTGCGGGTCAATCTTTCATGCGCGCTGGAAAAAACCAGGAAGCGGTGGATGCCCTGAAACGCGTTACGGACGAAGTTTCGTATGACGGGCCGACCATCCGTGCTCAAGCCATGTATTGGTCAGGCATGTGTTATCAAAAACTCAGGCAGCCCATGGCGGCTTTCTCGCACTTCAAGCGTTTGACTTATGATTTTCCGGAAAGTGAATGGGCGGCCTTCGCCCGCGGGCAACTTTCTCAAGACAGCATGTTGGACCTTGAGGACAAACTTGAGCTTGAAAGATTGGAAAGCGAGAAATGATGAATTTTGATAAAATGAATTTGCAAAGAATTACTCGGCACACGCTCGTTTTGCCGCTCTTGCTCGGTTTGGCCAATGCCTCGCCTTTGGACGATCGGATTCAAACGTTTCGCAAGGCCCAGACTCAAAAAGAAGCCGATGTTGCCGAGCTTCTGAAACTCGGCATCCAAGAACAACGCTGTGCCGAAGCCTTTGCCGCAACCCGCGGATGGCTGACATCCAATCAATCCGAATCCGCCGAACTTCTCATGCAGGCCGCTAAAGCCGCGGAATACGCCAGTGAGTGGAAAGATGCTGTGAGTTTTTATCGAAAATTACTCAAACAGACGAACTTGGACGGCACAAGAGCCGGCGAGGCCGTCACCGCGACTTACCGTATTCTGATCAATCACCTCGGCGATCCCGATGCCGCTTACCTTTTCATGCGCGAGGACGGCAACCGCCTCCGCACTTACGGTCGCGCCCACCAGTTTGACGCATGGTTCATCGCTCAGACCAGGTCTCGTAATGACGTTCCTGCACTTTGCGGCCGCCTTGAAGCCCTTATCAACACCGATGCGGCAAATGCCGTGAAATATGGCGCGGATGTCGAATGGCTTTGCAAGACGCTGGAATCGTTTGCGATAGCGGACGATTCTTGGCTTAAGGCCGCAGGCAAGCTCGCGGCTTTGCCAAATCTACCTGCTCCCTACAAGGCGCGTATCAACTGGGTCAACGAAATCGTTCCTTTCAGCAAGCAGGCGACTGAGCTGTTCAAGGCGAACAAGCCGATTCCAGACACATTGTTCGACAAACCCCTGCAAGCCGCCGAGGCACTGGTGACCGCTTTGCCCTACGAGGGATCGATCCTTGCAGCCAAAGGGTGGATGAATTACCGCGACGGGCACACGCCAAATCTTTGGAAATATACGAGTCCGCGGCGTGATGCCAAGACCGCGCCCATCATCAGGGCGCTGGCAAGCATGCCGCCGCACCAGGCCCAGGCCGTGCTTGCCGCGCCAGGATGCCCGCAAGGGCGACCGGTCATTCAACTGTTCTACGCGGAAAACGGCGTTGCCACGGCCGAGATGAAGACTTTGGTCAGGAGCTTGCCGTCCGTCTTTAACTCGCTGACCGCGCCCGACACAGCGGTGTTCGACGCCACCCTGACCGTGGAGGAGGCGAAGGCCCTGGCACCCAGCCTGGCACGCAATCCGAGCGGACATGCCGCGCTGGTCCGCGCCTATTCCGTGGCTGGAACGAATACCTTCAGTGCGGTAGTGCCGGTCCTTATGAAGTCCGAAATGTGGCGGTTCAACTCCGCCAGGGCCGCCATTGACCTAGCGTGGAACAGCGGACTGAAGCGCGAGGCGGCAGACCAGGCACAACATGCCGCATTCTGCAAACAATACGAAAATCTCGGCGCCAGTCACGGTCAAGTTAGCAAGCAGGTGGCGAAAGAGGCAAGCGCGCAGGATCGAACCGCCGCCTTCAACACGCTGCTGAACGATCTCATGACTGCCAGCCCGACCCTTCCTGACGCGCTTTTGTTGTGGAACGAGTTGTTCAAGAATGCGCCGCCGGCGGAGGCCTTAACCCTGCTCAAGACTCAGCTTGGAAATCTCGATGGCGACCGCGAGTTTCTTTTCCGCCGGGCGGTGGCGGCCGTCCCGCAGGTGGGTGGTCACGCCATTTACGCTGGGCCGCAATGGGATGGGTTCATGCACAACGGCCCGCAAAACGCTAGCTACAAGGCGGCGATTGCCCCACTCGTTCCCGAACTCCAACGCATCCTGACCGCGCAGATCCCGACCGACCTCATTTCCGACCATTTGTTCGCCATCTGGCTCCACGCCGCGGACCCGAAGGATACCGCCGCGCAGGCATTCATGAAGACGCTGATCGCCTCACCGGCCTACGCGAAACTTAATCCCGCCTATCATCTAACAGCCGCCGACAGTATGCACTTCGGGGCGCTTGCAATGACCCCGGCCATGGCTGCGGTCGATCCGAATTCCGTCAGCCGCGAGTTGCTGGCCTTGCCGAAGGACGCCGCACCCGCCGCAGTGGAGGTGGCACTCAAGACCGTGGTCGATCGCGTGGTCGCGTCCCCCACAATCATTCCGGTCATCGGCCTGCAAAAAGTGGTAGCCTTGCCTGAATGGACAGCCCCCACCCGCCAGCTGGTCTTATCGCTTTTCAAAGAAAACGCTCCGCTCGGAGCGGTTGTCAGGGCTCCAGGCGACGAACTGCTGGTGCAACGGGTGATAAAGGAACTGCAGGACAAAAAGGAATGGTCCTCTGCAGAGACCATCGCCGCCGGATTGTGGCATGCTTCTAGCGATATCGCATATTATGTGCACGCCGACGCGCTCTCTCTCTTTGCAGAAGCGGCACTCGCTGCTGACCACCCCTCGGTGGCCATGACTCTCGCGCTAGGCGGTATCAGAAGCACGGTAGGCAAGCAAATGGCTGCCCAGAGCTCAAATCCTACGTATGCGAAAATCATCGGCAGGCTCAAACAGGTGGCTGGCAAGGCAGCTACCGAAGTTGGCGCGGTCGAGATTCCGGTCGATGAAACCAACCCAGCGTATCCGATTTACAAATCGAACGCAGAATTCGTGTTGGGAAATGAGGATTCCGCCTGGCAGCTCTACCTCGCCCACGCCGATCAACTCGCTCCTATCATGCGCTCCCTTTCCGTGGATTATTCGTTCTGGCTTCTCAAACGCAACATTGCTTCTAGCCGGGATCAGGAAGCCGAAAATCTCATTAAGGAACTTACCATCTGGTCGCGGCAAGCCGAAGGCACTCTCAGCTCAGCCCAGGACGCGCAACTCAAAATCGCCTACGCCGATCTCGCTTTCCGCAAAGGCGCATTGCCTACCGCCCGCGCCTGGTATCGAAAAGTCGCTGAAGCAGCCGAGTATGAGGGCACGGAAGTTCATCTAACAGCAGCACTCGGATCGGTGATGGTCGATCGCGTATCAAAAAATTTCGGGGCTGCCATGACCGAGCTCGATATTTTAATGAAGCTTCAGAATGAAGATTTCCGCAAAAGAATCCGCTACGCTCGTGCAGAGGTTCTAATGGATCAGGAAAGTTATAAGGAGGCGCTCGATGAAATCGAACAAGTCCTTCGCCAAGAACCGAAACATCCCGACGCACTCATTCTTCGCGGTAAAATTCACTACGAAATGCGCAAGCTCATCGAGGCGAGTGAAATTGAACTAGGACCTTCCCAAGATAAAACCGTGATTGTTCCCGGTGAAACGGTTAAAATCAATTTGCGCGACCCCACTCTCAGTGTTTCTGGTGCTGGATCGGAAATCGAAGTGGAAATTTGGGCCAAGTCCGGAGACCGCGAACGGGTTCTTCTCTACCAGCTCGGCGATAGCAAAGAAAAATATCGCGCCGAAGTCGCTACCGCGATCGGGGCACCCGTTGCCGGCGACAAAGTCTTGCAAATTCTCGGCGAAGACGAAATCCGCTTCGGCTACTCCCAGCGCTTCCGCGCAAAAATGAAAGACCTTCCCGCTGATCCCGACATCGTCATTGGGGTCGCTTCGGATGCGTTTCTTTCATTCTCAGCTGGAGCATTTCCTCCCAGAGAAGGTGAGCGTCGTCTTAACATCGAAGAACTCGGCATCTCCTCCGCCCAAGCGGCTCTCGGCACCCGCACGGTTCGTCCCGGTAATCCGGTCTACATCCGAGTCACCGATCCTGATCGCAGCCTTACGACGGGCATCGATGAAGTCACCGTCGGCCTGCAAACCTCCAGCGGTGATGAAATCCGCCAACTCTCCCTCAAGGAAACCTCGCCCTTTAGCGGCGAGTTCCAAGGCATTGTTCCAACCTCCGGCGCACAGGCCATCGCCTTCGCCTCAGAGAGCGCTCCGGGCCGCGATCCCAACATGGCGATCAGCTCACGCGATTATCCCGGCTGGCAAGGCAACGTGGGAGACGCAAACAAGTCCAGAATTTTTGGTATCGATTTGAACGACAACGCTGCCATTGACAAAATGTCCATTGATATGGGTGACGATACGACCCGTCTCAAGCGCTTCGTCCTGCAAACTTCACTCGATGGTAAAACTTGGACCACTCGCGCCCGCTATCCGGAAACCACCCCTGTTTGGGAAGGTAAACCTCACGTTTCCTCTTTCCCAACCTTTGGCGCCGCCAGCCTCACGGTCACCAAGCCAGAGAGCCGAGAGCTACCGGCGGATTGGCTGGAGCTGATGGATCTCGCTTCCAACCAAGAAAAAATCAAATATCTCTCTGCCAGAGTCGCAGGCTTGTCTGCGGCGGAATTGCCTTTCGTTGACACGGGTCATCCGGGTTACAGCGGTTTGATCCGCTATCGCGCTCTCTTCCATCAACCCGCTGCCGCCATCCGTCGCTTCCAGCTCACCGGCTATCCGGATGATGGCAACACGATTTTTCTTATCAATGGCATACCCGCTGCCGTGGATGCGGAAAGCGGCTTGCTGATCGAACGCGAACTTCCACCCGGTCTCCACGAAATCCAAATCTGGCGCCATGATTCACGTGATAAAATCATCACGTCCAAGCCCGCCCTTCTCTGTGATGACAATGGAAAGCCCGATCTCGTACCTTGTCCAAACTCCATGTTTGACCCCGAGAAGTTCCCGGAAAATGTCAGAGATTCAATCCCGCAAGCCGCCACGATCACCGCCTCTGCCAATGCAAAACTGGATATCGCCTTTGGTGATAAAACCCGCGCGCGCATCGTTCGCTTGGTCATCAACGGCTTTGATGGCGTCGCTCCTACGATCAAGAAGGTCACGCTCAACAATCGAGAAGGCAAGGCACTCATTCCCGTCGCGCAGGATTTCATGGAGCTGCGCCAAAACACCCAGCTTGAAGTTCTGCCGGGCGACAGTATCAGCGTCCGTTATCAAGATCCTCGCAGCGCAACTCCGAAACGTGATCGCCACGAGCAGCGGCTCAATGTTGCTTTCAATGACGCCAAAATCACCGCCTCTTTCCTCAATTACAAAGAAACGGAAAAGGGACGCGAACTTCTGCTGGAGCCCATCCGCCGCTTCCGCTTTGATGACGCGGTTGCCATCGTTATCGATGATCCGGATATGGACGCCAGTGCCGGAAAAGACATGATCGAAATCGCCGTCACCTCCTCGTCTGGCGGTAAAGCGACCATTCAAGCGATCGAGACGGAGGAACACAGCGGTCGCTTCCTCGGGCGCATCTTCCCTGTGACGGGTCAACCAGCCCGCGCATCCGAAATCCAACTCAACGAAGGCGGAACTCTAACAGCGGTTTACCGCGACACTGAAAACCTCAGCCCTGGCATTCCTACGGATCGCGAAATCATCATCCAGCACGCGATCTACTCAGAGCCCGCGCTTTCGGCCTACAACACGACGACGAAGCCCATCGCAGTTGCTCCATCGAATCCAGAGACGCAGAAAAAATCCGATACGCCAACCCGCACGACTGGGCCGGAACTTGTTACGGAACGCAGAAGCCTGCATTTTGATCACAGCGAGCCTTCAAAATCTCTCGTGGCTGTTCTTGGCTCAAGCGTTCGCTTCGATGTGGTTTTCCCTCACCTTGCCTTGGCGGAAAGCAGCACGGTCAATGCCTACGTCCAAACCGAAGCCGGGCGCAAAGCCAAGCAATCCGAACTTAAGCCACCCTTCGATGTTGCAGCTCCGGGAACCCTGAAGCTTACCGGCGAGCTCAAGGGCGCGAGTGTCGTCACTCCGAGCGGCTATCAACTTGCTCAAAAGCCAACCGCCCCAAGCAACGAGCCACCGCTCGAAGAAGGTCGCTTCTCTTTCTCCATCCCACTCATCCTTGGAGAAACTCCCGACCGCAGCTTCGCCACCAAATCGGCTGAATCCCTCCCCGAATCATCCATTCCGGATGGCCTGGCGGTCAAAGCAGGTGACATCGTCCATGTCGGCTTTCCTTACAAAGATCCTTCAGGTCAGATCAAATGGATTACCGCAAGTTTCATGGTTGAGAGTCATCCGTTTCTCGATGTGATGAATGCCAACTACACCGAATCCCTAACAAAAGCATTCGTTGGAGAAAAAATACACCTGCGCCTCATCGACCGCGGCCTTGATCGTGGGCCAGCACGCGACATGACTTCGGTCACTCTCAAGGCTGGATCGACATCCGTAAGCTACGAGCTCCAGGAGACCGAAGGCCACAGCGGTATCTTTAAATCGACTTTCGCCATTAGCTACGCGCCGGACAAACTTCCCGCAAAACTCCCGCCCGTCGCACTCAACGGTTTCCCTGTCCGCTACGGCGATAACATTGAAATTTCCTACAGCGCTAAAGACGAGACCCAATCTCATGCTGTCTCAGTCAACAAAGGAGCCGATGGGATGATCGAGCCTTTCAGCAAGCGTTTCAACGGCGATGAAATGGCTGTTCGCACCAGCTTCACGCTCGCCGAATGTTTCTTCGAACTGGCGAAAAAACACCGCGAACTCGATCAGGAAAGTCTCGCGCGCCGCGAGATCGCCCAAGCCAGAAAACTCCTAGCTGAAGCGATCGCCACGCATCGCGATGACGATCTCCGCGCCCATGCCGAATATTTGTTAGGAAACCTCGCTCAAGAATACGCCGACCTCGCCAAAAACGACGAATCCAAGCTTCCGATGTATCAAGACGCCCTTGCGCGATTCTCGAAAATCCCCTCCGATTACCCGGAAACCGAATTCGCCCCCAAAGCCCAGTTCAAAACCGCGCTGGTTTATGAAAAAATGGGGGAGACGCAAAACGCCGTCGAGGAATACGTCAAACTCGCCTACAAGTATCCGAAGCACGAACTCATCCCTTCCGTGATGTCGCGCCTCGGTGCCTATTTCCAACAGACCGGCCTTGCTTTTAAAAAAGAGGCCGATGCCCTGCGCGACAAAACCGACGATGCTTCCAAGTCCGAAGTTCTTCGCCTCGATCAACTTTCCTTTCCCGAGTTCCTGAACGCTGCCATGGTCTTTGCGAAACTGGAGGAGCGCTTCCCTGAAGACCCTCTCGCTGGCCTCGCCGGTCTGCGTGCCGGACAAAACTTCATGCGTTCCCATCATTACGGCAAGGCATTCGCCCTGTTCACCAAATGCCACGCAAACGAAAAATACGATGACCGTGAGATCCGCTCCCAAGCTCTCTACTGGAGCGGCATCTGTCAGGAACGCATGGCTGGGCTCATGTCAGAAGACAACTATAGAGGACGCGGAGAGGCCATGGAAACCGCCTATGAAGTCTACCGCCGCGTGACTTTTGATTTCCCGGACAGCATCTGGGCAAAATATTCTCGCGGACGCCTCGCGGATCCAGCCTTCGAAAAACGCGTTGCCATCGAAAACGAAGCGCGCGAACGCATGATTGAATCCCTCAAAGAAAGCAAAAAGAACAGACGATGAATCAATTAGAGTCAGCGTTACTAGACGAACTCACAAACGGAGGAGATCCCGAACTTCTCCTGCGCAGCCGCACGCGCATCGATGCCGGACGCTGGTGGCGGCGCAACTCTGTTTGGATATGCGTCACGAAGTCCGAACTGATCCTTTTTGCCGTTGCGCGCCGGCGCTATGTGGAGCGCCTTCCTCTTGCTGATTGCCATAAGAGTCATTACGTGGCCGCCACTGGTGAATTAGTGATCGACTCCTCTGACGCATTGCGTATCAAGCATGTCAAACTTACTCCCCGTGAAGCTCTCAACGTATTGGATTTTCTAACAAAAAAGTAACCGTTTTCCCCAACAACACCTCAAAACTATGATCGAACAAATCCTATTAGGCGGACCTCTGATGATTCCCCTGATGTTATGCAGCCTTGTCGGCATCGCCGTCGTCTATGACCGCTGGTTTTCCTTCCGGCAAAACCGCCGCATCGACATCCGCTCCCTTCGCGCCAAAGTGCAAGCCCGCCTGAGTGAAAAAAACATTGCGGGTGCCATCAGCGAGTGCGAGGCAGCCGGCGGCCCAGTCGCATCCGTTCTTCTTGCGGGACTGCGCTCATACAAACAGCTTCGGGATAAAAATGAAGGCACAGAGACCATGCGTCTGGTCGTTGCCCAAGTCATGCAAGACTACAGCGCCCAAGCGATGAGCGTCGTCAACAAGCGTCTCGATGTTCTGACTACGATCGGCATGGCCGCGCCTCTTCTCGGCATGACCGGTACGGTGACGGGTATGATCGCGTCCTTCGCGGGTCTTGCGGAAGCGGGCAGCTCAGGTGGTGGCGGTGGCGCCGTTGCCAACGGTATCGCGGAAGCCCTCATCACCACAGCTGCAGGACTTCTCATTGCTCTTGCCGCCGTCATTCCGCAGAGCGTCTTTTTCCGCTGGGCAGATGAGATCGAACTCGCAATCGAGGAAAGCACCTGTGAGCTGGTGGAATTCATACTCACGAATCACTAAAGCCAAAAAGCCACATTCAAGTGAAAAACCGCCGCTCCAGTGATATTCCCGTCGATTCGTTTTCGGATATCGCGTTTCTTCTCATCATCTACTTCATGGTGGCGACCACACTTGTCAAAGTGAAGTCTGTTACAGCGGATCTTCCCGCCGGTGAGAAATCCACTCAGGCAAAATCAGAAAAGACCCCCATCATCAATTTGCGCGGCGGCGAAATATTTTTTAGCGACAAGCCTGTGAAAATGGACGAGCTCAACGAGCGCTTGGCCGCCCTCGACCTGCCAAACCAAGATGGTGAAAAGCGGGTGATCATGTTGGAAGCCGCCAAGGGCACTCCTTACCAAAATTATTTTCAAGTATTGGCCTCCATCAGCGCCAATGGCGGCGTGGTTGCCATCGTCGAGGATGAATAGCCCATGAAACGGTCCAAGAAAAAGAAACGTAAAACGATTCCCATACCCGTCGCGAGTATGGGTGACATTGCTTTCTTGCTCATCATCTTCTTCCTGGTTTGCAGCGAGAGCATCAAAGACAAAAGCAACCTTCCTGTCGAACTTCCAACTTCGGAGTATGTCAAGAAACCGGATATCAGTGTGATTGCATATGTGGTGATCGATGAAAATGGCGAATTGTATTTCGACGGACAACGGGTCGATAGCGCCAAAGACATCGAGTGGGGAGTGCGCGCACTCCTGACAAATTCCGTCTCTGACGATCAACGCCACGTCCAACTCAAATGTGACAAATCCCAATCCAAGGAAGTTTTCCAGCCCGTCCTCCAAGCCATCGCCGAAGCCGGCGGCATCATCGAAGCCGTAGGCGAAACAGAACAGTAAATTTCACCCATTCATCATCATGTCCAATCCAACTCAAGAAATCACCCCTGATCAATTGTTAGAGTCCTTTCGTGGACGAAGCCTCAAGTCCGTGATCCTTTTCACCGTTATCATCCACGTTGTGATTGTGGGCGGTACCAGCATTCCCTATCTGATGAAATCGATCGCTGGCAAATCCAGTTCTAAGCTCAATGAAACCGATCGCACGGAACTCGCCGCACGCGAAGCGACAGACGCCTTGCGTGAAATTGCCACCAAGCACGGCATCAAGCCACAGGACCTCAGTTCCCGTATCGCCGGCGGTGCCGCACCCAAGGCAACTGTTGAAAAAGAAGAGGAAGCGCCCGCAATAAAAGAGGAGCCAGTCACGCCGGAGGCCCAGCCGACAGTCGAGCCTGAGAAGCCTAAGTCCGCGATCGAGAAGGAACTGGAAGTGAAGCAGGAAGGCCCGAAGGTGCCGGACATCAAGGTCGAGGAAGCGAGCGAAGAAGATCTTTTCAGTAAGTAATGATCGTAAGTTTCGAATTTATCTAACGGTTTAGCATGATCTTCAACAACGATACGACGCTCCCCACGGTCAAAGTGGATGAGATTCCAACGAATCCATCTCCTCTGAAGGGACGTGTCGTGTCGATTGCTGTCGCTTCCATTTCAGTGCTCGCTGCCGCCGCCTACTACTGGCTGCCTCCAGCGTTCGCGGCCTTTCTATCAAGCAACGCGGAAGTCCAGATTCTTCTCCAAAGCAATCATACGTATGCATCTCTGAAGCTTGCCTTCCAACTCTTCGGCCTGCTGGGCATGATTTGCGCCGCGGGCGGAATCGCTGGTTTTTTCCGCAATCGGATCACTTGGAAGATTCTCCACATTCCTCTTTACGCCGTTTATCTTGTCGTCGGCTTCTATGTATGGGTCACATGGCAGGCATGCTTCTCCATTCTCGACAAAGGACTCAAGATTGGCGGGGAAGAACAAAACAATGCCACCATTATCCGTCTTTGGTGGAGTGTCGCATGGCCGGCCCTCGGCATGGTCGCTTTCGCTGCCTGGACACATGTCATGCTCCGCAGTCGTTCGGTTTTCGCTGCGTTTACGCGAGAAAAAGGCGACGCGATGACGGGGGACAGGGTGCTGGAAAATTTCCGGACCCACGGCTCCGATCCTCGCAACCGCCGCAGTCTCTATTTGAGTGCGCTGACGCATTTCATCATCCTCATTTTGATTCCATGGATCATGACTTTGGGTGGTTGTGTGGAAGCATACAAGGTTCCCAAGGGCAGTGGTAATCCTGTGGTTGCCATGGTTAAAATGACCAAGCCCAAAAAGAAAAAGAAACAAACGCTCTCTCTTCGCCCCAACTCGGCCATCCTCTATGAAGTCCCTGATCTTGATGACTCACAGGTTGATCAACAGATGGAGGAACAAACCCAGGCGACCTACGCGGCAAACAATGCAAAAGCCGGGAAGATGGGCAAGGGTGGCGGTAAGGATGGCGGCTGGCCGGAAGGCATGGACAAATATAAGATCCGTTTCATTCGCCTCGAACACAGTGGCGCGGGTTGGGATGATGGCATGGACGAGTCGAATGCGGATATCAATTTCCTTCGCTCTTTTGCCGAAGCGACAGGATTCAAAAAAATTGCGAACAAAGGAGAGAGCCACTCCATCGCTCTGTTGAAAAAATATCCCAAAGACGGCTTCCCTCCCTTTGTATTCCTGACAGGAAACGGCAGCATGGGTAGCGTCAGCACAGCTGATAAAAAGATCCTGCGCGATTACTGCCTGAATGGCGGCATGCTCATCGCCGATGCGGGTAGCGTGCAATTCCACAACTCTTTCATGCCATTCATTCGCTCGGTGTTTCCGGATAAACCCCTCATCGACATTGCCGATGACGATATGCTCTATCAGGTGCCTTACACCTTCCCGGATGGAGCACCGCCTTTCTGGCGCCTCGGCGGCACACGCGCGCTCGGCATCAAGCACGAAGGCCGCTGGATCGCCTTCTATCACCCCGGTGACATGAACGGCGCATGGAAATCCCAAGGCTATACGGATGTCACTCCTGAAATGCGCGAGGCTGCGATGAACTTGGGTATCAATCTCGTCTACTATTCGTTCAATCAATGGAACGATGCGATTTCTAAAGCGAAAAAATGAATCTTAACTCTTTCAGTATTCTCGGCTATCTCAGCGTGCTTCTCTGGCTCGCCGTGCCAGTCGTTTGGCTGCTTGCCCGTCGTTTTAAACTGCCGGGTTGGTTGGCTCTCGCTCTCGCATGTGTTGCCTTCGTTTTTGCCAAGTTTAACTCAAGCAGCCACGTCGATCGCATCGAAGTCAAACAAGTCGAGCAAAACGTCAATCAACTCGAAATCGCGGCAGCAAAACGCAAAGCCGTTGAAGAGGCGCGCGGCGGAGAAGTTGCCGATGTCCGCTTTGCTGAAGACGGAAATGACGATTTCATCGACAAAGCCGGCATGGAGGATGCCGATAAGAAATACCTCGATAGCATCGATAAGACCGCCGATCCCGCTTGGAAGGGAAAAAAGAAAAAGCGCGGCGAAACTGAAAAGGAAAGTGGCGATTTGGAAGATGAGCTCGGAGGTGAAGAAGCCGTAGCCGGAGTTGAATCGGATGCCCTGCCTGTAAAAGAAGAACGCGAACCCATTTTTATGTCGCAGGATCACATGGGTGTCGCTCAAAGACTTGATAGCCTGAATCTCGACGCATGTCGCTGGGCTATAGTCTTGGGCTTCATCATCCTGATCCTTGATTATTTAACACGTGTAAACTCCTACGACCGTTCGTATTTCCCGCTCCCTCTTCCCGCTTCATGGAGAAACGCTTTCACGCCCGTAGCGCCGTCATTTCACCGCCCCGTTTCCGCGCGCCGCTCACTCAGTCAAGAACTCGCATGGCTGGCTCGTCGCGGCGATATCTTCATCTGCTTCACCAAAGACGCCAGTGAGTTGCCAACGGAACTCCCTCGCTTGGCAAAACTTGGCGAATTCAGCAAGCCTCTCGATGTGCTCCACGTGAAGAATGACGACCGCATATCTGATGAGCTTATCTTCGAGTCTCTATGGTACGGGCGAAGCTGCTTTGTGGTGGATTCCATGGATCGCATCAATCAGCTCTTCGGCTCGATCTACTCTCAGCTTCAGCAACGCCATGTCGCGCGCGCGCGCTCCAACTTCAACGTTCACATCATCTGGAACATCGACCAAGCGCTGCATGAGGATGACATCGCCGATTTTGAGGCTCTCGCCGGTCCCGCCGGATTTTCTCTGTTCATCTGTAACGACAACCCGATATGAAACCTGTCTTCATTCTTTTTTCCCTCACACTTCTCGCGTTCGCAGACGAGCGCGAAGTCACCGACGAACAGCGCAAGGCCATTGAAAATGCTGGCGAAGAAGAGATAAAGCTCGAGCGTCCGAAAAATCTGCCGGATCTCACCAAAGGAGAGAAGCTTCCCCCCTCCAAGGACAAGCCCTTCATCTGGCACCTCGGGCCAACGGGTATTTCTTGTGTCATGTCGGGTCGTTTTGTCGGCGATCAATTGCTGGTTCAAGGCACGATCAAAGGTTCACCAGCTGAAGGCAAATTTCTTCCAGGTGATGTGATCACGGGTATCAATGGGAAAAAATTCCAAGCCGGAGGACATCTTGGTGAGCTTATTGGAAATACCATCATCGAGGCGGAGAAAGAGGAAAACGGAGGTAAAATGGTTTTCCAAGTCTGGCGCGATAAAAATTATGTCGCACGCACGGCGACCAAGAACATCGCGGGAACGGATATCGATACGCTGATCAACCAAGTGGAAAACGACAATTCTTTGTTCGATTGGAAACCGGAAGAGGCACGCAAGCAGGAAGTAGAGAATATCGATATGGATAAGTTTCCGATTGATCCGATGACCTTGGATGTCGAGTTGAAGATCCGGGTTTTTCCTGCCTACACCGATACCGCTCCCTATGATTGCCCCAAGACCCAGAAAATTCTCGAAGATGCATGGAAAGTGTTAGAACAACGCTTTGTGGTGGATCCGAAAAAGCCGGGCAGCGGCAAGGGCGGTATCATTGAGGCGATGGCGCTCGTCGCTTCAGGAAAACCTGAACATCGTAAGCTTGTTCATGAATGGGTGCGTAGCAAAAACTGTCCGTGGCAACCACCCACCGAGCCCATCGGTGCGAGGTTCGAGCCGGGCTACAAGGGTTACAACGGATACCAAAGTTGGCATCACGGGTTCATCGGTCTCCAATGCGCCTTGTATTACGATGCCACTGGTGACGATTACGTGCTTCCCGCCCTTCGCAAATACGCGATCGAGACTGCAATGGGACAGAGTAAAGCCGGAACTTGGGGTCACACATTCGCCTTTCCTTCCTTCAATGGTGGTAAACTGCATGAAATGAATCCCGGATACGGGGCACTCAACGCCGCCGGGAACCGCTGCTTTTTCCTCGTCGCTCTTGCACAGAAACTCGGCATCAAGCATCCGGAAATCGATCTCGCTGTCTCACGTGCACATAGATTCTTTGGTTCGTTTGTCGATCAAGGTGCGATTCCCTATGGCGATCATGGAGCCGCTGCCACCGATGACAGCAATGGTAAAAATGCCGGCACCGCTTATGCGATGAAGTTGATTGGTGACGACTACAGCGCCAAATACTTTTCGATGATGTCCGCTCACGCGGCCTTCACGCCCCGTGGTGGTCATGCTCACGATTATCACACCCAGTGGTCGTCTTGGGGTGCTGCTCTTTGCGGTCCACAAGTTCGTACCTACAATGAGCGCAACATGCGTTGGCGCCGTACTCTTTGCCGCATGTATGACGGCAGCTTTGTGTATCACTCGCCTTCAGAAAAATACTCAACCCTGCGCGATCCCACCGCCACAGAAGTTTTCAATCAGGTCGTCATCCACAAACAAACCCTGATCAGCGGCAAAGATGCCGATGAGAAAATGTATCTTAACGAACGAGAAATGAAGCAGCTTCTAACAAGCGCTGCAGGTCAGTTTAATAACGACTACCTCAAGAATATCGCTGGCAAACCCTGGCCTGAGCGATCCACGGATGAACTGTTTGATCTGCTGGATATGTTTAAGCCCAAGACCCGTAATCAGATCGCCGCGGAGTTGGGCAAGCGCTTTAAGGCCGGAGAAGCCGCAATTGCACCACGCCTCGTCTCGCTTTTGACTCACGAAAATGCACGCTTCCGCCATGGGGCATTACGTGCACTCGATGCTTGCGGCACCGATGTGATGCTCTCGAATCTTTCCAAGATTGTACCCATGCTTGACGATTCGAAGGACTTCGTTCGGATCACCGCGATTGAATTGGTTTCCAAGGCGACCGATGATAAGGAGGCGCAACTCGCGATTCTAAAGACGACGGTGGCGGAGCAGCACACGGAAGCTCCGAACAGTGTGCGTAACTCGGTTCAATCCAATTTGTTCAGCTCCAAGGTCAAATCCGCAATTTCCGATTCTCCGTTCAAAGCGGGCTTCGACGATAAGCTTGTCGAGCAGGCGCTTACCAAACTGATCTTAGAAGAAACCGGCGGGGGTCCTTTGGTGGAATCCAAGGTCAAGACCTGGGATAAGGACACGGTCGTTCGTTTGGCTGGGCCTCTCACCTTCATCGCCGAGGAAGAACAGGTATATGACCAGATGTTCGGCGCAAGAAATGCGGCGGCACAAGCCATGCTCGGCAAGTTCGGCTACCTCGAGGGTGTTCAAACCAATGGCTACCGCCTCATGCAAAAAGCGAATATTCCAAGACATATTCGCGCCGCTTCCGGCTTCAAGGATCCCATGGTCAATCCTGATATGGTTTTCAAACAACCGGGCGCTTTTGCCGATTATGCAGATGAGATTAAGACCATCCTCATCGACAGCCCTTCCGAGACGATCACGATTAAGGATCAATCCACCAACTGGATCCAAGTCAGCACTCCGCTAAGTAAGGTTTTAAAAGCCATCGAGGCGAATAAAACGCCCGCAGCCCTGCCCAGTATCGCGGGTGATGTGCGCAAAATATTTCAATCCGAGTTGGCTGCTGTTGAGGGCACGGGTGCCAAGATGAAATTGTGTCGTGATGCCTTGGCGGATCCACAGAGCATGCAAACCTTCCGTCAGATTGCTGCGATGGATGCTCTGGTTGAGCTCGGCGGACCTGAAGCAGTGAATGATCTTCTCCCGTATCTCGGTCATGAATACTGGCGGTTGAGCGAGCACTCACGTCGCGTTGCTGGGGATCTTGTCAAAGGCATGCCAGCTGCACAGATCACCAAATTATTTACAGAGACGCCCCATACTTCGTCCAAGACAGGTTTCCTTCAAATGCTGACCATCAGTGGAGCAAAAGGCGGGCTTGATACCGCGAAGCAAGCGATGAAGCACGAATCTTCATCGGTTCGCGCAGCTGCGATTGGTACGGTATCCGCTCTCGGCGGTGGTGCTGTCACCGAGGAGATCCTCAAATTCCTCCAAACCGCAGAATCCTTGGAAGAATGTCACGCCTGCGAAGATGCGCTCCTGTCTCGCACGGGAGATGTTTCAACCGCCGGTCGCATCCGTGACCGTCTCATTGCCATGAAGTCCGGCGCTTCAACCATGCTTCTCGATAGCGTTTACTATCTCTTGGCCCGCATCGGTGATGCAAAATCCATCGAGGTTCTGCGTCAGGTGGCGGCCACGGAAGATCCCAAGGAATTTGCCCGAGTCATGTTCGCTCTCTCCTATTCGCCTTCCCGTGAAGCAGACAAGGTGATGCTGGAAATTGCCGCCAAGAACCCCAAACGCGCCGCGATCGTGGGTGTCTATGGTGACCGCCGCATGGTCATCGGGCCAAAGGGCTATGGCGACATCGAAAGCAAAGACCGCATGGACTTTGCCGAAGCCATGCTCAAGCTCACACTCGAGCCTCGTATTATTAAACTACTTGGCACCATCCATGAAGCGCGCGCGCTGCGTGCCCTGATGTTCTGTTTGGAAAAAGGCATCGGTTCTGCCGCTCAAAGTATTGTTGAAAATGCGGAAGGCATGGAAAAATTGAGCCCTGCTGATGCTAAAATCGCTGCGGAAACCCTGCGCCATCTCATCGAATACATCGAGGTCTCCCATCTCCGGGGCGGTATCAAAGCTCACATGGGTAAAGACGACAAATACACCGAGTGGAAATCCCTCCAAGCCCGTGCCGGAAAGTCATTACTCAAGTTTCACAAGCCCGAAACCGCGCCTATCCCCACATTCGATGGGTTGGATCTGGACCGCTGAAATTTAAATCATCAGATCATGAAGTTACTCGTATCTGTATGTCTCAGCGCACTTCTGTTAGGCTTCTCGCATGCCGCCGAAACCCCACCCAACGTCGTTGTCATTTTCATGGACGATATGGGCTATGGCGATATCGGTCCTTTTGGTGCAACCAAACAGAAAACTCCGAACCTCGATCGCATGGCGAAAGAGGGGATGAAGCTGACATCTTTTTATGCGGCTCCTGCATGTTCCGTTTCCCGTGCCCAGCTTTTAACAGGTTGTTACGGGCCTCGTATTAATGTGCCATGGGTCTACATGCCAGTTAGTCCAGAGGGATTGAATCCTAAGGAGATAACCATTGCGGACCATCTCAAAAAACTTGGCTACGCAACGATGTGCATCGGCAAATGGCACGTCGGCGATCAGCCCGAATTTCTCCCCACGAAACAGGGCTTCGATCACTACTTTGGCATTCCTTATTCCAATGATATGCAGCGCACTTCGACGGAATCCGGCCTTCGTGTCACTCCGTTGCTGCGCGATGACAAGGTCACCAAACTTCTGACCGATGAAGAACAATCCCGTATCGTTGAAAGCTACACCGATGAGGCGATTAACTTTATTTCTAACAATAAAGAAAAACCGTTTTTCCTCTACCTCCCTCACACCGCCATCCACACGCCTATCTATCCGGGAAAAGCGTTTCAGGGAAAATCTAACAACGGTCAGGTAGGTGATTGGATCGAAGAAGTCGATTGGAGTACCGGCCGTATTCTCGACACCTTGCGTGAGCTCAAGCTCGATAAAAACACCCTCGTTATTTTCACTAGCGATAACGGCCCGTGGTTGATCAAAGAAAAAGACAGCGGAAGTGCAGGTCCTCTGCGTGGCGGAAAAGGTAGCACGTGGGAAGGCGGTGTCCGCGTTCCAACTCTCGCCTGGTGGCCCGGAAAAATTCCCGCTGCTTCATCGGTCGATGCCGTTGCAGGAACGATCGACCTTCTACCCACGATCGTCACGATTGCCGGTGGAGCTGTCCCAGCGGAGCCTATCATCGATGGTCGTGATATCTCGCCCTTGCTATTAGGAAAATCAAAACAGTCTCCGCGTGAAGCTCACTATTATTTCAAGGGATACAATCTTGAGGCTGTTCGCCAAGGTCCGTGGAAACTCGCCTTAGCTCCTCAAATCGAAACCATGGGTCGGAGCTTTGATGATGATGCAAAAGGTTCAGAACCGCGTCTCTATCATCTCGACGGAGAAATTGGCGAGCGTACCAACGTGGCAGCACAGAACCCTGAGATAGTCGCAAAACTCACCGCACTCGCAGAAAAGATGAAAGCGGATATCGGCAAGGCCGATGGACCTGCGTCGCGTCCTGCGGGAAAAGTTAAAAATCCCCAGCCGCTTTATCCTTCAGAGGGTAAAAAGCCCAAATAATGTCGCAAAACGCGTTTTCACATCGAAAAAGTGGTCCCGTCAGGAATCGAACCTGAAACTACGGCTCGATGGGGTACATTTCTATGCAATACGGGAGCCGGTTATCTCTACGGATCAACGAATTTTCGATCATGTTGATCGTGCAGCATAGAAGGGAGCGCGGGCGTCTCGTCCGCCTGCTTGGACGCTCTAGGGTGAGACGTCCCACCTCTTTGAGGCGGGCAAGATATCCGCGCTCCCCCTTGTCCAATCATCGAAATCGGCCTTAATCACGTGCCATTCAGGACAGACAATCTGAAATGATCTGTAAAGACGGGCGAACCTTCTTTGATCCTCAAGAAGTTAGCGCTGCTTTGTCGCGGAGATTCCGAATTTCTGATCTAGCGTGGTTAATCCACCGATCTGTTGATACTTCGCAGACGCATTACTTTTTACCACTTAACTGTTTCGCAAGTCGGCCTATCTCAGGACGCTTGGCGGCTTCGGTGGGCGACCATGCAATCACGTATTCATCGGTGTAGTCCTCTAGGTCAGCTAACTTAACTTCAGTGAAGCCAACAGGGAATTGCTTTTCAAGATCCTTGGGGAGAAATCCCGAAATCTGGAATCCACTCATCGCATCAATTACCTGAGTCCATGAGCTACACTCCAACATCACGTCCAGCACAATAGAGATACCGGAAGTTTTCTCATCTAGGAAACGAGTAAATGCCCCGTCGCCCTCTGGTAGCACCAATGGCATATCCGCAAGCTCTTCCCATTTGAGTTTAAGCCCAGCCTTCTTGTGATCCGCAGGGAGTAACAGGCACATTGGAATAGGTTTCATACTCACGCTAGAGAGGCCATGGGGACAGCTGTCTTTCTTAAGTATACCGAAGTCGATACGCTTCGCTAAAAGTTCACCCCGTACCTCGGTAGATGCAAGATTGCGAAAAATCCATCGAATATCCGCATCCTTCTTCTTTGCTGCCCACGGTATGAGGTAGCTCCGTATCATTCTTTCGCCGGCTCCAAAAACCACTTCTCTTCGACCTCCCGCAGTATTCTCTTTTAGAGAATTCAGATTCGTCATGAATGTTTCGACTTCTCGCGAAATTCCAATCGCCGCAGTCGTGGGTCTATTCGGTGTCACTGAACGATCTAACAATTCCATTCCGAACCAATCTTCAAGCTCTGCTACCTGCCTACTGAATTGGCTCTGCTTGTTCGTATTGCCCCCAGAAGCTTGAACTATGCTACCTTGGGAAACGATCTGCGAGAGAGTCTCTAAGCGATCCAATGACAGGCCTTTAAGTTTGAGTTTTGTTCTAGACATGACTTTTCAGTCATATTGCATGTATACGGATAGTTTGCAAGAAAGATAAAACGGATGCAGTCTGCTCTCAGTGATCGCAACGCAGTTAAACACAAATCCAATAAGCGATTGCCTACACCTCTCAAGATCGTTAGGAACTATTACGTATCTAATGCTAAATCCTTCAGAAGCCGACGCCCGCATCAATATCGACCAACTTCTCCGTGAAGCTGGTTGGGATCCTGCGGACAAGCAGCAGGTGAGAACGGAAGTCCCCGTCTCACTGGTGCCTGTGCCTTTAAATTTTGGCGAAGTCGCGGATGCTGCTGAAATTAATGCTGATATTCTTAAATCCGGACCGAAAAGAGCAGACTACGTTTTACACTCATCCGATGGAAGACCCCTCGCGGTCATCGAGGCTAAGAAAAATGCAATCGATCCCTATCGGGCAAAAAACCAAGCGTTACCCTATGCACGTTCAATAGATGCACCCTTTATTTTCCTCTCCAATGGTGATGCCATCTACTTCTGGGATTATCATAATGGCGATGCCCGCCCAGTAGCTTCTTTTTATTCACAGCGGGATCTTGAGCGCCTTATAAGCCAGCGCAAAAACAGTAAGGATCTCTCTCTCATCCCAATCGAAGAGGAATACATCCGTGCTGGGGAAGTTCGCTTCCTTCGTCCGTATCAGACCGATTGTATGAGCGCCCTAGATTCCGCGTTCTTACTTGGAAAGCGTCGTTTCTTGATTGAGCTACCCACTGGCACAGGAAAAACGGATCTCACCGTTCTTTATATCAAGCGACTCTTAGAGGCAGGTCACGCCGAGCGCATACTCATTCTTGTGGATCGTGAATCGCTTGCCAAACAAGCTCTTGAAACCATTCAGGACCTCCTTCCGGGATACTCCAGCTATTGGCTGAAAGCCGGCACCGCGCCCCAGCACAAGCAAATCACCGTCTGCTTGCTCCAGACCATGATGAGTCGCTTCCGCTCCTTCTCCAGTGGCTACTTCGATCTGGTGGCTACTGATGAAGCCCACCGCTCCATCTACGGGGCTTGGCGAGCATCCCTGGATCATTTCGATGCATTTCATATTGGCCTCACCGCCACTCCCGCCCAATACATAGAACGGAACACTTATCAGTTTTATCAATGCGAAAACGATCAGCCAGATTTCTCCTATCCGATTGAGGAGGCATTCAAAAATAAGTATCTCGTTCCCTACAAGTTCGCAGAAGGTATTACCGAGCTTCTATCCGATCCTTTCGAGGAAAACGGGGAGGAATACAATCCGTCCGAATTTGAGCGCCGTTGGACAAATCCAGCGACTAACGAACTCATGATGAAAGAGTTCGATCGCCTATCTCACGAAAATTTCAAAGAACTCGCCCCTGGTCTGACTGACAAGGACTCCCCTGGAAAATCCATTGTCTTCGCGATAACAAAGAACCACGCAACTCGCCTCGCGAAAATTCTTAATGACCTCCACCCCGAGGCAAAGGGCAACTACGCCGAGGTAATCACCTCTGATGTAGCGGACGCTCAAGGTCTCATCCGCAAGTTCAAACGCGATCCATATCCACGTGTCGCAGTCTCCGTTGGTATGTTAGATACCGGCTTTGACTGTCGCGAGGTCCTTCACCTTGTGATGTGTCGGCGTGTCCGCTCTCCCATTCTCTATCAACAGATGCGTGGTCGCGGCACTCGCACCGCACCGCATATCAAGAAGAAGGGATTCGTCATATACGATTTCTTTAAAAATCACGATTACTTCGGCGACACCGATGACCATCCGTTCACAGGCACAGGTATGGGCAGTGGCTCTGGAGGGGATGGCCCCGGCTCTGGCGGCAGCCCATTGATCGAACTCGACCGCGACGACCGCTGGCGGGAGCGTGTCACTTACGTCGAAGTTGGTCCCGAGGACGTGCGTATCGACAAGAACGAATATCGTTCGCGCTGGGAAGAGACCATCTCAGCCGCCCAAACCAGCGATCCTATCATTGCAAAAATTAAATCAGGTGAAGACCTCACCGATGAGGAACAGGATGAACTTTCCCGACGCCTCAACGAAAACGAGAATTACTTCAACGAAGAAAATCTGCGTAACGCCTACAAGACGCCAATTGGCACGATCATTGACTTCATTCGTGCCGCTCTCGGCATGGTCAAAGTGAAATCCCGTGAGGAACAGGTTGATGAAAATTTCCGTGCATGGCTTGTCTCCCATCAGTTCACACAGGAGCAGGCGAGCTTCCTTTCTCTCCTGAAAAACCGCGGTATCGCAAACGGTCATATCGAACTCTCAGAACTTTTTGAACCTCCCCTAATTCACTCGAATGCTCCAGAGAAAGTCCAGCAGCTCTTCGGTCCCGATATCAAAGAGATCGTCGCTGAAATGAACTCTTCCGTATTTGAAGCAACCGCCTAGACTCTTTTCCCTGTCACTTTAATTATCTATGAATTCCGATATCCGCCAAAAGCTCGACAAGATCACTGACACCATGTGGTCAGGCGGCTTAGCAAATCCCATCACCTATGTTGAGCAGCTCTCGTATCTGCTTTACCTTAAGCTACTCGACGAAGCCGAAAATCAGCATACTCAAGCGGAGCTGTTAGGAATCACGCTTGACCGCCCAACACTCTTCCCTGCTCAGGCGAAGCGTTACCGCTGGTCCGAGTGGCGTTTTAAGTCAGGCAACGACCTGCTCGATTTCGTAGCAGATGAGGTTTTTCCCTACATGTCTTCTCTTGTTCGAGAAGCTCCCAGCGTAGCGACCTTCTTCGCAGACGCTCGCTTCCAGTTCGAGGATGCCAATGTCTTTAAAGAAGTCGTGGATATCCTAGACACATTCCAGTTCGCAAAAATGGGACCGGATGTGAAAGGTGATATTTTCGAATACCAGCTACTCAAACTTCAGAATCAAGCGAAGTCCGATCTCGGTCAGTTCCGCACCCCGCGCCAGCTCCGCCAGTTCATGGTTCAGCTCGTCGATCCAGATATCGGTGATACGATCTACGATCCAGCCTGCGGTACCGCCGGATTCCTAGTCGAGGCACTCGACCACATCCTCGCAAAATATTCCTCGGAAACCCGTCTCATTCCCATCTATGGCGAAGGCTGGGAGGAAGAGAAGGGGTACAAATCCGTCAAGGAAGCGAAGCAAAAAATGCCAAACCTTCAGACTTACCCACGTGGAGTTGGTGATCGTCTTGCAAAGGACGATTGGAAGAAGCTCGAATCCGCTATCTATGGGCACGACGTATCAGGCCAAATGGTCCGCGTCGCCTTGATGAACCTCGTCCTCCACGGGGTCCCCAAATCCCACATCCGCCGCGCAAATTCTCTCTCAGAAACCGGTGGCCTCACCGAGGATGACAGGAACCGCCGCTACAAGGTTATCATCGCTAACCCGCCCTTCGCTGGACTACTCCCTAAAGATTCCATCCGCTCGGATCTCCCGACGAACTCCAAGAAAAGCGAACTTCTGTTCCTCGCTATAATGATGGACGCCCTCGCCCCCGGCGGGCGCTGTGCTGTTGTCGTCCCCGAGGGTCTGCTTTTCGGCTCCACTGAGGCGCACGTAGATCTGAGGAAAAAGCTCGTCACTGAGTTTCATCTTCAAGCCGTCATCTCGCTCCCTGCCGGAGTGTTTAAACCCTATGCCGGCGTCAAAACCTCCGTCTTGGTCTTTTCCAAGCCTAACAATCAGGAGGATCTAAACAAAAGTCCGCGTCACATCTGGTTCTACGAAATTAAAAATGACGGCTATGACCCCGATAAGGTCGCCGGTGGCGGACGTGTCCCAACACCCAACGAGAACGACATCCCCGCCCTAATCGAGGCATGGACTGCTTACAAAATCTCAGACTTTCAGAAGCCGCCCGGAGCAGAGGCTAAATCTCGACTTAAAGTTGATGAGGATGTTCCTGACTGCTGGTGGGCAAGCATCGATAAGATTGTAGAGTCTGATTTCAACCTATCAGCGGGAGCTTATAAACCTTACTCATCTTCTATCAAAATCACGGCCGACCCAAAAACTCTGATCCATGACACTCTCGAACTTGAACGTGGCGTAGCTGCCCATTTAGAAAAATTACTCAAAATCCTAGAATGAGCTGGGCAATCCAATCAACTCTGCAAGAGGCAGCCATAATTACAATGGGACAATCCCCCCCTTCGGAATTCTATAATGAATCGCAACAAGGACTGCCATTTTTCCAAGGAATGGCGGACTTTGGGCCACGATTTCCGACATCTCGGAAGTGGTGCACAAAGCCGGTGCGAACCGCCGAACGGGGAGATATCTTGATGTCCGTCAGAGCACCTGTCGGACCGGTAAATATTACTCAAGAACCCTGCTGTATAGGTCGAGGAGTTTGTTCAATCAGAGGAAATAAATACACACGGACAGATTTTTTATTCTACTTCTTAATGACCCAAAAGTCAGAGTTGGATCGGCGTTCTACAGGAAGCACATTTAAAGCGATTTCAACACCAAATCTAAAGAGTCTAAGCATCCCGCTGCCGCCGCTGCCCGAGCAAGACCGCATTGTCGAGATTCTGGATCAAGCTGACGCCCTCCGGCAACAACGTCGTAATGCCGACGACCTCTCCCAACGGCTCCTTCCCGCGCTATTCAATGAGATATTCGGGGATGGTCAGACAAACTCGAAAGGCTGGCCTTTGGAAAATCTTCAGAAACTTGGCAGAGTTGTCACTGGTTCAACTCCACCATCGAAGAAAGAAGGTATGTTTGACGGGCCTATCCCATTCGTAACTCCGTCGGATTTGAAGGAGACATGGGTAAATCATCATCGGAGTGTTACAGAACAGGGAGCAACCCAGTCACGAACAGTCAGATCCGGATCTACCTTTGTGTGCTGTATCGGCGCGACGATTGGAAAAATGGGGAAGGCCGCCCATGAATCGGCTTTCAACCAGCAAATCAACGCCATCGAATGGTTTGATAGCTCTTACGACTCATACGGCTTGGAAGCGTTGAAACAAATCAAAAGCCAGATTATCGCGGGTGCTTCTTCGACAACACTACCGATCATGAATAAGTCCACGTTTCAGGCACTTCAGATTCCGTGTCCTCCAAAAGATCTCAGGCTAAAGTTCGCTAAAATGGTCGCTGAAATTGAAGCAATTTACATAAATCAAGCTGCCTCTCATTCCACCCTCGAAACCCTCTTCCAAACGCTCCTCCACCGCGCCTTCGACGGCAGTCTGACCGCCAAATGGCGTGAGGGCGAAGGTAAGGAGCTACTCCAAGAAATGGAGCGTCAATCTAAATCATGAATCTTAAATCTTTTAGCGTCGGCAACTTCAAGGCTTTTGGGCAACCTGTCCAAAAGTTTCCTATTAAGCCAATCACTTTGGTTTTTGGTCCTAATAGCGCAGGCAAATCATCACTACTTCATTCGCTGCTTTGGTTGAATCATGCGGTGAGGCGGGATGAGTTGGACGTAAGGTTCCCAGTTGCTGCAAAAGGTTCGATTGATCTGGGTGGGTTTTCTCAGATCGTTAATGATCAGGCAACTCCTGCCCGCGTGGTGGTTGAGTTGGAGCTTGAAGCCAACAGTATATCCCCAGCTCTAAGGAAAGAGCTTTCCATTACAGAAGCGTTGTCAGTGCAAATGTCATACGGGCATTCCAATTGGGCGGGGCTACAATCCGAAATCTCTCTATTGGACTTTAGTATCCAGATTGATGGCGATGATATTATTAGAGCGGTAAGGCAGAAACAAAAATTAAAGATCATTCATTTTGATGTAAAACGGTTCCGTTTGAATGATAATGCGGAGAGTGATTCGCTTTCAGTTCCGGCAAATAAAAAGGTGCTTGATGCACTTGAAATGATGCATGACTTGAATGAAGAGGAGCGTAGGGAAGTTGCTGAAGTACTTATTCAGCAGTATTTTGAAGAGGCAAGTCTCGTGGGTCCAGCATGGATGCCTGATGCAGTGCTTTATGACGCGAATAAAGAAGGTGTTTTCTCTTGGGTTAGCCAAGATAGTCTATTTCAGAGTTTGCTACGTACAATCCATGATGCGCTCAAAAGGGATCTTAGTAAATTTACTTATGTGCCTCCGTTGCGCGATATTCCTGCGCGATATTTCGATGCCACAGGGGCTGATGAGGTTTGGGCAAAGCTTTTTGAAGAACCAATTTTGTTAGATAAGGTGAATCAATGGCTTGGTCATTCGGTATTCAAAACCAAATATCAAATTCATGTTTCTGAATACTTCTCGCGCTCAGTTCTGGATGAAAAACTTCCTCAATTCATTCGAAGTGAAATTTTAATGGCTACCTTGCCGGATGAAAATCCTAACAATGAGAATTCCATATCTGTCGAATTGGTTGAGGTGCTTGAACAGCTGAAGGATAGCTATGAAAGCTCAAATCCCGAAACCATTTTGGAGTCATATCCTGAATTAAAAGAGGAATTATTGGATATCGAGGCTGATAATTACTGGCAAGATAACATGCGAGACATAGATCCTGGCGAACACGCTACTCTTGAGGAAGTTCGTCGGTGGTCTGATGGGCAGGCGGACTTGGATTGTTGGGTGGGGATAGAAGCCCTGAAACATCATGGATTTTATGCCACTACATTGTTCACTAAGTGGGCGGCCGATCAGCCTCAGGTTCTAAATGTTTTCAATAGTGGTGATTGGAGTGATGCTGAAGAAACTGCAAAAGAATTTCTTAGTCTGCTTGCGGCATCCAAGAGGGATGTGCGTCGCGAGATTCATCTCAAGGATAAAGACAAGGGAACAACGGTTTCATTGCAGGATGTGGGCGTTGGGGTCAGCCAAGTTCTGCCGGTGATCATCAACGCATTCGGAAGGCAAAATGAATTCATCGCCATTGAGCAGCCAGAAATTCATATTCACCCCGCTCTTCAAGCTGAGCTCGGGGATTTGTTCATCGAGTCTGCTCTCGGACAAAATAAAAACACATTTCTACTAGAGACCCACAGTGAGCATTTGATTCTGAGGCTTTTGAGAAGAATACGTGAGACCACCGAAGGGGACATGGAATCTTGGCCAGATAATTTACGGAAAGCATGTCCAAACGGAATAAGACCGCATGATGTAGCAGTAATTTACATACAGCCAGGAACAGAGGGAGCGCAGGCAAAACATTTGCGTATCAATGAACTAGGGGAGTTTGTCGATGAATGGCCGGGGGGATTTTTTGACGAGAGATCACGTGAAATTTTCTGACATATGATTTATTACGAAATCGCAGTTGATCCAGATTCGTTCCAAGATCTCAAGGACCTTGGGCTTTTGGAGAAAATGTTTGGCTTTGAACATGGGCGACTGATTCCATTCCTGCCATCCAAAGGAAAGGACTGGCATTCACAGGTGAAACAGCGTTTGACTGATATTCACCCAGGGAAATCCAAAGAGATCGAATTACGACTTGTTCAAATTATGGACCGTTGTGTCTGGAGATCTCGTGGAACAAGTAAATATGATCCGGCTAATTCCTGGCGTTCGCTGGCTGGTCGTGAGCATTCGATTCGGGAGTTTGCCGCGATTTTGTGTAGCGAAGAAGGGCTATGTAGTCATCCCGAATATTCTTATCAAGGAATGCATTCTCCGCCCGCTGAGTATCCCGATTTCCTACGTAAGCCGATCCATGTTGCGGAATCCTTGAAATCTCCAGATGTTTTCTTAGAGAATCTAAGACCGTTAATAACATCAGGAAAAAAAATTACACTGATCGATGCGTATTTGAACCCACTTCCTGATGATGAACATCAAACTTCTGTGTGGTTAATGACTTTGAAGAAACTGGCCACATTTCTAATAGAGTCGAACCGCAAAACCATCGATGTGGATATCCACACCAAAAGTCCGGGATATGATACTACCAAACCTATCAGCCGTGAGAACATTGAAACCGAAGACTTTCTGAACCGGTCGATTAGGCTCATTGAGGGCTGGTTTCCTAAAGAGACGACGCTTTCTCTAACCTCTTGGTCGGAGCACCATAAAGGACAAAGGTTTCACGCACGTTACATTATTACAAATAAGGCAGGCGTAGCTCTGGATTATGGACTTGATATGAGGCCTGGCCAACGGACAGACGTTTCTCTTTTGCCATTGGACAAGGCAATGCAACGCTTAGGGGAGTTTGATCGCGAGAACCCCAGCCTTTTTGAATTGGATGGGCACAAAACGTTCAACGGAACCCGATGATTTTTCAATAATTAGTTACTACGAACGACAAGCATAACGAAAATATATACATTGTAGAAGTCGGTGCAGACTTTCTCTAACTTACCCATAAATGTAAGCGCCCAACAGAACCGCTCTTGTAGAGATGGTAGAGATTAGTGTATCTCTGGTGGTTACGCTATTTTGCTCTGGTGCATTGCTTGCAGCCATGCAGTTGGCAGGAGTTGATCGATTTGCTCCGCACTTGGGGATGGCTGATGC
>CAMCBV010000004.1 GCA_945873125.1 Prosthecobacter debontii
TGGCTTCCGCAGGCGAGCCTTTTTCAATGTTGCTCAGCCGCATCTGAAACGCCGGCTGCAGCAGGTCAAACGCGACGCCGACCGGCCCGAAGTGTTCGATCGGCGTGCGCGCCGCGGTCTCCACGGGGAAGGTGCTGAAGAGCGGGAACTCCTTGTAATATTTGCTCTCGAACTTGGACGATGTCACATCCGCGCAGTGGCCGGGTGTGGTGAAAAGCACGGTCTGCGTGAGACTGAGGGACAAGAGAGCAAGCGCCCTACGGGTGTTGGGAATGATCATATTCGGTGGAGATTTTGGATGTGTAACAGTTGCAAAAACTAGTCACAGTTAGTCAATACTCAAGTGAATCTCAGATCTTTCTGCTAAGAGAGATAATTTTTTTTTTTGTATATACATGATTTTCATGTAGGTTTTTTATCCTGATCTCGGGTGGGCGCATGACATTCCGCTCATTGGTCCTCCCAACTGCATTTGAGATTGAGGATGGGATCGCAAGTGCGAGTCATAGCGGTATTTGAAGAAAAAACGAATGGCGTCAACTTGCCAGATGCCATGAGAGTTTGGATGAGGCGTGCATCGAGGCAGAGTCATCAGGCATTGGAGGGGGCGCTATTCCCGCGTAGGCGAGCTCGGTATTGGCGCGGCGTGGTGCCACAAAGCCGCGCAAATACGGCATGAAAGCGGCAGACCGACCCGAAGCCGCTGTCCATGGCGACATCAATGATCTTGAGGTTGGTGGTGGCGAGCAGGCGCTGCGCGTAGGCCACTCGCTGCTGGGCGATGTATTCAAGCAGGGTTATTCCACTTAGTCGGCGAAACATTCCCATCAGGTATTTTGGGTGTAGCCCCAGCGCCTCCGCAATTTCGCTTGCCGAGATCGGCTCGCGACAACGCTCCGCCACCAGCGCGACGATGCGCCCGAACTGCTGGGCCTGCCCCTGCAGCAGCATGACTTCGCTCGACCCGGCACGCTTCTCAGGCGATGCTGGTGCTTCGGCGGCGAATTGCCTCAGCCGGGCCTCCACTTCCAGTAATACCACCCGGCGCAGTTGCTCATCGCCCCGCTGCATCAGGTTGACCCAATGCTTGATCAGCAGGCCGTCCGAAATTCCCCCACTTCGCGGGGGGCAGATCATCACTTCGCCGTGCAGCAGCCGTTGTGTGAAATCCGTCGGCAGATCCCAATCCAGAAACCAAGCGGTGGGAATGTGGATAACCGACGAGCTCACACCCTCGGACACGGCGATGGGGCCGTGTGGCTGAGTGCCCCAAAAGACCACAAAATGCTCTGGAGGAATCCGAACCGTCCTTGTTCCAAACACGGCAGTGATTTCCCCGTCGTGAGGACAGCCGATCTCTAGCTCATCATGCTGATGAAGCTGCACAAAAGGCACTTCCGGACCGCTCAGGCAGGAAAAACCAAAAGGCTTGAAGGCGCTTGTTGGTCTCCGGTTTGATACCCTGCTGCTCTCAGAAAAATTACTTTTTGACATAAAAACTCCCAACGGGTGAGAAGAAATATCATCAAAGCATGCTAATGTCACCAGATGTATGTGCCGTGAGCTGTCAAACTAGGCTGACCGTTTCTCCATCAACCACCATCAATCTCCATTTCCCCGTCTCCGGCCCACCCAATGGCTCTTGTAGAGACCTTCCACAGAAAGCAAACTTCTAGAAGCAAAGCATTTTTATTAAATGAATCCAATCAAAAGAACCATACGGCTCCTAACTCTCACGGCAACGTTGCTGATCACGCTCTCTGCGATCCACGCTGGGGAAAACCTCGAGCCGCAGACACCAAACCCGCCGAATGGAGATGCAGCCAATCTCAAACCCATTCCTTTCGAAGATCAGACTCCTGATGGATGGCTAAAGGCTCGCGCCGAGTTGTCGTTCCGCCGCCTGCAGGAGCCCTACTTCCAGTGGGACAATGTCTCCCGCGTGAATTTCGGGCCCTTCCCCGGCGACGCGCTCGGCCGAACCATCAACGGACTAACGCTGCTGTCGCAGGCGTTGAACCGACCGGAACCAGCTAGTTTGAAGGAAATCATGCGCCGCGTTCCTTCACTGGCTAACCCCGACGGCTATCTCGGGCCGAAGCTGCCGGAGTCGCGGGCCAACGAGGATACCATGGCCGGGCATAACGGGTATACCTACGGTCTGATGGAATATGCGCTGTGGACTAAAGACCCGGAGACCAAAGAGTCGCTCCGGCGCATGGTGGCCAATCTCTTTGTTCCCGCCCGCGCCGCCATCGCGGGCTATCGTGAAACCTCGGAGGCCAAAGTTGATTGGCATCTCTCCGGCGGCGATGTTGGCCAGTTATTCACGGCGTTGGATGGAATGACACGCGCCTATGCTTTGGTGCCGTCGCCGGAATTCAAGGCGACGATCGAGACCGCGATCGAGCGCTATCGCAAGCTGGATCTGGTCGGCCTCAGCGCCCAAACCCATGCCATGCTCTCGGCCGCCACCGGCATTTTGCGCTGGTATGAGATGCATCACCGCACCGAGGACCTGGCGTTCGCCGAGGCTCTCTACAAGCAGTATCGCGCTCTAGCCATGACCGAGACCTTCGAAAACTACAACTGGTTCAATAAACCCCAATGGACCGAGGCCTGCGGGGTTGTCGATTCATTCATTCTCACGGTTAACCTCTGGCGACTGACCGGGCGACCCGACTATCTGGAAGACGCCCACTTGATCCTGTTCAATGGCCTGCTGCCCGGCCAACTGCACAACGGCGGATTCGGCGTGGGGCCGTGCGTGGGTCACGCCACGGGAGTGTGCCGCACCAAGATGCACTCGGAAGTGCCTTTTTGCTGCTCCATGCGGGGCGGCGAAGGGATAGCTCGTGCCATCCAATACAGTTACTTCAAAGACAAGGACACGGTAGCCCTGCCTTTCTATTCGAATGGCACGGCGACTCTGCGGTTTGCGGAGGGAACATGCAAAGTTCGACAAGAGACCAGCTATCCGCACACGGGGCAGGTGCGACTGGAAGTCATGGAGACTGAGGTGAAAAAGAAAAAGAAGTGGCGCTTCTTCGTGCCTTCGTGGGCAGTGAAGGACAGTTTTGAGATCCGCGTGAACGGCAAGAAAATAGAGCCGCGTCTTGCCGATTCCTTTGCCGAAATCGAGCTCACACTTGTGGCCGGAGCCGTTGTCGAGGTGGCCTTCCAACAGAAGCGCGGAACGCGCCCGGCGGTGCAAGCCGAGCTGGCGAAGGGGGCTACCCGATATTTTGATGGCCCGCTGCTGTTGGGTTCGGCAACGGAAAATGCCGACGAGTCGCTCTTGCCGATTCTTGATCTGATGGGGCCGGGCGGTCGTAGCGGGGAACCCTATGTCTACTTTCCAAACGGAAAGCTGCAGCCCGCCGTGAACGCGGATGCCGCTCGGAAAGCACCGAACCTAGCGGATACGGCGCAGGTGTTTCGTCGTGATCTGCCAGCTGACCAAGTGTCTGCCGAGCTTGGCAAGCTATTTGCCACGCTCAAACAGGATAGAAATCTGGCGATATGCGGTTTTGTCTGGCCTAGTCCGCAGCAAGTGCGGCAGGTCGTGCTGCAGTGGCCGGAATCGGGGGCGATGCCAAAGCCTGAAGCGATCGAGTTGCGCTGGTCGGCTGCTGGCGAGGCACATACGGCGGCACAGCCGGGAATCATCGGCAACGGCCGCCAGTGGGTCTACAGGCTGGGCAAGGCATCGGAAGGTGCCACCGTTGACGGCTTTGTCCTTGTGGCAAAAAGCGCCGATGGGATACCGCAGGCCCTCGCCGTCCCCAGTATCGAAATTCTTGGTAAGCCATGAGTCTCATTCCTCACAAGCCGAGCATCGCGGTCGGTGCGTGGTTTTCCGGACAAAAGGAATTATGTATTCATTAGAGGATTTTCTATCCAAACATTCTTGTGAATCTGTGACATGCCAGAGCGTGGCGGAGTTGACGGCGGACATCACTTACTCACAGAATTCTGGGTAGAGCCTATCTGAATTGTGATGGGGGTCTTCCGAAGCGTTCTCTGAATGCGGTAGTGAAGCTTTGGATGCAGGAAAAGCCGACCTCTTTCGCGATGGTTTCGATTTTATGATTTGTGGTGGACAGAAGATTCATCGCACGTTGGAGGCGAATGAATGTCAGGTGTCGCATGGGTGAGCGTCCGATTTCCTTTAGGCAGAGCCTACGAAGATGCTCTGAGCTGACACATGCCAGAGTGGCCATTTGATGAAGTGTCCAATCGTGTGCGGGCTTCTTTTCCACAGCGATCCATAGGCGCGAGAGTCGTTCATCGAGATTTGAGGGCTGGGCAAAACGGATGACGTAATGATGCACCAGCTCGCACCAATGATGAAGTGCGGTCGAATGATTCTCGCCTGTCGCTTCAAGATGAAGACCTCTGATTGCATCGGCTAAGCTGTTTGCATTGAATTGTCCGATGACGGGAGAGATCGAGGAGACGATGGGTTTGCGCTCGGGTAACTCGTCATAGCGGACCCAGGCAAAGTGCCATGGGGTTTTGTTCACGCATTTCAATGAGTTCATGACAAACGGTGGAAGCAGACAGGCTTGTCCGGCGCAGATGGTCTTCCAGGAACCATCCACTAAAACGACACCCTCGCCATCAAGGCACGCCAGCATGAAAGTTCCTGATTGGACTACACGCACGATTTCATAGGGAGAGCGTGCTTCCAAAATGCCGGTGTGTGCGATGTTGTGCGTGGTGAGTAAAGAGCAATTCGGCATGCCACGAAGCCAGCCTTTTGTATCAACAGCTGTCCCCAAAACCGCTTTAAAACGAGAGCGACTGCCGATGATCTCGATGTCCGCCAGGGAGTTGGTGGGATTTTTTTTCACGTGAAATGTGGATTTGAGTTAAATTCTGGTGGATGATTGAACCTTGGCTCAAGTCGATTTTTTGAGAATATGTGGATGTTTTGAAAGACAGTCGTCGTAGCTTTAGCGCTTAAGTTGAATTTCCCTTTCATTTCATCCGACTCATCATGAAGTTTCTATTCCTTTTCCTTTTATCTGTCACAATGGTGCGCGCTGCAGAACCTTTGAGGGTATTCATCCGCTCAGGGGAAAAGACGCATCGACCCGGTTGCCATGATTATCCGGCGTTCTTAAAGGACTGGACCAAGCTACTTACGGATCGCGGTGCGAAGGTCGATGGAGGAAATGCATTTCCAACCAAAGAGCAACTCGCTCAAACCGATGTCGTGATTCTCCACGCTTCAGAAGCCGGCAACATCATGGGTGAGGAACGTGAAAACTTCGAGGCTTACCTGAAACGCGATGGTGGAGTGGTTGCGATTCATGGTGGTGCCGTTTCAAGAGATGCGGATTGGTACAAAACCGTGATCGGTGGATCATGGAATTTCAAACAAACGAAATATTTGGAAGGACACATGTCTCTCTATTTCACTGATCGTGAACATGCGATTGTCAAAGGCATCTCTAACTTCGATCTCGATGACGAAATCTACTACGACATGGAGATGCTGCCGGAGGCTGAGATTTTAGCTGCGGCGTATACTCCGAAACCGAGGCAGGCGAATGACAAGCCGGGTGCGAAGATCAATGTCTACGATATCCAACCGCAGATCTGGACTTACGAAAAAGATAACCGTCGTGCCTTTGTTTGTTTGGTCGGACATCAATACATGAATTTTTCCCATCAAACGATAGAAACCATCTTGCTGCGTGGCATTGCATGGGCGGGAAAAATGAAAGATGTGGATGGTCTTTTGAAAAAGGATGCCAAGTTAGAATCGCAGTTGAGATATCCAGTCGGTGGTCCAACCCGTCCTGAAGAAGCTGCCGCGAAAATCGAGGTCCATCCTGAGTTCGAACTTTCCTTGGTGGCTGCAGAGCCGTTGATCAACAAAGTCCTCAATGTCGATTGGGATGAGAAGGGTAGGATGTGGGTGGTGGAATCACCCGAGTATCCGAACGGCCTGCGCAAGGTAAATACAGAGAAATGGAAAGACAGCGGATCGATCAAACCAGGAGTTTATGAGCGCGAGCCTTTGGATAGAATTAGTATTTTATCCGATACGAACGGCGATGGCCTGATGGATAAAAAGCATGTGTTCGCAGACAAGCTGGAACTTGCGACCAGTTTTGTTCTCTACAAAAATGGAGTCATTGTATCGGCTGCTCCTGATATCTGGTTTATCGAAGATACGGATGGTGACGAGATCGCCGACAAGCGCACCAAACTCTACACAGGACTCGGAACAAAAGACACTCATGCGGTGATGAATAATCTCCGCTGGGGCTTGGATGGCTGGGTGTATGCGACGCATGGCTACAGCGCGGGTGACGTGACGCCTTTGGGAGTCGAAGGAAAACCCAAAGTAAAAGTTGGCTCTGGCGTGGTGCGATTCAAACCTGACGGCAGTGAAATTGAAATGTATTCCAGCAAGAACGGAAACACATGGGGGCTTTGCATGACAAGCGATGGTCAATGCTTCTGGACCCAGCCCACCAGTGGGATCGTCTTATTTCATACCGTTCTTCCCGAGAACATTCTCGCCAAAGGTAAACTGCCCAAGACAGAAAGTTTCAAAGGTATGGTGATCGGTCAGAAAACCTTTCCGCTCATACCTCGCGAAGAAGCGCCCTACAGGCAAATCGATTACGTCGGCTCCTACACGGCCGCATCAGGATGTGCAATTTATGAAGGTGGGGCGTGGCCGGAGAAATGGAACTACTCCTACTTCGTTGGTGAGCCGACTATTAACATCGTGAGCCACTATTTCGTAAAGAAAGATGGCGTGAGCTATACAACCGAGAAAGAAAAAGGACGCGAGGAAAATGAGTTTATGCGCAGCAAGGATCTTTGGTTTCGTCCTGTCGAAAACCGGGTCGGTCCTGATGGCGCGTTGTATGTGGTCGATTTCTACAATCAAGCGGTGATTCACAACGACACACGCGGACCTCAACACGGTCCTGCTAACGCGGCGGTTCGTCCGGATCGTGATCATTACTTCGGTCGAATCTGGAAAGTGCAGCACAAGGATGCGAAAAAAATTCAAGTGGCAAAGATCGATAAAAAGAATCCGGCTTCGTTGGTAAAAGCCATACAGGATCGAAACGCACACACTCGCATGACTGCACATCGCTTGATGCTCGAGTCAGGAGCGAATCTGAAAGTTGAAACCGGTTCGATGGTTGAGAGGGCCTATCGTCAAATTGGCGATCTCAGCGATCCGAAAAACCGACAAGCGTTGATCTCTGCGTTTTCAAAATCCCAAGACAATTGGACAAAATCATCACTCTTATCCGCTGCGAGCGGAAATGCCATGGAAGTGATTAAAGATTGCTTGTCGGCCCCTAATACGGAAGGACTCAGTCAGTTGGTTGAACAGCTGGTTCCTATCGTGCTGCGAAGTTCCGATAAGAATTCGATACCGATTCTTCTTAAGAACGCGGCAGCTGGACCTGGATCAAATGCTTCATTGAAAGTAGCATTGCTGCAATCCATCATTACGGCGAATCCCGCTAAGCCAGAAATGAGCAAGGACGTAATAGAATCCCTACGTTCCTTGCTAACAGATACAGCTACCGATTCCTTCGTGCTTCCGCTGATCGCAGCATGGGATCAGGAAGGTGCGTTGAAGGAGACCATTGCGAAAAAAATCGATGAGCTTTCAAAAGTGCTGTCGGATCCAAAAGCGGGTATTGAGAATCGCATTGATTCGGCACGTAGCCTGATTGCGGTGAAAACGGATGATGCGGTGTCGAAGGCCTTGGATATATTGAAATCAGCTGAGGAAAACCAAAGCCTCCAGGATTCCATTGTTGCCGGATTAACTCAGGCCAATCTCTCAATTCCCTTGGCTGAACATTATGCATCCTTGAATCCTAAAATTCGTGCCGCAGCGTTTGAATCGATTCTCAAGCGACCCGATGCGACGGTTGTTTTTCTTAAAAAGCTAGAGGATCAATCGGTTGATCCAAAGCTCATGGGTCCGGGCGATGTTGCGCGCCTGTGCAAGCATCCGGATAAAGGCGTCGCAAAAAAAGCCGATGAAGTTTTCAATAAAGTAACTTCCGGTGCTAAATCGAAAGCGGATATCATCGCGGCATTGCTTCCTGAGGTTGCTAAACCAGGGAAAGCAGATAACGGCAAAGTGATGTTCAGCGCCGCATGCGCGGTTTGTCATAAGATTGGAGATCTCGGGCAATCCGATGTTGGGCCTGCTCTAACTGGAATGGGAACCCATGCGACCTCTGAGATTCTGACTCATATCGTCGATCCCAATGCCGAGGTCGATCCGAGTTATTGGCAATGGAACATCACCACGAAAAGCGGAGAAACTTTAGCCGGCGTCATCACTCGCGAAAACCCAGCATCGCTCACCCTTCGGAATCAGGCAGGTGATCGTGAGATTCGCAAAGAAGAGATCACCAAACGTGAAAACACCCAGCGTTCGCTCATGCCGGAAGGTTTGGATGCGCTTGGAGCAGAAAATCTGCGCGACATCATTGCGTTCATGGCTTCAGGGATGTCGGAGCTGCCACCTAACAGCACTGCGGCAACGGGATTGAAATTTAGAGAACCCAAAGCAGAGGGAGTGATACGGGTTCTGATCGTTGGTGCTGGTTCATCCCATCATTTCCCACGCGATTTCATCCAAACGGATACCGTCACTCTTTCGTCCATTCCCAAGGCCGATGTGGTTGGAACTCTGAATCTCCAGGAATCACTGGCCTTGTTGCCGAAAGCGGATGTTCTAGTCTTCTCCGGAAATCATGAACAGTGGGGGACTAAGGAGTTTCAGAAAGCACTGAACGATTTTGCAGATGCTGGGAAAGGCATTGTCTTGCTTCATGCTGCTACATGGTCGCACCCATGGGAGGGTTACAACAAACGTTTCGTAGGTGGTGAAACGAAAGCCCATGGCAAAGGCGATGTGGTGGCAAACCGGATCAACAAAGCCAAACAAGCGATCCTGGAAAACGTCCTGGATACTTTTACCATCAGTGATGAATCCTATCATTTTAATTTCTTTGAAAACGGCACGCAAACGGTGCTTATCGAAAACGCTCCGGATGGAAAAAGTAAATCCACCCATCCTGCGCTCTGGATTGTAAATGATCCCAAGGCCCGCATCGTTGCCTATACCCACGGCCATGATGACAAATCCCATGCGCATCCGGTATACCAGATCATTTTGAAAAACGCCGTGAATTGGGCAGCTTCCAAATAACTAACAATAACATGTTCATCACACCAGAAACCTTTCCTCATGAAACCATCGAGGGTCGTCATCACATCTGGCATTCCAGACCCAGGCTCACTCCAACCGATGATTTGCTCGTCGTTCACGCAACCATTCCCCCTGGCGGAGGCCATCCTTTTCACACCCATCCTAACAAAGAGGAAGTGATTTACATCATCGAAGGCGAGGCGGAGCAATGGATCGAGCAGGAAAAACAAATCATCGGTCCGGGTTGTTCCGCCTACATTCCGAAAAGCGCGGTTCACGCGACATTCAATCGGGGGGATAAAGATTTGAAATTCATTGCGATCATCACGCCGTGTTCTTCAGAAGGAGAGATCCACGTTGCGGTGGAGCATTTGGAACCTTGGAAGTCGCTGATGGAGATTAGATAAGGAGGAGGGACATTCCTGTCCCTCATTGCTTTCAAAATGTTGGACAGGAATGTCCAACCTCCTTACTTGGAGATATGTCCGAATTTTTAGATGGGTCGGAAGAGATCGACATGCATGGTGTGAAGCTTCCTCACTGGCAGCAGGGTGAAGTGATGCAATTTGTGACCTTCCGGCTGGGAGATGCGTTGCCACAGGCAAAGTTGAGAATTTGGAAGGAAGAGAGGGATATTTGGAAAAGTCATCATCTAGAACCTTGGTCGCAAGATGATGAGAAGGAATATCATACAAGATTCACCGCGCAACTTGAGAGATGGTTGGATCAAGGTGCGGGAAGTTGCATTTTCAGGGATACTGACAAGAGGCTCTTACTCGAAAATGTTTTGATGAAGTTTCAAGGTGAGAGAGTTGAGCATCATTCTTGGATCATCATGCCAAACCACGTGCACTTGCTTTTTCGCCCGCTCGCTCCTTTGGAAAAACTGATTCAGTCATGGAAAGGAGTTTCTGCTAGAAAGCTCGGGTTGGGAAGTATCTGGCAGGTGAATTATCGAGATACGATGATCCGTGATGTAAGGCATTTTTCAAATGCTGTGAGATACATTCGACGCAATCCGGTTAAGTTAAATGCGAGGCATTATACACTTTGGGAGAGCGCGAGGGCGCAGGCGATTGAATGAGGAGAAGGGACATTTCTGTCCCTCAATGAAGATATGTTGGACAGGAATGTCCAACCTCCTTATTTCGCTAATTCCTGGCAGCCTTTGATATCGAGCTTTCCAGATGCGAGTAGTGGGATTTCTCTCACGGGAATGATCTGCCTTGGGCACCAGAGGGAGGTGATGCCTTGGTCGAGGAGTTTGTAGCGGAGGTCGATGCACTCCTGTTCGAGAGCTTGGCCAGCGATGGTAGAGAGAAGGATAATCGCTTCTCCTTTTTTCTCATCAGGCACACCGACGATGGCGATTTTGCGTTCGGTTTCGGTATCGAGCCCGAGGACTTTGTTGATCGCGGCTTCCAAAGTTTCGTGAGGAACCATTTCGCCTGCGATTTTTGAGAAACGGGAGATACGACCTTGGATGTGGAGGAATCCATCCGCATCGAAGACACCGACATCTCCGGTCTTGAACCAGCCATCGTCTGTGAGGACTTCGTTCGTGCGTTTGACGTCGCGAAGGTAACCGGAAAAAATGTTAGGCCCTTTGAGGTTGATGATGCCGGGTTGATCGAGCGGTATGGGAGCATGGGTCACAGGATCGGTGAGGCGGATGGCGATACCGGGCAGAAGTTGACCCACCGAGCCGTTGAGATGAGCAGGGAGAAAGTGAAAGTTCGCGGCAGGTTCCGGTGATGGTAAATTCACGTTGGTGGCTGGCGATGTCTCGGTGAGACCATAGCCCTCCATAGGCCGAATCCCGAATTTTTCCTCAAACGCATCGGCGAGGTTTTGTGGAAGTTTTTCCGCACCGGTGACGACAAGTTCAAGGGATTTGAGCTGGGCGGGATCGATGCGTTTCATGTAGCCACGCAGGAAGGTCGGAGTAGCGAGGAGGACATTGACCTGATGAATGGAGATAAGTTCCGCGAGTCTTTTGGTTTCGAGTGGCGAAGGGTAAGTGATGAGGTTGATACCCTCGATGACAGGATACCAGAGCGTGACAGTGCAGCCGAAGGAGTGGAACAGAGGTAGGCAGCCGAGGATGGACGCGTCTCGGTTCATATCGAGTCTTGAGCCGAACTGAAGAACATTTGCTAGGATGTTCCGGTGGCTTAGCGGAACTCCTTTGGGTTCTCCAGATGAGCCAGAGGTGAATAATAAAATGGCTTCGTCATCATCGCGGCGCTTGTTGAGGCCGAGAACATTGGCGAGTGGTGCGGCGGGCAGAATTTTTGAAATGAAGCCCCATTTGACGATCTCTTTCTTGAGTTCCGGAATGGTCCGTTCAATGAAAATGAGGTCGCGATTCGGTGGCCATGGAAAAGTGGAGACTTTTCTAACAAAAGGATCGGCGGTGATGAAGCGATCCACATCCGCCTGACGAATCGAAGAGCGGATGGCGTCGTGGGAAGCGGTGAAGTTCAGGTTTACTGGGATTTTCCCCGCGAACAACACCGCGAGGTTGGCAATCAAGCCGCCTTTGCCAGGAGGGAGCACGATGGCAACGCGTGGTTTATCGGTCTCCTTGATGATGAATTTAGAGAGTGCGATGGCGACGGGCAGTATGTTGGAGAAGGGGATGTCGGAGTCATCCGCGCCATCGACGAGTTTGATGGCTGGGTTAGCTTTCAGTCCGTGCAGAAGGGCTGTGGCGAGTGAGCCATGAACGATGGCGCGCGAGCTGTAAGCGGCTTCGAAAGCTTCGAGCATGCTTTCCTGAAAGTTTGGAAGATTGATCTCTTTTTCACTCAACGGTCGTCCGATGGAGATGACGGCGTGGGGAAGTGATGAGATTTTTTCGATTCCAAGGCACGATTCGCGCGGGCAATCGATCGCGATAGGGAGGGTTGGAAGTTTGAATGAAACGAGAGTTTTGAGATGCGTGGAGGGAATGTGGATGGGAGTGGCTGGGCGGGTTTTTGCGCGGCCTGGCACAAACAACAAGATGCCGCCACTGGCGAGGCAAGCGGCGAGCTCTTTGCCTGCCGCGGCTGGGTTTTCGTCCTTGATGGAAAACATTGCACCTTTGTCGGAGCGTTCCATATGACTGCGCATGGCGGGGTCAAAAGAGTCGTTTTCCTCGATCAGGTAGGTGATGGTTCTTCCTAGAAATTCTTTTTCAAGATGCAGGAGTTGTTGAAAATCGAGTCGTCCAGGTATGGCAAGAAAACCAGTTGTCGGAATACTTGCAGCATTTTGAAATTGGATGGATGCGGACATTTTTATGAAAAACTCTGCGCGAAGATTAGGATTTTTTGGAGCTGACGCACGATTTTTCTGCATGAATCGCGCATTCTACGGGGTCTTTTTAGGTATCCCATCTTCATATCGTGATTTGATGATTTGAATCTTGAAGCGTGAGTTGGATGATTTACAGTTCGGACATGGCTCAAGCGGATCATACGGCGGAAATGGAAAAGGAATTGGCGGATCGTATCATGGTGCTGGATGGCGCGATGGGAACGACCATCCGAACCTACGGGCTTGATGAATCCGCGGCACGGGGCGAGCGGTTTGCCAGCAACGACAAAGATCTCCTCAACAACGGCGACATTCTTTCGATCACACAACCGCAGGTGATTGCGGATATTCACAAATGTTTTTACGAAGCGGGATCCGATATTTGTGAGACTAATACCTTCTCGGCTACGGGGATCGCACAGAGTGAGTTTTTTGTGGAGGATCCCCGCGAAAAAGGCGGGCGCAAGGATCCCGAGTTTTTTCAGAAAATTCTCGAGAACGATTTTTTGAACGAACTGGCATGGGAGATGAATGTCAAAAGCTCCCAACTCGCGCGTAAAATGGCGGACGACATTGGTACAGACACGGGGATTAAACGCTATGTGGCTGGGGCTATCGGGCCGCTGACGGTTTCATTGAGCAACTCGCCGGACGCGGAGGACGCATCTTTCCGAGTGGTGACTTTTGATCAAGTATTGGAAGCGTATCGGATGCAGGTGCGTGGATTGATTGAGGGCGGATGCGATATTCTGATGATCGAAACGATCTTCGATTCGTTGAATGCAAAAGCTGCTGCGGTTGCGGTGCAGGATATTTTCGATGAGCAAGGTATCCATCTGCCGGTGATCATTTCAGCAGCGGTTGGTTTGGGTGGAGAAACGATGATTTCCGCACAAAAAGTCGAGGCGCTGTGGAATGCGTTCGCGCACACGAAGCCCTTGGCGATCGGTTTGAACTGCTCGCTCGGCCCGGATCTGATGCGGCCGTTTTTGGAGGAACTCTCCGAGGTAGCGGGGACGTATGTTTCTGCCTATCCGAACGCCGGTCTTCCAAACCCCTTGGCACCAACCGGATTTGATCTCGAGCCACCGCACATGAAGGATTTCATGAGGGGCTTTGCGGAGAGCTGCTTGATCAACTTCGCGGGTGGATGTTGCGGAAATACCCCTGAGCATGTCCGAGCGATTGCAGAAGGAGTGAGGGGCGTGGCTCCGAGGAGGATTGGGAAATAATTTTTCAACGCAAAGCCGCGAAGAACGCAGAGGTAACGCAAAGGAAGATAAATGAAGGATTTTTTGAATAAGCTATCGAACGATGTGATTGGTGCGGCCATTGAGGTGCATCGAGAACTTGGACCTGGTTTGTTGGAATCGACTTATGAAGCTTCGCTGCAACATGAACTCGGCTTAAGGGGGATTGCTTCAGTGAGGCAGGTCATGTTGCCTGTTAACTACAAAGATTTGGAGATCCCTGATTCCTATCGAATCGATCTATTTGTAGAGAATGCTTTAGTGATTGAAATCAAAGCAGTTGAAAACATCATTCCAGTTCACTCTGCACAACTTTTAACCTATCTCAAAATGTCAAAAAATCATTTAGGGCTACTCATCAATTTTCACACCGTTAAACTTGCCGATTCAATCAAACGTGTCGTCCACCAATTTCCTAACTCATAAAACTTTGCGAACCTTTGCGTTCTTCGCGGCTTTGCGTTGAAAAAATCTTCCTACTCCATAATGAATCCAATCAAACCAGCACTCAGGCTCTCTGGAACAGAGGCTTACAATCACGATGAGGGAAAAGGTTTCCTCATGATCGGGGAGCGGACGAACGTGGCGGGGTCGCCGCAGTTTGCGAAATTGGTGCGAGCTGGTGATCTCGAAGCGGCGGTGGAAGTGGCGCGTCAACAAGTTGCGAACGGTGCGAACGTGATCGATATCTGTTTTGACGATGGCCTGATCGATGGTAAGGCGATGATGGCGAAATATCTCAACCTGCTCCAAGGTGAACCGGATGTCGCACGGGTGCCGATCATGGTGGATTCGTCGAAATGGGAGATTCTTGAAGAGGGACTGAAGCATCTGCAAGGCAAGGGGATCGTGAACTCGATCTCGCTCAAAGAGGGCGAGGAAGTTTTCAAGAAAAACGCCAAACACATCATGAAATACGGCGCCGCTGTGGTCGTGATGGCTTTCGATGAAAAGGGCCAGGCTGCGACTTATGATGAGAAAATTCGCATCTGCGAACGGGCTTATCGGATTCTTGTGGATGAAGTTGGCTTCAATCCAAACGACATCATTTTCGATCCCAACATCCTGACGGTTGCAACCGGTATCGAGGAGCACAACAACTACGCCTTGGACTTCATCAATGCGACCCGTTGGATCAAGGAAAACCTGCCGGGCGCCAAGGTTTCCGGTGGAGTTTCTAACATTTCATTCTCTTTCCGTGGTAACAATAAAGTCCGCGAAGCGATGCATTCTGCCTTCCTCTATCATGCGACCCAAGCAGGCATGGACATGGGTATCGTCAATGCGGGGATGCTGGAGGTTTATGATGAAATTCCGAGAGATCTTTTGGAGTGTGTTGAGGATGTCTTGTTGAACCGCAGGGATGATTCCACCGAGCGTCTTCTGGATCTCGCCGAGAGCTACAAAGGAGTGGGCGGCAAGAAGGTCGAAGAAGACCTTTCGTGGCGTGAGGAAGAAGTCGAGAAGCGCCTCGAATACGCGCTCTTGAAAGGAATTGATCGGTTCATTGACGAGGACACCGAAGCCGCTAGGCTGAAATACGGTAGGCCACTGAAAGTCATCGAGGGACCCTTGATGGACGGCATGGGCGTGGTTGGAGACTTGTTCGGCGCCGGTAAAATGTTTCTTCCGCAAGTCGTCAAATCCGCCCGTGTGATGAAGAAGGCTGTGGCTTGGTTGTTTCCTTACATGGAGGCGGAGAAGGCGGAAAACCTCGGGGGTGACATTTTGGCGATCCGGGAAAAGAACCCCGGTATGTCCTACGATGAAGCGCTGAAAATCGCGGAACGCGGCAACTCCGCCGGTCGTTTCCTGATCGCAACTGTCAAAGGTGACGTTCATGATATTGGTAAAAACATCGTTGGTGTCGTTTTGTCATGCAATGGCTTCGAAGTTACCGACATGGGTGTGATGGTGTCCTGCGACAAGATTTTGGACAAGGCGGTCGAACTCGGTGCGGACGTGATCGGACTGTCCGGATTGATCACACCGTCGCTCGATGAGATGGTGCATGTTGCTAAAGAAATGGAGCGTCGTGGTTTCACGATTCCGTTGTTGATCGGTGGTGCGACGACCTCTGCCGCACACACAGCGATCAAGATCGCCGAGCATTACTCCGGACCGGTGGTCCATGTGCTTGATGCCTCGCGCTCCGTGCCGGTAACGACCTCGCTTCTGTCGAAAGATGGTCGGGATGAATTTGTCAGGGAGCTTCGGGAGAAGCAGCAAATTGCACGCGAGAATTTCCTTGGAGGACCCAAGAAAGAGACGGTCTCTCTCATCGAAGCACGCGCAGCGGGTCCTCAATATGACTGGGATTCCTATAGTCCTCCTACGCCTTCGTTTACCGGAACAAGTGTCATTGAGCCTAAAATCAAAGATCTCCTGGAATACATCGATTGGACGCCGTTCTTCCATGCATGGGAGTTGCGAGGTGTTTGGGATAGGGAAAAGAAAGAACTCAAAACGAAAAACGAGGGAGGTGCGGCCGAGGCGAAAAAACTTTATGCCGAGGCATGCGTTTACCTTGAGAAACTCGTTGCGGAAAATCGTCTAACCGCAAGGGGAATCTACGGATTTTTTCCGGCGAACTCACAAGGTGATGATATCATCGTGCACCATGATGACGGAACCGAGCGGACGAAGTTTCATACATTGCGCCAGCAACTCAAGAAAACTTCAGGAAAGCCCAATGTGGCTCTGTCGGATTGGGTGAAACCCGTGGCGGCGGATTGTATCCGCCCAGCCAATCAGAACCCAATGACTCAAAAAGAAAAATGGGGATGCTTACCTCACTGGTATCGCGAAGGAGCGACGTATGCCGTTACATTCCGTCTTGAAGATACTTTTCCAAAAGGTGTCCTCGCTGCATACGCACAAGAAAAAGAAGAACTGAAAATTCAAATCCAACAGGCAGAGAAAAATGGAGAGGAGAGTTTACGAAAAGATCTTCGCATTCAGTTGGATCAACTTTACCGTGAGCGGATTGAGAAAGTTCTCGATGAAGGAATGGGTGAGTGTTGGATGAAGGATCAAAGAATCGCTGCGATAATTGCTAATGCGATCAAGCACTTCGCGGGTGAACGTTATGATCTCGGTGCGTGGTGTATCATGCCAAACCATGTGCACATCATTTTATCACCTAAGGATGGAGAATCTCTTGCTGATATTTTGCACAGCATCAAAAGGTTCACTGCTAGAGAGGCGAACAAGCTATTAGGTAGAGACGGCGCGTTTTGGCAGAAAGAGTCGTATGATCACATCATTCGCGATGCGGAGGATTTTGGTAATCAGTCGAGTTATGTATTAAATAATCCAAAATCAGCTGGAATGGTTGATTGGGACTTTGTTGGTGACGGTGGTTTGGCTGGGCGGATGCAATCCGCCGCCACGGTTGACCACATCGGCGGCTTTGTCGTTGGGATTCATGGGGCGGACGAATATGCGAAAGAACTCGATGAGCAGAATGATCCTTACGGAGCGATCATGGTCAAAGCGATCGCGGACCGACTCGCTGAAGCGTTTGCTGAAATGCTTCACCATCGGGCGCGTATTGCTTGGGGATATGAGGCGGAGGGTGAGTTGACCAAAGACGCATTGATTCATGAGAAATATCAGGGAATCCGTCCTGCACCCGGTTATCCGGCGCAACCTGATCATACCGAGAAACCGATTCTTTTTGATTTGTTAGGTGCAACCGATGCGACGGGTGTTTATCTAACCGAAAGCTGCGCCATGCATCCGGGCGCTGCAGTTTGTGGATTGTATTTCTCACACCCAGAAAGTCATTACTTCGCACTATCGGAACTACAGAAAGACCAGATCGAAGACTACGCGAAGCGTAAGGGGATGAGTGTTGAGGAGGCGGAGAAATGGCTTGGCCCTTGGCTTGGTTATTAGCGTGACGGCGGATTGCATCCGCCATGCCAATTCATCCAACATGATTATTTGGCAGGGCGGATGCAATCCGCCGCCACAGTCAGAAACATCTCAGTCTCGCAATCGTCTTCTCTTTTCCTAAAATCAGAAAAACATCACCGAGATCAGGGCCGTGGGCTCTACCGGATAATGCAACCCGGATGGGGAACATGAGTTGTCCGGCTTTTGCTCCGTTGGCGGTGGCCACTTCACCGATGGCGTTTTTCGCGATGTCAGCATTCCAATCGGTTAGATTGGAAAATTGTTCGGCGACGGCTGACAAAAGCGCGGCATTTGGATTGGCCTTTGCCTTTGTAACAGCTTCTTCATCCACCGGTGCGGTGTTCGTGACAAGAAAATCGATGGCTGAGGGAACTTCGGAAAGGAGCCGGACTTTCTCTTTCACTGCAGTGATTACGGTCAAATAGTTTTCGGTGATTGGCAGGTTTTCCGCGTGGACGAAGGGTTTTGCCAATTCCGCAAACCGCTCAGTGGAAATTTTCGCAATGTGCTGCTGGTTGACCCATTTGCATTTTTCCAAATCAAAGCGGGCTGGGGCGCGGTTGATGGCTTCGAGGGAGAAGCGGTCAACGAGTTCGGTTAGGGTGAAAATTTCATCATCCGATTTCGATGACCAACCGAGCAGGGCGATGAAATTCACCACTGCTTCGGAGAGAAATCCTTGTTTCGGATAATCGCCGACGGCAGCTCCGGCATCGCGCTTGGACATTTTCGATCCATCCGCGTTAAGAATAAGCGGGATGTGCGCGTATTGTGGTGGCTGGGCTCCGAGAGCCTCGATGAGTTGGAGATGCTTCGGTGTGTTCATCAAATGATCCTCACCGCGGATCACATGGGTTATTTTCATTTCGAGGTCGTCGACGACGTTTACGAAATGGAATACGTAAGAACCGTCGCTGCGCCGGATGACCATGTCGGGCGTGTTGGATTCATCGCGATAATCAATCGTGACTTCACCGCAGACAAGATCCCGCATGGTGATGGGTTTGCGGTCGAACCGGAAACGATAGGCATCGCCGTCCTTGTAGACGCGGCCTGCGGTTAGGAGTTTTTCGAAATACGCATCATAGATCTCGTTACGCTGAGATTGGTAGTAGGGGCCGAAATTTCCGAGGGAAGGCGATTGCAGGCCTCCGCTACGCTCCGGGCCTTCATCCCAATCAAGGCCGAGCCATGTCATTCCATCGAAAATGGCTTGGCGGGCTTCCTCGGTGTTGCGTGCGGCATCGGTATCCTCGACACGAAGGACGAAGGCACCATGATGCTTGCGGGCGAAGAGCCAGTTAAAGAGAGCGGTGCGGGCCCCGCCGACGTGGAGGTAGCCGGTGGGTGAGGGTGCGAAGCGGGTGCGGACGGACATAAATTTCAAGATTCAATTTTCAAATTGCAAGAAGACTAGCCTTGCAGGCTTCTCAGTGCGCCGCGGATGAGTATTTCGGCTGTTGCGGTGGGTTCCTTGTCAAGGATGGCTCGGACTGCCTTGCGTGAATCGACTTGTTTATAGCCCAAGGCGATCAGTGCGAGCTCGGCATCGGCGGCTTGCGACGAAACCTCGCCGGAGGCGGCATCCTGCCAAGTATCCGTGACACCGACCTTGTCTTTCAGTTCCAAAATGATGCGTTCTGCGGTTTTTTTGCCAACTCCCTTGGATTTCGACAGCATGGCGACATCGCCGGCGACGACTGCGGATTTGAATAGGGCCACGGGCATACCGCTGAGTATGGCAATCGCGATCGCTGGGCCGATGCCCGATACGCGATCAATGAGCAGCAGAAACACATCCCGCTCCTCTTCGGAGGCGAATCCGTAGAGCGTCTGGGCATTTTCTCGGATATGCAGATGGGTGCGGAGATCGACGGATGCACCCTCAACAGGATGAAGGCTGTCATACGTTGAGAGCGGAATGATCGTTTCGTAGCCGACGCCATGGCAATCGACAACAAGTCGGTTCGGGTAGGCTTCAATGATGTTTCCTCTGAGTCTTGCGATCACCCTTGAGGTTTCGGGTGAAATGGCCGTTGTTGCAAGTTGGAAGGTGTCAAAAATGCAATAAAATGTTGCAGGGTAGCTGACGATCACGCATGAATCCGTCTTGTGATTCGGAGATAAGTGCTTCGGAAATGGATTCCAGAATGACCATGTCAGGGACAGATGAGGATATCGTGATTTGTTTTGCATGCGGAAATCCGATGTCGGTTGCCGCTTTGCCACCCTATTCGAGGGTTGCGTGCCCGACTTGTGGCGAAGAAAACCGGGTTAAAATGCAGTTCGGGCCTTATACCGTCACCAGGCGCCATGCGATTGGTGGAATGAGTTCGGTTTTTGCCGGAATAGACACGACCCTGAATCGGGAAGTGGCGCTTAAGATTTTGAGTGAAGAATACTCGAAGGATGAAAAGAGGATCGCCGCATTCGAAGACGAAGCTCGATTGACGGCATCGTTTACTCATCCGCATGTGGTGAAAATTCTTACCACTGGCAGGGCATTCGGATTATTCTACATTGCCATGGAATTTGTGCCAGGCGGGCATCTGGAGCACCGGATTCACGAGCATGGAAAATTATCCGAAGCCGTCGTTCTGCCTCTGGCGGTTCAAATTGCGCAAGGTTTAAAAGGCGCGCAGTCAGCGGGTCTGATTCACCGTGACATCAAGCCCGGAAATATTCTCTTTGATGCCGAAGACAACGCGAAGATCGTGGATTTCGGCTTGGCCTTGGTGACCAAAGGTGGCGAGGCGAAAGCAGATGAAATTTGGGCAACTCCCTATTATGTGCCGCCGGAGGCGATCGAAGGCGGCGTCGAGGATTTCCGCTCGGACATCTATGCGTTTGGTGCGACCCTCTATCATGCTCTCGCAGGTGTGCCCTCTTGCACGGAGGACACGATGGATACCCGGCTGCTGCGTACCGCCAAGACCAAGGTGATTCCATTGAAACGGGTGGCACCTGAAGTTTCCCACGAAACTTGCGCCATAGTGGACCGTGCCATGTCTTACGATCCGAGAAATCGCTTTGGAAGCTATGATGAGATGATCATCGCCCTCGAGGCAGCTATCAAAGGCCGCGAAAGCGGAGCTGGTAATCATAAATCGGCGGTGCAGGCTCATGCTGTCCTGCGCATGCAGGTGCGGGCTAAAAAAAAGCGGGTCATTATCGCCATCCTCTCCTCCGTTGTGCTTACAGTTCTCGCTGTGATTTTGGCTTTTGAAATCATCCATTCGGATCATTCGGGTAGGCCAGAAACGGTCATTGATTCGGTTCATGCGGATGTGGATGGATCTGACCGGAACAAGGATGTCATCAATCAGTATCGAACCGCAAAAGACCTGATGAGGCAGGGCAAACTGCGTGAATCGGAAGACGCCTTCATGAGGATATTTTCCAATCCAAAAGTTGAGGAACCGACGCGTTCATGGGCTGGACTGGATGGGATTGCTGCCGCTTTGTTAGATGGAAGGATGACCGATGCGAATCGTCATTCCATCATGGTGTCGAGCCATATCGAAGCCCGTTCTTCTCGTCTATCTTCGGGCTTTTCGACGGTTTTGGCACCGACGCTGCGAAGTCTCCAGCAGCCGCAGTTTCAAAAACTTGAAAAGATGCGCACGGATAAGACGGATGACGAGTATCTCATGGCCTGCTTGATCTCCGGATTGAAAAATTGGGAGCAGGGAGGACTTGAGCAGGCGGTTCCTTTTTTTGAAAAGATCATCCGTGGTGTCGATGTAGATCATACGGGTCCGATTGCCCCGTATCGAAAAGTGGCGGATCATTATCTGGGTGATTTCAAGCTTCTGAAATCGGATGCGATGAACTCCATTCCATCGACGCCCAACCAGTGCAAAACAGCCATCCTAGAACTTGAGCGCTTGTCGGTTTTGTTGAAAACCCGAGGACGTGCGAAATACAACATCCGCTCAAGGCAGTCCGAACTTCAGCAGCACGGAGCATATCTCGAAAAATTGATCGGCGGCAATCCATAGAGAATCCTATTGGTTGGAATTCTTCCCGAGCCTATGAGTGGGGATTTTATAAAGCCGGAACATTGAACGATAGGTAAAAGTGACTGTTCATAACCGACTTAAGTTGGGAGAAATTTTTTTAATTATGAGTTACCGAACCACGCCAGAGGAAACCACAAAGATGCCATCGGGGATACCGCACATCATCGGTAACGAGGTGGCGGAGAGGTTTTCATTTTATGGAATGAAGGCGATCCTCGCCGTTTTCCTGACTGAATATTTGTTCCTGATGGATGGAGCTTCCGGCAAGCCAGTTGACAAGGCATCCTCCACCGAGCTTGTACATCTTTTCAACATGGCGTTCTATTTGACGCCATTTATCGGCGCTCTTTTGGCGGATGTTTTTTTCGGTAAATACCGGGTCATCATGACACTTTCTTTGGTCTATTGTGCCGGTCATGCGGCTCTCGCTTTCATGGGGCAGTTCGGCAACTCCAATTACTGGATGTTTGCCGGGTTGCTGCTCATCGCACTGGGTGCCGGTGGAATCAAACCCTGTGTTTCAGCTCACGTAGGTGATCAATTCGGCCCGAAAAACGCGAGGCTGCTATCAAGAATTTTCAACTGGTTTTACTTCTCCATCAATTTCGGTGCTTTCGGTTCGGCGTTGCTCACTCCGTGGTTGTTGAAATGGTATGGTCCGCATTGGGCGTTTGGTGTCCCGGGAGTCCTGATGGCCATTGCAACCTTCGTATTCTGGCTAGGGAGACATCGGTTTGCTCACGTTCCTGCCGGCGGTATCGGATTTCTGAAAGAAGCCTTTGGAAGAGATGGCTTGGTGGCGATCTTAAAACTCACTCCGGTTTATCTTTTCGTTGCGATATTCTGGGCGCTGTTTGACCAGACGGGCTCAACATGGATTTTCCAATCCCAGGACATGGATAGGAATTTCCTGGGTTTCGAATGGTTGCCTTCCCAGTTGCAGTCGTTGAATTCGGTCTTCGTGCTCCTGTTGATTCCGATTTTTAGCTACATGATTTATCCGTGGTTTGAAAAATTCCGACCCCTCACACCCATGAGAAAAATGGGAATCGGTTTCGTATTGATGACCGCCGCATTTGTTTTGGTGAGTGTTATCCAAGTATGGATCGACGGGGGAGACAGGCCGAACATCGCCTGGCAAATTGGAGCTTACGCCTTACTGACGGCCTCGGAGATCATGATCTCAATCGTCGCGCTCGAGTTCGCATACACTCAGGCGCCGAGAAAAATGAAATCGTTTATCATGTGTTTCTATCTTGTCGCCGTCGCGCTGGGAAATTTTCTAGTCGTGATTGTGAACCATTATATACAGGTTCCAAGCGCCGCGGATGAACAACTGGAACGAGCTATTGCAAATCTACCCGCTGATTGGCAAAAGGATCCGAGAACGGTTGTTTTGCCGGGTTACGATGGTGAAACGGGAACTCAAGATGATTTCATTCGTCGTCTGGAAAAGGATGCGGAGAATCCGCTCGTTGTTCCCGGACAAGCGAAGCTGAACACCATCGCTGGGGAGATCATCGCCCATGCGACCACATCCGGACATGTCTTTCCTGATCGGAAATCCGGCAAAGCCATGGTATCAAAATTCAAGGATGATTCAGGTAAGCTCTACCGCTACGTCATCCTGAATTCGAATACCGTTCGGATCTGGGGGGCGGGCAGTGATGGCAAGTGGAATACAAAATGGGATGTCGGAGTGATCATCAGCAAACCCGAGAAGGAACGGAGTAAAAAGGCGTCATGGTTGGATCGCTTACATCCTGAAGAAGACTGGCTATCGAAACGACACAGGCAACTGAAGCTCACCTCATCTCAAGTCGAAGGCGGCGACGAATCATACACCCAAACCACTTTTTCGGGCGGTCAGCCGAAACTTCAGGGAGCTAGTTACTTCTGGTTCTTCAGTGCACTCATGGGTGCTACAGCTTTGCTGTTCATCCCATTTGCGATGGTTTACCGTCCGAAGCATTATCTCCAGGATGAGACTCCCGGTGATCCTGATCCGTGACGTCGTAAACTTCGCCCTCGCTGCGTCCGACAATCACCGCGGCACAGGTATCGCTGTAGACGTTCACGGCGGTGCGGCTCATGTCCAGTAACCGATCCACCGCCAGCAGTGTGACCACCGCCACTTCGGCGTTGGGAATGCCGGAATTTTTCAAGATGAGGAGTATCGCCACCAAGCTTGCGGATGGAATGCCAGCGACACCGATGCTCGTGAGCAAAGCGGCGATCACAATGAAAAACTGCGCGCCGACTCCAAGCTCTATCCCCATGACTTGGGCGACAAAAATCACAGCCACGCACTCATAGAGGGCGGTTCCGTCCATATTTACCGTGGATCCCAGAGGCACAGTGAAACTCGCAACCCGATTGGAAACGCCGGCGTTTTCCTGAACGGCACGCATGGTAACGGGAAGTGTTGCGGATGATGATGAAGTTGAAAATGCAAGTAACAATGCGGGACGCATCGCTTTGAAGTGTGCGAGCGGACTGACTTTGCCCATGTATTTGAGAGCTAAGGGCAGGATGATCGTAAAGTGGATCGCAAGGCCTAACAGGACAGTGATGAAGTATTTGCCAAGTTGCAAAAACAGATCAAGTCCGGCTTCGTAAATCACAGGCAGGATCAATGCGTAAACTCCAAGCGGCGCGACGGACATGATCCATGTTGTCACAACGATCATCGCCTCGTTTGCGGCCATGAAAAAATCTCTAACATGATCTCCGTTCTCGCCTGGAACTTGGGTGATAGCTATCGCGAAAAGAATGCTGAATACGATGACTCCCAGAAGCTGACCGTTGTCACTTGCCGCCTGCACGATGTTTTCAGGGATCATCGCTTTAAATATATACAGGAAATCTTTTTCCTGACGTTGACCCGCTGCTTCGACTTTCGCTACATCCGCCGGATCGGCATGGCTTTTGGTTTCTTCGAAAGCCGCGCGAATCGCTTCGTTGGGTTTGCCATCGATCAAGCCGGGCTGGATGAGATTGACCAGTGCTAATCCGACAAGAATCGCCAACAAGCTGGATGTTAGATAAAAAGCCATGGTCTTGAGGCCGAGGCGTCCAAACCCTCTTACGCCTTTCATGCCAGTGATTCCCGAAACGACTGCCGTCACAATCAATGGCACGATGATCATTTTGAGTCCTCGCATGAAGAGATCTCCAACGAATTTGCAGGTTGCCAGTGCCCCTGCAACAAGCTTTCCACCTGCTGATAATTCATCCGCTCCGCCGAACAACCCGCGCAATACAAGTGCTGTTACGGTCGCCAAAATCAGTGCGATGAGAATTTGCCAGTGAGTTGCCAGTCGCTTCATCTGCCCACCTAACCCGAACCCGTGTTTTTTTGCAAAGCTTCTCGCTCCTTTTTCGGGATTATGAGCTTTCTTGGGGTATGAAATAAAATTTTATACCGTTAATTATCAATGAGTTCCGCAAATCATTTGGTTTAAATTTCTCGATAATAAGCATATGTTAAGTATTTTTTTCAAATTTTAGCTTTCGACTGGGAAAATGCCTTTTTGTGAATTTTTTTTTAGCACCTAGACCTGTGGATGGGTTTCATTGATAGGGCGTGGAACTCCCAAAATTAAAGGAGGGAGACTTTACGGCTAAGCCAAGTATATACTACATGTAGTATTGTGAATAATTTGTGGATACCATATCTCCAAAATCGAATTGACTGAGAGAATAAATTGCGTGCATGTTTCCCAACGCTAAACGCAAGTCGTCAGCGCTAATTTTCATCTCTATCAAACCTAATTTCTAACGATTCATGTCCACCACCACAGTCACACTCGGCAACCGCATATTCGTTCTCGATAAAGCCAAGGCAGAGCTCGCCTTCAATTCAAAACGAGTCATCAACGGCAAGGAAACGATGTTCTTCAATATCCTCCCGCTCAAATATCAGTGGGCGTATGATCTCTACAAAACGATGAAGAACAACCACTGGGAGCCAGAGGATATCTCGATGCAGAAAGACGTCGAACAATGGCGTTCCAATGAAATTTCCGATGTGGAGCGCTGGATCATCAAAATGGGCATTGGTTACTTTTCGGCAGCCGAAGGTATCGTCGGGGACAACGTGTTGCACGTCGTTCGCGAGGTGGTCACAGCACCTGAGTTGAAACTTGTCTTGGGTCGCCATGCGCATGAGGAAAACATCCATGCGGACAGCCTCGTTTACATGATTTCCTCACTGGGAATCAATCCGCACGAGTGCGAAGCGATGTTTGAGGATGTCCCGACCATCACGGCGAAAAACAACTTTGTGACTTCGAACTCACGCGCGCTACGTCGCGACATCGACCTTACGGTTACTGAGAACAAACAAGCGCTTGCCAAAAATATTTTCATGTTCGGACAAATCATGGAAGGCACGCAGTTCTACGGTCTCTTCGGAATGATCCTCTCATTGTATCGTCAAAACAAATTCCCAGGCATCGGTCAGATGTTCCGTTACACTCTTCGTGACGAGTCGAATCACATCGAGGTCTTCCGCAACTTGCTGATGGATCTCATCGATGAAAACCCGGATATCTGGACTGAGGATTTCCGGGAAGACCTTCGTCAGACCATGGCCGAGGGAATCCGCCTTGAAAAAGCATTCATTCGTGACTGCCTTCCTGTCTCTGGTCTGGGTCTGAACTCGGAGGATTTCGAGGCTTACATCGATTACATCGCCGATCGCCGCCTAACATCCTGTGGACTTGCGCCGCTCAATGGATCTGTATCCAATCCGTTCCCATGGCTCGCTGAGATGATGGACATCAAGAAGGAGCAAAACTTCTTCGAAGGCCGCGTCACCGAATATCAAAAATCCGCAGCATTGACCGCTGTCAGCGACGATGAGTTGTAATTTTAGGTAGGGTCGTCTCGCTGAAACGATCGCCGATCTGATCTAACGATTTATAAAAACCACACAGCTGTCATTTTATCAAATTGACCCAACCCTTTCCAAACCCACCAAAAAACTCCCGCTCATTAAGAATATGTATCGTTCACTGAATCTCGCCGAAGACAATATCCTCAAACAAGTCATTTCCGACCGCTTTGAGCTCGCATCCAAAGACCGCCCTTACGATTGGCGCGGGACCATTCCCCTTGAAAAGCGCAAGCCGTATACCGACATCATCGTGACTCGTGGCGAGAAAGAGACCCAGTTCTCTCTCGAAGACGTTGCGGATGCGATTGGCGATTCTCTTGCTGATCTTCTCATCTCCCGCAGTGAGGATGAGAAATCCATCTTCTCCGATGTGAACCGCAATTTCGTGTCGCAAGTCGCACATGCCGTTGCTGTTTCCCTTACCGCGACACTCGAGTCAGGCGGCCGTCTGCGTCTTTCCGAATCCGACCTTTATCTGCTCATCGAAAAAGCATTGTTAGAAAATGAGGCCTACGACGTGGCGAAGTCACTGGCGTTCCGTCGTTCACTTGAAAAGACCGGACAGGTTGATATGGGTTCGGGACCCCATGCGCTTCCCGTGCGTTTGATTCGCCGTAACGGCAATGTCGTGCCATGGTCGGAAACCAAAATTGAGATCGCTGTCCGCAAAGCCTTCCTCACGATCAAGGAAAACCCGGAGCCGGCTATTGATGTTGCTAAAGCCGTCACGGAGCGCGTCCGTCGCGGTGATCAATCCTTCGTGCATATCGAGGATGTTCAGGACATGGTGCAGGAAGAACTCATGCGCCAAGGCCGCTTCAAGGCAGCGGAGCATTACATTCTTTACCGCGCACAGCGGAATCTACTCCGCCGCGAGCAGGAAAACGTTGCCACCGAGGATCTGTCACAGGACTCGATGATTGTTGTCACCACCGATGATGGCCAATCATCCTTCTGGGATGGCATGGAGCTTAAAAAGCGGATCGCTTTCGCATCCATCGGTCTCTCGCTCAATCTTCCCGAGGCGGAGATCGAACGCGAACTCCGCCGTTCGATCGGTTCCGAGATTTCCGCCAAGGATCTCAAGGCAACCATCATCCTCAACTCCAAAACCCTCATCGAAAAAGATGCCGACTTCGCGAAGTTCGCCGCGCGTATTCTTCTTTCCTACATCTACGAGGAAGTTCTCAACTGGAATATCTGCACCGACGGTGTCGAAAAACTCAAGGACGCGCACAAACAGGGTTTCAAATCCTATCTCAAATACGCGGTTTCCATCAAACGCCTGCATCCTGAGTTGCTTGAAAAATTCGATATCGAAAAACTCAGCGAAGCGTTCGACCCAACAGCCGACCTCGACTTCGACTACCTTGGTATTCAAACTCTCTATGACCGTTACCTCATCGTCGATAAGACCGCCGAGCGTCATCAGCGCATCGAAACACCGCAGTTCTTCTGGATGCGTGTTGCGATGGGCCTCTTCAAGAGAGAAGCAAAGAACGCCGAGGATTGGACAATTCGCCTCTACAACCTCTACAAAGGCCGTCGTTTCTGTTCTTCTACCCCGACTCTTTTTAACTCCGGAACGCTTCACTCCCAGCTCTCTTCCTGTTACCTCTACAAGGTTGATGACTCCATCGAGTCGATCATGCAGCGCGGCATCGCGGAGAACGCCTACCTCTCCAAATGGGCGGGTGGTCTCGGTGGATCATGGACCGCTGTCCGCGGCACAGGTGGCTACATCCAAGGCACCAATGGTGAGTCCCAGGGCATCATCCCGTTCCTCAAGCTTCACAACGACCAGTTGCTGGCCGTGAACCAAGGTGGTAAACGCAAAGGCTCTGGCTGTGCCTATCTTGAAACATGGCACAATGACATCGAGGACTTCCTCGAGCTTCGCAAAAACACCGGTGATGATCGCCGCCGCTGCCATGACATGAACACCGCAAACTGGGTTCCTGACTTGTTCATGAAACGCATGGAAGAGCGTCAAAATTGGACTCTCTTCCGTGCCAATGAAACCCCGGATCTCCACGATCTCTATGGCAAGGCGTTTGAAGAAAAATACGAGCAATACGAAGCCATGGCTACTGAAGGTAAAATCTGGTCCCGCCAGATTCCTGCCATCGAGCTTTGGAAAGGCATGTTGAAAATGATTTTCGAAACCGGCCACCCATGGATCACCTTCAAAGACCCGTGTAACGTCCGCTCACCCCAAGATCACTGCGGTGTCATTCACTCCAGCAACCTCTGCACCGAGATCACCCTGAATACCTCAGACGAGGAGACTGCGGTTTGTAACCTCGGTTCCGTCGTTCTCGACTCACACATCAACCGCGATGGCGCTCTCGATCACGACATGTTGAAAGAAACGATCACCGTTGCGATCCGTGCACTCGACAACGTCATCGATATCAACTTCTACCCAACCAACGCTGCCAAAACCGCGAACTCCCGTCACCGTCCGATCGGTCTTGGCGTGATGGGCCTTCAGAACGCGCTCTATAAACGTAACCTCTCCTTTGCCTCCGACGCCGCAGTCGAGTTCAATGACGAGATGATGGAAGCCGTTGCTTACTACGCTTACAGCGCTTCTTCTGATCTTGCTGCCGAAGTCGGAACCTACTCCACTTATGAAGGTTCCAAATGGAGCAGGGGACTTCTCCCACAGGATACGGTCGATCTTCTCGAAGATGAACGTGGTCGTAAAATCGACGTGCCACGGGGTGGCAAAATGGATTGGTCGGTCGTGCGTGATAAAATCAAAAAACACGGCATGCGTAACTCAAACGTGCTCGCGATCGCTCCGACAGCTACAATCTCGAACATCATGGGAACGACTCCTTGCATCGAGCCAAACTACAAAAACCTCTATGTGAAATCCAACCTCTCCGGTGACTTCACGATCCTCAATACCGAGCTGGTTCGCGATCTCAAAAAAGCCAATCTCTGGAATCCGGAAATGGTCGATCAACTGAAATACTTCGATGGTGAACTCGACAACATCGATGACATCCCTGAGGCTATCAAACAGAAGCATAAAACCGTGTTCGGTGTCGGCTACGAATACATCATCGATGCCGCCGCCCGCCGCCAGAAATGGATCGACCAATCCCAATCGGTCAACCTCTTCCTCGCGACACCGGATCTCAAAAACCTCTCGCACATGTATCGTCGCGCATGGGACAAAGGCCTCAAAACGACCTACTACCTTCGTACCTTGGGTGCATCTAGTGTCGAGAAATCGACCCTTAACGTCCAGAAGGAGCAGCGCGGTCACATGGCCACGACCACAGCGGCAACCGCTGCCACTAAGACCTATACCAACGAACAAAAAATGGCATGCTCACTGGATGCTATGATGAACGGTGGTGAGTGCGAGGCCTGTCAGTAAGGAGAAGGGGTTTGCAACCCCTTTCTTCCCACACCACAACCAATCCCCCCATATCTTATGACTCAATCAACTAGTGAGACGGAGACACGGCACAAAGCCCCTCGGATCACCCTGACCCAAGCGACCCACTTTCTCCTAGCATCGAATGCAGGCAGACAACGTGCGGTTTCAGATTGCTCTAAAATCATCGATTTTAATACTTACTGGTCTCCTATGCGAAACGCAATCGCGAGCGTTCATCAAACGAAGATTCCGAACTTGCAGGAACTCATTGATGAAACGCTGAAACAACGGGGACGCAAGTTCGAGAACTATACCATTGCAGCTAGATCCTACTCCCTGACGACGGATTCATTGGGCTTGAATGGTGAAAAGGTTAAGCGTCTTCAGAGCAATGGTTTCAAGCCAGTATTGATAATTGGCGGACTCTCAATCAGCGTAAATCCAGAGGTGGTGCTAGCGGGAGACAAAATCTATATCCAAAAATTATATTTTGGAAAAGATATCCCGATGACTGAGGTCGTTGCCCAGCAAATAATGGCTCTGATCAACTGGTCGATCATCCCCGAGAACGAGTCCATGAGTTTTCTCAATGACGTATGGCGAGGAAAAGTTTTCCAACAATCAGCCGATCAAAACGCGTCATTGGAACGACTCACACTCAATTGCAAAAGCTTCGTATCCATTTCCGACGCATTGAAGAGGCAATCTGGAGCAGCATAGAATACCACCTTCGGCACAGTCTGATCTTCCTCTTCTACAATAATTTCCATGAAACCATTCTTCATAGATAAACATAATGGTTGAGAGGAAGATTATTCGCGGTGTAGTGAGAAAGGTCGCGGCAATCTTTAATCCGATTCTGACTGCCGAGGCCGCGCTGTATGGGGCATTAGTAATCTTACATAAAAAATACCCAAATGGGGTTCCGGGACCGGAAACTCTTCGAAAAGAATATATGAATTTCTGATCAATATTTCCTTATTTAGTCGTGGATCTGATGTTAATGTGGATTTTCACAAGTCGATGGAATCTTTGGATAAAATGTTTGGTAGTAGATCGGGATATAAGGCTTCTGTTGGCGAGGGTTTATTGGATCAGAGGAGGGGGGATATAGCTAAAATGATCAATGATTTCAAATAATTTTATAACATAATACGTGTTTCATTCGAATGATCTATAATAGTACTCGGAACGTAATAATAAAACTAGTCAGCGCTCCATCGCAACATTCTGCCTCCCAAAATCCCCTCCAGCCTCCGAGCTTGACACCTCACCCGAAAACTGTTCAAAAGAACCCATGAAGCAACTTGAATCCATCGAACTCTTCTCCGGTGCGGGCGGCTTGGCGCTGGGGCTCCACGCGGCGGGCTTTCATCACCGGGCGCTCTACGAGTGGAACGCCTCCGCCGTCGAGACGCTCCGCTACAACCAGAAGATGGGGCACGAATCGCTGATAGATTGCGAGATTTCCCGGGCGGATGTCCGGGATGTGGATTTCCGGAAATATCGTGGGGTCGATCTCGTGGCGGGCGGCCCGCCTTGCCAGCCGTTTTCCATGGGAGGCAAGGCGGCGGGAATGAACGACGTGCGGGACATGTTCCCGCAGGCGATCCGCGCGGTGGCCGAGGTTCAGCCTCGCGCCTTCATTTTCGAGAACGTCCGCGGCTTGCTTCGTCCCGCGTTTTCCAACTACGTGGAATACATCCGCCTGCAGATGGAGTTCCCCGAGTTCCCGGTCTCGGAGAACGTGAGCTGGGATCAGAACCTCGCCCGCCTCCAGCGGCACAAGGAACGGATCGGCAAGGCGGTGGATGGCCTCCGCTACCGCGTCCACGTCCACCAGGCGAACGCGGCGGATTACGGAGTGCCGCAGCACCGGCACCGGGTCTTCTTCATCGGCTTCCGCGCCGACCACCCGACGGAATGGTCATTCCCGAAACCCACCCACGCGGATCTCAACTCCGCCGCCATCCGCAAACCCGGCCAGGAATTTCTCCCATGGCTCACCCTCCAGGAAGCGATCCGCGATCTCCCGGAGCCAAGCGCCCGCCCTTCCCGGAAATGGCACAACCACATCCTCCAGTCCGGAGCGAAATCCTACCCCGGCCACACCGGCAGCCCTTTGGATCGCCCCGCGAAAGCCCTGAAAGCCGGTGCCCACGGAGTTCCCGGAGGCGAGAACATGATCCTCTTCCCCGACGGCACCGTGCGTTACCTCACCGTCAGGGAAAGCGCCAGGGTGCAGACCTTCCCCGACAACTACGTCTTCCTCGGAAGCTGGACGGAAGCCATGCGCCAGCTCGGCAACGCCGTCCCCATGAAACTCGCCGAGATCGTGGGGCGCTCCGTCGCGCTGGCTTTGACAGGACAGACGAAGATCAAGAGTTCCCAAGCTACCAACACTCCCGCCCCAATCCACCGACATGCCTGACAAACGAAAAACCGCCTTCGATCGCAAGCTCCGGGAACTGGCTGAGGCGGCCAAGGAGGTAAAGAGAATTGTGGATGAGGAATTACCGGATTTCACGGAAAGGCAGCTTATCACGCGTGACGGCACTCTCGCAGAGATCTCACAAATGGTGCACGAAGCGCGTTACGCGATCGATCCCGCCAAACATGACATCATCGCGATCTCACTCGGGCGGCCTGATGCTTTGTCCCGGTTTTTCGCCTTCAGCTTCATCGAGCGCACACCGGTCGGCTTCGAAACCTTGGCTGCTTCGAAATTCTACGGTTCCGGTGTATATGCCCTATACTACGCCGGAAGTGAGATCGAACCCTATCTGCCAATCACAGGCACGGAGACGCCGATTTACGTAGGCAAGGCGGTTCCCGACGATCCGAGCGCAGAGACAGCGTTCCACCAAGGCCCCGCCATTTGGAAGCGGCTCAAGGAACACCGCCGGAGCATCGTTTCCGGAGGGTTGAATCCCGCAGATTTCCGATGCCGCCACGTCGTCATCCAAAGCGGCATGGAGAGCGCGGTGGAAGACTTCATGATCCGCCTCTTCAAGCCGATCTGGAACAAGGAGATCAAAGTCTGTTTCGGAATCGGGAAGCACGGCGACGCCGCTTCCACGCGCGGAAACAAGCGTTCACCGTGGGACACCATGCACCCCGGCAGAAAATGGGCGGACGCGACCGCCGAGGATCAGGCCTCCCGTGAGGTCATCATCCAAAGGATCGTATCCCATTTCGCAGAGAACCCACCCATCGCCGACAAAGAGGCCATGCACAAACTGCTCGCACTATGAAACCGATTCCTGATTCGCCATCCACACTCACCTGCATCGAGATCTGCTCGGGAGCCGGAGGACAGGCGCTTGGATTGGAGAGGGCGGGATTTGAGGGGCTGGCGCATGTGGAGTATGACAGGCATGCCTGTGAAACCCTGCGCCTGAACCGTCCGGACTGGAATGTGGTGGAAGGGGATGTGCGTGATTTCTCGGCGAAGGGGTTCAAGGGCGTGGATCTGCTGGCCGGCGGCGTTCCCTGCCCGCCGTTCTCGAAAGCGGGCAAGCAGCTCGGCTCCAACGACGAGCGCGACCTTTTCCCCGAAGCCCTCCGCCTGGTGGATGAGTGCCGCCCCAAAGCCGTGATGCTGGAGAACGTCCGGGGCTTCCTGGACGCCGTGTTCACCGATTACCGGATGAGCCTCAAGAAGGATCTCAAGGCGATGGGCTACGAGGCCAGTTGGCACCTTCTCAACGCCTCCGACTTCGGCGTCCCGCAGCTCCGCCCCCGGGTGGTCGTCGTCGCCATCCGCAAGGATCTGGTCTCCAACTTCTACCCGCCCATGCCGCTGACCGATGGCGTCCCCACCAAGACCGTCGGCGAAACCCTCGTCGATCTCATGGCCGCGAACGGCTGGGAAGGAGCCTTCCAGTGGGCGGCCAACGCCAACGAAATCGCGCCTACTTTGGTAGGCGGCTCCAAAAAGCACGGCGGAGCCGATCTCGGTCCGACCCGCGCCCGCAAGGCCTGGACATCGCTGGGAGTCGAAGGAAAGTCGCTAGGCAACGAAGCTCCACCAAAAGGATTCAAAGGTGTTCCAAGACTCACACTCCGCATGACTGCCAGAATCCAAGGTTTTCCCGATGACTGGCAATTCGCCGGAGGAAAGACAGCTTCCTACCGCCAGATCGGTAATGCGTTTCCACCGCCAGTCGCCTACGCAGTTGCGATGAGAATTAAACAAGCAATCCAAGGATCATCATCCTCCGCACGAACCAAAATTTCTTAATATGTCTGAACCCCAGAAAAAGATCGGGATGCGCGCCAAACTTCGCGCTCATTTCCTTGAAAACGTGGGTAAGGTGATGTCTTCAGATGAATTGAGAGAAGTTGCGGGCAAGAGCGAATGGGCAAGACGAGTTCGTGAGCTTCGCAACGAAGAAGGTTATCTAATTCTCACTCACAATGATCGAGACGATCTAAAGCCCGGCGAATATCTGCTGGAAAATCCAAAACCACAGCCAGCGTTTGAACGCAGTATATCTAAGGAACTAAGAGCACTCGTATTAGATCGTAATGGCTTCACATGCCAAATGTGTGGTGCAGTTGCTGGTGAACCTCATCCTTACGATGCAACACGTAAAACTCGACTTCATCTAGGTCACATCCTCGATAAATCACAGGGAGGAAAAGATGAAGCTTCTAACCTCCGCGCTTTATGCTCGGTGTGTAATGAAGGCGCATCGAACCTTACTTTAGACAGGCCGACAATTTCCAAGCTGCTCATTCAAATTCGTCGTGCGAAACGCGAAGATCAATTGGAGGCGTTGTCTTGGTTGAAGCAGAAGTATCCGTTATTTTAATATTTCCAATATAATCAAGCCTCTTGTGCTCTAGACCGGTCGGAGACACGGCTCTCCTGATTGAGGTCTCGAACATGCTTTATCTTATTTTCTGCGGTTAGAGAGTAGAGTTCTCTGGGGGTATTCCTAAGATCGTTAAAATAGGGTTATGAGACTTTTCAATCCGATTCCTTACCTAAAAAATCGCCAGATGGTTGACAGATGGCCGGTGGCGTGAATGCTTCCCCAACTTATGAAAGTCCGGACTCTTACACCCCTAATGACTGCTGCCGTGATGATGGCGGTTTCCGTTCCTGCGCGTTCCGAGGAGACTCCGGGCGTTAAAGCTCCTGCAGTCGCCGCGCCGGCCGCTGCCAAACCAGAAAACAAAATGCCTGAAACACCTGCTGATGTAGCTGCCGCTCCCGCCGATGCCGTCAAGACCCAAACCGGTTTGGCCTCGAAAGTCCTCAAACCCGGAACCGGCGATAAAAAGCCAACCGCCGCTGATACGGTGACTGTCCATTATTCAGGATGGACCACGGACGGTAAAATGTTCGACAGCTCTGTAAAGCGCGGTGAACCGACGAGCTTTCCGTTAGGACAAGTGATCGCTGGTTGGACGGAAGGTTTGCAGCTGATGGTGGTCGGAGAGAAGCGCCGTTTTTGGATTCCTGAAGGTCTCGCCTACGGTCCGGTTGTTGAAGGAAGTGGTCGCCCCGGCGGCATGCTTTGCTTTGATGTGGAACTCATTGCTATCAAGGAAATTTCCAAACCACCGGCAGATACCAAGAAGACAGCTGGAGGCGTTGCTTACAAAATATCCAAAGAAGGTGCAGGTGAAAAGCCAGCAGCGAAACAGGTCATTACCTTTCAATTCGTGGCCAAGACCATGGATGGTGAAATCGTACAGGACAGTCACGGCGAGCCAGCTCCTCCATCCGTGCCGCTCGACAAGCTTCCAAAGGAACTCGCCGAGCTTTTCATGGACATGAAAGCTGGTGAGCAGCGTCAGTGCTGGCTGCCTGAGTCCCGCGCTCCGGGAGGCTTTATCGCAGCTGATCTCGAGTTGATCTCTTTCAAAGATGCGCTTCCAGCTCCAGAGGTTCCCAAAGATGTTGCGGCGGCTCCAGCTGATGCGGCGAAAACCGCCAGCGGGATAGCTCACAAAGTGCTCACGGCCGGTAATGGCAAGACTCATCCGAAGGCGACGGATACCGTCAAGGTTCACTACTCAGGATGGACGACTGACGGCAACATGTTCGATAGTTCCGTGACCCGCGGTGAACCCGCTCAATTCATGCTTAACGGTGTGATCAAAGGTTGGACCGAAGGGGTGCAGCTCATGGTCGTTGGAGAGAAGCGCCGCTTTTGGATTCCAGCCGAGCTTGCTTACGGTCCGGCTGTCCCAGGTAGTGATCGTCCTGGCGGCATGCTGGTCTTCGATATCGAGCTTCTTGATATCGGTAAGTGAGGTTCTTCATTTAAAAATCAAATAACAACAATCGTAAATCAAAGCAAATCATCTAACGACATCTGTCAAATAGTTGATTGTTGATTGGCGATTGTTGTGTTTTGATATGGAAGAATTTTCAAACATGTCTCTGTCAAAAAAAGGTTACAAAACTCTCAATCATCGTGACGTCCAATACCGTTGGATGATGAAGAACCGCAGCGGCGTTAATGAGGTATCCGTCTATACCAATGCCGCAATTGGGGGGCGTGAACTCATCGCCGAGCTACCGCGTATCGTTACCTTGAGCCTAGTTACGGAAGCCATCGATTTTGGTAATGCCAATCACTGGAATCCCAACGAAGAAGGCACGTCATTGCGCTGCAAGCATACAAGAAAAGGCTTCGTCTTGGTGGATTGATTGGACGGATTTCAGAGCTATGAATCCGACAGTGTAGGTTACTGATGAATCAAAAATCCCGTATTTGCTTAGAATAAGCCCGTTGATTTGTTCTGCTATAGGATAGGGATTTCCCTCATTTTCTTTCATTGTTTTGACTGTGATCTCGTTATCTTATAAGAATAACGACAAATCCTATGATCCATCCATCCTGCCGATATTATGCAATGCTTGCGACCGCAGTGCTTTCGCCTTCCGCCGCATTTGCTGCCTCGCCCTCGCTCACGATTTACAATCAGAACTTCGCTGTAGTCCGCGATACGGTCTCACTGGATCTGAAGTCGGGTGTCAATGAAGTCAGCTTCTCCGGTATGACCGCCATGGCCGAAACCGATTCGGTGATCTTGCGCGATCCTGATAGCAAAGTGAAATTCCAGATTCTTGAACAGTCTTATCGCAACGACCCGGTTTCCTCAGGTTTGATGCTTCGGCTCAACGAAGGAAAGACCATCGACTTCTTCGTTCGTGAACCTAACAAACCCGACCATAAGGTATCAGGAAAAATCATTCGCAGTGGTTACGGCTCGGGTGGACGTGGCGCCGGCCAACCCATCATCGAAGTGGATGGAAGCCTCCGTTTTTCCCTGCCTGGCGAACCGGTCTTTCCCTCGCTTGATGATGACACCATCCTTAACCCGACTCTCACCTGGATGATCCATACTCCTGAAGCTGTGAAATTCGACAGCGAACTCGCTTACGTCACCGGCGGCTTGAGTTGGAAATCGGATTACAACATCGTCGCAGCTGAAAAGGGCGACAGCATTGATATGGTCGGTTGGGTGACTTTTAATAATATGAGTGGCAACTTATTCAAAGACGCCAAAGTCAAACTGATGGCGGGCGACGTGAATAAAGTGCAGCCGCAAGCACCACGCGACTTCGCCCGGAATGAGAGGAAGGCGATGATGTTAGGTGCTGAGATGGCTGATGTCGTTACGGAAAAAGCGTTCGATGAATTCCATCTCTACACCATCGGCCGTCCGGTCACACTACGTGACCAAGAAACCAAACAGGTTGAATTTATTCGCGGTTCCAATGTCAAAGCACCAAAAATCTTTGTTTATGATGGTGCGACTATGAACTACGGACATTGGAATTATTACCGCGGTGAAGGTGAATACGGCGTGCAAACCAATAAGAAAGTTTGGGTATTGCGTGAGTTCAAGAACAGTAAGGAGAATAACCTCGGTATGGCACTGCCGAAAGGTCGTTTGCGCTTCTACTCGCGCGATGATGATGGCTCGCTTCAATTCACAGGTGAAAACAACATCGACCACACTGCGAAAGACGAAACCATCCGCGTTTATCTCGGCAACTCATTTGACCTCGTCGGTGAGCGCCGCCGCACCGGTTATAAAGCCGATAGTTCTAATAAATGGCTGGACGAAACGTTCGAAATCAAACTCCGCAACCACAAGAAGGAAGCCGTTGAGATCCGCGTGGTTGAGCATCTTTCGCGTTTTGATAACTGGGAGATCAAGGAAAAGTCCAACGACTTCCGCAGTCTCGACAGCCACACGATCGAATTTCCTGTCACTCTCAAGCCTGATGAGGAGAAAATTGTGACCTACAAGGTTCATTATACCTGGTAGACCGTTGGATCGATTTTTTAGAGAGATTACTTAGAGGGCTGGTTTTGTGCGTTTCAATTCGCGTGTCATCTTTCCAAGTATGCCCATGCATCAAATACTGGAGGACGAGAACATCCTCCTCATCGAGCCGATGGAATCATTTTCGCGAATATGACTTTGACGCGTAACTCGGGACATATGACCCCTTAGGTGAGGCTTCCATTGCTTACGCGAGGGCTTCTTCAAAAGCCGCGATGAGGGTTTCCACCGGTTCCGTTCCGACTGAGACGCGTAGCAAATTCGATGGAACCCCGCAGTCTTCACACCAGTCGAGTTCGTCGTAGTGTGCAAGGAGGGTATAGGGACAAACGAGAGTGAAAGGAGTTCCGAAAGATGGACCCTTGCAGAGTTTCAGGCTATCGTAAACTTTCGGAGCTTTTTTTGGATTTGCCAGGGTGATGGAGAGCAATCCGCCATAGCCGCCTTGCTTGCGTTTGATCGAATCGAAATTCGCGGTATGGATCAGGGATGGGTGCCAGACTGAGGCGATGGCGGGATGATTTTTGAGGAACTCGACAAGTTTCAGAGCATGCTCATTAATCAGTTCATTGCGTTTGGCGTAGCCTTTGAGATTCGAGAGCAGCACCTCGGCATCCGCGATGTAGAGCGGTGCGCACTCCGCAGCATCGGCGGAAATGGAATCACGTAGTTCCGCAATCAAATCCGAATCTGGGCGCAGGGTAAGGGCTCCTGCCATGACATCGCCAGCTCCGGAAACCCATTTCGTGAGAGAAGAAGTCAGGATGTCACAGTAAGGCAAGACATCGACATTGAGAGGTCCGGTGGCTGAGTCGTCAAGGACGAGAGGGGTCTTGGAAAACGCGCATGCTTCCGAGACGCGCTTTAGATCGATGGTGCGCAGCAGCGGATTGGAAGGGATTTCCGTAAAGACCCCGGCAAATTCGCCGCCGCGAATGCGTTGGATCGCTTCATCGAAGGATTCGCCAGAAGCATCGTTGAGATAAACCACGCCATTGCCAAATCGCTCTTGGATTTTGAGGGAATCGACGTAAGGAAACTCAATTTGCAGAGTTTTTTTTCCTTCTCGGACACCGGGTAAAGAGCGCAGGGCGGCAAGTGCGGCGGATATGCCGCTGGAGAAAATGAACGTGTCCTCAGCTTGTCCACCGTTGAAATTGGCGATGGCACGGGAGAGGAGATGAGATTTAGAGCCTTCGCGGATTTCTCCGTCAAGAAAGTCCTGAGCTTGTCGGGATGAGATGCCTTCGCCGGAAAAGCGCCAGTAGAGATCGGAAAGTTTTTTGACTTTTTCAGGGAAGATCAGGGCATGCAGGCCGTGAAAAGAAGCGCTGCGGATGGCCGTTTCGGCCTGGCGTTCCAGCCAACGATGCGCGCGTTGGGCGGAAATTTTTGTAGGTAGCACCAACACATCTTCGCCTTCGGAGGTGAGTTCGGCGCGCGCGTTATCGAAGATACGCTCGACGGATGGGTGTTTGAAAAAACGTGGATATCCCGTGCGGAGCCGACGGATTATTTTTTCACGACCCTCCTCATAGCCGACGACTGCATCCCAGGTAGGGAGACAGACAGAACAAGCATGGGTGGAATCCGGTAAAGGCATACCGAGATCTTCCTCTTGCCAGGCGGGGGCTGCTAACAAATCGCGCACCGGTGCTAGATGGCTTCTTGGGTTCGAATGGGCAAGCCTGTTTTAACGGTTTTTGACGTGGATGATGGCCCGACTGGCATATTTTCGGTTCCACGCACCAAGAGACCGCTTTGTCCTTGCTTCAGGGGCTTGAGTGGTGAGAATCCGCGCCCCGACCCGCGGAGCACGGTTGATTCATCAAATGGAAGACAAAGATTTCAGTCAAGTCATCGAAGATATAGGTGCCGTTATCTCGGCGCATCACAGCTTCCTGCTCATGAGCCATGTCAGGCCGGATGGCGATGCGATTGGCTCGCAGATCGCTCTGGGTTTTTCGCTGATGGCGATGGGTAAAGAAGTTTACCTCGTCAATGAGGACGGGGTTCCTGAAAGTCTGGAGTTTTTGAAAGGCTCTGAAAAAGTGACCCTTCCACCAAAAGAAGCCATTGAGGTGGATGTGGCAATCGCGCTGGATACCGCAACCAAACCGAGGTTAGGCGACAAGTCGCTTCATGCCGCTTCTAAGGCGAAAGTCTGGCTCAATATTGACCATCATATTTCCAATCCAGCCTATGGAGATGTGAACTTGATCAATGCAAGAAAGCCAGCAACTGGTCAGATCGTATACGAATTGCTGATCGCCTTGGGTTATCCGATTCCGGACGAGACGCGTGATGCGATTTATGTGGCCGTATCCACGGATACGGGATCTTTCCAATACGCTTCGACCACCGCAGAGACATACGTGCTGGGAGCCGATTTGATTCGACGCGGTTTGAATGTCGGAAAAATCAATGCGGATACCTATGACAACCATCCTTACCGCAGGTTGGAATTGATGCGTGCGTTGCTGAATACCCTGCAAATTTCAGAAGACGGCCAACTGGCATACTGGGAGTTATTGGACAAGACGCGTATGGATCTGGACTTGCAACCGGATGACAGCGAGGGATTGATTGACATGATCCGCTCGGTGAAAGGTGTCCGTGTCGCTGTCTTTTTCGAAGAACTTCCGGATGGAAAAATCCGGGTGTCGATGCGCTCCAAGGATTCCGGAGTCAATGTATGCGATGTAGCGATGACATTCGGTGGTGGGGGGCATGCTTTGGCTGCTGGAATCCGGATGGCAGGACCGCTCGTCGATGCGAAGCCAAGGGTTTTATCGGCCCTTAGGTCGGCATTGGCTTCGCAAAACAATTTTTAATTCAAGATGAGAAAACAAGTTGAAGAATATTCCGGACCAAGTGGGGTGCTGCTGGTCGACAAAGCTCCTGATATGACATCGCATGATGTCGTTGCTATTGCCAGACGTGCTTTGAATACGAAAAAAATTGGTCATTGCGGCACGCTTGATCCGATGGCGACAGGCTTGCTCATGCTGGTGATCGGCAAAGCCACGAAAATTCAGGATTTACTGATGAGTGAGGACAAGGTTTACGAAGGGACGCTGACATTGGGTCAGCGAACCAGTACCCAGGATAAAGAGGGTGAAGTCTTGGAGACGCGCGAGGTCGGAAATTTATCCGAAGCGGATGTGCGGGCGGCATTCGATGTCTTCAAGGGTGAATTTGAACAGATGCCTCCGATGGTTTCCGCTATCAAGATGGATGGCGTGCCGCTGTATAAACTGGCTCGCAAAGGCGTGGAGGTCGAGCGTAAGCTTCGGCCTGTGCGTGTGACAGGTTATGAGATCAAACGGGTTGAACTTCCCGAGGTCGATTTCCGGGTTCATTGTTCGAAAGGATTTTATGTGCGGACCTATGCGAACGATATCGGTGAAAACCTTGGTTGCGGTGCTCACTTGAGTGCTTTGCGTCGTACACAATCTGGGAAGTTCGATTTGGAACGGTCCGTGACCGTTGCTCAACTTAAAGAAGCCAATCCGGAGATATTGCTCAAAGCATTGATCTCCTTGGCAGAAATTTCATTGATGCGAGGTGCGTGAGAAATGATGCTAATCCGTCTCGACAAGCTTGAGGACCTGGTCAGGCAGCAAGGGCCCCTCCACTTGGCGTTGGGCGTGTTCGATGGTGTGCACAAAGGTCATCAGGTGGTGATCGATCAGGCAGTACGGGCCGCGCGCGCGAGCGGCGGATTGTCGTTTGTCGTGACTTTTTCGCCTCATCCGATTCAGGTGATTGCAGCCAACAAAGCTCCGCTTTGCTTGCTCGCGAGCCTGGAAGAAAAGGCGGCATTGATGCATTCCCACGGGGTGGATGGACTCTTGGTGATTCATTTTGACCAAGATTTCGCATCGCTGGCGGCTGAGGATTTTGTGCGAAAACTCTGCGAGGCGGATGTGGCTTCAATCTCCGTGGGTGAGGATTGGCGCTTTGGAAACAAGAGGCTGGGGGATGTGGCTCTTCTCAGGAGGATGGCGGTCGAATTCGGGTTTGAGTTGGTGGCGGTTGCGCCTGTGATCTGGGACGAGGAGCGGATTAGTAGTAGCCGGATCCGCCAGGCGATAGGTTCAGGAAATTTCAATGCGGTCGAGGCGATGTTAGGTCGTCCCTATGTAATTTCTGGTAAAGTGGTCGAAGGCCGTAAGCTCGGCAGGACGCTCGGTTTTCCCACAGCAAACCTGCATTTCACAGAAATGCAGCTGCCCAAAGACGGGGTATGGTTGGTCGAGGTAAATGGCCAACAGCGAGGTATCGCCAATCTCGGTATGCAACCGACTGTAAATGGTAGCCAGCGCACCCTTGAGGTGCACATTTTCGATTTTTCCGCGGATCTATACGGACACATGCTAAGGATACGGTTCCTGCATTTCATTAGGGAGGAGCGTAAATTTCCCAGTATCGACGCACTGCGGGAACAGATTTCGGCAGATGTTCAATTGGCACGAAAAATAGCCCTTGATTAAATACTGTTTATATGAACAGTATTTGTCATGAGCTCACGCGAATATAGGAGATTGAGATGGAAACTGCTGCGAATCGAATGGCGAAGAAAAATTTCCATCTGGATGCGAGATTGGCATAAGGTCGAGCAGCACCAAGAAGAGCAGCTTGAATTCAGACTTTAGGACCCCCGTCAAATCTGTGGTTATGATCCTTGAGTTTTTTTAACAATCTGGGATTTTGCGCTTACCCTTTTAAGCTCGGGTGTTTATAGGTTTAAGAATACTTCGCATGCGATTTCCTTTCATTGTAGATTTTCCGAGTTGTGGCCTTGTGCTCTCAATTTCTTTCGCGCTTTGTTCGATCGGTTTGACTCAGGAAATCAAACCGAGTTCACCCCTTGCAGCGCAAGAGTTACAGAGACGCCGGGTGGCAGTCGAAGAGGGACAAATGTTGTTGCTAAAGGGTGACGAGGCCTATTTGGCGGGTCATTTCAAAGATGCGGTTGATGCTTATGCTGGAGCGACATCAGCCCTGCCTGATTCACCTGCAACCCTCGAACTCAGAAACTCGGCACTGGAGAGATACGCCCAGGCCTCGGTTGAACATGCCAAGTCATTGGCAAGGAAAGGCAGAATTGAAGAGGCTAAGGCAGCGATTGATGTGGTTTTGGCCAAAGACGTCACTCCCAATCATCCAGCGGCCATCGCGGCACGCAACGCCCTTGACGATCCGATTCGAACCAACCCTGCACTCACTGCTGAGCATGCCAAAAATGTGGATCAGGTCAGAAGACTGCTTTACATGGCAGATGGCGCCTATGATCTCGGAAAATTTGATGAGGCAAAACAACATTACAACGAAATTTTAAAAATCGATCCTCACAATCATGCTGCGACTCGGGGATTGGAGCGGGTGGCGAGTGAAAAAACGAACTATTTCCAATCGGCATACAAACAAACCCGTGCTGAGGCTTTGATGGAGTTGGCAGCCACTTGGGAATTGCCCTCGGAAACCAGCCTAGTGGTTCCTCCCGCACCCGTAGTAGCTAAGGATACCCAGCAAAGTTCTTACATTCCCCTGGGTAACAAGCTCAGTCGCATCATCATTCCGAAATTCATTGTTGAAAATGTGACCTTGTTGGAAGCCGTGGATGTATTGAGGGCCAGAACCATGGAGAACGATGTTTTCGAATTGGTTCAAGATCTCAAAGGAATCAATATTACGGTGAATCTTGGTGATCCGATGGCTTCTCCGGCCAAACAAATATTGGAAAAGCGATTCGATCTGAAACTTGCAAATGTTCCGGTTGAATCCATCCTCAAATATATCACAAGCATGACGCAGACCGGTTTTCGGTATGATGATCATGCGGTTACAATCCATCATCGGGGAGCTGCCGGAGGCGGTTTGATATCCCGTACTTATCGAGTTCCTCCCGATTTTATGGGTAACCTTTCTGCTGGTGCGACAAACAAAACAAAGGATGAAGATATTTTCAATGCCAAGCCAGAGGTCAATGGAATGATGGCCCAACGAATGGGGGCTCAGGAAGCTTTAGCTCAACAAGGTGTTTCGTTTGCCGACGGTGCTTCAGCAACCTACAATCCTTCCAGCAATACCTTGTTGGTCATCAACACGGCAAACAATCACGACATTATTCAACAGATCATTGACACGATCGTGAGCACAGAACCGGTCATTGTGTCTGTAAAAGTCACGATGGTGAAAGTTGAAAAGAGCATATTGGAAGAACTCGGGTTTGATTGGATGCTCAATGATTTCGGACTGGGCGGTGGAAGTGGGCCGGCTCCGAACCGTGGATACCTATCTGGAGGAACCGTGGGCAGCGGAACCATCATCGACGATTTCCCCATTGTGCCGGGCAATCCGACCCCACGTAATCCGCTCACCGCCGGTAACCGCAGTGGAGACGCCGCATTTGCAAGGTATGATTTGGATCAGCTTCTGGGTGCAGGGGCGAGCCGTACGGTTGAGCAATTTGACCGGGGTCCTGGAATTATTGGAGTCAATGGCGTGGTAAACGATACGACTATCGCCATGTTGATGCGGGGATTAGATCAGAAAAAAGCAGCGGACATTCTCGCCACGCCCTCGGTTACCACTCGCAGCGGTCAAGCAGCCTCCATCACGATGGTCAAGGAGTTCATGTATGCGACAGAATATGACCCGCCGGAATTGCCTCAAAGTATCGGCACTTTTAACAATCCCGTCTTTGACGATCAGGGTAACCAAATTGGTGTGGATTCGGTTACGGTGACACCCCCGATTATTCCAGCGTTTCCCAGCTCATTCGAAACTCGTGACATAGGAGTTTTTCTTGAGGTTCTGCCGACAGCTGATGCAAACCGTCAATACATCGATGTGGCGTTAAAACCGGTCATGACCGATTTCGATGGTTTTGTGAATTACGGCACACCGGTCAATTTTGTTGCCAACGGCACGACCACCGTCCTTGCGGAAAATCCGATTTTAATGCCGGTATTCAGTGTGAAAAAAGTGGATACCAGTATGGTTATTGCGGACGGAGCGACGGTTGTGGTTGGTGGTTTACTTAAAGAATCTCTCACAACGGTTCATGACAAAACTCCAATCCTTGGCAATCTTCCGATGGTGGGTAGGCTTTTTCAAAACAATGGTACGAAACACATTTCTACAGCGATATTGTTTTTCGTGAATGTCGAATTGGTTGATCCAACTGGCAGACCGTATCGCAAGCGCTGATTTCAAATTGTTTATGCCAGATCCCAATATCGATCCTGAGAATTATTCCATTGATGAAATGTTAGACCGGTTGAAAAGCCGCAATGACAGGGTATCTCAGGATGATGGTGAGTTGGTGACGAGATCAGATGGAACGACGGCTGTAAAGGTAAGGAAACGTAAACGCCGTACAGACCAAACCAAGGATAAGTTAAAGGCGCATAATCAACGTATCCAGTTGGTTCAAATTGCGGGTTTCATGATTTTCTTGGTCGCATTGCTCTTCATAGGGGGAGGTTTGATTCTTTATTCAAACAGTTCCGTTTTTTATGATGATTTCATCACCAAGATTGAATGCGCAACAGGGAGCAAAGCGAAAATCCAGCAATTCAGAATGAATCCGGTGACCGCATCTTCTGCGCGCCTGGAAATGAATTGGCCAAAAGAGCATGCGTTAGAACGACTGGAGGCAAATGATTTAATGGCGAAGATCGCTCCTATCAGCTTTTTTGGAAGAATCTTTCAGGGTCAGGAGGCGGTTGCGGCCAAGGGCAATCTGTTTTTGAAGGCGCCGCAATTTCAAGAGCCCTTATCCGGCAAAACAGCAAGCAAGGAAGTATCCAAGATCAAATTCGGCCGCTACTCGGTGAATAGCTTGAATGTCTTTTTTTCTGATCAACAGCCATGGACTCGGATGATTGAAAACGTCGAGGCTTCATATCTGCCGGTGAAAACCAGCAAGGGTGACGAGATCCGTTTGAACCAAGGACTTTTGAAAATGAAGGGTTGGCCATCATTGCAGCTTGATCGGGCATACATCCAAGTCAGAGATCAGGAGTTTGATATCAAGAGCATGCGATTCCAGATGCCTTCCAAGTCGAATCAGAAAATTCATGAAGGTGGTTCGATCAATCTGTCAGGCATCATAAAACCATCGGGTGAAAATGTGACCCATCAGCTCTCTGTGGGTGTGGACTCATTTCAGATCTCAGCTCTGCTTGGGAATGGCTTGGGTCGTTTTTTTGAAGGTAAAGTCATTACAAATCCTGATGAGACTTCCAACTCACTCCAATTCACCCCCGGTTCCGGACAAGATGCCTTACTGAGACTGAATATGTCGAACGCTCTTGATTCGCGTATCGGGCTTTCTCAATTCGAGTTTTTGGGACAACTCGCCATTGCGTTGGATGATCGCTGGTATGAATTTCCGTTCTTTGATGATGAAGTGAAGTTGCTCATGAAGAGGAGTGGTGACATGATCCAGCTCGAGGAAATTGATTTGTTGCAACGCACCAGAATGGTCGTGCGTGGCTCCCTTTCGGTCAAGGATGAGACTGGAACTATTTCAGGAACGCTCAAAATCGGTATTCCCCAAATCATTATCACCGCATCTAAAAACCGTCGCCTTGATGCGTTGTTCGGACCCGTTACCGAGGCTTATCGCTGGATTCAACTGGAAGTGGGAGGAACTGGGGTGGCACCCGTTGACAATTTCAAGGAGCTGTATCAAGCCGTCAAGCTCAGCAGTATTCCGGAAGTTAAAACCGATCCAGCGGCAAATGGCGTCGATTCTTTTGATCGTTTGATCGAAGTCAAATAACTTGGCTTGGTTTCATGATCTGTAACCCGAGCAGGCATACGTCATCGTCAAAGTGATGGGAGCCCGAAAAATCAAGGACGGTTTCGATGATCGATTCCAACCATTCTTCGGTGTTTTTTTGTGGATCCTGGCTCGCGATTTGCAGAAGTCGTTGATCCATGAACTGCTCTCCTTCGTCATTCTCTGCCTCAAGCACACCATCTGTGAAAAGCAGCAGACGTTCAACGTCCGAGAGATCCAGTGAGTGGATGGGATAGATCAAATTCTCCATAAGTCCGAGAGCGGGACCTTTTTCGCCTCGACCGGTGCAGAGCTGTTGGCTGACCTTGTTGCCAACCATGATGGGTCCCGGGTGACCGGCACAGGAATAGGTCATGGATAAGGTGTTCAGGTCAATGATGCCATAGAAGGCTGTGGCAAACATCGTCACATCGGCACGTTTCAATATGGAGGACAAGCCGGAATTGAGTTTCTCAAGGAATTGCGAGGCGTTGTTGGTCTCATTAGCTTGAGTGGCAAGGAGGCCTCTAAGCATCGCAACCACCAAGGCTGCACGGACACCGTGACCCATGACGTCGCAGATAAAGATGCCATGGCAGTTATGATTGAGTTTGATGATTTCATAGAAATCGCCAGCCAGTCCCGAGATGGGCAGATAACGTGAGGCAAATGAAATCCGGTTGCCGTTTTGGGCGATGGCAGGCGGATAGCCCGAGGTTGAGAGTGCTTGTTGAATCTCGTGGGCGAGTTTGACCTCTTGCTCATAAGCGATGTTTTTCTGTTGCAGTTCATTGGCCAGTTCGGTCGCCTGACGTTGTGCGAGAACAAGGGAAGTTACATCACTCGAGACGCCGAAGGTGCCTTTGATTTTTCCGCTCTTGTCCCTCCATGGAAATTTTGATGTCACCACAAAGGTCTCGCTTCCTTCCCTCCATGTCTCGCACTCAAGTTGTCCTGTCATCGGAATGCCGGTTTTGATGATTCGTTTCTCATCCGCTTCCGCTTTTTCCCAATGAGTGTTGGAAAATAAATCCCTGTCGTGCTTTCCGATAAGGTGATCGCTTGCCTCAAAGTTATGATATTCTGCCATGCCTCGGTTGATCATGACGAACCTAGAATCAAGGTCTTTGAAATAGATTTGAAGCGGTACGTGATCGATGAGGGTACGTAAAAGATGGCGTTCTTCCTCAATTTGAGACTCGGCGTTTTTACGCAGGCTGATATCAATCATCGACCCGGCGATACGGGTGGCTTCGCCTTGGCGATTTCGAACGACGGTTCCGCGGATCCGAAGCCAACGCCACTCGTTGCCACCCGTTTGAACGCGTGCATCGACAGCGAGGGTTTCGGGGCCGCTGATGTCCAGGGCACGATGAACGGCTTTTGAGAAAGCCGGACGATCGTGTTCGTGGACATGGATATAAGGCTCGAGAAATAGGTTAGGAGCGCCGGACTCCGTGCATTCGAGAAATTCGATAATGCGTCTTGAGTAATAGATTTTTTTTCACCGACCATCCAGTCCCATATGCCTTCATTGGAAGCTCTTAAGGCGAGTTCGAGTCGATCATTGTTTTGTAATTCTTGAGGTGATGACTCTGACATGGTTTTGTTTTTAAAAGGAAATTACCTATGCGGAAAGCTATCTAGTCGCAGGGAGAAGGGCGGTTCAAGAAAGATCTCCGGATGAAAAGCCTCAAATGCGCGATTTTTCGCCAGTTCTGGGGTTGCTTTTGGAGCGCGAGCGTCTAGAACAACGGCGATGAAACGTATCGCTTTACTCATACTTCTGGTTGGTTTTGGTCTGGGCGCCTGTGAAAGACACGATTTCAAGGATACCAGACGTCTGCACGAGCATAAAGAGGACCATTGAAATGCCGATATCCGCATTTCACTCCTTAATTTGAGCATTCTCTCCCCATACAAGGCTTGTCAAACGCCGTGAGCGGCTTCACAGACACGCTCTTCAAGGCATTCCATGAATCAAGACATTGCATTAACTCTCTTAATCGTCGGGCTCACCCTCGTCGCGTTTATCCGTGAATGGGCGTCACCTGATGTCCTGTCATTATCGATTCTTTGTATTCTGGTGGCGTTGGGATTGATTGGCATGGAGAGCATGGCAAAAGTTTTCAGCAATGAAGCGCCACTGACGATTGCCGCGCTGTTTGTCATTGGAGGGGCCTTGGAGAAATCCGGAGCGGTCAATCAGATAGGTCGCTTATTGGAGAAAAAAGTGAATGGTGGGGTGAGAACCTCGATCTTTGCATTCAGCCTGGTCGCAACATTTTTTAGCGCATGGATGAACAATACGGCCATTGTGGCCATTTTGATGCCGGTTGTGCTTGGTTTTGCCAGATCAAAAGATATCGCGGCATCGAAGTTGCTCATTCCGCTGTCATATTCATCGATTTTAGGCGGTTGCTGCACCTTGATCGGGACATCCACCAATCTTCTCGTGAACGGCAGTCTCAGGGAAATGGGTTTGGCTCCAATGAGCATGTTTGAACTGGCTCCGGTGGGCGTGCCGCTAGCGATTGCGGGTATTGCCTATATGGTGATTTTCGGCCCTAGATTATTGCCATCCCGTTCATCGATTACCGGAAGTTTGGATATCGATTACAGGGTGGTTCCACTGCATCACTTGTTGATCATGGATGGTTCCGCTTTGATTGGTAAGAAACTGCTTGATACGCCTTTGGGAAGTCGGGAAGCGGGGATACACATTTTGGAAATCCGCCGGCGCGGCACACGTCTGATGCTTCCACTCAAGGAAGTGACCGTGGAGAAAAACGACAGGTTTCTGGTGGCGCTCCACCGCCGCAAGGGCGGAGCGGCAAAAGCTCAGGAATTATTTGTGAACATCGGGGCACAGGAACTCTCCACGGTGGATGGGATGGTATCCGAATTGGTGATCCCGAGTGAGTCCTCGTTGGTTGGGAAAACCCTGGCGGCCTCGGATTTTCGTCAACGCTACAATTGCGTAGTGCTCGCCGTGCATCGTAGCGGTTTGAATATTACCAGCAGTATGGCGGAGATTCCGTTGGATCGTGGAGACACCCTGTTGGTGATTACCGCGGTGAACAATCTCAGGAGCTTGAAGGAAACGCGCGATTTCGTTCTCACTGATACATTGGAATCCAAAACCGATGATATGGCAGCAGAGGATGAATGCCTTAAATCAATCAAAATTTCATGGGCGGTTTTGATTGGTGTGATTTTAACCGTTTCGGTAACTGATTTTCTAGGTCGGATGGATATCGGAGTTCCCGCGATTCCAATTCATTACGCATCGGTGGTAGGGGCTCTGAGTTTGTTATGGATGCGTATCCTTACGCCGCGCGAAGCCTATGCGAGCATCGATTGGCAGGTTCTGCTCATGTTATACGGTTTGTTGGGTCTTGGGATGGCTATGCAAGGAACCGGCACAGCGGAATGGCTCGCGAAGTGCATGGTTGACATCACGGGCCATTATGTAGCTCCGAAGATTTTGCCATATGTGCTGCTATGGGTGGTGTATCTTTTCACTTCGTTGCTTACCGAGGTATTGTCGAACAATGCAACGGCGGTCATGTTGGTACCCATTGTGGTCGGACTTGCGGAAAACCTGGGAGTTGATTCTAGGCCTTTCATCATCACTATCACAGTTGCAGCCTCTTGTGCTTTTGCCTTACCGATGGGATATCAAACCCACATGATGGTTTACGGACCCGGGGGTTATAAATTCAGCGACTATATTCGCATGGGTATTCCCTTAAATCTGATTATCTGGCTTGTAACATGCAGTCTGGTGCCTTTGATCTGGCATTTCTGAGAATGAAATTTTCCCTTCGCTCATTGGCTAAAATGGATCTTACTTGAGCGGCATGGATTTTGATTTTCCAGAAAGTTTTCTGCTCTTGCCTTTGTTGGCTTTGGTTGGGTGGTTTTGGCCTAGGCTGGGGTTATTCCGTCCCTTGCGCCTGGTGATTCTGATTTTGGCCGTCGCCATGCTTTCGGGGCCTAATTTCGTGAAACAACAGAATGCTCTGGAGTTGATTGTGCTGTTGGATCGATCCGACTCGACCGAGGATCTGATTGATAAAAGTCTGCCAGAATGGACGCGGCTTTTGGAGACTTCCAAACCTGGACGTAAGGATAAGTTACGCTTTGTGAATTACGCGGCTGAGGTTGCGGACGCGGGAATAGACGGTTCTTCATTTACGGGCTCCCGCAAGCAGACACGAACCGGTTTGGCATTATCGAATTTGATGGCGCAGGTAGATGAGAAAATGCCGACGCGGGTGCTGTTGTTTACCGATGGATATTCGACCGAACCCCTGAACGAGGCGGCGGAGCAAATGAAGAAACGCGGTGTGCCTCTGGATTACCGGCTGGTACGTGAAGAGACGATTGAAGATGCGCGTGTGGCGCGGTTGCAGTTTCCGGAACGCGTGCAGGTGGGTGAGCCGTTTCTAATTTCTGTTTTGGTCAGATCCAACAAAGATGAAGCCGTTCCATTGGTGATTAAGCGCAATGGTCAGACTTTAGTGCAGACCGATCTGGTGATCAAAGACGGTGTCGGTACTGCTGAGTTTACGGATCGTTTAGCGCAGGTCGGGGCTTTTGAATATGAAGCGGAAATCCGTCCGGAAGTCGATGCTCACTTGGGTAACAACCGGATCAAGCGTTGGCTTGAAATCACCGGCGGACCGCGCCTTTTACTGGTCACCAAATATGAAGATGATCCGGTAGCGCTTGCGATGGCGGATATGGACTTCGATGTGCAGGTGATTAAAGACACATCCCAGCTCAAACCCGGCATGTTGGGTGGAACAAAGGCCGTGATTTTTAATAACGTTCCAGCACATGAGATTCCCAACGATTTCATGAAATCACTGGATTTCTTCGTCAGGGAACAGGGAGGTGGATTTATGATGGTTGGCGGGAAACATTCATTCGGAGCGGGTGGGTATTTTCAATCTGACATTGATGAGCTTTTGCCAGTATCGATGGAATTAAAATCAGAGCATCGGAAGCTTGCCGTTGCTTTGGCAATTGTCATGGATCGCTCAGGTTCAATGGGTGTGGAAGTTGGCGGAGGGAAAACGAAAATGGATTTAGCTGACTCTGGTGCGATCGCTGCTGTGAATTTGTTAGGTGCCATGGATCAGATAACGGTTTTTGCGGTGGATAGTGAGGCAAAAAAAACCGTGCCTCTCAGCTCGGTTGGCGGAAACCAGGCGAAGATCAATCACCAGATATCAAGGATTTCATCTGGTGGTGGTGGAATTTATGTCCACACAGGCTTGAAGGCGGGGTGGGAGGAATTGAGAAAATCCAAAGCTGGGACACGCCACCTTATTCTGTTTACAGATACTCAGGATACCGAAGAGCCGGGCGACTATAAGAAGCTCATCGATGAAATGACCAAGGAAGGTGCGACGATTTCAGTCATTGGTATGGGTACGAAAGCCGATTGTGACGCAGCCCTATGTGAGGATATTGCCAAGCTTGGAAAGGGTCGGATGTTTTTCTCGGATCGTCCGATGGATATTCCGCAAATTTTCGCGCAAGAAACGGTCACCATCGCAAGATCCGCTTTTCTTGAAGAAAAAGTTGCTGCACTGGCATCGGGGCGCTGGAGCGAAATTTCGCCGAAGCCAATCGATTGGATGTCGGTGCTTGGCGGTTACAATTTGTCTTATGCTCGAAAAGACACCACGGTTTCCCTCGTCTCAAAAGATGAATACGTGGCGCCGCTGGTGGCGCATGCTCGCCGTGGCTTGGGTCGGACGGCGGCGGTTTCTTTTCCACTGGGTGGAGATTACTCCGAGGATGTCAGAAACTGGAAAGGATACGGGGATTTTGTCCAGACGATGGGCCGGTTTCTCATGGGGCAGCAATTGCCACCGGGTCTCGCAATCCGGCATCAGCTTAAAGGGACTCGTTTGGAGTTGAATTTGTATTACGATTCAGAGGTTTGGGGTGATCGTTTGAATCAGGATCCACCCGTCGTGAAATTACAGGATGAGGCAGGCGGTATGATTTATGATATTCCATGGCGTCGTATCGCTCCCGGGCAATTTTCACTGAGTCGTGATTTGAACGAAGGTAGTGTGGTGAAAGGCGCGATTCGCGTTGGAGATCATGCGTTGGCGTTTGGTCCCGTGAGTGTGGGATCCAGTGTGGAATGGGCTTTCGAATCCGAGCGTTTGGAAGAATTGCGTCAGGTTTCCCACCAAACCAACGGGCGGAAATTATTGAATCTTGAAGATGCCTGGTTACGACCTCCGTATCTCGCTGCACACTCATTGAGCCTGCCCTTGGGGATTTCGCTTTTGATCATGATACTGATAGAAGCGTTGGTTACCCGAACCGGTTGGAAGATGCCTGAATTTTTCAGATCGAAGCATGATAAGATCAAGGATCCTAAACCCTTGAAAGCCCGAGCACCAAAAGTATCGAAGCCCGTGGTGCCGGAAGTTCTTCGCGAAAATACTGAACCGATTATCGAAGCGGACTCTGAGCGCCGTTCGAGGTTTCAAAAGGCAAAAAACAAGAAGTGAAGCATATCAGGCCTCTCGGAATCGCTTCGTTGGGTCGTCTCTCGTATTAGGTTATTTGAAACAACTCGATATGAGCACCGTATGAATCGAGCGCTTTTTCCTAGTGTCTGAAGTGGGATTTTTGAAGATTTCACAGGAGATGAAGGGTGTCGGTATGGCAAAGGATTGGGTGTATCGCCTGATGAATGATAAGGTAGCGCAGAGTTTGTTGCGGAAAGTCCCTAAATTGGACGATAGGGTCTTGCAAACTCGGCGTCTGCCCATTAATTCCTCCTCGCCATGTCTAAATTAGGAGCGATTGATTTCCCAAAATCCGGTTACGAAGCAGTGATTTTCGACTGTGATGGTACGCTTGTGGATTCCATGCCCGCGCACTTTGATGCATGGTGTGAAGCTCTTGCTGCCTACGGTGCAGGAGGTATTTTTAAAGAGGACGTGTTTTTCGCCATGGGTGGCAGGCCTACCCGCGATATCGTGGTCGATCTCAATGAGGAGTATGATTTGAAGCTTGATCCGGAGGCCGTTGCGCTGGCGAAGCGAGATGCCTATTTGAAAAAACTTCATCAGGTGGAGTTTATCGATGAGGTTGCGGATTTTGCTAAATCACTCAGGGGGAAGATGCCTCTTGCTGTGGCTTCAGGCGGTTCACGCTACGTAGTTGAAAAGACGCTGAAACTTTTGGATTGTTCAGATTGGTTCGACGAGGTCGTGACCGCTGATGACGTTGCCAATGGCAAGCCTGCGCCAGACATTTTTCTCAAGGCTGCGGAATTGCTCGGCGTGGCTCCTGAAAAATGCTTGGTCATTGAAGACGCGCCTCCAGGTGTGATCGCAGCCCAAGCAGCTGGAATGCAAGTCATCTCAGTACCGATGCCGATGCTCAACAGAGACTGATCAGGACTTCGGAAGTTATTTGTCCTGCATCTCTGCCAAAGCTACGGGTTGGATATCAGGCACACGCTCAGCCTTGGGCGAATACTTTAGGCAATACTCAAAAATGCAAGGAAACCAGCGAGATGCCAGGCAACGCTGCTTTCGAATATGATCAAATAAAAAGACGGCGTCTCATGACATATCGGAGCGGGCAAAAGATCGCCACTATTGCGGCACATCGATCCATCGGCCTTCATCATGGGATTTGATCGAGAGCTCTGCGAGTTGAACTCCTTTTGCTCCCTCGCGAAGGGTCCATTTGAAAGGCGTGTCGATGACCACGTGTTTGAGAAACATTTCCCACTGGATTTTGAACGCATTATCGAAGTTGAGTTGGTCGGGCACTTCGGTCCAGTTCGCATAGTAATCGATCGGTGAATCGATGTCCGGATTCCAAACTGGGCGCGGGGTGACGGACTGATGTTGGGTCCAGCATTTGCGAAGACCGACGATGGCCGAGCCTTCGGTACCATCGACCTGCATGGTGAGAAGGTCGTCACGACGGACGCGGACGTTCCATGAAGAGTTAAACTGGCAGGTGACACCGGTGTCGGTCTCAAAAATCGCGTAGGCGGAGTCGTCTGCTGTGCAGTTGTAGTCCTTGCCTGCTTCATCGAAACGGCGAGGGATGTGTGTGGCGGCTTTGCAAAAAACCCGTGTGACATTGCCAAAGAGGTTATCGATCACGTAGCGCCAGTGGCAGTGCATGTCGATAATCATGCCGCCGCCATCCTCGGCACGATAATTCCATGAAGGACGCTGGATGGGTTGGCCTTCGTGTTCACCGGTGAAAACCCAGTAACCGAACTCGCCGCGCACGGAGAGGATTTTACCGAAGAATCCTTGCTCCTTGAGTAACTGGAATTTGCGAATGCCAGGAAGCCAGAGTTTGTCTTGGACAGTGCCGTTTTTCACTCCGGCTTTTTCGGCTATTTCCGCAATCCGAAGCGCCTCTGAATATTCCACCGCAGTGGGTTTTTCGCAATAAACGTGCTTACCGGCGGCAATGGCGCGTTCAAGGAAGGGAATGCGGTGAGGAGTCCCTGAAGCGTCGAAGAAGATCTCGTTGTATGGATCGGCAAGTGCCGCATCGAGATCGGTGGTGAAGCGTTCGACTCCGTGGGTTCTCGCAAGTTCAGCAAGTTTGTTTGCGTTGCGACCGGTGAGGATGGGATCGGGGACGATTCTCGAACCGTCAGGAAGGAGGATGCCACCTTGATCGCGGATCGCGAGGATGGATCGAACGAGGTGCTGATTGGTGCCCATGCGTCCGGTGACGCCGTTAAGGATGATGCCGATTTTCATAAGTTTCAAATTTCAAGTTTCAAGGAGAGAAAGGGATACGGATAAATGATTTTTACTTAGATCTAAGAGCTAACAACTATAAATCCTTCGTCGAATTGAGGATTTTTGTTAGAAAGTCTTGTTGGTTCATAGCCCAGTATTTGCGGGAGAAAATTTCGACTTCTGCGAGACCGTTGAAATCGGTGGTGCGGATCATATTGAGAATGCGTGGGGTGGCGTTCACTCCCTCGCCGGGAAGTCCGCGGTCCAAAAGCGGGTGATCGAAGTCCGGTTTGAACTCACAGATGTGAAATGCGAAAAGGTGTCCGTTGTTAGCACAGGTCTGGATTTCCTGTTCTAGATTCGTTTCCCACCAGACGTGGAAAGTATCGACTGCGATTCCGACCAATGGGTGATTGATGCGTTGTGCCAGGACGTTGGCATCTCGTAGAGAAGCGACGGCGGAGCGGTCTCCCGCATACATGGGATGGAGGGGTTCGATGGCAAGTTTGATTCCGGACGCCTCGGCGCGCGGGAGGAGTGCGCGGATCCCGGCTTCGATTTGTTCGAGGTTTTGCTCAGGGGTTTGCCCCATCGTTGCTCCGCAAACCAACACGATCATCGGCAAGCCCAGCAACTCGGCTTCTTCCAAGGCATTGAGGTTTTGCTCTATCGCTGCCTGACGATCCGGCGCGGAGAGAGCGGTGAAAAAGCCACCGCGCACGAGCGAAACGGGAGTCAGTCCGCTATCGGCGAGATGGATTCTGACTTTTTTCAAATCCTGACCCGCAAGCGTTTCACGCCAAATCGATATTCCTCCAATCCCAGCGCGCGAGTAATTCTCGATGCATTCATCAATCGACCATGGCTGGTTAGTAAATGTATGGATGGCAATTTTTTCGGGTGACATGAAAATAGATAAAAAAAATTTATGAAGATTCGCCGATAAGGAATTCACCGACGACCCGATGAATGGCTTTTTGGGGAACATGATTGATGATTTCCTCCTCAAGGCCGAATGCTGCAGCCTTAGCAATTTCATGCAGTGGCATGCTGACGGTGGTGAGCAGGGGGCGGGAAAGTTGCCGGACTGGAGAGTCATCGAAACCCGTAACGGAAATGTCTTTGGGGACAGTCTTGCCGAGTCGGTCCAGCTCACTGAGAACCACGGTGCCTACGATATCGTTGACGCAGATGAGGGCATTGTATTTTTTTGAGAGACTAAGAATTTTCGCGTTGGTCATTGCATTGATGTTCGCAAAGGAAAAGCTGTCTCTGACGGGATCAAAATCCGTATCGATTATCTTGCAAGCGGCATCGATCCCACTGAGGCGTTCTTCGTGAATTTGTCCGAGGCCATCTAGCGTGATGAAAGCAGGTTTGAGATTTTTCCCGCGTCTTTTGAAAAGGTGGGAGACAATAACGTTCATTCCGGCTTTGTTTTCAGATGCTACGCAAGGGATTCCTGGTATGTCTCGGTTGAGAACAACGCATGGGGTCTTGTTTTTTTTGAGCTGCTTGAATGTGTCATCCGAAGGACGATGGAATGCGAAGATGAAACCATTGGTATCGCCGCCTTTTTTATGGGGATAGGGTTGATAATCTCTGCTGTTAGTCTCACAGACGAGGTTAATGCTGCAATGTTTGAAGCCGGACTGAATGCCTTCGATAAGCGAGGCAAAGTCATAGAACAGGGATCGCTCCGGCTCCATGTGGCGGGGGAGTATGAGTTTAATATTTAAGATCGAACGACCGCGGTGTTTGCTGATGTTACGTTTTTCATAACCCATCAGATCGGCCTGTTGCTGGATTTTCGCAGTGAGTGCCGGATCCACCAAACGGGACTTGTTTAATGCACGCGACACCGTTGCGGTGGAGATCCTCATTTTATCAGCGATGTCGGTGATGGTGGTCATGAATGAAAATTTTCGGAAATTAATAACCTAGGCGGGTCGCGCAATCGGCAAGAATTTCGCTTTCCCATTCCGGACGTTTCGCGGATTTAGGATGGGTGAGTGCGGATGGAATGCGACCGATGAGATTTTGAAAAATCGCGCAGGAATGTTTGTAAGCCGGAACAGGTGCACGGAATGCGATGTTGCCGAGATACTGGATGTTATCGGTGAGTTTCGCGTAGCGGTCATCGCCTTCTAACCAATATTTGTCGCGAAGCGCAAAGAGCTCAGGACAGAAAGCGGCGAGTCCGAGCAAGTAATCCGAGCCGTATTCAGTCATGTCGATCGCAAGATCGTTACCGGTGAAAATTTTAAAATCGGGTCGGACTTCATCACGGACTTCCAGACGGCGCATTTCGATATCGCGTTCCAGTGATGAATGTTTGATGCCTTTAAGTGATGGAATGTTGATCAGGCCCTTGAAAGTTTCCTCATTAAAAATCATGCCGTTTGGCGCAAACATGGCACCGAGTTCGAATGCGATCACCGATTCATAGCCGTCGCAGACTTCGGCGTAGAGATCGATGATTTGCGATGCTTTCCATGGATGAAAACGTGTAGTTTGAAAAAGGATGGGCGTGCCTCCGTGGGAAACGATTTCATCCATTTGGGATTTATATAGCTGTACCAGATCACCCTCGAGGCCTTCGACAAATACGCCAGCGATGAAATCCCTTTTGCCGGCAATGGTTTGTTGGGTCAGTTCTAATATTCGGCTTCGTTCATCACAGGTCAGATAATTCGCATAACCGGTGTCCATATTCACCGCGCAGCCGAGTCCGGCATCGGAGGTGCGGGCTACGGCGGCTTGAAACGCATCTTCTGCAATCGTGCCATCGGGATTGAAAGGCAGCAAACATGCGGCATATCCCGTGGTTTGACGATGCAGTTTTATTGACTGGTGACGTTTGGCGAGTGACATGATCGGATGGCTCTTACGTCTTTATTATTTGCATGTAAAATTATTTTTTCTCTAAAGTGGAATTTTTTGTCATGACATCGGAGTAGGTTTGCGAAAGATGGAGTCATGTACGAAGCGACAGGTAAAATTAAGGTGATTTATGAAACACAGTCTTTTCCGAGTGGGTTTTCCAAACGGGAATTCGTAGTGACAACGGCGGACAGCAAGTATCCGCAAGATTTGAAATTCGAGGTTGTGAAGGACAAGTGTGGTATCTTGGACAACTATAAGGAAGGCAGCGATGTTGTCGTGAATTTTGATGTCCGCGGTAACGAGTATAACGGAAAATACTATGTGAACTTATCCTGCTGGAAACTGTCCGGAGGAACGGGTGGTGGTGGCCGTAACAAAGAATATTCCCAAGAATCTCCGGGTCATGCCGAGCCTTCGCCTGAGGACTTACGCAAGACGGATGATTTCGATGACGATATTCCGTTTTGATTGAAGAGGCTTAACCACGAAAAACACGAAAGGAATAGCTGAGAGTAAATGCTCAGGATTCATTTCATTGTTTCGTGAACTTTTTTTTGTGTGGTTAAGTTGATTCGACCATTGCGCTCCCAATCCGCGCATAGAGCTCGATTTGTTTGCTGGAGTTTTCTAACAAGTCTTTCGAGAGGGTGACTTTACCAGCTTCGAAAATCGTGATGGTGGATGAACCGCCGAACGCGAAGTAACCTTTCTCCGCACCTTTTTCGACAAGTTGATTGGGGGTATAGGTTTGGTGAATGGAACCCACGCAAGTGGCGCCGATTTCTAGGATTAGGATCTTTCCGAACTCATTGGTTTGGAGTTGGGTGAGGGTGCGCTTGTTGGTCCAGAGATAGGATAGCTTTTTCGCCAGAGCGATGGGTGAAACAGAAAAAAGCGGACCGGGAATTGTGCGAGTTTCAGATGGGATGCCAGCGGCAGGGAAATGGAAGCGGTGATAATCGACCGGGCACAGCCGCGACAGCACCAGTGAGCCGTTGGCGTATTTTGCAGCAAGACCTGGATCGCCAAGAAGGGTGGGGAGGTCAAAAGTTTGGCCTTTTACGAAAAACGAATGGATTTTTGAGATATCAGGAAAACCGAGGTGGCGCCCATCGGCTGGGAAAACGATGGGTTCGGCTGATATGGGGCGGGCTTCCGGTTTGAGTTTGCGGAAGAAAAACTCGTTGAAACTTTTGTAAGAGGAGGGTGCTTCGAGAAAATCCGCCGGATTCATCGCGTATTTCTCAATGAATGGCAGAATCCGGTTTGCGGAATCGGGTTTTGACATGCGCCTGCCATACCATTTGGAGAACCCATGGCGCTTGACCAGAGCGTGGAGTGCGAGTTTACCGAATGGATTTCCGTATGTCCAACGCAGGAAAGATTCGCCATAGATCTGCTCGGTTTCCAGTTTTTGGGTGTGTCGGTTGAAATAACGGATGGTTTCCACGCAGGCAGGAAACCCTTTGTGAATATGAATGTCAAAGAACTATAAAAGTGGAAATAAGTGAGCGATTAGCCACGTAGTATCCTTGAATTGAACTTGCGGGGCATGCATTCCGCGTTTATCTCCCCAAAAATGAAAGTCTCCTCTATCCTTATCCCAATGATCTTTCTCTGTCTCCTGGGCTGTGAGAAGCGCAAAGAGCGGGTTCTTGTTGAGGAAATGCGGCATCGGACAACCAAAGACGTCTCTCCGAAAATGTTCGCTACGAGCGATGAAAGATTTCGTGATATCAAGCCAAGTCCTGTTCAGGGAAATCCTCCGGCACATTGGTTGGCGTTACCTGCGAATCAGTTCCGTTTGCTCAATTATCGTTTTGGAGAGTCAGGGCTGGGGGAGGTTTACGTATCGATCTCTTCCGGCGGTGTGCTGGAAAATGCGAATCGCTGGCTCAAGCAGTTTGGACGTGAAGCGATGACTGCCGAAAGTTTCTCAACCATGCAAAAGATTCCAGTGGTGGGTATGGAAGGCGTATGGATTGAAGCGGAAGGTGAGTATGGAGCTGGCATGGGTGCTGATTCGAAACCGGGTTATGGACTGGCGGGTGTGATTGCTGAAACAGGAGGACAAATCATCACGGTCAAAATGATCGGACCGAAAAACGAGGTGGATGCCGAAAAACCCGCACTCCGCGAATACATCGGTAGCTTGCGGATGAACGAAAAATGATCTGAAGATTTTTTAGCCAATTATAAATGGACACCCAATCTTACACCAAGGAAATGCCTCGCGAGAAATCTGTGCTTCGTCTGGTTTATGATTTCCTCTCCGGATTCAAACTCGCGACAGCTGTTCTGCTGCTTCTGTTGCTGCTCACTTGGCTGGCTACACTGGAGCAGATTGATCACGGTTTGTACGCGACTTTGAATAAGTATTTCAGCTGGAAATCCTTTTTTCTCATTCCTGAAATCAACGGTAAGAAAATACCGCTGATTTTACCCGGCGGTTATTATGTTTGCGCATTGCTGCTGGTGAACATGATCCTCGGTGGGGTCATTCGCATTCGCAAAGGTCCGAAACAGATCGGAAATCTCATCGCTCATTTCGGAATTATTTTCATGCTAATTGCCGGGGGAGTGGCTCACCACTTTGAGGAGCGTGGCAATATGGCGATTTATCCCGGTGAAAGTAGTAACGTGGCAGAGGATTATCATGAATACGTTATCGAAGTCGCTGAAGTGAAAAACGGTGAACTCGATAAGTTTCACATCATTCGTGGTGATTCTCTAACCGATCTCAAAGGCGGAAATCAGAGAAAGTTTGATTTCAAGGATGTGCCGTTTTCACTTATTGTGTCCGGACACCTGAAAAATTCTCAGCCAGTAAATATTACTGAACAAGCTCCGAAGAAGGGTGAGTTAGTCACTGACGGTTATTATTTGTTCGAGCGCCCTGCAGATGAAACAGCTGAAAGAAACATAGCTGGGGCGTATGCTCAGGTCGTTTTTGATGATGGTGAGAAATCCGCGCCTTTTATTTTGTTTGGAGCGAGCTATTACCCATTCACCGTGCGGGATGGCGAAAGGCTTTTCACCGTCGATATGCACAAGCGTTTGTGGCAGATGCCGTTCGATGTGAAGCTGGACAAGTTTAAAGCAGAATTCCATCCCGGTACATCCCGACCTGCTGAGTTTGTTAGCGATGTTCGCCGCATTGAAAACGGTCAGGAGGCTAAGGTGCGTATCGAGATGAACGAGCCGATGCGTTATGAGGGTTTCACATTTTTTCAAGCGAGTTACGGACCGCCAGATGCGAAACCCGGTGATGTGATGTTTACAGTTTTGGAAGTAGTCAAAAACCCTGCGGATATGTGGCCTGAATACAGCCTCTATATCGTCGCGTTTGGTATGCTCGTTACTTTTTTAACTAAACTCATCGGTCACGTTCAGACCGTTTCAAAAAAGAGACAGAACCATGCAAAAAAAATCTAAAGTAGGCAGCTGGGTTTTCGCGATTCTTGCCGCCATCGGTCTGGTCATGGCGTTGGTGAATCTTTTCATCGATAATATGCCCAAAGGTGAGGTTCAAAAAGTGGAGGGTTATAAACCGTGGGATAAGGAAACGATTGATTTGGTGTCCGAACTACCCCTGCAAGACGGAGGTCGTATCAAGCCGTTTTCAACTTTCGCGGGTTTTAAAATGCTGGGTTATCATGGTGCGCGGTCGATGAAAGTGAAGGACGACGCGGGTGTGGTTCATAAAATCAAACCGACCGCTTGGCTTATGGAAACCGTTTTTCGTCCGCATGTGGCGATCAAGCTCCCCACGTTCCGTATTGATAACTCCAAAGTATTAGAAGCGATTGATGTTAAACAAAAAGGCCGCCGCGATCGTTACAGTTACGAGGAGATTATTGAGGGTCGTGAGAAATTGTTTGAACTCGCAAAATCCTATGAACCCATCGAAAAGAAAAAACGTGATCCTGAGCAGCAACAGACGATTGACCTTGCTTACAACATCAGAAATTACGAAGCGCTCTTGGGTTATTTCAGTTACGCGATAACCGGTGTCAAACTTGATGGAACAGGCGTGGATGGTGCGCCGGATCAGCGTGTGGATTTCAGTGCTGTGATGTCATCCGCTCCTGGCTTAATTCCTGAACTGGAACGAATAAAATCCGAACAGGGACGGGTTCCTGAGCGGCTTTTGTCTCTCCTGCAGCAGATTGAAGACGGCGCAAATTATGCCAAATACGGACTTTTCATGCTGCCTCCGGCAGACACATCCAAAAAAGATTGGTTAACGGCAGGAAACGCAATCATGGAAACGATGACTTTGAAATCCGATAAACCTGATGTTGCAATTAAAGATATTGCTGCAACGGAAGTCGCTGTTCGTGAACTGGCAAATGGTGAAAAAGGATTTCGAGAGGCGATGACAAGATGGATCAAGCGCACAAACGATCGCGCCAAGCCAGATGATATAAAATTCATTTCACTGGAGGCGACTTATTTCAAGAGAGACTTTTTTCTTAATGCCATGATCCTTTTTCTGCTGGGATCGATAAGCTCACTTGTCATGTGGGGCCTTGGCCAGTCACGAGTGGCGAAACTTTTCTACTGGGTAACTTTATCCACGACAGTGATTGCTGTCGCATTGTGTGTGACGGCAATTGTGATTCGCTGTATCATCATGCAGCGTCCACCAGTTGGTAATTTATATGATACGGTGATTTTTATTGGCACCACGGGTGTGATCCTGTCGCTGGTTGTTGAATGGATCAGCAGGAATAGGTTTTCACTCGGAATCGCTCCCGTGCTCGGAACGGCTCTGATTATTTTGGCGCGTCGCTATGAAGTTGGCGATGCCGGAGATCACTTGGATCCATTGGTTGCTGTTTTGGATTCTAATTACTGGCTTACTACCCATGTGATCTGTATCACGCTTGGGTATACGGGTGGGTTATTGGCTGCGATGCTCTCCTGTGGCTATATTCTCATGCGCGGTCTGAATCTCGATGGTGATAACAAAGAGCTGCGCCGCTCACTTACCAAGGTCGTATACGGATGTATCTGTTTGACGGTTTTTCTCTCATTGGTCGGAACCGTGCTTGGTGGTATCTGGGCGAACTATTCTTGGGGACGTTTCTGGGGCTGGGATCCGAAAGAAAATGGTGCACTCATGATTGTGCTGTGGACTCTTGCTATTCTTCACGCGCGCCTCGGTGGCATCATCAAGGATTGGGGATTGCATCTGGCTTCGATTTTCACGGCCTGTGTCATTGCTTTCTCATGGTGGCATGTGAATTTCCTTGGTGTGGGTCTGCATAACTATGGTTTCACCACCGGCAAGGGCACGATTTGGATTTTCTATATCGTCATGCTCGTCTTCATGTTGTTTGGATTCATGGCGATGTTTATGGAGAAATCATCAGTCGATCATAAGGTCCAGAAGAACCTAGATGACGCGGATTTGGCAAAGTCTTGATTCTAATCAAAGATTTGAAATGAAACTCACCTGTTTATTTGCTGCGATTATTTTAGCGCTTGCCTGCCTCGTTCAAGGTCAGTCGGCAGATAAACCAAACTTTCTCTTCATTATTTCAGACGATCAGAGTTATGAAACGATACGTGCTTTGGGTCATACGGATATCGAGACGCCAAATTTGGATCGTCTGACAGCAAGTGGCACGACTTTCACCCATGCCTACAACATGGGTGCATGGCATGGTGCGGTCTGTGTGGCAAGCCGGACGATGCTGGCGACTGGACACACGGTATGGAATGCCCATGCGATAGAGAAATCACTCACTGCGGAACGCGAGGCTGGTCGGTTGTGGTCACAGCGCATGGCGGCTCAAGGTTATGAAACTTACATGAGTGGAAAATGGCACGTTGGAGTCAAAGCGAATCAAATCTTTGCCAACACCGTGAACATTCGTGCAGGGATGCCGCAAGATGCTTCCCGAGCTTACAATCGTCCGCTGCGCGGTGTGCCTGATACATGGAGTCCAAGCGATGAAAGTTTGGGGGGGTATTGGAAAGGCGGCAAACATTGGAGTGAGGCATTGGGAGACGATGGGACCGGACTCATTGAAAAGGCAGCGAAGTCGGAAAAACCGTTTTTCATGTATCTTGCTTTCAATGCGCCTCATGATCCCCGCCAGTCGCCCAAAGAATTTGTCGATCGCTACCCCTTGGATCGAATCAAGATTCCGGAAAATTATCTTCCTGAGTATCCTTACAAAGAGCAGATCGGCTGCAGTGCAAAGTTGCGTGATGAAAATCTCGCGCCATTTCCTCGCGATGAACATGCAGTGAAAGTACATCGTCAGGAATACTATGCGATCATCACGCACATGGATGTTCAGCTAGGCAGAATCTTAGATGCATTGGAAAAATCCGGTAAAGCGGATAACACATGGATTGTGTTCACGTCAGATCACGGACTTGCTTGTGGACATCATGGTCTGATGGGTAAACAAAACATGTATGAGCACAGCCTGCGTGTGCCATTCATAGTGAAAGGTCCGGGAGTCAAAGCAGGTGCGAAAAACGAAGCGCCTATCTATCTTCAAAGTGCCATGGCTACAGCCCTTGATCTAGCGGGAGACGATGGTAAAGATATCCAATTTCAAAGTGTTCGCCCAATATTGGAAGGCAAGAGCAAAGGCTTGGATGCCGTTTATGCAGGATACATGAAAGTGCAGCGTGCGGTGATTCATGAGGGTTGGAAATTGATCGTTTATCCTGATGCGAAAGCCACGAGGCTTTATCACTTAGCGAAAGATCCTCAGGAGTTGAAAGATCTCGCTGCTGACCCTGCTACGCTGGATCGAAAGAAAGCTCTTTTTACAAAACTGCAAACTCTTCAGAAAGAACTTCATGATGATTTGGATATCGCATCGGTTTTTCCTGAATTGAAGTGATCGGCTTGAAAAATCGACTTGATATACAGAAATCTGTAGATTACATATTTCTGTATGGTTACTTCAATTAGTACAACCGAAGCCGCTCGTCATCTGGGTGATTACCTAGCGCGCGTGAAGCATAAAGGGGAGCGCTTTGTGCTGACAAAGAATGATCTACCTGTTGCGGAACTTTCACCAACATCCGGTATGCGTCGCGCCACGTGGGGTGAATTGAAGGCTGCTGTGATGCGGTTGCCACACGATCCAGCATTTGCGGATGATTTAGAGAAAGTAAACGATGCTGATCAACCCGCTTTAAATCCATGGGCTTAATGATTGATACATCCGCGCTTATTGCTTGGGAGCGAGCCATTCATGCCGGCCATGAAATCACTCTCGGCGACGACGAAGAATTATTGTTGCCCGCCGTGGTCTGGGCAGAAGCATTAGCAGGAGTTCGTTTGGCTGACAGCGCCACTCGCGCAGCTCGTCGTCTTGCTCGATTGGAAGCTCTCCGCCGCTTGACCGGAATCGAGCCTTTCACTGCCGAAATAGCGGAACATCATGCCGATATTTTCGCCGAACTCGCCCAAAATGGTAATATGATACCCCAAAACGACATAGCTGTTGCGGCTTCGGCAAGATGTCTAAATTGCGGCGTACTTGTTGGTCCAAAAGATGAAGCTCATTTTCGGCGTATTTCTGGATTGGAAGTGCGTGTTCTCAAAGTGGAATAACATCATTTCACAGCTTGATTTCTTACATAGCTGACGACTTCATGAAAACTCTGTTTTTGCTTCTCTCTGCGACTGTGCTCGCCGCGGAGAAACCCAACATTATTTTCATCATGGCGGATGATCAGGGGTATGGCGATACAGGTTCGTACAATCCCGAATCAAAAATTAAAACTCCTGGCGTCGATCGTATCGCCAAGGAGGGCATGCGTTTCACCGATGCTCATAGTGGATCGTCGGTTTGTACGCCAACTCGCTACGGTTTATTAACGGGTCGCTACTCATGGCGTAGTCGCCTGCAGTCGGGCGTTTTGACTGTAAAATCGAGTCATGGTAGTTTGATCGCACCTTCCATCCTGACCGTTCCGGAATTTCTCAAGGAGCAAGGCTATCAAACGGCCATCGTTGGCAAATGGCATCTCGGCTTTAACTTCCAATTTCCTGAGGGAGCTAAGTCAGAAACGATCGTTACTCAAAAACCTTACGGTAAATTTTCAATTGAAGCCGCACCAGTTGGCACCAAAGTCATCGATGGGCCGATTCAACATGGCTTCGATGTGTTTCATGGATTCCATAATGCTCGAGAAATGCATTCGTGGTGTGTCAATGATGAGGTGACGGAACACATTCCGCTCGATCAAGTGATCACTCGTTTGGGTGATAGAAGTATTGAATTCATCGAGAAAGAAACGAAGGCAAACCAACCGTTTTTCCTCTATCTTCCGCTAGGTTCTCCGCATACACCCATCGTTCCATCTGAGAGGTGGGTGGGTAAAAGTGGAATCAGTATTTATGCTGATTTCGTGATGGAGTCCGATCATTGTGTGGTGCGTGTTCTTGAGGCTCTGGACCGATTGGGTATAGCTAATAACACCTTGGTGTTTTTCACAGCTGACAATGGCTGCTCGCCCGAAGCGAATTTCAAAGAGCTGTTAGCCAAAGGACATGATCCAAGTTATTCTCTCAGGGGTATGAAATCCGATGCATGGGACGGCGGACACCGTGTGCCTTATGTTGTGCGTTGGCCAAAATTCATCAAGCCAGGGAGCGTTTCTGACGAACTGATCTGTCATAACAATCTGATGGCGACCTGTGCCGAAATCCTCACGGCCAAACTGCCTCAAACAGCCGCTTTGGATAGTTTCTCCATTCTGCCTGTGCTTAAGGGAGAAGCGCTGAAAGAGCCAACTCATCCCTTTGTTATCCATCATTCCATCACTGGTCGATTTGCCATCCGCAAAGGTGATTGGAAATTCATCGCCGCCAAAGGCTCAGGTGGATGGTCGAAAGGCGACGATGGTGAAGCCTCCCAACTTTATGACATGGCAAATGATCGCAAGGAATCGAAGAATCTTGTCGCCGAAAAAGCTGGAACTGCAGCAGAGCTCACCAAGTTGCTAGAGTTCGCTATCGCCAACGGCCGAACAACACCTGGGGCAAATCAGAAAAACGATGTCGATGTCGTCTTGTGGAAAGATAAGGCAGTGAAGAAGTAAAACGTGGCATGAAATCCGCCACCATTATTTCAAATTTCCTAACACCCAATGATACTCAGCAGCGATCTGCTCTTCGACAGGGCGTTGCAAGGTGTTTGGCAGAACGCCCCATGTATACGTTTCGATCTCAAAATGCTGACATATGTTCGGATGCTTGAGGTGCCATCGCAGGGTTTCTTCGACGTGGACATGGGTTGATCCCAAGGGATCTGTGGGCTTCGCGTCCAGGGGAATGTGGAAATGCACACGTGCTTCATGGAAATCAGTCGGCTGAATTTTTCTGGAATCGACCGCCTCAAAAAAGACAGGCAGATCTTTGAAGCGCTCGAGTGATCCATCGGGTCGGCGTGCGATGACTTGATGAAAATAGGTCGGTTCGTTGAACTTGCGGATCGCCTCAAGGGCTGTTGGATCAGACGGGTTCAATTTTAAGGCGTTGGAAAGGTGGATTTTCGACAGGCGGATGTTCGCATCGATCGCGATGGCATCGAGAGATTGCTTTGCATCGTCGAACTCGATCGCGAAATGGCAGCAATCGTAGTTCAGGCCGATGCGTTGTTGGATGATGATTGGACTGGTCGCATCTCGGTGGAGGCGCTCGAAAAACGCTAATGTTTCCGCGGTATTTTCAAAATGCCCTAGCGGTTCTGGCTCAAGACCGAGGTGAAGGTCGATCTGATGCTTTTGCGAGAGGTCCTCAATGAAATAGGCAATTTGGATGAGGTTCTTGCGGATGATGGTTTCATCGGCATGAAAGGTCTTATGCGAGCCGGGGAGGGTGGAAATGGATCCTCCAGAGCTTTTCGGAGCGATCTCGGCGATGATTTGGAAGAGATTCTGTGTGTATATGACCCGCTCTTGGGACGTCCAATCGGGTTGGAATACCTTTTCCTTCACCACAGTCCCGTGAAATGCGCCGTAGGGAAAGCCGTTGATGGTGAAAACCATGCAGTTGTTTGCAGCGAGCCAATCTTTGAATCGATCCAGATGATCTTCCTGAAGCAATTCCTCTGCAGCTCTGGCAGATAGCCTCAAACCAATCGGATAGGGCTTGTCGGAAGGCTGATGCCCAGTCACCAGCAGTTTGTCACGCACCGTCAGCACGTGCTTTTCAAGCGCATGCAAGGTTTCCTCCCATGATTCGGCGGGGTGGATGTTGGTGCAGTAACCGAGGATCATTGAGGAAGTTTCAAATTTCAAATCTCAAATTTCAAGGAAGAGGAAGAGGAAGAGGAAGAATTTTACTCTTCAGTATTTACGTGATTCGATGGCTTTGGCCACTCGTAGCATCGTGGCCTCGCCGAAGCTGGGGGCCATGACTTGGATGCCTACGGGGAGTTCTGCGGCTCCGTCGAAGGCTGTGGTTCCGCAGGGGACGGAAATGGCCGGGATACCAGCAAGGTTGGCTGCAATGGTGAAGACGTCTGCGAGGTAGTCTTCGAGTGGGTTTTCGGAGCAGGTGCCGATCCGACGAGCTGGGCTTGGAGTTACGGGAGAAAGGATGACGTCGACTTTTTCAAACGCTTGATTGAAGTCGCGCGCGATCAGTTTTCTGACTTTCTGAGCACGGGTATAATAGGCATCGTAGTAGCCGGAGGAGAGAACATAGGTTCCTAAAATGATCCGACGTTTCACCTCGGGACCAAAACCCTGTTCGCGGGATTGGTGGTAAACATCGATGATGTCGGAGGCTCCGGTAGCGCGATTTCCGTAGCGAATTCCATCGAAACGGGAGAGGTTCGACGATGCTTCGGCTGGGGCGATCACATAGTAGGTTGCGACCACGTGGGAGGTATATGGTAAAGAAATCTTGATTATCTCTACTCCTTGACTTTCAAGGTGTTGGATACATTTTTCCACATTTTCTCGAACGCCTGGATGGATGCCGTCCGCGAAGTATTCAGCAGGAATTCCTACCCTCAAACCTTTGACTCCATCTTTAAGGGTCGCCAAATAATCGGGAACTGGGATGTTGACGGAGGTCGAGTCTCTCGGGTCATATCCAGCGATCGTTTGAAGTAATAAAGCAGCGTCATCCACCGACTGAGTGAGTGGTCCGATCTGGTCCAGAGACGAGGCGAAGGCGACCACTCCGTAGCGGGAAACTCGACCATAGGTGGGCTTGAGTCCGACGATTCCGCAGTGAGAGGCGGGCTGGCGAATTGAGCCACCCGTATCCGAGCCGAGGGCGGCGTATGCGGTGAGATCGGCGACCGCGGCCGCGGATCCACCAGATGAGCCACCTGCAATACGCTCCGGATCTCGTGGGTTGCGGGTGAGTTGGATCGCGGAGTTCTCGGTGGCCGAACCCATGGCGAACTCATCCATGTTCATCCTGCCAAACGGAATGGCTCCGGCTTCTTTGAGCTTTCGGATGACCGTCGCGTCATAGGGAGAGATGTAGTTTTTCGCTAAAAACTTCGATCCACAGGTGCAGGGCTCGGCAAAGGTGTTGATGTTGTCCTTAATCGCAATCGGAAGACCCCCAAGCGGTTTGGATAGATCGGCATCTGCGGCGGCTTTGAGCGCGGCCTCGAGATCATAGGAAATATAAGCCTTCGTTCTCTCATCCCGCTCAGCGATGGCGGCTGCGAGATTCTCGAGAGCTTGGGTCGGGGTGGTTTCACCAGAGAGAAACTGCTGGCGGAGCTGGGTGAGAGTCATGTCTTAGAGTGGGAGAGAGGGAGAGTCTGATGGTAGGGTCGTTTCGATGAAACGACCGAAGTCGATTTTCGCGCTTCAAATTAAGCATCTGCTACAACTTTTGGGACGCGGATTTGGGATTGGGCTTGGTCTGGAGCGTTGCGTAGGACGAGTTCGGGGTCGAGACTTGGAAGCGGGGTATCATCGCGCATCAGGCCGAGGTGATCATGATTGTCGAGACCAAGGTCGTTGGGAAGTTCGACGCTTGAGAGAGATTCGACGTGCTCCAAAATTGCCTCGAGTTGGGACTGAAAAGTCACGACTTCGGCAGGAGTCAGATCAAGACGCGCCAATTTGGCGACGTAGCTGACATCAATGTGTGGGTGGGACATGAGATGCGGTTAAAAGTTCTTAGTTCTGGGTTCCTGATTGTCAGGAACGGCGGGGCAAATCATTCAGGGTAAATTCAAAAATGCAAACCACAGAATGAGGGTTAGCTGCAGATAATGTGATGCGCGCGCATGATCATCCTCCAACCGCCGACAGAATTTCAGAAACATCTGCCAATCTGCCAATTCCTTGATATCCACAAGCGAGATCACCGATGGCGGGTTGGATGAATTGGCAACCATCGGCTTCGAGTTGTTGGATGTTGCGTTGGGTGGCGGGATGCAGCCACATTTTGCCATTCATGGCAGGGGCAATCAGAACGCGGGTTTCACGTGGTAGGGCCAGATAAATGGAAGTCAAAGGGTCTGGAGCATGACCATTTGCCAGCAGGGCGAGGGTATTGGCTGAGGCAGGGGCGATAAGCAAGAGATCTGCGGTATCGGCTAGCTCGATGTGACCGGGCTTCCACGAATGTTTCTCATCTTCCAATGAAACCAAAACTGGATGGCGGGTCAGAGTCTGGAGCGTGAGCGGGGTGATGAATTCACAGGCGGATCGGGTCATAACTGCATGCACTTCATGACCTTCTTTGACGAGCTGCGACGCGAGGTCGGCGGCCTTGTAAGCAGCGATGGAGCCAGTGATGCCGAGGATGATTTTCATGAAACTGTAAATTTTAAATATTAAGACAGCTGCTGCGGACGATTCTTATTATACTGGTAAGCAGTTGTGGATTGGAAGAGGAATGATCATAGGCTCTTCATTGAGATTTGAGATTTCAGCGCAGCATGGTTGCGGCTTTTTTAATGGCTTGAGCAAGGGAATCGATGTCCTGCTCGGTGTTGTAGAGGGCGAAAGAGGCGCGTGTGGTGCCAGTGATGCCAAATCGGGCCATGAGAGGCTGGCAGCAGTGGTGACCAGTGCGGACAGCGATGCCCATCTGGTCGATCAACGTTCCCAGATCGTAATGATGGATGCCTTCGATAGCAAAAGAGATTGCGCCGATCCGATCCGCCGGGCCGTAAAGGTGGATGCCCGGTATTTCGGAAAGGGCTGCTGCTGCCTGGCAGATGAGGGTTTCTTCGTGGGTATGGATTTCTGATAGGCCGATGCGATGGATGTAATCGAAAGCGGCTGCAAGCGCGATGGCGCCTTCGATATTGGGAGTGCCGGCTTCGTATTTGAAGGGAAGATCGTTATAGGTGGTTTTCTCAAACGTGACCTCTTTGATCATTTCACCACCGCCACGCCATGGGGGGAGAACTTCCAACAAACTTTTACGGCCCCATAACACACCAATACCAGTGGGCGCGTAAACCTTGTGGCCTGAGAAGACAATGAAATCGGCACCGAGCGCTTGGACATCGATGGCGAGATGAGGGATGGCTTGTGCGGCATCGATTAAAACCATGGTGCCGTATTTCTTCGCGGCGGCTGTCATTTCAAGGACAGGATTGACCGTGCCGAAAGCGTTGGAGACCCAGGTGATGGCGAGGACTTTGGTTTTCTCGGAAAGGAGATTTTGGAAAGCGGCCTGATCCAAAACACCTTGTTCATCGCATGGAATCACACGCAGCGTTGCGCCGCTTCGTTGTGCGAGCATCTGCCATGGAACGATGTTGGAATGATGCTCGAGGGCGGATATGAGAATTTCATCGCCGGCGGAAACTGGAACAATATTGGAGACGAGGTTGATGCCGTCAGTACATCCCGAGGTGAAAATTACTTCTTCGGGTGAACCGGCGTTGAGGTATTTTGCGATGGTTTCCCGCGCGTGTTCATGGGCGGCAGTGGCTTCACGGGCGAGGTGGTGCGTGCCGCGATGAATGTTCGAATTGATCTTCTCATAATAACGGCGCGAGGCATCCAGAACCGCGATCGGTTTTTGGGTGGTGGCGGCGTTGTCGAGATAGACCAAGGGGCGTCCGTTTACCTGCTCCGAAAGGATGGGGAAGTCGGCTTTGAGGGAGGAGGTAAGCATCTGAAGAGTGAATGATGAAAAGTGAAGAGTGAATTTTTTTGACCACGAAATTCACGAATGACTCAAAGGGTTATGAAACGAATAAAATACCAATTTTTTAAATGATGACTGTTCGATTCGTGTGTTCTGTGAAATTCGTGGTTTGAAATCTTTTCCCTAAGAAAGTTGTTCGATGGCAGCTTCGAGAGATGGAAGGTCTTCGATGGATATGACCTTCGCATCGGGTGCGATTTTTCCAACCAAGCCAGCGATGACTTTTCCGGGACCGATCTCGATGAACTCACTGTGACCTTTTGAAATGAGGTATTGGATGGATTCGATCCAGCGAACCGAGCCAGTGACTTGGGATGTGAGGGTTGAGCGGATTTCATCGGACGAAGAAACCGGGGCTGCGGTGAAGTTCGCAATGACAGGAATCTGTGGAGAAACGATGGCGGTGGAAGCGAGTTCGCCAGCGAGTTGTTCTTGGGCGGAGGTCATAAGCGACGAATGGTAGGCGCCAGCGACGTTGAGTTTGATCGCACGGCGAATGCCATAATCTTTGGCTTTGGCAACCGCGTCATCAATGCCTGCGCTTGAGCCGGAAATCACGATCTGACCTGGAGCATTGAGGTTTGCGACATCGACACCGGTTACTTTCGCGAGTTCGCGGATTTTTTCCTCTTCGCCGCCAATTAGGGCGGCCATCGCACCATCGGTGGCGTTACAAGCCTCTTCCATGAATGTTCCGCGTCGCGAAACGAGGCGAAGGCCGTCTTCGAAGGAGAACGTCCCGGCAGCGGCATGGGCGGTAAATTCACCGAGGGAAAGCCCGGCGGCGGCGGCGGGCTTGAAATTTGGCAAGCGGGATTTCAGAAGTGCAAGACCGATCAAGCCATGAAGATAGAGAGCGGGTTGGCATTTAGAGGTTGCGGTTAGAGTTTCCTCAGGGCCGTCGAACATGATGTCGGTGAGTGAATATCCAAGCGTAGTATCGGCTTTGACTGCGAGATCGCGAGCGATGCTTGAGGACTCGATCCAATCGCGAGCCATGCCGATTTTTTGTGCGCCTTGTCCGGAGAAGAGGATAACGGGTGAAGTCATGGTGGGCTTTTTAAACAGATGAAATCACCTTGGCTAGTCTTTCGTGGTCATTCATCTTCATCAAAATATGCGTGGTTTATGGGAGGAATGGGGTGTGCAGGACTCCGGTTGGGTGCGTAGAATGATGATGATGAGTTTTCAAATCGCCGGGCTAAAATTATTAGCGCTGAGCCTATTGCTGGTTCAGGGCGTTTTTGCGCAGGGAAGTCGGGATTTTTGGGATCTGGAGCCGATTCGCTATTCGGATACGATGCCGACGGATCGATTGGCGGGATTGAAGGCAAAGTTGGAGGCTAGAAAAGCGGAGGGACAGTTGGGTTATGGATTGAACGCTTTGGAGTTCGTTTTGGATGAATTGGATGTGCCGAAAGAATCGCAGGTTTTGGTGTTTTCAAAGACCAGTCTGCAGAACAGCCGGATCACTCCACAGACTCCGAGGTGTTTGTTTTTTTCCGCAAATTCCTATGTGGGCTATGTGCCGGGTGGGTCGATCGAAGTGATCGTTCAGGATGCGGCCTTGGGACCGGTGTTTTACCTCCTCGAACCGGATCGGAACGGGGCGATTAAAATCGAGCGGGATACGAATCGCTGTCTCTCTTGTCACGCAACCTCACGGACTGAAAATGTTCCGGGCTTATTGATCCGATCGGTTTATGCGGAAGCAGAGGGGCATCCAATTTTGCAGTTAGGGACTCACGATGTGGCTCATGAAACGGCATTGGCGGACCGATGGGGCGGTTGGTATGTGACAGGGAAAAGCTCGCTACCGCATCTGGGTAACCGGATTTTCAAAGATGATTCCGATCTGACGCCTTCGGGAATCCAGATCAAGTCGGTGGAAGGTAGGGTGGACGTTAAGAATTATCTGAGGCCGACCAGTGATGTCGTGGCTTTATTGGTGTTAGAGCATCAGACGAAGATGCATAATTTGTTAAATGCCGCGACGATGAACTATCGGCGTTCGGTTTATTTTATGAAAATCCTGAATCCCGATGCGGATCCGGCGGTTGGCTCTGCGAGCGATATCGCTGAGAGTGGAGCGAAAGACATTGTGAGCTATCTGTTTTTTAAAGATGAGGCGGATTTGGGTGACGGAGTGGAGGGTGATGCGAAATTTCAGCAGGCGTTCGTGAAGCGTTTTCCTAAAAGCAAGGAAGGTGACAGCTTGGCGGAGTTCCGATTGTACGGGCGGATTTTTAAAAATCGCTGCTCCTACATGGTGTATTCCGATGCGTTCAAAGGCATGCCTGTTCTGTTGAAGCAAAAAGTGATCGCGCGAATGAAACGCGTCGTAGCGGGTGAGGAAGAGGGTTTTGAATATCTGAAGAAATCCGAGCTCAAGCGGATCGACGGAATTTTGAGCGAGACCTTGGCAGATTGGAAATAGAGTCGAAATTCCACTCACGCTCTTGAATTCCTAGCTTACAATTTTTGTCGTGGCCGTGACAAAGATTGTAAAAAGTATTTTTCGCTGGATTGAAATTTGTTCGGGCTGTTCGAGAGCATGGATGAGGAATTGAACGGCAGATGAGCGCGGATCATTGAAGAATGAGTATTTTCTCGGGTTCTAGGTATGCTATGGCCTGAGCAAATTTCTTTGATCCCTTCAGGAACAGGTGCAATATGTTGTTATGGCTACTGTCACGGTGAAGCAAATGAGAGAGATTGAGCAACGGGCGATGCGTTCGGGAATCTCCGAGGCTGAGCTGATGGAGTGCGCGGGGGTGGCATTGGGTCATGCGATCGGGATTCAATATCGGGAGGTCGGAACAGCCGTGGCTTACGTGGGAAAGGGACATAACGGCGGCGATGCCTTGATTGCGTTGCGGGTGTTGCATGAAGAGTTCGGTTGGAAAATCGGAGTGCGTTCCGGTTTTGAAATCGACTCATGGGCGGAGTTGACGCGTGCACAATGGGATGAGTTGGATCTGGATGGTTTGTTGGATGAGGGATTTGAAAAGTTCACTTACGCTCCGCTGTTATTGATTGATGGATTGGTTGGGATTGGTGCGAAGGGACCTCTGCGAGATTCTTTGTTGGCAATGGCGGGAGAAATGAATCGTCTGAGAAATGAATGCGGTGCGGTGATTTTGTCGGTGGATGTTCCATCGGGGCTAGATCCCGATACGGGTGAGGTTTTACCAGGAACGGTCATGGCGGATCGGACCTTCATGATCGCTGCGGCCAAGAGTGGATTGCTTTTCTCGCATGCAGCCAAAGCAACGGGCCAGCTTGCTTTGGTGAGGGTCGATGCCCTGAATGCTGAAGATGCGTGCGAAATGGATTTGATCTGCCCGCAAACCATGAGTTTTGGAAAATCTCCGCGGCCGTTCGATTTTCACAAAGGCAAAGCCGGGCGGGTGGGAATTGTCGCGGGTTCAACTGCGTTCACCGGCGCGGCGTTGCTTTCGGCGCTCGGCGCTATCCGTGCCGGTGCGGGTTTGGTGACTTTGTATGTGCGCTCAGTGATCCATGATTCCATGATTTCACGCCTGCCTCTGGAAGTGATGTTGAAACCCTGTGATTTTCCCGAGCAGTTGTTAGAGGAAAATCTCGATGCGATTGTCATCGGTCCAGGGTTGGGAGAGATGTGTCAGGATTTCACCTATGGTCTGTCTCAGTTGATTGCTCAACCTCGTGTTCCAACCGTTATTGATGCGGATGGGCTGAATTTCATGGCTCAGCATGGTTTGAAAACGCATAAGCTTCACATTCTTACACCGCATCCGGGTGAGTTTGCGAGATTAGCACCCACTCTCTCAATACTCGAACGTGAGAACGCCGCTCTTGAGTTTGTTGAGAAAAACGATGCGGTGCTCTTACTGAAAGGCGCGAGAACGATCGTTGCAAAGAATGGTTCTCCCTTGCGCATCAACTCCACTGGAACACCTGCCATGTCAAATGGTGGGCAGGGTGACCTTCTTTCAGGCGTTATCGGTGCTTTGCTCGCCGGTGGGATGAATCCCTTCGACGCAGCGGCATGGGGTGCGTGGTTATGTGGTCACGCGGCAGAACTTGCTCAAGCGGAGATCGGCGATGTCTGCACTGCGACGGATACGGCGACTAGACTCGGGGAGGCGATAAGGAATTGGCGGAGGGGTGGGAGGTAGTGGGGAGATTATTTGGAATTCTCTCATTCATTTTTTTTCATTCAAAACTCTTGCGAGCCATGCTCTGGCCACATCGCGATACTCACTTTCTCTCTGCATCCAGAGATCTGTATGAGGATGGATGACATTGCCTTCGGGGATGTTGAATATTTTTTCTGTTGGTACATTCAGGAAAGTGAAGCGCGCCAAATCAAGGTGTTCTTTCATGTAATCGGCGTCCTTGCCACAGATGAGTACGGATCTGCCTTTTAGGCGAGCAAGTCTCGCAAGAGCGGATGCACGATCGTCCTCGGGATATCCCCATTTCCGTTGTCCATCAAAGTGATCGTGTGTAAAAAAGCCTTTCCAAAGTTTCGCAATTTCATCGTCGGCTAATCCAATGTAACTGACGCCAATCGCGCCGCGAGAAAAGCCGCAGATAAAGATGTTATCGCGATCTCCACCAAATGATTTGCAGATGCGCGGCAGGTTGACTTTACAATAATCAACAGTCGCTTGCCGATCTCCCCACCATTTGAGGGCGTTCTTTTTGCGGTCCTTCTCGATATATGGCATCGTGATCCAGATAAATCTTTTTCCTCCGCTCATGCCGTAGCCGAAATTTGCGTCCTTCACCTCGCCAGTGGATCCGGAAGAGGGCGATTCATTGCCAGTGTATTCAACAATGACCGGATATTTGCCATCAGGTTTCCAATCTACGGGAAGAAACAGGGCATGGTAGACATCGGTTCCTTGATACTCCGTTGCAACCTGACGCACGCGAAGTCCCGGGGCGGGATCGGCATCTACCATCTTTGGCGTGACTAAATCAGAACGAGTTGTCTCTAAATCCGCTGCTTGAACCGCTGCGAAATGAGATGAAACCAAAAACAAGGGAATGATCAGGTATCGCTTCATATGTGGGATACTGCAGATGGGTCGAATATTTTTAAAACCGACTGAAAAAATTCGAATAAGAAGTAGAGTAGTCGAGCGCCTTCGGCAGTTATTTAACCGCGAATTTAACTTGGCACACCCAGATATCGATTGGAATTTTAGCTGGGTAGATAAATCCGCCGCCCTAGCTATCTCCGCTTCTTCCCGCCAACCTTCTTCTTACGAATCGGTTTAGATGGTTCGTCGTCTAGGAGGGCCGTGTAGGTATAGTTGAAATCTTCAAGCCTACGGCGGGGAATGGTCTGGTTTACGTAGATCTCGACGGATTTTGCGAAGTCCAGCTCGTCGGCGGTCAGGATGGTGAATGCGTCGCCTTCGGCTTCCGCACGTCCGGTGCGGCCGATGCGGTGGACATAGTCCTCGGCGTTTTCCGGAACGCGATAGTTGATGACGTGGGTGACGCCGGAGACATCAATTCCGCGCGCGGCGACATCGGTGGCGACGAGGATCTCGAAATCACCGCTCTTGAAGCCTGCCAGGGCTTTCATGCGATCAGTCTGATTGATATCGGAGTGCATGGCGGCGACTTTCGTCTGGCCGGTGCCTTTGATCATGCTGGTGACTTCATCCGCCTCGCGACGGGTGCGAGTGAAAATCATGACCGAATGATAATCGGTTTGTTTGAGCAGGGCGAGGAGCAGTTCATCGCGTTGATCGATGGAGACCGGGTAAAAGGCATGGGAAACCGTGGAGGCAACTTCGCGGCGTGCGATTTCGATTTTCACGGGCTCAACGAGGCACCACTGAGCGAAGGTTTGGATCGCTGGCGGCATGGTGGCGGAGAAGAACAGAGTTTGACGTCCTTCCCACGGGCAGAGATTGACGATCTTGCGGACCTGCGGGAGGAAGCCCATATCGAGCATGCGATCGACCTCGTCGAGGATGAGGATTTTCACTTCACCGAAGCGCATCGCGGCGCGGTAAAAGCAATCGACCAAGCGACCCGGAGTGGCGACGACGATATCGACGCCGGAAAGGAGTTGTTCTATTTGTTGGCCGAGGCCGACACCACCATAGAGCAGGGCGACTTTCATGCCGGTTTTTGCACCGTATTTTTCAAATTGCTCGGCGACCTGATGGGCGAGCTCGCGGGTGGGTTCCAAGACCAAGATTTGAGGTTTTCCCAATTTGGTGATCTTGGAAAGAGATGGGAGTGCGAAGGCAGCGGTTTTACCGGTTCCGGTCTGCGAGGCGCCGATCACGTCCTTGCCCTCCAAAATCACCGGAATCGCTTGTGCCTGGATTGGTGTTGGATTGGTGTAGCCCGTTTCTAGAACTGCTTCGAGAACGGGTGCGGAGAGGCCAAGTGTGTCAAATCCCATGAGACGCTCGGTTTAGGTGCGTGTGGGGGCAGGGTCAAGGATTTGATTTGGTGGAACGTGGCTTGGCGGATTCTATCCGCTAAGCCAAATACCGAGATGAAAAAGTCATTTTGGCAGGTCGGATAGAATCCGCCGCCACGTTTATCTTACTTCTTCAATGTCACGCGCTCCTTGGTGAAGGGGTGTTCGCGGGCGGTGATCCATACGGTAGGTTTGAGGTCTTCTCCGCCGCCTTTCATGCCGAGGAGGACGACTTCGAGGTCTTGGTTGAGCATGGTTTTGTCCAAGGGGATAAAATAGGTATAGCCGGTATCCTTGCCTCTCACGGGGTATTCCCATGCGTTGGAGGGGTAAGAGACGGCTCGATCTGGCGCGCCGATCAAACGATCTCCCATGCGGAGTGCGGCGTAACAGCCTTCGATCCCGTGTTTGCCTTCCACTGCGACGCAGAGGTAGGAGGTCGGGGTCATTTCATCGATTTTGATTTTCGCCGACCATGTTTTCACGACGGGAACGACATCTGGGTGGGCAAAGAGATTGTTTCCCGTCCAGTTGGTGCGAGTCAGCAAGGTCTTGCCTTTCCATGCCTCGAATTCCGCAACGCGTTCCGGGGCCTGTTGCATGCGGAAGTAGCGCCACTCACCAGCGGGTGGATAGATGTTGAGGGTATTGCCATCCACAATGGCTTCCACGAAGGGAGTCCAAGTCTTGAGGTCGTTGCTGAACTCTGCTCCTTTCAGCTCGTTGTTGATCAACGTGCTGTCCAAAGCCTGGGTGAGGATGGAGATACGGTCGAAACTTTCCGATTTGGAAAAATCGATACGCAAGCAGCCAGTAGAGATGCGAAGATCGCGATTGCGAACCATCACATCAAAGACGGTGGTTGGATCGCCATCGAACATGTATTGATCCGAAACCGCACGGGCCTTCATGAGCGGTTGATCGATAAATGCCTGACGTGCTGCTTTTACAGCGGGGATTTGGGTTTCGCCGGAACGTTTCAAGCTGCGGAGTTCGAGCGCGTTGTTATCGGCGGCGAACATGGTGGCTTCGTAGAGAGCTACCCAATCATTCGGTAGGTCGGACGGTGCGAGATCGGCGAGCTTGCGATGCCAGGGTTGTTTGAGCTCGATGGGGATGAGGCGATCCATGACCGTGCCTTCACTACCGGAACCTTTGATCACTTGATACGGGCCTTTGGCGAGGGAGGGCTCGTTGATTTTATCTGTAGAAACGACGACAAGAGTCGCGCGGAAGGGTGCGACAGTGACTTCGATGGTTTTCTTGGAATCGAGACCTTTGCCAAGGATTTCCTCGTAAGGGTGGAGGAGTCGTACTTCACGTGGCTTGGTGCTCGTCAAGCCGATGGACGAGTCGAGCGCGATTTTGTGAGTGACCGGCTCCCATGTCAGATTCCGGAGTGTGATGAAGCGGGTTTTTTCGTCGCCGCGTGAGACTGCGTTTTTTCCATAGGTTTCTTCAGGAAGGACCATGCCTTTGGTCAGGATGTCGCGGTAGTGGCGGTGGATGTTGAAAATGCGGGCAAGCTTCGCGTATTCGTCATCGCGAAGGAACCAAGGGCTACCATAAAGCTGCGGTGCGAGAATCATCGAGCGATTGAAGCCTTGGAGTATGAGGTCTTCCTCCCAGTAATCGAGGCAGGAAGAAAGGCAGACCCCGTGATCTTCTGCGAGGCGCTTCAGCTCGGGTGGAAGACCTCGGGAAAGGGCGGCGGCGCGGTTGTGAGTGGCGGTCGCTTTGTTGGCCATGTGCACGTCGATGTAAGTCTCTGCGCCTTCCCAGAGGAAAGTGGTCGCGTGATCCACACCCGGACCGAGATTCAAACGATGATTGAGAAGGATAAGGTCGGGAGTGTGCTTCCGGACTTCGGTCATCAATTTGATAAACGATTGCTGTTTTTCGTCACGGAGTTGTCCGCATACCGCATCCATTTTGAAGAGCTTGAAGTTGTGGTCTCTACCCAATGAAACAAGCAGATCGATGCGTGCCTTTTCCTCTTCAGGGGTATTTCCAAATCCATCCGGACCCAACCAGACACCGAGCCGGCCACCAAATCCCTCTGCCTGTTTTGCAAACGGACCGAAGCCTTGCGGGAAATGACCTTTGAATTTCTGTGAGTCCGCGTTGCCATAGTAATTCGGCATATCAATGGCGCCGGCATCGAAGGCATAGATGTCCAAGGTCATTCCGTATTCATCCTTCAACCACTGAAAGAACCCGAGGTTCGCTTGGGTCTGTTCTGGAGCGGGGCCTTCGTTGGTATTGTTGATCCATGTGAAGTAATGCGCATTGGACGGAGTGTCCTCGGTGGCACCGGGAATCACTTTTTCCTGAGCGGTCAGGGTCAATGGAAATAGCAGGACGAGAGGAAGAAGGTAGAATTTCACGAACGCACTAGAGCGAGTTAGGGGAAGGGGTTCAATGAGGAAGTTTTCGGGGATGGCTGGAGCGTGTCATTCAACTGAAAAGGATGCTTGTCGGCTATCTTATTCCGGACAGAGAGGGATTGACTCCGCGATGCTCCGTCCCTGCGGGGTGCGCTTTGCGTTGGTAATGAAAATTCGCTAGCGCGAAATTTGCAGTCAAACCCTGTTTCGCTCCACCCCGACTAGTCGGGGCTTTATTCAAGGGGTTCTCGTTCCTCCTTTAAACGCCATCACCCCAACCCCGCTGACGGGGTTGGGGTGATGGCGGACAGAGAGGGATTCGAACCCTCGGTGACGTTACCGCCACACACGCTTTCCAAGCGTGCTCATTCGACCACTCTGACATCTGTCCTTGGAGGGCGGGACGCTAGGTAGGGTCGGATGGGTGGGCAAGCTCATTTTTTGATGAATGAACTTTTTTACCAACTATCCAGACCGGTGGTGGGTTGGAGGTCGTGCATGAGGTTGAAGGATTGCACGGCTTGTCCGCCTGCGCCTTTGCCCAGATTGTCTTCGGCCGACATGAGGATTAACCGATTTGTGCGGGTATCAATCTCGAAGCCGATATCGATGAAATTGGTGCGGGTGACCATTTTCGTATCGGCTGGTTTGCCTTGTCCGAGCAAGCGGATGAAAGGTTGTGTTCCGTAAGCGCTTTCCAGAACTGCTGTAATTTGATCCGCTCCGACTCCATGGGCGAGTTTCACCGTGGTGGTGGTGACAATGCCGGAGTTGACGGGGATGAGGTGGGGGATGAAGGAGATGGTCACCGGTTCACCGGCGGCTATGGATAGTTCCTGTTCGATTTCTGAAAGATGCCTGTGTTTCGGGACTCCGTAAGCACGTGCCGATTCATTGCATTCACAGAAGAGCAGCGAGACATCCGCTTTCCGTCCGGCACCGCTGACGCCGCTCATCGAGTTCGCGACAATGGTGGATGGATCGATGAGTTTCGCCTTCAGCAAAGGGATCAAGGGCAGGATGATGCTGGTGGGATAGCAACCCGGCGATGCGATGAGCCGCGCCGATTGGATCGATGCTCCATGAATTTCAGGAAGGCCGTAGACTGCCTCGCAGAGAAGTTCGGTTGCTGGATGAGGGTGTTTGTAGAACTCCTCATAAACCGCCGCAGAACGCAGTCTGAAATCAGCGCTCAGATCAATAACTTTGATTTGCCGCTCTAAGAGGGCGGTCGCAATTTCTGCCGCTATTCCATGCGGCAGGGCAAGAAAGGCAACCGTCGCGCCTGATGCGGCGATTGCATCGGGATCGGGCAGCGAGAATTTTAATTGCGCCGCATTGGCCTTGGCGAATCGAGGAAAGACTTCATCGAGTCTTTTGCCGGCCTCCGTGCGAGAGGTAACCGCAGTAAGTTCGACCGATGGATGACTCAGAAGAATTCTAAGCAATTCCATTCCGGTGTAACCGCTTGCTCCGATGATGGCTGTCTTGATTTTGTTCACGGGGAAATTCATCACATGGTTTTACGTGCTTGCCAACACGGGAATGGACTGCTTTTTTAAGCGCCTTTCCGGAAACGGGCTATAGCGCAGCCTGGTAGCGCGCTACACTGGGGGTGTAGAGGTCGTGGGTTCGAATCCCGCTAGCCCGACCAAACCCCGCCACCCAACGCTTTGGGTGGCGGGGTTTGGTCTTTCTAGTAAGTGAGTCCCTTGGGTAGATCCCCGAGAGGTCGAGCTAGCAAGTGAGTCCCTTACCTCCGTCAGTTTGTCATCTCAGCAGAGATTTCATCGTATCCTTTTATTCCAATCTTTAATTTTTCCTTTCCTTGGAAATTGCTCGCGATAGTTTTCAAGGGGAGTCGATTTTCGATCTCCAGCAGTCCCAACAATGAGTCTCTGCTGCCTTTAATCCGACCCAAACCCTTCATTTAAATCTCATGCGCATGAAAACCCCGATCTTCTCGACCATCGCCAGTACATGCGTCTTCATCGTCGCTTTATCGCCCGGAACAAGTGCATGGGCGCAAATCAAGCCAGTAGCTAGCAGCGATCCGGCTTACTACAGCGCCGCCAGCATGCCGATTTTCAATCCTTTTCCCAACATCAATGACAAGAGGCCATGGTTGGTGAAAAACCTTGGTCCGGTTGGAATCGGCATCAACCTGATCCGTCCGGGCATGACCATGCAGATTAACAACGTGGAGAAAGGTTCTCCTGCCGAGGCCACAGGTAAACTTCAGAAAGGCCAAATCATCGAGAGCATCAACGGCAGGATTCTCAAAGATAGCGATCCCCGGGTCATTTTAGGTGACATCGTCACAGAGGCCGAGGCGAAAGATGGCAAGGTTGTTTTAAAGATCAAAGAGGTGGGCGATGTGACGGTCAGTATCCCAGTGATGGGTGCTTACAGCAAGACTTGGCCGGTGAATTGTCCGAAATCGGATAAAATTGTTAGAAATCTTGCGGATGTCATTGCAAAGCAGGCACAGCCGAAATGGGGATCGGTGATGTTTCTTCTTTCCACAGGTGATGAGAAAGATCTCGCAGTGGTTCGCGGTTGGATGAAAGACATCAAGACGATCGGTGGATTGAACTGGGAGAAAGGTTACAAAGGGCCGGGTCTTTGCGAATATTATTTGCGGACAGGTGACCAGAGTGTGGTGCCTGTGATCAAACAGATGACCGAGGAACTCAGAGTTAACATGTTTAATGGTGGCTGGAGTGGTCGCGGCGCACCAGCGGCTTTCACCTATTCAGTTGGCACGGGTCAGGTTCATGCCTCTGGCGTGAATTGCATGTCTTTTTTGCTCATGGCGAAATTGTGTGGTGTGGAGGTCGATGACTACATGTTTAAAGAATCTTTTGCGCAGTTTTATCGTTTTGCCGGACATGGTAACGTTGCTTACGGCACTAACCTTCCAGAAGGTGGTTTCAGGGACAACGGCAAGTCAAGTGGTCTGGCATTTGGCTTGGGCGCGGCTGCGATGATCGCGCCAGAGGGTGAAACTTCTGTCTTTGCCAAGGCGCGTGACAACACCGCGATGAAAGCATTTTACGCAACCAACTGGTTTCATGCTGCCCATACAGGCGGCGGCATGGGTGAAATCTGGCACCATACCGCCATCAATCAAGTGCGCGAGAAACGCCCAGTAGCCTTCCGTTCTTACATGGACACCAGACGTTGGGTCATGGATCTTTCCCGCCGTTTTGATGGAAGTATCGGTATCGCAGGTATGGATGACCGTTATGATGCGTCCGAGACCGAGGACAGTCACGGGTGGGGAACCTATTTCGCATTGACCTACACCCTGCACCGCAAGCATTTGCAACTTTTTGGCGCCCCTCGCAGCAAGTGGGCGAAGTCCATGCCACTGCCGCGCCCATGGGGTAACGCGACGGACGACATTTTCCATTCCATCGAGCCAATTCCGGGCGGCCCCTTGGAGATTGGAATGCTCTTGAATGAAAAGGTCGAGACCGACGCATCAGCGGCGGTGATCGCGAAACTCCTCGATCCGGCGCTGACGGATAAGACGTTGCTCACCTATATTTATCATCCCGAATATGATCTGCGAAGTATGGCGATGGATCAAGTCGTGAGACGGGGTAAGGTCGAAATGGTTCTTCCTTTGCTCAAATCCACGGATGCACGTCTTCGTCAGGCAGGATTGCTTGCCCTAACTGGAATGTTCAAAGGTAGTCCACTACCAGCGGACAAAGTGACACCTGACATGTATAAAGAGGTTAGCAAAATGCTCAATGATTCGAATGAGTCCTGGTGGGTGGCGTTGCATGCCATCGAGGCCGTGGGTCGTGCCGATAAAAGCCTGATTGCCACACATCGGAATCGATTGATTCAGTTTTTGGATTATGACTGTGTGTGGATTCAAACCGCAGCGGTTTGTGCTCTCGCCAAAATTTCGGCGGAGCCAGCGCATTATAAAGCCGTGTTGCCTGTGATTGTGAAAAAAGCGGCTTCTTTCACAGTGGATTCATCTTCCAGTCGATCCACAAAAGCGATTTCCGACGCGTTGAAGACCGCAGGTCCGGAGGTTAAGACATTTGCCAATCCGCTACTAAAAACGATATACTCAAGCATGCCTAATGTGCTCGCAGAACCCAATACGGGTGCGGTCATGGGGGGTGGAGCCAAAGTCGTTCGCTCGCGAGTTGGGAATATCGTGCAGGAACTGCCGGGAGGGCGTGAATTTGTGGAGAGAATTCCGAAGACCACGCTTGCCTCCTATGTCAGCGGCAAGCAATCCGACCTTTATGTTTACAGCGGTAAGTTTACTCCAAACAAGTCACTTGTGGGCACATGGGCATGGGCGATTTATCCTCAGCCCAACAACCCAAGCGAGGTGGATGCAAAAATCCAAGCGTTCATGAATCCAAAGAATGGAAAAATACCTGATAAAATTGAGAATCCGAAGGATGTGATCCAGATCCTTGATGGTGGCAAAGTCGCCAAATCGAAATTTTTCGGCGGTTATTTCTGGACGGGCAATATGATCATCGGAGTGAACGATGACCAAGCTCTCAAGATGGAGGTCAGGACGTTCAATGGACGGGACTTTCTTATCATTGAGCGGGGCGGATTTAATGCCGTGCCGGACAGCGATGAAGTCAAGCAGGTGGCCAAAGACTACCACTGCGGTTATCATGTTTATATGAGGGTGAATTGATGATTTTGGCTTCGTGAAAAATGCCGAGTCTATAGGGAGTTCATTTTCGATCAATGCCGTATGGGTGGACTGACATTTGTAGTTTCCAGTCCTCAAGTTTGAAGTTCTTTTCTGCTTTTCGTTCTATTTGATTAACCCGTTTCATGGATAGCTATAACACCCCGCTTATTTCCGATTTATCCAACATCCAACTTCTCAAAAGGGTGGGAATGGTCATCGGTATTCGTGCCGAATGCTTGGATGAGTATCGGAGAATGCACGCGGAATCCTGTTCGGGAATTCGTGATCTCTTGGTGAAATATCACCTGCGCAATTACTCAGTTTTTTTGCAACGGATCGAGGATCGTTGGTATGAGTTTGGCTATTACGAGTATGCGGGTCGTGATTTTGAAGGGGATATGGCATCGCTCGCGGCAGAACAAAGAAACCAGGAATGGCTGGCAATCTGCGAGCGGATGTATGTGCCACTCGAAGATGAGGCGGGTTGGGTTAGAATGGAGCAGATCTTTTTCAATCCATGATCACATGGCTTGGGGATCGACAACTTCCCACGTCTTTTTTAAATTCTTCAAATGTTCAACATTGTATTGGTCGAGCCTGAAATTCCCCACAATGCCGGGGCTGCGGGACGGCTCGCTTTAGCCACAGGCTCTGCACTGCATTTGGTCAAGCCTTTGGGATTCTCACTGGATGACAAGTATGTGAAAAGAACCGGTTTGGATTACTGGCAGGATGTTGATCTGCATGTATGGGAGAACTTAGAGGAATTTCAAGCGGCGATGGACGGCAAGAAAATGTGGATGCTTTCAACGAAAGCAGAAAAGTCGCCTTGGCAGGCACGGTTTTCGCCGGGTGATTGTCTGGTCTTTGGGAAAGAGACCAAAGGTTTACCAGTCGAGATGGTGAGTTCAGCGGGAGATGCTGCGTTAAAAATCCCGATGGTGCCTGGCGGGACACGCAGTTTGAATTTATCGACCGCGATTGCCATTGTGCTCTATGAGGCGGTGAGGCAACAAGCGCCTGAATGGTAGGCTATTTACCTCATGACCTATGCCGGCTGATTCGCTCTATTTTGCTTCCATGATGATTTGATCGTTCTTGTCGATCTTGATGTAGTGGGGTTCCGATTTTCCTATATGTCGTGTTACCACTCCACTGAAGGTAACGGTTTTTCCCACCAACTTTTGCAGATTGTCTTCGATTTTCATGAAATCTTGATGATCATAAGGACCTCCCTCAAACGATTTCGGATAGAATACGACTCCAATCTGTTGCTTATTGGAAGGAGCTACAAAAGAAACGTATAGCCCGCTGCCTGGAGACGGAATGCTGAGTGTTTTTACCACGCCTCTGACTGATGCCGGCTGGTTTGATTTGATTTCGGCAATGACTTCGACATCTTCTGGTGAAAAGATGACCGGAGCAGCAGTTTGAGCGGAATGCGCTTCGTTAGGAATGGTCAGACCGGATGCCGATCGCCTTTCTTTGTTCTGATAGAAAAAAATGGCGAGTGCCACGGTGACGCATGCTGATATGGCCATGATGATCACACTCTTTCTTTTTAAGCGAAGAGAATTGGCGTTTGTTAGAACAGCTGCTTGAACAGGTTGATCGCAAGTATCCACTGCGGCTTCTATGTCGTATCCATCATCCAGAATTGGTAGGGATTCTAGAGCTGCATGGAGGCCCATATCCGGATGCTGACGCAGCAACATGAGCCAGTCACCAAGTCCCAGGTCCGATGGTTCGCTGACGGATTGCGATTCTCCGCTCATTAGTGCCTCGGCCAGATCGGCAATCGCGGTTAGGTCTTTATGACTGGACCTAATACCCAGCCATTTGAACGGGCATAATTTGAAAGTGAAGGACGGTTTTTCCTCCTGATTGCTTACAATAATGGATTCCGGATTCGTATCGATCCAAACCGCTTCATTTTCGAGAGAGTTGGAAAGGGCTATGCAGACACCGAGAGCTTGGCGAATGATCCCGATGATCATGTTCGAGTCTATAGAGTGGATTTCGAGTACATCGGCAAGTGATGCGCCATCAATCCATTCGGTTACAACATACGGCATGCCATCAACAGGATCAGTGTCTCCAAAAATGGTTTTTCGAAGTGCGGGATGGCTGATATAGGAAACTTGCTGGCAGGCGCTCGAAAAAGCCGCGCCATCCTGTGGGCTCAGTCCTGTTTCACCCTCTTCGTCCTGACCGTAGGGGAAAAACCGACGCAATGAGACGATTTGACCAAGTGATTTGTCCAGTGCACGAAACGTGATCCCGTCCTCATTCTGTGCGGCGATATCCTGAATCTCGAAGCGTGTTATGGGAGTGAATGAAGATTCGGACATCAACTTAATCTAAGGGAATCGATTCAAAGGTTACGGTTGGAAAACAACTGGGTTGATGAAAATCTGGCTTATCCCCAGAGAGTTTGGAAGCACTAAGATAACGCGGCGATGGGCTTTCACGTATGAAGGTGGTGTTTGCGCTGGTTTTGACGCTGAAGTCGATTTCCCTTTTGAGGAAGTCCAGGGAAATTTCCAAGCCGACCACACGCTGATCGAGTTCGCTGGATTCGTGATGGGATTGAATGTGTTCAGTGAAAAAAGGTTGTGTGCCTGCCGGTTCGCGGACGGATGAGAATTTCGAGGCCCACCATGCTCCATTCGAAGTCAGGTTGAATTCGAGGTATTCGCCTGTGGCAGGGTTTGCCAAAAACAATTCTGCGACATCATATTTCCATAGTTCAGCAGTGAATTGTCCCGGATTTGCAGCGGGATGGATGTTCGAATGTTGCGGAAAAACAGCGATGAAACAGAGGGATTTATCGTCTTTGGCGAGGGTAAATACGGAGGGGGAGGTGAGGTGAGTTCCGAACCAGTCTTCGGTCAGACCGCACAGTGGAAGCTCAAGTTTTCCCCATGACAACGGCTGATTTGATGTGAAAATCCGCATGGCAATCATTCAAACGGAACTTTGCCAAATAGCCAGCCGTCTTTCCGAATAGACGGATGCTTGAAAAAAATCTGAACATTTTGATTATTTGATAGCTTCGCGCACGCGGGTTGCTTTAAGTGTGAGCAGTTTTAACCCCCATGGCACGTTCTCGCTCAGGATATTACAACACGATCGAATACATCGGTCCGCGTCCGAAAAAACCCAAGAAATCGGGTTTCTTCGGTGGTTGGGTGATTATTTTGATCTCGGTTGTCGCCGGAATTGTCATCTCAAAGCCTTGGATTGGGAGCCTGGTTGCGGCACAAAACGGCCCAACTGACGCTCAGAGTGAGTCGATTATCAGAGAGTTGGAAGCATCGGATTTGATTGGAGATCGTCTCGCTGCAGAGGCTCTCAAATATTCGAACCGTGGCATTTCATTCGATTCCGCATACTATGAAATCACATATCCTAATGGAGATATTCCTCGTTCAAAAGGTATGGCGGCAGACTTGATCGTTCGTTGTTTTCGCGAAGTCGGATTTGATCTTCAGCAGTTGCTCCATGAGGACATGAAGCTCGATTTCCGAGTCTATCCCCAATTATGGCAGTCCACGACTGCGGATGAAAACATCGATCATCGTCGGGTTTCGAACTTGCAGCGGTTTTTCAGCCGTAAAGGTCAGGTTTTGAAAATCAGTCGAGATGTGAAAGATTATCATGTGGGAGATATCGTAGTCTGGGCACTGCCCAATGCCGAGGCGCACATCGGGATCGTGGTTCCTGGTCCGCAAGGGAAACTCGGTGGTTCACCATGGGTCATCCATCATCCCGCATATGACACGGTGAAATGGGAGGATGGCTTATTCGATTACCAGATTCTGGGTCATTTCAGCTATCCAGTCGGAGATCAATAATGACTTTCCTATCGGTTTGAGGTTAGAGTGGTTGGGTTTTGTGTGGTGAGTTCCTCCGGATTATTTTTTAAGCATGTCTACCTGGCGCCCCATCTCTGAAGTGAGTTTTTGGAAAAGGTGGCTTCCGGCATGGATGCACGCGCCAGTGGTTTTGATGTTTTGGGCAAGTGTCAGCTCGGCTTTCGTCGGTCTTTGTTTGGTGTTTTTCTACTATTTGAAAGCTTCGAACTATGACCTCGATGAAGTCGGCAAAATGCCGAGGGAGAATGTTTATTATGACCGTTCGGGGAAAATCATCGATCTGTCAGGCACGGGAGGAACTGAAATCATCAAGCGCGCGGACATTCCCGATGACTTGGTGCATGCTTTGATTTCGCGAGAGGATGCCCGGTTTTTTGAACATGGGGGCGTGGATTTCAGAGGCTTGGCACGCGCAATGGTTCGTAATCTTAAAGATAGGGATTTCACCCAAGGAGCCTCCACGCTGACCATGCAACTGGCGCGTAATACTTTTGAAATGCGCGCGAAATCACTGCATCGAAAAGCTTTGGAGATCGCCTTGACGATACGGATTGAAGGGCGCTACTCGAAGGATGAAATCCTGACGAGTTACCTGAATCGCATCTATTTCGGATCCGGCGCTTACGGGATCGAGCAGGCGGCGGAAACCTATTTTGGCAAGTCGACACGTGATTTGCACCCCGGCGAGTGTGCAATGATTGCGGGTATTATCCGCGGACCCCATGTATTTTCGCCTTTAAGAAATTTTGATGGTGCCATCGAGCAACGCAATCAGACCCTGGCGAGGATGGTGGATGCCGGTTATATCTCGGATGAACGTGTGGAAGAAATCAAGGCGATGGAGATCGTTCTGAATCGGAAATCTCGGCAAAATGACGTGCAGCGATCTTATGCCCTGCAAGCCGTTAAGCGGGAGCTGGAAACAATCATGGAAAGGGAGAATATCCTGCTGAATGGTCTGAATATCCATACCACATTGGACATCGGTTGGCAGGCGAGGTTGGAAGAGGAGTTGAATCTAGCGGTCAAGGCTTTGGAAAACGAAAAGGGTTGGGAACATAAAAGTTACGGTCAGCATGAAATGGGAATGGATGCTGATTATCTTCAATACGCCGCTATCACGACCGAGACTAAATCCGGCGCAATCCTTGCCTTGATCGGGGGAAGGGATTTTTCCCATTCAAGTTATGATCGTACGTATGCGAAACGTGATTTGGGATCGGCTTTCGAGCCATTCGTTGCAGCGGCAGCGGCAGAGCGCGGGAAGTTGGTTTTGGCGGGTAAGCCAGTTCAAACCGGACGCCAAATCGGTGCGGCGGAAGTGCGACGTTTGGCGAAACGTTGTGGTATTTCCGGGCCGTTTCTGGATACGGAGGATCTGTTCAGAGGTGCCGTTTCAGCGACGCCCATGGAAATGTCAGTCGGCTTGGCGACTCTGGGAAACAAAGGCAACAAACCGCGTCCACACCTGATTCGCAAGATCACTGACGGTGAGGGTAACGTGCTCTTCCAGATGAAATTAAAAGCACAGCCCGCCTTATCCAAGTTAGCGGCAGAAGACGCGGTAAGTGTTTTGAAAAACATATCCGGAACACGTTCCTTTACGGGTGCCACCGGATCTGAGCGTGATGCCTGGGTGATGCGGCTGGGACCCAGCGGATCCACTGCGATTTGGATCGGCTTTGACACGCCTAAAAAAATCGCGGCCGAGCAGCGGCTCAATGCCCTGTTGGAAGAATTTGTCAGACGACTGGGGAATTGAACAAGGTTGGATGTTGACGGCTGACTTGGGGATAGGCATGGGTATGAGTATGAAACGATGGTTCTTGTTATTGGCGATGGCAACGCGTCTGTGCGGACAGGATTTCGATGCTCAAAATGTGCCCGCCGAAATCACCAAATCAGCGATCGCGGCAGTTGGATCTCTTGGTAGGGAAGTCGTGCTGGGCAAATATCAGGTTGCGATTGATCGGATGTATCCGCAGTGGAAAGAACGTGCTGCGAAACGTATGGGCGGGATGGAGAAATTGGAAAAACAATTGGAGGATGTCTCTATCGAAATGCGCAAGCATGGGATCTCAATTACCGATTTCAAGCCACAGGGGCAGCCTCAGGCTTTTGAAGTTTATCCCGGCAAACAGGTGAAGGTGGTCGATGGCAAACAGGTGGAGAGCATGCGTTACACCAAATGGCTGGTTATCGTTCCAACCATCACTCGCGTCCGCATGCTGGTTAAAGGCGAACCGGTGGCTCTGAATTTTGAAAGCACAGGTTTCCAAGTCGCCATTTCTGATAAAGACAGTGAGGAATGGCATTTTATTGATGGCTCTGCCGTGACCGTGAATGAACTGCGCAGTTTGTTCATTACCTTGCCGGAAAACCTGCAACTGCCACCCTTGGAAAAGAAACAGATCAAATAAATTTACCCGCATGTCGAAATCCGATAAGAAACGCAAACCGAAGCTCAGTGATGAGGAACTCCATAGGCTTCTCCTGAAATTCTGGAATCGTGCTCAAAGTGATCTTTGTGAAGTACGTGGATCATCGATTCATGGGCGAGGTGTTTATGCAACGCGTGACATCGCGGCTGATGAACGGATCATCGAATATGTGGGTGAATTGATTAACAAAAAAGAAAGTGGTCAGCGCGGAACCTTGCAGCAGGAACGCTCTTTGAAGCATGGAGATGCGGCAGTGTATATTTTCAATCTAACGGATAAATACGATCTGGACGGCAACGTGCCATGGAATACCGCCCGCTTGATCAATCATTCTTGTGAGCCGAATTGCGAAGCATGGATGACGGGAAAGCGCATTTATATTCACGCACTGCGCGATATCAAGGAGGGTGAGGAACTTACCTTTGATTATGGCTTTGATGTGGAGTGTTATGAGGACCATCCCTGTCTGTGTGGACGTGACGCATGTGTCGGTTACATCGTCAGTCGTGAGCAGTGGACGATACTGGAGCAAAAATTAGGAAGTAAAAACCACGCTGGGAAAGCGAGCTAAGCTGTGGGTCTGATTGCCAAAGAAACGATTGAGCAGGTATTGTCCGCCACGGATATTGTCGACCTCATCGGTTCCTATATCCCGTTGAAACGGGCAGGCACAGGCTACAAGGCGAACTGTCCGTTTCATCACGAAAAATCACCCTCGTTCAACGTCAGTCCGAGTAAGCAGTTCTTTCATTGCTTCGGTTGCGGCAAGAGCGGAAACGCGATTGGTTTCGTGATGGATCACGAGGGGTTGGTTTTCATGGATGCGCTGAAAAAACTTGCTGCGAAGGCCGGAGTGCATCTTGAAGAAGAACCCGATGATCCTCAAGCGCGTGCGGCAAAAAAGTCGCGTGGTAGGTTGCTTGATCTGCACCGCGAGGCATCGGCATTTTTTCATGAGCTCTTGAAAACCGATCCAAACTGCCAGCATGCGCGAGATTATCTGAAGAGCCGCGGTTTTGGAAAAGAAATGGCAGAGCGGTGGGAAATCGGATGGATGCCCGATAATCCAAAAATCTTCCTAGATTGGGCGCGTGGCCGGAATTTTAATGGAAAGGATCTTGTGGCGTCGGGTCTTGCGTCTTTGAGAGAGGAAAACAGGCCGGCTGCTGGATTGTATGTCCGCTTTCGTGATCGCTTGATGTTTCCCATCCGAAATGAAGTGGGTGATGTCATTGCGTTCAGCGGTCGCCAGCTGAGGGATGATCCGAGATCCGGAAAATACATCAACTCTCCTGAGACCGATATTTTCAAAAAATCGAACGTGCTGTTTGCCTTGGACCGGGCGAAAAAAGCGATACTCAAGGAAAAAACCGTGATTCTCTGTGAAGGACAGATTGATGCGATTTCCTGTCATGAGCGCGGCGTAGAAAATGCCATCGCTCCCTTGGGAACAGCTTTCACATCGCAACATGCCCGTATTCTCAAACGCTACGCGCAAACGGCTTTATTGTGTTTTGATGCGGACTTGGCTGGAATGAAAGCCTGTGAACGGGCATTTCGCGAGCTCACACCCGAAGGGCTTTCTGTAAAAGTGGTCGAGCTACCTGCCGGAGACGATCCAGACACCTATCTCAAGGCACACGGTATCGAAGGCTTTAGGAAGGAAGTTGATAAGGCTCGGGAATTTTTCGACTTCAAGATCGAGTCAGGTAGAAAAAATGGCCGATTGGATACGGCGGAAGGTCGGACTGAAATGACCCGCGAATGTACCGAGTTACTTGCCGTGATGGGTGATCACGCGGCCCGTGACCAGCAGATCAATGTGGTGGCGTCGCTGCTTGGTGTGGGTTCTGCCACGCTCAGGCAAAACATCGGGCTCGCTGCAAAAAAAGCTAAAGCTTTGGCGGGCAGGACGCAGAATCGCGATGAGCCGCAACCCTCCGAGGAAGCGGCTGTTCAAGCCATGCCGCTTGACCGCACGGTCGGATATCTCTGTCACCTTGCGATCACATCCGCGCCAGCCCAACATTATTTATGCGAACAATTTGAAACCCTTCACGAAGCCAAGCCGTGGTTGGAGGGAATCGGATTACTTGAGAAAATTCTGGCTGCGGCACCAGATCCTTCTTCGATTTCAGCGGTCAACGCCTTTGTTGCAGGCCTGCGCAAGAGCGAGCAGTTGGCGCTCCATCAGGAAATGGGCGGCGGCGAAATCAAAATCGAAGATGGTCTACAATCCGCCGGACAGGCCATTCATATGCTTTCTTCCATCGTCCTGCAAAAAAGGGATGCGGCAGTTAAAGCCGCATTGAATGAGCCCGGCTTATCCCTAGAACGCATGAAAGACCTTCTTGAGGAAGCCAAGGAAATCGCAGCCCTACTCAGAAAGTCTGAATCTGCTCGCTCGCTCTATGATGACGAACTACCGCACGAAACCAAGAAGGCAGAGAAAAAGCCGTGGGAAAAGTGGAAGAAGTGATCAGCCCAGCAAAGTCGTCCGCGTGAAGAGCGGGATGACATGGATGCCGCGGGCTTCGATGGCTTCGCGACCGCCTTCCTCCCGATCCACGAGAACGATGGCGAATTTCACATGGCCGCCCTCACGCTCGATGGCATCGATCGCTTTCAGGGTGGATCCGCCCGTGGTGATGACGTCATCGACGACGATCACATTTTGCCCGAACGCAAAGTTTCCTTCGATTTGCTTGCCGGCTCCGTGGCCTTTGGGTTCTTTTCTTACAGTAAAAACCTGAAGCGCCTCATCGGGATGCTGGCGGGCGGAGGCCATGCCAATGGCCAGCGATATCGGATCCGCCCCGAGAGTCATGCCACCGATAGCTTGGATGGAGAGTTTTTCAGAATGGATTTTGGAACGAACCGCATGCCAACCGAGATCTCCGATCATTGCCGCTCCGAACGGATCGAGGGCTGTGACGCGGCAATCGATATAGAGATCCGATTGTTTTCCCGAGGCCAAGGTGAAGGTCCCAGTGCGGACGGATTTCTTGAGAAGGAGAGCTTTGAGGTCGGCGGTTGTTTGAAGCATGCGGGTAGAGTTCCGCTTTCTTGGAAAAGTTTCAATCGCGAATCAGAAAATCGTCGGGAAATCGGGCAAAAGAATTTACCGTTTTTTCTCATCTCCAGCTTGCCACGGGACTTGGTAAGTTTAGGTTTGAGGCCAAGACACATATGAAGATCTGGTTAGACGGCAAGTTGGTGGATGAGCAAGAAGCGAAAATTTCGGTTTTCGATCATGGTTTGTTGTATGGTGACGGAGTATTCGAAGGGATTCGTTTTTACAACGGTCGCATCTTCCGTTTGGAAGATCACATCCGCAGATTATTTGAATCAGCCAAGGCAATCCTGTTGAATATTCCATGGACTCAGGAGGAGGTTTGTAAATTCACCTGTGAAACCGTCGCTGCGAACGGATTGAAGGACGGCTATATCCGCTTGGTTGTGACTCGTGGCGCTGGCGAGCTGGGATTGAATCCCTATCTCTGCCCCAAAGCATCGATGTTTATCATCGCCTCGACCATCAAGCTTTACCCCGAAGAACATTATCAAAAAGGTTTGGCCTTGATTACTTGTGCGACGCGTCGTCCCGCTCCGGCAGCCTTGATGCCGCAGGTGAAAAGCCTGAACTACCTGAACAATGTCATGGCAAAAGTAGAGGCAATCCAAGGTGGTGCGCTTGAAGCTGTGATGCTCAATGAACAGGGTTATGTTGCCGAGTGCACGGGAGACAATCTTTTCATTATCAAAAACGGAGAGCTGATCACCCCCTTGATTTCAGACGGTGCATTGGATGGTATCACCCGAGCGGTGATTTTGGAAATCGCACACAAGATCGGTGTGAAAGTCGTGGAGCGTTCGATGACTCGTTATGACATCTTTATTTCGGATGAATGTTTCCTGACGGGGACAGCCGCCGAGGTGATTCCTGTGGTATCTTTGGATCGTCGTGTGATTGGTGATGGTAAGCCGGGTCTGTTAACGAAAAAGTTTCTCGCTGAGTTTCATGAGCTTGCCAACCACACCGGCACTCCGTTTGGTTGATGATACGTTGGATCCGATGAACCATGAAGTGCGATTACTGCGATAACAAGGCAACGGTGTTTCTCACCCAGCTTGCGGAAGGTCAGATGAAAAAAGTCTGTCTATGCGAGAGTTGTGCCAAAGAGCGCGGTGTGACGGATCCGACAGGATTCTCAATGGCTGAAATGTTGTTGGGGAATTTCCAGAAAACGGTCTCTGGAGCGGTTGAGCCTCAGGGCTCCGTCAAGTTCATGGGTTCCGGAAAGATCTGCCCCGAGTGCGGATTTTCCATGGAGGATTTGCAGAAAGTTCGGCGTTTCGGTTGTGCGAATTGCTACAAGGTTTTTGCCAACGAGTTGGCGCCCATGCTCAGGGGCATGCATAAAGGAACGACTCATCTGGGGAAAGTGCCCGTGGGTCTGATCGAGACGCATTACAGGCAGCTACGAATCGAGGAGTTGCAGCAAAAACTTGAACAGGCGATTTCATCGGAAAGTTATGAGGATGCTGCGGGTATTCGTGATGAGATTCGCAAATTAGACGAAACGGAGGTGGCGGAATGATGCGCTTTTCCACGTTGTTGAAGCATCCCGCCGATTGGATGATTGGTTCTGACGAAGCGCACAGTGCGGTCATCACATCACGAATTCGCCTAGCAAGAAACCTGCGTGGCCACCCATTTCCGGGTTGGGCAAAGAAAGGCGAACGTGCGGCGATTTTGGATATTATTCGTCCTGCCGTCGAGGATTTGGCTCCCATGAAAGACGGCTTTTCCCGCGAGCTCAGTGAATTAAGCTCGTTGCAGAAGCAGGTTTTGGTGGAGCGTCATTTGATTTCCCGTGAACATGCGGCACGGACTGATGGCTCAGGTGCGGTGATTGAGCGCAGGCAGAGCTTATCCATCATGCTTAACGAAGAGGATCATCTGCGGATGCAGTCCATCCGTCCCGGGCTGCAACTTACGGAAGCTTATGAGGCTCTGAATGATTTGGATAGCGAACTGGAGCAGAAGCTTGATTATGCGTTTGATCCACATTGGGGATATCTGACGACCTGCCCAACCAATCTCGGAACTGGGATGAGAGCCTCAGCCATGTTGCACCTTCCGGCGTTGGTGTTGAGCGATCAGATCGGACAAGTCTTGCAAGCCGTTAATAAGATCGGCCTGGCAGTACGGGGTCTCTATGGTGAGGGAACGGAATCACTTGGAAATCTGTATCAAATCTCCAATCAATCGACGCTGGGCGAGAGTGAGGAAGCCATCATCCGTCGCTTGGAACGTGTCATATCCCAGGTTGCCAGCCATGAGCAAAATGCGCGCGAAAAGCTGATGGAAGATGACCCAGACATGGTCGCGGACAAAATCGGCCGCGCATACGGAGTTTTACGGCATGCTTTTCTCATCGATTCCAAGGAGGCGTTGAATTACCTTTCCCTGTTGCGCCTTGGCGGTAATCTCGGTTTTTTCGCCAAAGAAACCGTGAATTTATGCGATTCGTTATTGATGGATATCCAACAAGCGCACCTCCAGCTTCATGCTGGCATGAAATTATCTCCGGAACATCGCGATTCAATCCGTGCAGAAATCTTACGCTCCCGTTTGCAATCCCTCGATTCTCCATATAACTTTTCATCAGGTCATAAGGCAGACCGCCCTGACTCAGGTGATCAACCCGATTAAATCATGAACAATTTCACTCCTAGAGCGCAACAAGTCCTGGCCTTGGCAAGGAAAGAGGCGGATCGTTTCAATCATGCCTACGTTGGCACCGAGCATTTGCTTTTGGGTCTGATTAAGCTCGGCCAAGGTGTTGCCGTCAATGTGCTCGAGCGCATGGGTCTTGAACTTGATACCGTTCGGATGGAGGTAGAAAAGGAAGTGGGCTCAGGGCCTCCTCAGAAGAGTCCGGGAAACATCCCCTATACGCCGCGCGTCAAAAAAGTTCTGGCACTCGCCAACAAGGAAGCCAAAGCACTTAATCATTCCTACGTTGGTACTGAGCATCTGTTGCTGGGTTTGCTTCGTGAAGGGGAAGGCGTCGCCGCTCGTGTTTTGAAAAGGTTGGATGTGGATATCCAACGCACCCGTAATGAAATTCTTGCTGAGATCGATCCCAATTTCTCACCCGAGGATATGGATGATGATGACGATGAAGACGAGGATGAGGATATGGGTGTGTTTGAAGATGGGGCTGAAAACCAACCTGAATCCGGTCCGCAGGAATCCAGTGAAGGGAAATCCAAAACGCCAGCTCTTAAAGCATTCGGGCGCGATTTGACCAAGCTCGCACAGGAGGGCGGGCTGGATCCGGTGATCGGGCGTGAATCTGAAATTGAACGCGTGATTCAGATTCTCTGCCGCCGTACCAAAAACAATCCGGTGCTGATCGGCGAGGCCGGTGTGGGTAAAACCGCCATCGTCGAAGGTCTGGCGCAAGAGATCGTGAGTGGAAATGTTCCGGAACTGCTGCGTGATAAAAAGGTGATAACTCTAGACCTCGCACTTATGGTCGCGGGAACGAAATACCGCGGCCAGTTTGAGGAGCGCATCAAAGCGGTGATGGATGAAATCCGTAAAGTGAAGAACGTGATACTCTTTATCGATGAGCTTCACACCATCGTTGGAGCGGGTTCCGCCGAGGGAGCGATGGACGCTTCCAATATTATCAAGCCGGCGCTCAGCCGTTCCGAATTGCAATGTGTCGGCGCGACGACACTCAATGAGTATCGCAAATACATCGAGAAGGATTCGGCGCTGGAGCGTCGTTTCCAACAGGTCAAAGTGGACGAGCCCTCCATCGAGGATGCGATCCTGATTTTGCAGGGCCTGCGTGAAAAATATGAAACTCACCATAAGGCTCTCTATACGCCTGCGGCGATTGAGGCTTCGGTAAAACTGACTTCTCGTTATCTGACTGCCCGCTATTTGCCGGACAAGGCGATTGATGTCTTGGACGAAGCGGGCGCCAAGGCGCGAATCGGCACGATGACGCGTCCGCCATCGATCAAGGAAGCGGAATTGGAGATTGAGGAAATCAATAAGCTCAAAGTCGCGGCGATCGCCGAACAGGATTTTGAAAAAGCGGCTTCACTGCGTGACGATGAGAAAAACGCCAAAAAGAAACTCGAGGACACGCTGAAAGATTGGCGTGCTTCGTCTGAAGAAAAAGTCGTTGTCGTGGATGATGAGGATATCATGGCGGTGGTTTCCAAATGGACCGGAGTTCCTCTGAAGCGCATGGAGCAGAAGGAAACCGAGAAACTCCTTAAAATGGAGGACGAACTGAAGACTCGGGTCATTGGCCAGAATGAAGCGGTTGTTGCGATTTCCAAAGCACTTCGTCGCTCACGCGCGGATCTCAAAGATCCGAAACGTCCGATCGGCTCTTTCCTTTTCCTCGGCCCTACGGGTGTGGGTAAAACCTACCTCGCAAGAAACCTTGCGGATTTCATGTTTGGTGACAAAGAGGCGCTGATCCAAATCGATATGTCGGAATACATGGAGAAATTCACCGCATCCCGTTTGATCGGGTCTCCTCCGGGATATGTTGGCTATGAAGAAGGCGGTCAGCTTTCCGAGGCGGTGCGTCGTCGTCCTTACTCGGTCGTTTTGTTTGACGAGGTTGAAAAGGCCCATCCGGATGTCATGAATCTTCTGCTCCAGATTTTGGAAGACGGAACGGTGACGGATTCTCTGGGACGTAAAATCGATTTCCGCAACACGATCATCATCATGACCTCGAACGTCGGAGCCTCGACGATCAAGCGTCAGACTTCGCTCGGATTCGGCGCGATGAATGCGGATGAATCTGATTTCGAAGGGATGAAGGAGAAGATTCTTGATGAATCCAAACGCTATTTCAAACCGGAGTTCCTAAATCGCTTGGATGATCTCGTGGTGTTCCACATGTTGGAAAAAGTGGATCTCAATCAGATCGTCGATCTCGAAGTTTCCAAGTTGGTTTCTCGCTTGAAAGAGAAAAGTATCGATATGACCCTTGCCGAGGAAGCTCGCGAGCTGCTTAGCGAAAAAGGCTTCGATCCGAATTACGGTGCTCGTCCGATGCGCCGTGCGGTTGAGCGTTACTTGGAAGATCCGTTGGCTGAAGCTTTGTTAAGGGGTACCGTCAAAACGGGCGATAAAGTTCGGGTCACCCGCAAGGAAGGAACCGAGGAATTGCTTTTCGATACGTCAAATCCGGATGGAGGTTCAGGCAAAGGCTGTAAAAAGGTAAAAGCAAAGTGATCATGGAGAAGCAGGGTTTCACCGCGAATGCGGATTATGAGGAAAATAATACCCAGGCGATCCGTCTCGAAGCCGGCCAGGAAGTGACCAGTGGACCCGCAGACAAGACATGGCCCGGCTGGATTTGGGCGACTGACTCGTCGGGCCGGAATGGTTATGTTCCCGCTGAATTTCTTGAGCCCCTCGGTGAGGATCGCTGGGCTGCCACCCAGTCCTTTGATCCGACGGTTCTGAAGATCACTCGTGGAGACAAACTTACCTCATTGCAGCAAATCCATGGCTGGCATTGGTGCGAGAATGAATCCGGCGCTCAAGGCTGGGTCGCCGGCTATTTGTTGCGTCCCATATAGGAGAGCCGTTCCTCCGGCTGGCTGAATCGAGAAGTCAGGAAATCAAGAGATTGGCCTTTGATGTTGAACTCAGCGCTGTCCTTGATGACCAAACACCGATAACGCAATTCTTCCCTCTGTCCCGCCTCAAACGGAATGTCTGATTTGACACACTGAGTTAAACTATGGCCGGTCAACCCGCACCGACCATGAAACCAAAAGACAATCAATCCGAATCCGCCCGTTCACGCCACCATTTTTCCGCCGAGGAAAAAGTCAGGCTCTTGAAATTACACCTTGTTGAAAACAAGCCGATCTCTGTCATCTGCGACGAGCATCAGCTCCATTCCACACTTTTTTTATCAGTGGCAAAAAAACCTTCTTTGAGAAGGGAGCGGCAGCTTTTGACCGCTCGCCCCGTCCTCGCATCATCAGTGATCAAGGCTCCCAGTTCAAAAGCAGAGAGTTCAAATCCTTCATCGCGCAGTGGCAGGTCAGCCATGTGATGACCAGCCCCTACTACCCACAATCAAACGGCAAACTCGAACGTTTCCATCAAACACTCAAAGATCAGGCCATCCGTCCGCTCACGCCACTTGACCTTGAAGAGGCGAAACGTGTCACAGGTGACTTCATCGAATATT
>CAMCBV010000005.1 GCA_945873125.1 Prosthecobacter debontii
ATCTGCCGCGCATCTTTTCGGTGTATTCTTCGATGCTTTTCTCACTCATTTCCATGGCTGGCGCCACGGTGTCCTCTTTTATGAGGCAACGGAGTTCTCAACTGCCATCCGGAAAATCTTTTCGGTGTCCGCTTCAATGAGGCAACACGGACCCAAGAAGAGCCTCACCCAGAAAGTTGACACAGACGTCTTCTGACCTAGGATAAATCCGTATTCAGCCAATCCATTCATGAAAATTCATTCTCCCCACCCCTCCTTTCTTAGCTCCAAACCCAATGGCTTCACGCTCTTGGAGATTGTCATCGTGCTGGGCATCATCGCCGTGATTATCGGTGGGTCGATCGTCGGTCTCAACAAACTCGGTGACGGTGCCAAAATCCAACGTGTGGAAAGTGACTTTAACAATCTCCGGGCAGCCGTATTGAATTACAAGATGCTCGCAAATAACGCACCAACCACCCAACAGGGTCTGGGCGCTCTCTTTACCAAACCCTCCACCCCTCCCATACCCAAAAGATGGACATCCGCCGGTTCAAAAGGCGTCCCAACCGATCCTTGGGGAGTGCCTTATCGCTACCGCAATCCGGGAAAAAAGGACTCCTCCGACTTTGAAATTTACACTTTTGGCCCGGATCAACTGGAAAACACCGATGACGATATGTCCTCCCAAGACTAGCGCACCGCATTTCCGGCTATCACTTCCATGAAACATCCGGCTTGAAGGAATCACTAGGAAATCCAATCCATTGTTTTCGAGCGCACATCTCAAGAAGTCCCGTAACCTTCTGCCGCCTGTGCATCCGTTTGGCAGAAACCTATCGAATTTGAATTCATTCGCACCGATTTGCGGTTCATCAAACACCAGAGGCTTCACGCTGATCGAAATCATCGTGGTTCTCATTATCATCGGTTTGATCGCCGCGGGATCGGTTGCAGCAGTCGTCCTGACATCGTCCGAACGCGCTCTGCGCAACCAATCCAGTGAGATCGAGATACTCGCCAAAAAAGCCCGTGCTGCAGCCATTTTACACCAAAAACCCTACGCGATTGAGTTTCGCGCAAACTCCATCAACTTGCGTCCCCTTTCCCAGACTCGTGAAAACGAACGCACTACGGCGCTAGGAAATGAGATCGGGGGCAGGTCTAGCGATCAGGAAGTGAGAGCCGATCTTATCGAAACTCTCAATATAGATCCCAACATCACATTGACCTTCCGCCATTGGAACACCCAATCGTTTATTACTCCCACTGAAAAATCTTTTCCGATCTGGCGCTTCGATCCGGATGGCCTGTGCGAACCCATCACCGTCCGTCTCGATCTGAACAACAGCTACGCACAAGACACCTATCACCCGCTTACTGCCAGCATTGCGGATTCCGAACTCGAGGCCAATTAACCTTTTCAAATCCCATTCCCGTTTTTGAAATCTTCCAAAAAATCATCCGGCAAACCCAATGGCTTCCTGCTGATGGAAGTGATTGTCGCGCTGGGTATTTTCGCCATGGCTTGCACGGGACTTGTGGTGGCATTTCACCGCATGGCGGAAACCGCAACCCTGGCACAAACTGAGCTCAAAATCACCCGTATTTTGGAGTCAGCTCTGACCGAACAACTCTCCTTCCCCACGCTCGAAGAAGGCACCACCCAAATCCCTATTGAGGGCACCGACATTGAACTCGATGTCGTCGTTTCCCCCATCGATGATTTGGAAAACCAAGACGGAAAAGTTCTGCAGGACATGTATCGAATCGAGATCACTGCAAATTGGTTCGCTGACGGAAAATGGCAATCCCGCTCCGTGGAAACATGGCGCTACAACCTGATGTATCAGCCATGAAATCCAATGGTGGTCATAAACAGAAGCAAGCCAGAGGATTTACCCTTTTGGAACTCGTGGTCGCCCTTCTGCTAATCGCCATGTTATTCGGCATGGTTTTCGCCACGGCCCAAGCATCCCTCAGCCTGGGTAACTCGGTCGTCAAAACCCAAAATGAGGAAATGCTCCACCAAGCGTTTTTTGATCTGCTTGAAAAACGCTTTTCCGAACTCCCCGGAAATACAAATCTCAATCTTCAGTCAACTGATTCAGGAGCCCATTACCTCAGCGATCTGACGCTTGAAAACGTCCCCCTCTCTTTCACATGGGGTGATCAGGAACGCACCGCAAAAGCCATCCAGTTATCTACCGTGATGCGCCGCTCGGGTTATCTGGATATCGTTCTCAGATACTATGAAAACCCTATCCTCGATCCAAGCTCGACCAATGCATCGGGCACTGGATTCGGATCAACGGCCACTGATGAAAAGCCTTTTGCGGAAATCATCCTCCTGACCGATGTCCGCTATTTCGAATGGCGTGTCCTTGATCCCAGCCAGATGGAATATGTTTTCGATTGGAACGGATCCGGAAAGCTGCCCTTGCAAATGGAACTCAGCTGCGCGTTCGGTGCCGAGGGCGAACCTCTACGCCACGTATTCTGGATTCCTCCCAAACAAAACCCGGAAGTTTACATGCGCCAACTCCAACAGCAAAGCATGAACAAGGAAAACCCGACATCTCCCGGAATTCCTTCTCCAGGCGTGCCATCCGTTCCAACTCCCACTCCCAACCCGAATCCGTCAGAATGAGGATCCACGCCCTACATCGCCGGATTTCAGCTCGCCAAGGTATCGCCTTGATTGCGGTGCTCTGGCTGATCGCAATTCTGTCACTCGCTGCGATCACGACCCTGCGCGTCATCTCATTCGACGCAGAGATCACCACTTCCAAAATCCACGGCTCGCGTGCCTTACAACTCGCGGAAATGGGGATCGCCATCGGAGCCAACCCGGTTGTGGAGCGCAATGACCCGTTACTCCATCGCATCGATGAGGAAAACAACGAAGAAATCCATGTCACCCTCACCTCTGAAAGCGCGCGTTTCAACATCAACTCACTTGTCCTAGCGGAAGACAAAACCCTCATCCGCTCGATATTCATCAACTGGGGCTTGGATCTTGATGCCGCACAAGCTCTGACCGATGCCTTTACGGACTGGGTTGACGCGGATCAGGAGGTCGCTCTCAATGGAGCGGAAACCGAGGAATACATTCGTATAGGGCGCATCAACCAACCTTTCAACAGACCGTTTTATGATCTTAATGAAATGCGACTCGTGCGCGGCATGGATCAGATCGAGGCTCTGCGCCCAGATTGGAGAAATTGGTTTACCATCTGGTCCGGAGGAACACTCGATATCAACGAGGCGGATGCCGAACTCATTTCCGTGGCGGCTGAAGTCACCCCCGCCCAGGCGTCAATCATCCCCAATACGGTCCGTGGTAAAGACGGCATCCGAAATACCCAAGATGATGTCCCTTTCCAAGAAATCGCTTCCGCAATTTCCTTGCTTGGCATCGATGCAAATTCACGTCAAGACATAGCCCAGCGTTTTACCATCAACGATACCACAACACGCATCAGCTCAACCGCCCGCTCCGGAGAATCCAAACGCCGCATCATCGCCATTGTCAAAAATCGCACCGGAAAACCCATCCTGCTCAGCCGCACCAACGAGATCATTCCCTGATAATCATCCCCCCCAACTCCAAAGACTCTTCACTACGCCATGGCAAAATCCAATTCTACTTATCTTCTCATCCCCGGTGAAACCGAATGGGAGATTTGGTCGATTGTGCCAAACCAAGCTGCGACACTTCATTCCTCGCACCCCGTCAAACATCCCTCGGAAATTGCAAATCTTCCCGCTGGGGATCTGATCTTTTTCTTTCCCGTTCAGGCACTCACCGCACTCCCGTTACATGTGCAAACCGGCGATGCATCTCTTTTTCCCGATCTGGCCGCCACGCATGCGGAACGCGTCGGACTGCGCCCCGATCCTCTCGCGGGTCAACTTACGGACATTTTTCCCATCTCCACCTCAGCTGAGGAGTCGACTTTACTATACATGGTCCTCCGAAATCCGACGACGGAAGCCCTGCCCTCCAAATCACCGAAAGCTTTCGATATCTCCGCCCGCTCCTTTCCAAGTCAAGGCAACACCCTGAACCTCTGGCGTGAGTTGAATCAATGGGTCTTTGCCATCCATCATGAGGGGAAACTCATTTACAGCCAGTCCACCGCTTCAATAGGCGTTTCTCCAGATGCAAACCTGATCCGCGAAATCCGCATCGCCATCGCCCAGCTCTCCATGCAAGGCATTGAGATTAAGCCGGACAGAGCCATCGTCTGGTCAAACGATACTCAGACTCAAACCTCTGAGCTGGCAAAAGCCTTGACCATCCAGGTCGATCTCTTCCCGAAACCCGCTCCATCTCTTCCAGAGCAGTGTAGCTCTCTCCTTCCTGCCGATGTCCGCGCCGCCCGCCGTGCTGCCCGCAGACGCCAAAACACGATTTTCACCATCGCCGCTGTCGCCCTTTTCTATATCGGTGTGATCGGTTACTTGGGCTTTGACCTATGGAAAACCCATTCCTCCACCCAAAAAATCAAAGAAAGCGCTGCCATCATCGCACCCGCACGTGAAAGCTTCGCCTTGCACATTGAAAAATGGGACGAACTCGAATACGGCATCAGCCGCGAATACAATACGGTGGACGTCCTGCACCGCATTTCCAAGTGCATCCCTGCCAACTCCGGACTTCGTCTGAAAATCGCAACGATATCGGCTACTGACATCCTCTTGGAGGGTGAGGCTCCACAGTCCCAAGCCATCACACAATTTTCTCTAAACCTCAAAAAAAGCAACGATCTCACCCATTATCGATGGGAAGATGGCAGCCCCCGACAATCGAACCGTGGCTGGGAATTCACTTTCGTCGCTTCATCTCCCCAAGCCACACCATAACTCTTCCAGATTCTTCGGATTAATCTCTAAGCTTTTTCACTGACAAACACGCTTTCCCAAACTAATTTCCCCCCCACTTCTCACATGTCATCCCGCGAAAAAAAATTACTCTCTCTCTTGCTCCTCGCGGGGTTTTTGATGCTCAATCTTTTTCTCTATTCCCAATATCTGCAGAAAAAAAATCTTTTTGAGAACGCTCTGGAAACAGCAAAAATCGAGCTCCAACAGGCCAAAACCAGCCAAGATAACGCGGCGCAATACGCAGAACAAATGCAATGGCTCGCTGACTATGAACCCGCCCAAACAGATGCGCAAACTGTCCAAGGCCAGCTTCAGGCATTCATTGAAAAAGAAGCAATCGCAGCTGGACTAACCGTCAAGCCCCAAGAATTCCTCCCCACAGATACCACAGGCAAACACTACCATCGCGCCCAAATTAAAATCAGCGTCACAGGCAGGGAGGAATCCCTTTATCGCTGGCTCAATGCCGTTAACGAACCATCCGCCTTTCGATCCGCCATCCAAATCCGCCTAAATCCGAACACTCAGGACGACAAACTCATCGACTGCAGCGCCGTCATATCCCAATGGTTCCCTGCCGAAATATAACAGAATCATGAAACCGTTCCTCTTCATCGCTTTTCTGGGCATGATGCTGTGCTCAATCTCTCTCGCACAGGTTCCAGAAAAGAAACCTCACCAGTTTTACAGCGGACTCTGGCTGAACAGCCCCTTTACGACCAAACCGATAGTGACCGGTGACACAAAAATGAGCAACCCCCTCGATGATTACCACCTCACAGGCATCGCTCCCATTGAAGGAGGTTACCGGATTACCATCGCCAACAAGAAAGACAAAAACGCCAAAAAAATCATCATCGAGCTCGGGAATGACTCTGGGTTTGAAGTGGTTTCAGTAAATCGCAATCCCGAGATAAGTCTCGGCACAACCGTAACTCTCAAAAAAGGAAATATCGAAGGCGTGGTGCGCTTCGAACCCAATCTTGTGGTTCTCAACGCCCCTGCCTCAACGACAAATCCCGCTAACAACGCTCCCGGCATCGTCAACCCAAGCCAACCCACCCCTCCCGGTGGCCAAGCCACTCCTAACACGACCACTCGCCCCAGAATCATTCCTCCGGTCAAACCATCGCAACAAAAGCCCCCCAGCAACAGTCCGCAATCCAGACCCAGTCGCAACTGATCACTGTAACCCTTCTCTTTTCCTCCGAATCCGTGCATCAACTTCCCCATCACCGAATGAGCCGCTACCTTATTTTTCTGACCGTATTTCAAATTACCTGCCTTCCTCTCTTTTCTCAGGATCGCGAACAACCCGCTATTCCCGGAAATGTTCAGGTAAAAGATAAAAAACCTGCGGGCGATAACACCCTGATTAAGGAAAAAATCGAATTCACCGAATGCAACGGCAACGAACTCGCCGGCCTCTACACCAAATACACGGGTCGTAGGGTTATCGTCTCATCGGCAGCCTCCAAAGCATCCTTCGCTCTCGTGATCGATGCCTCACCTGAAAACCCTCTCACCTACGCCAAAGCCTCGGAAATCCTCAAAAAGACGGCAACGATAGAGAATTTCATCTTTGTCCCAGATGCCACAGACTCCAATCTCGATTTCCTAACCCTCGCTTCCGGAGGAATCAGACCCACCAACATCGGTGTTCCGGTCTTTACTGAAGACGACCCGCTCCCTCAAGGCGATGCCGTGATTTCCTATGTGATGAAGCTCGATCACATCAAACCCGATGAAGCCGTTCGCACTTTCACACAGATCATCGGTCAATTCGGCGCCTTTGGATCCATCGCCGCCGTCCCTAACGCAGCCGCCGTGATCATAACCGAAAACACCTCGCTGATTCGTAAACTCATCGATATCAGGGTCCAAATCGACAAACCCTCCAGCCTGGTCACGAATCGCTTCATCACGGTGAAATTTGCCGATGTCACCGAGCTGGCCACCACGCTCAACGAAATGCTTGGAAATCAGCAAGAAACCAAGCTCACCGCCGGAATCCAACGTGCCCCCCAAACTCCCGGAATAGTCAATGATGTGACGGCAATCAATAAGGATCCCGGCGGCACCTCTTCCGGTGAGGAAACCCCCTTGCAAATCATTCCTGATGCCCGCACCAACCGCATCGTCGCCATCGGTCGTCCGGTCGATATTCTCTTCATCGAAGGCCTTATCGCTCAGTTTGATGTCGAGTCAGACCAACGCAATTTCCTTCGCAGAAAACTCGAATTCCTCGCGGTTGCCGATTTCCTCCCTATCGCCGGTGATGCTCTAACCCGCGCTTTTTCGGGAACCGGAACCAGCGGAGCCGATGCAACTAACCCATCCCAGCCCGGCACATCAAGGAATACAACCTCCAGACAACCAACTGGCAGCTCCTCCAATAACAACACCAATAACAGAAATACTTCCAACTCAGGTTTCGGAGGCATGGGAAATTCTGGCGGAAGCAGTGCAAACAGAGGCGACTCCCTCCAGGAACCCGATGCCAACTCGGCACCGGTTTCGCTCCTCGTCGGCCGAACGCTTCTTGTCGCCGACAACATCACCAACTCCATCATCGTCCAAGGCCCTCCATCCAGCGTGGAAATCATCGAAAAACTACTCGATCAGGTCGATGTGAAAGCCGACCAAGTCATGATCTCAACGGTCTTCGGACAACTCTCACTTGGCAAATCGACCAAAACTGGAGTGGATTGGATTCGCTCCTTCCGCGGTGGCGAAAAAGGTGGACTTGGCTTTTCGAATATCGGAGGTGAAGGTACCACCAGTTCCGATCCTACTGGACTTGTCGATCCTATTACAGGGCTTGTAGCTGGCACATTCCCTAACCAAAGCGGCTTGTCACTCTATGGAAAAATCGGCAATTCACTTGCCGGTTATGTGAAATTACTCTCAGAAAAGAGCGATTTCACTATCCTTTCCCGTCCATCCATCTTCACCGCTAACAACCGAAAAGGCACGATCTCATCAGGTAAACGCGTTGCGATCCCCACAAACTCGAATTCATTTACAGGCGGCGGCGTATCTACCAATGTCGAATACCGCGATGTGGTATTGAAGCTCGAAGTCATTCCACTTATTAATTCGGAAAAGGAAATCACCTTACAAATCGCTCTGGTCAGCGATAGTATCGGTAAAGATACACCTATCGAAGGGTTAGGAAATATTCCTGAGATAAATACCCGCGAGCTGCTCACCACCGTCACCGTTCCGAACAACCAAACCATCGTCCTCGGGGGCCTAATTACCAGCAACGACAATGAAACCGTCACCGGCATTCCTATCCTCAGCGACATCCCAGGGCTCGGTCGTTTATTCTCAACCAAAAGCAAAGGCATCGATCGTGATGAATTGATGATCTTCATCCAGCCATCCATCGTAAATGGCTCCAAATCCCTCAACTCTGTCCAAACCAACATGGATAACCGCTACGATGTCTCAGACCCAGCCCGCCTTTTCGCGGACGGCCCGGAGCTGCCTCCCCTTGTCGATCCAAGCATCGCTCCAGGCAGTGCGAACGACGCGAACAAAACGGCGCCCGATATTCGCAAACCCAAGCGGCCCATCCACAGAAAATAGGACCGCGCGAGTCCACTCGCGCATCCCGAATTCCTCTCTTCTCTTCCCTCTCCGCTCTTAGCTCTCCGCTATAAAAAAAGGGTGCCGTCTCCCTGTAAGCCGGATTCTGTCCACCTCGGTTTTACCCGAAGCTGGACGGTCATTTCTCTCAACTCGGCTTGCACCGAGCGCTCCGCTCGCGCGAAGTGCGACTAATACCCGGGAGTGAACGGACGAGCAGTCCTTTCCCTGTTATGTCTTGCACCACCTGGGGTTTTCATTGCCGCTCCGGTTACCCTCGGCGCGGTGGGCTCTTACCCCACCATTTCAACCTTACCTGTGCTCTTCCGAGCCATCGGCGGTGTATTTTCTGCTGCACTGTCCATCCGCTTGTCTCTCGACTCACGTTCCCTGCTTTCACAAGGCAAGTTGCTCTATGGTGTCCGGACTTTCCTCAACCAGAACTCGCGCCCTGATCGCGACCGTCCAGGAGACGGCACCGACAGTAAACGCTGAAAACCTGAAAACCTGAAAGCAAAATCGAAATTCTAAATTTTAAACTCTAAACTTCAAAAAATGAATTTGATACCTCCCCTGTCCTCCATTCCCCACCTTTCACTCTTCACTCTTCACTCTTCTATTTGATCACCCAAATATCCAAAAAGAACCAAACAATCATCACAACCCCCACCATCACCTTCACTACAATCCCCACCAGAGTGCCCACCATGCTGCCGACCCCAGACACTGCAGACTCCCTGACCTCCTTTTTTGCAAATAAGCTTTCAAACCCAAACGCCCCAATCAACGGACCAAGCAATAATCCGAAAGGCAGAAAAAACAATCCGACAAGTCCCCCCACCAAAGCCCCCAACGCCCCCCATTTCGTCCCACCAAACCACTGACTCCCCAGCGATCCACTGACAATTTCAAAAATCTGCGAGATCGCCATCAGTAAAACCAAAATCCCAAATCCCCACCAAGCGATCCCAGCACTTGTCCCAACCATCAACCGATACCCGATAGCCGCCAACAAAATAAACAAATGCCCCGGCAAAGCCGGCACCACACATCCCACCAATCCCACAAGCAACAAACTCCCCGTCACCAACCACACCCCACTATCCTGGAAAAACTCAATCACACCTCAAAACTACCCAAATCCCTAAAAAGTAAAACGAAAACACTCCCCAAGCCAAAAACTGAAACACTCCCCTCACCTTACAAGATTTCCACCCTAGCCTGACCCAGCAAAAACAATCATCTCATCTTACCACTCACAATCTTTGTCACGGCCACGACAAAGATTGTAAAAATTTCAACGCCTTAATTCACAATTTTTGTCGTGGCCGTGACAAAGATTGTAAAATCTGTTTTTCGCCGTGTGACTGTTTTTTGGGGTTACAAAATTCCTGTTTCGCGATTGAAACTTCGGTTTTCTTAATTATTCTAATCTGTATGCGCTACGTGTTTGCTTCACTCCTTTTTCTGACATCGACGCTTTTTGCACAAGAGTCTCACATCGTCGTAGAGGCTTATTCTGGAAAAGTGCTTTCCGCATCCGGCGCCACAACCAAGCGCTCGGTTGCTTCCCTAACGAAAATTGCCACAGCTATCGTCGCGGTCGATTGGGCGACCGCTACTGAGACCGATCTGGGTACGACGGCTCTTACTATCCCTGAATCCGCAAATCTTCTCGGTCAAGCGAGTGCAATCGGCCTCAAGGTCGGCGATACGATGACATTGAGAGATGCTCTCTACGCATCCCTCCTGCGATCCGATAACTACGCTGCTCTTGCCATCGCCAACCATGTCGGTAGCAATATCCTTTCACGTCGTGGACTGACGGGCGATCCCGTCCAAGCATTCGTTGGAGAGATGAATCAACTGGCTAAATTCGTTCTCGCAAAAAACACCCGTTTCACCAACCCGCATGGTCTGGATCTTGAACCCAAACCCGGTTACTCCACCGCCGCAGATATTGCACGCTTTTCCATCCACGCAATGCGACGTAATCCCATCACCTTCATCACCCGCCAACCATCCCGTGAAGTGAAAATCAACGGGGTCGGCAAAACCATCACCAACACCAACGAGCTCGTGGGTGAAACGGGCATCCTCGGCATCAAGACCGGTACCACACAAAACGCTGGACCTTGCCTCTCCACCTGCATGGATCGCGATCCACTTGTCAGAACCAAGCCGGACGGCAACAAAGGAGTCACCCCACGACGCCTCATTGTCGTCTTACTCAACAGCCCGGATCGCTTCAATCGCTCACGTAAACTGCTCCGCGATGGCTGGGCCTACTATAACTCATGGCTTGCCGCCGGGGCCGTGGTGAAAAATCCAAAATACGAACTCCTAGCCACACCCCCACCCGTAAAATAAAATTCAAATTTTAAATTTCAAATTTCAATGATTATCGATTCTGCTTATTTTTTTAATTATACCTCTACTTGTTTTTTGAGATTTGAAATTTGAAATTTATGCGTATCGGCATCCTAAACAGCGGCGGAGATTGTCCCGGACTCAATGCCGTGACTCATGGTGTGGTCGGTGCCGCACATAAAATCGGCTGGGAAGTCATCGGTTTCAGAGACGGATTCGAAGGTTTACTCCCTCCCGGTGATTACCGCTTTCTCACACCCGAGGACACCATGGGTATCCTTAAGCTTGGCGGCACCATTCTTGGCTCCACGAACAAAGGCCATTTCTCCGCAAAAATCGGCGTCGGCAACGTCACTGAAATACCAAAAGAAATCATCGATCGCGCCCGTCGCACCATCGACCAACTTGAAATCGAAGCCCTCATCATTGTCGGCGGAGATGGTTCACTCACCACCGGACTTCAGCTTTTCCGTCAGGGTTGGCCAATCATCGGCGTCCCGAAAACGATTGATAACGATCTCTCCGCAACCGCGATGTCTTTCGGCTTCGACAGTGCCGTCACGACGGTTGTGGATGCGCTGGATCGCCTTAATACCACCGCCGAATCACACAAACGCGTGATGGTGCTTGAAGTCATGGGTCGCCATGCCGGATGGATCGCGCTCTGGGGTGGCATCGCCGGAGGTGCCAACGTCATTCTGCTTCCTGAAATCCCTTTCTCTCTTCAAAAAATCGCGGACTTCATCAAAAATCGCGATGCGCAAGGACAGCATGCAACATTGGTTGTCGTTGCAGAAGGCGCAAAACTTCCAGACGGCGAACTCGTCACGATCGATAAAAACAGCACTGGCGAAATCCGATTAGGGGGTATCTCCGAGCAAGTGGCCGCCCGCCTGCAGGAACTCACAAAAAAAGAGACCCGCGCCACGACCCTAGGGCATCTGCAACGTGGCGGTGCACCCACCGCGTTCGATCGCATTCTCGGAATGCGCTTCGGAGTCATGGCTGTCAATCTCGCCAAACAAAAAGCTTTTGGCCGCATGGTGTCTTACGAAGCCTACCACGTGGATTCCGTGACGATCGAGGAAGCTGTGAACAAACTACGCCTCGTCGACCCCGACGGCGAATTCGTCCAAGTCGCCCGCGCCGTGGGTATCTGCATGGGCGATTCATAAAGAGCACAGAGCACAGAGCACAGAGCACAGAGCACAGAGCACAGATTATTGAAATTTGAAAAACCGTCCTTGCCGTCCACCCGTCTCCTCCATAAGTTCGCGCAACCTATTTCATTGCGTGTCACTGCCTGTCTCTAAACCCCACATCATCGGTATCCTTCCGGCTCGCTGGGGCTCCACCCGCTTCCCCGGAAAACCGCTTCACCTCATCGCTGGTAAACCACTCATCCAACACGTTTGGGAACGCTGTAAACTCGCCACGAAACTTTCTGAAATCATCATCGCAACCGATGACGAACGCATTGCAAAAGCCATCGCCCATTTCGGCGGCAAAGCGGTGATGACCTCTCCTGATCATCCCACCGGAACCGACCGACTCGCCGAGGCCGTCCAAAGCATTCCCCAAGCCACACACATTCTCAATATCCAAGGCGACGAACCTCTCATCGACCCCGAACTCATCGATGAGCTCGCGACAGCCCTCTGCGGAGATCCAAGTTTGGACATGGTCACGGCCGCCAATCCTCTCGATCCGAACGATCCGGTCGTGGCGGATCCCAACATCGTAAAAGTCGTCATCAAACTCAACGGTAACGCCCTTTACTTCTCCCGCTCTCCTCTTCCCTATTTCCGTAACGCAGTGGAAAACCTCCAAGTCCTTCGACACAAAGGCATCTATGGCTACCGCCGCGATTTTCTCGAAACCTTCGTCACCTGGCCGCCATCTCCTCTGGAACAAGCCGAATCCCTCGAGCAACTCCGCGCCCTCGAAAACGGCGCCAACATCCGTGTCATCCTGACCGCGGACACATCACCCGGTGTCGACACTCCCGAACAAGCCCGTGAAATCGAAAGACTCCTTTCAACACAAGGTTTATAAAGTTTTAAAGCAACACAATCCACTTCCTTCCACCTTATCAGTAACCACAAGCCTCTTCCTTGAAGTTTAAAATTTAGAATTTGAAAGTTATGAAATACATCTTTGTCACCGGCGGCGTGGTTTCCTCTCTCGGGAAAGGCCTCGCAGCGGCATCCATCGGAACACTTCTCGAAGCGCGGGGCCTCAAAACCCTGATGCAAAAATTCGATCCGTATCTTAACGTCGATCCCGGAACCATGTCACCTTACCAACACGGCGAGGTCTATGTTCTCGATGACGGTGCGGAAACCGATCTCGACCTCGGTCACTACGAGCGTTTTACCTCCGGCATCCTATCTCAAATGAACAACCTCACCTCAGGTCAGGTATTTGATTCCGTCATCAAAAAAGAACGACGCGGCGAATACCTCGGAAAAACCGTTCAGTTCATTCCCCACGTCACGGATGAAATCAAAGACCGCATGCACTCGGTCACCAAAAACAATCCCGATGTCGATGTCCTCATCACCGAAATCGGGGGCACGGTCGGGGATATGGAGGGTCTGCTTTTTATCGAGGCCCTACGCCAGTTCGCTTTGGAAGTCGGTAAAGAAAATGTCTGCTTCATCCACGTCACCCTACTGCCTTACATCAAGGCTGCAGGAGAAGCGAAAACCAAACCCACCCAGCAATCCGTCGCCAAACTCCGCGAGCTCGGCATCCAACCTGATATCATCATTTGCCGCACGGAAACGGATCTCGATGAAGACAACCGCCGCAAAATCGCGATGTTCTGCAACGTGGATAAAAAGAACGTCGTCGCTTTTCGGGATGTCGATCACACGATTTACGAATGCCCGCTCGATCTCCGCAGAGATAAAATCGATCGTCTCGTCGTCGATAAAATCGGCCTAGGTCACACGCCTTCACCCAACTTGGAAAAATGGGAAGGCTTCGTCCAACGCGTCATCCATCCGAAGCATAAAGTCACCATTGCCGTCGCCGGAAAATACATCGAACTCCAGGACGCATACAAATCCATCTACGAATCCCTTATCCATGCCGGCGCGTATCACGATACCAAGGTCCAGATCATCCGGGTCGAAGCCGAAGCAATCGAAGACCAAGGTGCCAAATCCGTGATCGGAGATGTCGATGGTATTCTCGTGCCCGGTGGCTTCGGAGATCGCGGAATCGAAGGGAAAATTCTCGCTGCTAAATACGCGCGCGAAAACAACATTCCTTACTTCGGGATCTGCCTCGGCATGCAAATCGCCACCATCGAATTCGCTCGCAATAAATGCGGACTCAAAGGCGCCAACTCCACCGAGTTTGACAAAGCCACTCCACATCCCGTCATCTGCCTTCAGGAAGAACAAAAAGGTATCACCGATATGGGCGCCACCATGCGCCTCGGCTCTTCCGAATCCATCCTCTTTGCCGGAACCAAGGCCGCCGATCTTTATGGTAACGCTGATCGCATCAAGGAAAGACATCGTCATCGATACGAAGTAAATTCCGATTACCAAGACCGCCTGCAGGAAGGAGGCCTCGTTATTTCTTCCGTCTCAGCCAACGAAGGTTTGGTCGAAATTGTCGAACTCCCGAATCACCCATTCTATATCGGTGCCCAGTTCCACCCTGAATTCCTATCCAAACCCAATCACCCACATCCTCTCTTCTCCGGCTTCGTCGCAGCAGCTCTTAAAAAAGCGACCGATTGATTTAAAAGAGTGCAGTCAAAATCTCAGGTATTTCTACCGCAGGGAGAAAAGAGAATCAGCAGAAGAGGATTTTTATGCCCTTAACTTTCTTGCCGAAGGAAAAATCACATTTCCCGTCACGACTTCGCGCTTGTTCATAATGAGTGCATACTTACTAACCCTTTCCTGAAACAACAGGAAATGAGGCGTTTTACGATGTTCTTCCAGTGCTGCCTCATCGTCATAGAACTCAGCGAGAGTAAAGACATGGTGTTCCGTCACGCTTTGCGAAATCACAAAGTCACGACACCCCGGCTCATTTGCAATCGCATCAGCCGCCTCCTCAGTGAGATACGTGATGAATTTATCCACTTGATCCGGATTCACCTCCACAACAATTATCAATGAAATCATGTTTTAAATATGATGCGTTTGAGCGCCGAACGACAATGATATTCCCATGTAAAAAGCGACATCTGTGAAGAACCGCGAGTCTCCCGACTCGCGGTTCTTGCATAACGCAATTCAGCTTTCTTATTGAGCTTTGAACTCCAAAACTTAGATTCTCCATTGCGACCCACCGCAATCTCTGTGCATCCGCGGTGCAAAATACGAACAAACCATGCACGCCGAGCTCCAAGCCCTTCTGAACAAACGCCTCAGCATGATCGCAGATCACGCTTTCCGCGATCGCGATCCGGATACGCATCTGGAAGCCTTGAAATCGATTTCCCAAGAAATCGATGCCTATGTCGAAACCCACCATTCCGGGTTCGACGCCAAACTCCGTCATTACCTCTCGAATTCATCTTACCAAAAGGCCCTCGACCATCTGAGCGACTAAGCCATCATCCGCACCATGAAATCACTGCCGTTTTCACCCCCCGCGATTCTCAAAATCGCCCTGTTCCTCCTGGCTCTCTGCTCTCCGCTCCCAGCTCAAAAAACCAACATCATCTACATCATCACGGACGATCTCGGCTACAACGATCTATCCTGCTACGGTCAGAAAAATTTCAGCACTCCGAACATCGATCAACTTGCCGCAAATGGCATCCGCTTCACCCGTCACTACTCCGGTGCCACGGTCTGCAACCCCTCACGCTGCGCCTTGATGACAGGAAAGGACATAGGCCACGCCTCCATTCGAGGCAACGGTCAGTTCTCAATTCCGGACAATGAAATCACCGTCGCCAAAATCACCAAAGCCGCGGGTTACCATAACGCCATGATCGGCAAATCCTGCGTCACTGGAAATACTCAAAATCCGGAATCCGTCATTCATAACGGTTTCGACTTCTTCTACGGAACCACCAACCATGGTGACGCCCATTACCGTTATCCGTCATTTGTCTATAGAAACACCGAAAAAATCATCTTTCCTGACAACAAACTCCACACCGGAACCGATTACGATCTCGAACTCTACACCAAAGAAACCCTGGACTTCATCACACGGCAGAATCGGGAAAAACCCTTCTTCCTGATTCTATCCTATCCCGCACCACACGCCTCTGTCATCGCGCGCGAAAAGGAACTCGAAGAGGTAAGGCCTTCTGTTAAAAACGAAATCTCCGGCACTCAGGAAAAGCACTACACCCCAACCCGTGAAGTCAAAGCCAACTATATCGGCATGATGAAATACCTCGACGACTCGGTCGGTAAAATCATCACATCTCTAAAAAAACAAAATCTGTTAGATCATACTCTGATCATCTTCACGAGCGATAACGGCCCACACTCCGAAGGTGGCTACAAACCCGAACTTCTCGATTCCAACGGACCGCTCCGTGGTGGCAAACGCGATCTCTACGAAGGCGGTATCCGCGTTCCCTTCATCGCTTCATGGCCAGCTTCCATCAAACCCAACCAAACCTCGGATCATCCCTCCGCCTTCTGGGATTTCCTCCCCACAGTCTGCGAACTTACGAACCAAAAACCACCCACAGACATCCAAGGCATTTCTTACGCCAGCACTCTGTTAGGCAAGAGCCAACAACCCAAACACCCTCACCTTTATTGGGAGCACCACGAGCAAAACATCCGCCGTGCGATTCAAGTCGGCGATTGGAAACTCGTGCAAACCAAACTCGCTCTTCCCGATAAAACCACGACCGAACTCTTCGATCTTTCCAAAGACATCGGCGAGACCAACGACCTCGCCGGAAATCACCCGGAAAAAATCGTCGAACTTCTCAAGCTCATCGACAAAGCCCGTATTCCGAACAAAGACTTTCCCATCCCGGTTCTCGACAGACCCTAATCAATCGAAAGCTCAAGAAAACACAAAGAACTTGTTCCCATTCTTTGCGCTCAAACATCCTCATCCCAACCCCGTGCTTCAAAACCTCCGCCTCCTGGACTTCCGCTGCTTCAGTTCTCTCGCGCTGGACACATCTCCTGCCGGTGCCATTTTCACGGGTCAAAATGCCCAAGGAAAAACCTCTCTGCTTGAAGCCATCTGCACCCTGATCCGACTCCAATCTCCCCGCACCAACCGACTCAACACCCTTACCAAAATATCCGCTCAAGGTTTCGGCATCGCCGGAAATCCTTGGGGCCAGGAACGAAAAATCCAACAAACATCCAAAGGCTTGTTGCTCAAAGTCGATGGTGAACCGCGTCACTCACGCACCGAATATCTTGCCGATGGAGGCCTTGTTGTTTGGATGGGAAATGAAGATCTCGCCCTAATCCGTGGCCCCGGTGAATCGCGGCGCAACTACCTCGATTTCATCGGTGCTCAGCTCGATCCCAAGTATCGCACCGCATACACCCGCTACCGCCGAGCATTGAAAGCCAAAAACCTTCTTCTCAAAGAACCCAAACTCCGTCTCCCGGAACTTCTCGCTTACGAGGACATTCTCATCGAACACGGCGAATACCTTTCCCGGGCCCGTCAACAACTCGTCGCCGATCTCTCACCCCTCGCTGCCGCCGCCCAAATTAATATATCAGGCAAAAGCGAAGAGATCAGCCTTTCCTACCTGCCTGCTTCAGGACCCTCGATGAAGGAATCGATTCTCCAAGCTCGCCAACGCGAAACCAGCACCCGACAAGCCGTGGTCGGCCCACATCGCGATGATCTCTCAATCCGCATTCATGGGATGCCCGCTTCCGATTACGCAAGTGAAGGACAACAGCGCACCATCGCCTTGGCTCTTAAACTGGCCCAAGGCGATCTTTTGCAGCAGCGCGGCACCAGAACCCCCATCTATCTGCTGGACGATATATTTGGGGAACTCGACCCTGCCCGCCGCAACGCTCTCATTCATCACCTGCCCGCAAACGCCCAGAAATTTATCACCACCACCCACCTTGGCTGGATGGAATCCAAAAGCCCCATCAACCCCCTACCTTTATTCGAGGTACATAACCAAAAGGTTTTGCCCCTTGCATGAAATCAATAAAATTTGAATTCATCTCGCTCATTCTCCGTCAGAGTTGAGAATTGGAACTTTCATTTTCAGCCAGCGACTTCTATTTTAAACAGATGAAACCAGCAATCTTCATACTATGCAGCTTGTCGCTAACGCTGATTTCATATGGTCAGATCAAAAAAGACAAAGAATCACTCTTGGATTCGGAGCCCGGTGTGGTTTACCTCAACCAAGTGTTCACCAAGCCCATCAAGCTCAACGTGATCGAGCAGGCTCAGGTTTTTTCTGACAAAGATGGAAAACACCGCTTGGGATTCTTAAAAGCTGATCAAGTGGTGGATCTAGAGGGCATGACCGACAGAGCCTACCGCGTTCGTGGACAAGGAACCAGAGATGGCATTGCAGGTTGGGTTTCTCCGAAAGCTTTTTCTCATCACGATGCGGACTTCGTTGAAAAATTGAAAAAAATTTATGAGCGGCAGATAGCGGTCAAAGAAATCATCAAAAATAAAGGCCTCGCTATCGGCATGGCCCCGAGTGAAGTGGAAATTTCTCGCGGCAAACCCACAAAAACCACCATGCGCGTCACTCCCACGGGTGAATCCGGAACTTGGGAATATATCGATTACGATGAGATCAAACACTATATCACCAAGATTGATCCCGTATCGGGACAGGCTTTCCGCCAACTCTCACATATCACTCAGGAAGAGACCGGCAAGACGACCGTTGAATTCAAAGATGGCGCAGTCTGCGCTCTCGAGGAAATGAAAGACAAAGGTCCGGGTAACGTGAAAATCATCGTGCCTCCCATCGTTGTGGGTTGGTGAGTTGATGATGACACGCAGTGACCCTTTGTGGATCACTCAACCGGAACAATCACAATCTCATGATCCACAGGTTGCAGTGAGTTTTTCACCTTTTCCACAAGCGCTGCTCGTATGGGTTCGGTTTCGGCGAAGGCGGCATCCGGATCGTTTTTGCCTTTCTTCCCGTGAACGATGGATTTGATTTGCTTGGTTTCGTAAGCTTGTTTTTCAGCGACCGCATTCCACACGGCTTGGAAAGCCGGCAAGAGTGGGTGATGGATGAAATCCGTGGCCAGTGGTATGCCTGCCATGAGTTGCTCCGCCGTGTATGTTTTGAATTCATTACCCCAAGTGACCCGATAGGCTTTAGCTTTCGGCGATGTCACGCGAAATGTGAATCGATTGAGCTCCTGATCGAATGGCACAAGTGCCATTCCGGCACGAATCGAATCATCATTCTTCACATCTCCCTCGCCAGCACTGAATGGTAGTTTGGTGCTGCGGATTTTCAAACGACCACCGGAACAATCAATGATTTCGTGGCCAGTGCTGGCGAAGATTTTTCCCGAAGAAGCGTCCCATGTGAATTCACCGAGATTCCCATCAAGTCCCATCGCATCCAGAAAGGCTTTGGCCATAATAACCTGTCCTGCCCAGCCGGGATGCACGCCGTCTTTGCCTGCGGTTTTGAATTCCGGTGCGATGTCTTGCTTTGCGCGGAAATCCGCGAGCAACATCGGCTGGTAGATATCAGCAAATCCGGATTTTTCTTTCTTGGCGACATCCAGAGCGATATCGCGAAATCGGGAGAGCGAAAGATTGAGGTCTTGCTGAGTGCCGCGTGCGGATTTCACCCAGTGTGGGACTGAGTCAATGATGCCGGATGAACCAACAATCAAACGACATCCGGCATCCCGAAACTGCTTGGAAATTTCCGTTAGATTTTTTCTGTATTCACCGGCGATGGCTTCATCAAAAGGAACATATCGGAAATCATTCATACCATAGCAAGTGGTGGCGATCGTTGGATTGAAGCGAAGCACATCGCTTTTCATACGTGCAAGAAAGCCGGATGCCTGCTCTCCGCTCCAACCATACTGACGACAGGTGATTGCTAACTCCGGAGTGCAGGCAGTCAGGTAGGTTTCGATGATGACCGAATACTTTTTCTGCTCGGTGATGGAGTCGCCACAGATAGCAAGCCGATCACCTTTGCGCAACTGAAGGCCATCAACCTTTGGTGCGGGTTCGAGTTGATAGGCTGAGAGCTCCGCCGGCAGGATCACCGGCTCAGCAAAGGCAAGCGATGAGAACGCTATCGAGCAAAGGAGAATGAATGGGCGGAACATGCCGGATTCAAATGGGCGGCTGTCACGAATGCAAGAACGAGCTCGGGATTGATGAGCATCCACTCCCCACTCCCCACTCCCCGCTATCAAAAAAAAGCTCTCCAGCGTGACCACTGGAGAGCTTGAATGAATTTCGGTGAAGCAGAGCTTATTCAGCGGCGGCTTCCACTTTTTCTGCTGCTTTCTTAGCCGCTTTTTTCGCAGGCTTTTTCTCAGCAGCTGCTGCCGGAGCTGCCTCCTCGGCAGCCACTTCGACAACTTCATCCGCACCAAGTTCTGCTTGGTCAACCCACTCGATGATCGCCATAGGGGCGGCATCGCTCATGCGTTGGCCGAGTTTTACAATGCGGCAGTATCCGCCCGGGCGGGTAGCTGCTGCAGGTGCGATCTCTGCGAAGAGCTTGCTCACGGCTTCCTTCTGACGAAGGAAAGCGATGGCAAGACGGCGGGAGTGCAGGTCGTTGCGTTTGGCTTGTGTGACCAACTTTTCAGCAACAGGGCGCAGGGCCTTGGCTTTGCCGAAAGTGGTTTTGATGCGACCATGTTGAATCAAACTGCATGCCAGGTTGGCGAGCAGTGATTTGCGATGGGCGGTTTTGCGTTTAAGCTTGGTAGTGTTGCGGCGATGTCTCATCGGTGGCTTCCGTTAGTGTTTAGAAATAAAGGGGTGAATTAGTCGTCAAGGTTTTGAGCGATCAGATCGGCAAGGCCGACTTGAGTCTCGTCTTCAGCGCCAAGGCGCGGTCCGCGTGAAGCGATCGATCCCCCTGCAAGCAGGGAAGGCTCGAAGGACATACCAAGGCCAAGGCCGAGTTCGACGAGCTTGTCCTTGATCTCATTGAGGGATTTCTTACCGAAGTTGCGGTATTTGAGCATTTCGGCTTCCGACTTCATCGCAAGCTGACCGACGGAAGTGATGTTCGCGTTGTTCAGGCAGTTCGCCGCACGGACGGAAAGCTCAATCTCGTTGACCGACATATTGAGAAGTTTTTTGAGCGCCGCATTTTCTTCGCTGGACTCTGCTGGAGCTTCTTCGAAGTCGACCGCGTTTTCGTCATAGTTAACAAAAACATCGAGGTGATGACGAAGAATCGCGGATGCTTGAAGCAATGCGTCTTGGGGAGTGATGCGACCATCGGTCCAGATATCCAGAGTGAGCTTGTCATAGTCGGTGATTTGACCAACCCGAGTGCTGTCCACGCTGTATTTGACGCGTGTCACCGGAGAGAAGATGGAATCGATCGCGATGACGCCGATCGGCTGGTCCTTGCGCTTGTTCTCATCACCAGTGGAAAAGCCACGGCCGACACGAACTTCAAATTCACAATCGAACTTCACTTTTTTATCCAAGGTGCAGATCACCTGATCCTTGTTCACCACGGAATAGATGTGATCCTCGATGATGTCACCTGCCGTAATCACACCTTCTTTTTCAACTTTGATGGAGAGGATGCGTGGCTCTTTTTCATTATGGCTGAATTTGACCTTCTTGAGGTTGAGAACGATGTCGGTGACATCCTCGACCACTCCAGGAAGACTCGAGAACTCATGTTGCACGCCGGCAATTTTCACCGATGTGATGGAAGCACCCTCAAGCGAGGAAAGCAGGACGCGGCGCAAGGAGTTACCGACCGTGTGGCCGTAGCCGCGCTCAAAAGGTTCTGCGACAAACTGCGCGTAAGTGTCGGATGCGGTATCCTCGTTGCGAACGAGACGATTTGGAAGCTCGAAACGAGCCAGTGTGGTAGTTGACATATATGGATTCGGTTGCCGGGTTTCCCTCACGCGAGAACAGGTGTTTTCACACCTTGAGGACCAACGGCGGTTAATGGTAATTCGCTCGCGAGCCGCGAAGGAAATGCTTTGTCGCCTCACTTGCAATGCTTTTTCTCTAAAAAATCAGAAAAATGACTTATTTTCGGCCTTAATCCCATAAAAATGCTTGGATTTTCAAAAAAAGCACCGGAATATCTAACTGTTCAATAAAACAAACCAAACATGAATTCAAAGAAAAACCTAACTCGATTCACTTACGAAACCGCGGCATTTGAAGGCTGGCGTTTATGCATCAGCCGTGCCGGAACCAGCTTCACCAAATACTTCTCCGACAAAAAATTCGGTGGTATGAAGAAGTCCCTTGTTGAGGCACAAAAAGCCTTGGCTGAGGTCAAGGCCATTCTGGACTCCTCTAAAAAGGTGGACGGCAAGCTGTCCCAGACCACGGTTCGCAAAGTCGAATCCCTTCTGAAAAAACTGTAATGCATCTCGGAGGTCGTTTTTCGATTCCGTTAGCCGATTTTGATGCTTCACTCGTAAATGCCTCCTGTCATCCACTGGTTTCGCCGCGATCTCAGGATCGCTGACAACACAGCCCTTTTCCATGCCTCACAAGCTGGTCCGGTCATACCTGTTTATATTCTTAGCTCCTGGAGCAAATATCATGCGTGGACGGGATCAAACCGGCAGCAGTTTCTCTGCGGGTGCCTTGAGTCATTGTCAAAAAATCTCGAAACCCTAGACTCGAGACTGATCATTCGTAAGGGCTCTGCGGTTTCCGCGTTGAAACAGCTGATCAAAGAAACAGGAGCAACCGCTGTTCATTTTAATCGCGATCCTGACCCTTTCGGAAAGAAAACCGAACAGGAACTTGCCAAGTTGTGCATGGACTTGGGCATCGAGTGCTGCGGATATGATGATGTGGCTCTGCACAACCCATCGGAAATCCTCACCCAATCGGGAAATCCATACAAAGTCTATACCCCGTATGCAAACAACTGGCTCTCGCAACCCAAACCATCACCTCATCCCAAGCCAGTATCTCTCAATACTCCGGAGCGCATTTCTTCTCTGGCGTTGCCGAAACCCGCCTATTGGAATCTTCCCGAATCCAACGCCAAACTACCCGAACCCGGCGAACGGGCAGCACGCGAGCGTATGCGAGACGCCGTATCAAAAATCATCGGCCAATATGCCGAACAACGGGACATTCCATCACTCGATGGAACTTCCCGCCTTTCACAAGACCTACGCTTTGGCCTGATTTCGATCCGCACGCTTTACGCAAATGTCACCGCTGCCCTGAAATCTGCGGATGCCCGCTCCCAGTCTTCCATCGCGATCTATATCAAGGAACTCGCTTGGCGGGAATTTTACTTTGCCATCCTCCACCATTTCCCTCACGTGCTCGAACATGAGTTCAATAAAGAGTGGAAAGGCCTTCCATGGGAGGAACCCAGTGAAAATTTTGAGAAATGGAAATCCGGTCAAACCGGCTTCCCTATCATTGATGCCGGAATGCGCCAACTCCTACAGACCGGCTTCATGCATAACCGCGTCCGCATGATCACCGCGATGTTTCTTACGAAAGACCTGCACATCGACTGGAAACTGGGAGAATCCCATTTCATGCAGCACCTTACAGATGGCGAAATTGCCTCCAACAACGGTGGCTGGCAATGGTCCGCCGGCACAGGAGCAGATGCCGCTCCCTATTTCCGCATTCAAAATCCTTGGTCTCAAACCGCAAAACACGACCCAACGGGTGTTTACATCAAACGATGGATACCCGAACTTGCCGATGTGGATCCGAAGAAATTTCAAGCACCGCCGGAGAATGGTCTGCCGCTGGCAGCTGGTTATCCCCTACCCTGCGTGGATCACAAAACCGAACGGGATCGGACTCTCGCGATCTTCAAAAAGCATCGCGCCTAGGTTATTTCGGGCATTTTTTTACAGGGAGAGGAGAAATTGCGGATTACTTACAAAAACTTCACTCCTCCCGTTCCTCCTCCCTCTTGATATATTGGCCTTAACAATCGGTATGATTTGAAATCATCGAGTCTGGAGGGATTCAGTCTTCATTCGAGCGGCTTAAAATCTTCTGCCTCCTACCCGTTCAACTTCTCGAGATTTTTGGGAAGGAAAACACCGTTTTTGCGAATCAATTTACCGTCGAAATAGATCTCACCACCGCCGTAGTCCTTGCGTTGGATATTGACCATATCCCAGTGGATTTGGGATTGGTTCCCGTTGTCGGCGATTTCATAGGCCTGACCCGGGGTAAAGTGGAAAGACCCGGCAATTTTCTCATCGAAAAGAATGTCACGCATCGGCTCACGAATCACCGGATGGAACCCGAGAGCAAACTCGCCGATATAACGGGCACCGGGATCGGTATCCAAGATGCGATTGAGCTCTTTGGTTTTGTTACCTGCTTCCGCTTTGATGATTTTGCCTTCTTTGAACTCGAGTTTGATCGAGTCGAAAGCAATGCCCTGATAAATGGTGGGAGCATTGTGGCTCACCACACCCTCGACGGAGTTTTTCACGGGTGCGGTAAACACCTCGCCATCGGGAATATTGTAATGACCACCGCATACCACGGCAGGTATTCCTTTAATCGAAAAATGAAGATCCGTGCCTGGGCCGACGATATGAACCTTGTCCGTGCTTTCCATGAGACGTTTCAGGGCATTCATCGCAGGAAGGAGCGCCTTGTAATCGAGCAAACAGACGTTGAAATAGAAGTCCTCAAACGCTTCGGTACTCATGCCAGCCTGCTGCGCCATGGATGCCGTTGGCCAGCGCAAGACGCACCATTTGGTTTTCTTGACCCGGTAATCAATCACCGGCCGCATTTGCTTCATCGCGGTCCGCATGACCTTTTGGGGAACATCCGAAGTCTCGGAAATATTGTGACTTCCTCGGATCGCGATGTAGGCGTCCATATCCTTCATTTCAGAAAGGAGATGCTTGGATGACAGATTGTATTGGGCCTCTGTCGCTCCCATCAAAAGTTCACGCGAAATCCGTGTTTGATGGATGCGCACGAAAGGAATGGCGTTTTTACGGCGCACCTGACGGATCAATGCAATGCCGATGGAGTCGGGAACATCATGAAGATCTAAGAGAACCTTCTCTCCTTTTTTGAGATCAATCGAGTATCCGACGAGTTGTTTTGCCAATGAATCGATTCGCGGGTCGTGCATGTCTTGGGAATTCGAGTTTAAAATTATGACCGAGCGATTAAGGTATCGCGAAGAATCTCGATTGCGTGACAATGTCGGATAGGACGTCCCTGCACCCGGGCCAAGCCGGTGAGGTGCATCAGGCAGGACATATCGCCGCTGGTGAGAATATCCGGTTTAGCTTCCAGAATATGATCCATTTTCAAACTGCCCATTCTTCCCGATATGTGGGGAAAAGTGACCGAAAACGTACCGCCAAAACCGCAGCACTGCTCGCCCTGCCCAAATGGAACGATTTCCGCATTTTCTATGGACGAAAGGAGATCCACCACCGCGTCTCCGCTATCCGTTCCTCGCGAGTGGCAGGAACGGTGAAAGGCAATACGCGTTGGCTGGTCGAATTTTCCATTCCAAGTTTTAATCCCGAGGCCATTGTGAATGAAATCGATCACCTCCCAAGTCCTGCGGGCCAAAGATGTGACTTTTTCATCCGGGCAAGCTTCGAATTGAAGGATGTTTCCGTGAAAATTCATCGCGGCACACGAACCGGAAGGAACGATCACCGGTAAATCACCTGCGAAGACTTCCGCGGTATGACAGGCGACTTTTCTTGAAGCGGCCCAATCACCCGAATTGAAGGCAGGCTGTCCACAACAGGTTTGGTTTTCAGGAAAAATCACCTCCACGCCAAGATGTTCAAGTACCTCAACGGTCGCCTTGGCAGCCTCATCATAAAATGCATCGCACAAACATGTGCTCATCAAAAGCACGCGTTTTCCAACGGGTCGGTCAGCTTGAATCATATCAGTTAATCGTTCGCATAAGAGGATTCAACCCGCTGAGCCACGTCGCGATAGCCATAATCCACTTCGTAGATCTGTTTGAAGCTATCCAAGGCAGCTGTCTTGTCCCCCATCTCGTGATGGATCTGGCCTTTTTCGTATAGCACTTCTTTTTTCGTACCATCCATGACATGGAGATCCGCCAGCGCGTCCGAGAGCTGCTTGATGGCAAGATCATGCATGTTTTTAGCACGGAAAGTACGCCCCAGCATCAGCAAGACTCTGGTGCGAATATGCGGATTTCGCGTGGCTTGTTGAAGGTGAGGAATCGCTCCTGTGAAATCACCACTGCGATATAGCGCCTTGCCCAGCTCAAAGCGAAGCTGGGGATCGGTCGGATTTTGCTCCATGCGCTGCTGCGCCTCGATGACTTGATCCCTGAGCCTTGCAGCACGACTCGCGGCGAGTTGGTCCTGCAGCTCCACATTATCGGGATCCGCAGCAAGGGCTTCTTCAAGCATTTTGAGTTCATGTTCCAGCGCTTGATCCCGCATGACAGCCGCTTTGTTCGCCAAGGCAATATCACCATGGCTCAAAGAATGCGCCCAATGGAAAAAGGTATGGGCGTTTGCCCAATCTTCGAGTTGTTCGTAAATGTTCGCGAGATCTTTGACCGCCGCGAGATTATTAGAATCAGCATTATATTTTTCAATCGCCTTGTCGCGGCGTGCTTCAAGCTGCTCTTTGGTAAGCCCTGTGCGTGATGCTTGCTCGAGCTCCTCGGTTTGTGAGATGTTGCGCATCAAATCACGCGCACTCGTGTTCTCATCCCATTTCTGCTTCTGCATGGATGCTCGCGCAGAACTATCTTTCGCACCCTTGATGGCTGCGGAGTCTAGCGGGGTTTGCTTGATGATATCGTTGTAGACTTCAACAGCATGGCTCGGGTCGTTGTTCGACAAATAGAATTCAGCTAGCTTGTGCAAAAGCTTCGTGTTCTCGGGGGCGAAATTACGTATCGTCTCCAGCGCGAAAGCGGCCGTCTTGGGTAAATCCAATTTCAAGGCGAGATCGAACAACAGATCATTGGCCTGTTCATTGATTGGATCTTTCTCAAGCTCTTTCTCAATCAAGGGCAAGGCCGATGCCGGATCCTTCTTGGCTTGGCTGGCAATTTTCATAATTGCCATACCTCCTCCCGACATTCCAAAAATCCCCTTTTTCTTATTGCCCAGTCCGGTGAGTTGGATGGCACATTTGCGAAGTATTTTACGCGCTTCCAGAAAACCCGGAGCATCTTTCAAAACCGCCTGCAACAAACTGACGGCATATTCCGTGTTATTCATCTGAACTGCAGTAAGCGACTTGAGCCATAAGGCCCTCGCATTTGCCGGAAGTTCATTTTCGCTGATTTCTGCCATGGTAGATTGGTATTTTATACAAAGAATGTGATAAAAGCGATTGAGTAATGAAGAGAAAAGTGACGATTGAAACCTGTCTTGGCAAGCATCCGCTGCCAAGATGAAAAATCATCTGCAAATATCTTGTGATTTTTAGCGTTGAAGCCTTATCCGCGGAATGCTAAACACGTGTGCCGGTAATTTATTTTTTACCTTGCACCTTGTTATGCCACCGAAAAATACATCAAGAGGCCAGTCCAGAGGGCGCCGAAATCAATTTGGGCCCAGGAAAGCCACCCCACTTAACGAAGAGGACAAAGCCGTCGAGGTCGAGGGTGAAATTTCATCGGTTCTAGCTGGAACCATGTTTCGCGTGAAGATGGCAAGCGGCCATGAGGTTTTGGCACATATTTCCGGAAAAATGCGCAAGCGTTTCATTCGTCTTGTCGTGGGCGACCGCGTGAAAATGGAGATGTCCCCCTACGATCTCACCAAGGCACGTATCGTTTTCCGCCTAAGCTGATTCGGTTCTACGCTTTTTAAAGGTCTTATACGCAAAGCTCAGGAATGCTGCGGCGAAGACATACATGAAGATCGATAGAAACTGGCCTTTGGTCAAAACTCCATCGATAACCCATGCGGCATCGGGTTCACGGAATTGTTCTGCAAAGATACGGAACGTGGCATAGAGCCCGAAAAACAAGCCCGTCAGCAAACCATTCGGCGCGTGAGGAAATCGGATCCTTACAAACCATAGGATCGCAAACAACAGCCCGCCTTCCAGCAGCCCCTCGTAAAGTTGTGAAGGATGGCGCGGTTCCAAATATGGCCCAATGGCTTGATTCACCGCATGAGATTCACGATTCGCGGCAGCAAGGATTTGAAAATAATCATAATCCGTGATCGGCCTTGGATTGTCTTTCGCAAATTTGGCAATGGATTCCGCCAAGGGTGGGTATGCATCCAAAGCCGATTGAAAGGCTTCGTTGAAATTCGCTGATTCCGGTGATTTGGATTCGCCCAGCGTAGATGGAAATTTCACCGCCCAAGAAACTCCATGGGCAACACGCCCATAAAGCTCACCGTTGATGAAATTGGCAATCCTGCCGCAAAGCAAGCCAATGGGCGCGACCACACACAAGCCATCGCCCAACCCCGTCCATGAAACCTTGTGCTTTCGCGCATAAAAATAGGTAAAAATCATCAACCCGAGAATGCCGCCGTGGCTCGCCATTCCTCCTTCCCAAACTTTGAAAACTCCTAACGGATGATGCAATACGCTGTCCAAACCATCGCGCGGGATTTGATAAAACAAAACGTATCCTAGCCTACCCCCGATAAACACACCCAAGAGCGCGGCTGCGGCGATAAAATCCGCAGTCTTTTCAGGCTGCAAAACCCAAAGCTTTTTCTCAGCCAGTCTCTTCAGGAGAATATATCCGCCCAAAAAACCGGCCAGATACGCCAGTCCATACCACCTTAACGCTATGCCCCTGGTGATTTCAAAAATCACCGGGTCCAGATCATGAACATAAGTTGCGAACACGGAGTGAGCTTGCACGTTTGAAACCAAACGTCCAAGACACAAAACGATTAGAATTTACCGAATGGAAACAAAGGAGGCTTGTGTTGCTCGGGAAGGACAAACAAGGGATCCAGCCGATCCAAATATTCTGTAATCGGGTCTTTACGAGGATTCGACTGTATTTTCAGGCGCATTTTCAGGCCAAGATAATCATTAAATGCGCCGCTGGTCTCCCTTGCACGGGTAATTTCAAACCAGTCAAGAAAATCGCGTGCGCGACCGGCTTTTGTGACCATGCTCTCCCGTGCAGCCTTCAGTTTGAGCAATGAACCAGAAATGTCTTTGTTCTCGCCCGCAACCCATTGCTTCAGAATGAGTTGGTATTCCTGCAACAATGGCCGGCATGAGGGAAAACAACGATAACTCAGGCGCACCAATTCTTCTTCCATCAGACGAACCGATTCCACACGTTCCGCCTTTGAAAGCTCCGGAGCCTGGCTCCATTCGGAAATAGGAATCTCATGCATGGTGGCATCGGAATCGCGATATCTGATTTTGAGGGCGTCTTCCAATTCCTGATCCGTAATCACGACTCCGATCACTTCGGCCAGAGGAGCCGATCCTTTGTTCGCCAATTGCAGCTTCCACCATTTCGCGAGTCCGCTTTTGGACATGTTCAGCTCGGGAAAATGCTGGCGTAGCAATGCTGGGAACTCCCCGCTGTATGAGGGAGCTTCCTTTGCAAAAGTTCTCATGCCGGCCTTCCCATCGGGTTGCTCGCACAATGCCATGACCAATGCCCCCGCAGAGACACGAAACGCGGCTTTGGATGCCGCATCTAGTTCAAGCAAACCCGCTTCGTCGAGTCCGAAGAGCTTTTCCAAATCGAACAATTCTCCGTGACGGAACAATGCGTCATACATACGTCTGTCACTTCTACCCAAGCGCCAATCGGTCGCTTCGGAAAGGCCTTCGATCAACCATGGCGGAATCGAACGACGAACCTGAGCATCAACTGTTGCGGCATCTTTCAAAGACCTTGCCAGCAAGCACGCCTCGATCACCGCGCGCTGGCAGGCTTCATGTGGCAAGCCCCTACTCAGGTTGATGAAAACATTCACCTGATACCCGGCTTCATGGTAACTCAATTTCGATACCGTGCTACGCAACGGAACAGGATCACCAAATTTACCGCTCAGGTTAAGGATGACCGGAACCTTCCAATCATCAAGCTCTTCCAATAACTTCAGAAGTCCATCTTTCGTATCCTCAGCAAGATTCGCAGCCGCCGCACGCATCGCCGGATCAGAACCTGAAATTCTAAATTGCCGACTTCGGCTAACCACAACCACATCCTGATCAAACTTCGGCTGAGGCTCCTCAGCCGGAACCGCCTTAGCAACCGGCTCATCTTTTGAATCATCTTGGCCGATCACGCTGCCCGTTAAGCCAAGGATCAAAATTCCAAGCTTCGCATGAGATTTCCATGAGCAGCAGTTCATCGGATTCCAAAGGAGGTTTTCATGAGCATGTTTGAAAATGCTGAAAGCATTGACCCATTTAGAAGGGCGCACCCTCACCACCGACGTGACGGGTCGGCCTTCTAGGGTCGAGAATCAGACGTTTGTCCAGAATCTCAAACCTCGCCATTTTTTGAAATCCCAAATCGATTTCCGGCTGCATGGCACGGGCTATTTTGATGTAATCTGGAACTACGGCATTCAGAAAACCTTGCGGAATGGAAAGCTTGCCGAAGCGCCCCCCAATGTTTGGCAGAACGGATCGCTTTTCATAGTTTCCGCCATGCAAATGGATCTTCGTTTTGATTCCATTTTTATCCTCCATTTGTTGAATCTGAAGATACATCGAGACGGTTATTTCATATCCGAAAACCTCACGAACGATAATCACCTCTGCCAAATCCTTTTTCAACCTGACCAAAACACGTTTCACGGATGCCTCACCTTCAAGAAGCCCACCCTGTTTCGCGACCAGTTCATTCGCCAGCAAATGATTGATTTCGGACTCTGTCACGGTAACAGAATAATTGCCCTCAACCGCCTTGGTCAGGACCTCATGCAGGTTTCTTGGAGAGCTACCCGATAAATCATGACCATCAATGTCCACCAAAGTTTGTGGCTGGAGCATCATGTAAATCGCGTAGACGATACCGCCACACATCAATAGGGTCAGAAGCCGGAAAAGTTTTCCGACCAGACTAGTTTTCCCGGGATGCCCGGTATGATTTTCTTTTGGTTTTTTGGACATATCGATGCTTGGTAAAAAATAACAAATCAACCGGAATTAGTCCGAAGACGGTTTAACCGCGGGAGCAGGATCTGATTTCTTCTCCGCGGGTTTGTCCGCCTTCGCACTCTTTTCATAAGAACTGGAGCGGTAGTCGGTTTCATAAAATCCCGATCCCTTGAAAATGATCCCACCGCCTGATCCGAGCAAACGCTTGACGCTTCCCTTGCAATTCGGATCTGAGCAATCCGTGAGTTTCGCATCATTCATGCTTTGGAAAACTTCAAACCGTTTTCCGCACTGGATACATTCATAGTCGTAATTTGGCATAGTTGATTTTGATATGGAACTTTCTTACTGAAAAACTGGCACGCTTAAGACACGATAGAGAATCCTTTCAAATCTGGCAACGCGGCAATTTTCTCCTCAAAGACCGATTTGATATGGTGAGCGACCACCGAATCGTCACGCAATTCCCTCAAAAAATCGGCAACTTCGGTATTTTCACCGGAAACAATCAATTCCACGGTCCCATCCGGCAAGTTCCTCACTTTGCCGATCACATCATATCCACGTGCCAGATCCTTGGTCGTGTAGCGAAATCCAACACCTTGGACACGCCCTTCGTAAATGACTCGTTTTGTTTCCATATACGGATGATTGGCGCATTCGCCTTGGATTTCAACTAGCTCTTCCCTTTCTTTTTCGAATATTTTTGATGTTTTTGCGAAGCCTGTAATGAACCGCTTTTCAGTTGCCCGATCTGATCCCTGATCAGCGCGGCACGCTCAAATTCAAGCTTGGATGCCGCATCCCTCATTTCCTCTTCCAATTCGGACAAAACACGAAGTTTGTCATAAGCACTCAAATCATCAGAAACCATGGACGCATTGAGATGATCTGCATGCTGACGTCCTTTCTCATAGGTATGCAAACTTTGCTGGACCGCGCGTTTCACCGATAGCGGCGTGATGCCATGCTCTTCGTTATGAGCTATTTGACGTGCGCGCCGATACTCGGTCACGTTGATCAATGCCTGAATCGAATCCGTCACGACATCAGCAAACAGCACGCACTCTCCATTGACATGGCGTGCCGCGCGTCCCGCAGTCTGGATAAGTGACGTTTGATTCCGCAGAAATCCTTCCTTATCCGCATCCAAAATACACACGAGCGAAACCTCGGGCAGATCTAACCCCTCCCGAAGCAAGTTGATTCCAATCAAAATATCAAAAGTTGCGGCACGAAGCTGACGGAGAATTTCCACTCGTTCAATCGCATCGATATCCGAATGCAGGTAGCGACATTTCAATCCGGTGGATTGCAAATACTCCGCCAGATCCTCTGCGGTTTTCTTCGTCAAAGTGGTCACCAAGACCCTTTCGCCTTTCTCCACACGCTGTCGACACAGTTCTATGGTTTCGTCGATCTGTCCTTTGAGCGGACGAAGACTCAACACAGGATCCAATAAACCCGTCGGTCTGATGATTTGTTCAACCACCAAATGCTTGCCAGGTTTCGTCGGATCAAAATCATCCACCGACTCCTCATTCCCCGATGCTTTAATTTTGATTTTTTTGAAGTCGATGGGCGTAAAATTATCTTCGCCACTGCGTGCTTTGACGGGAATGAATTTTTGATTATCCGAACGCGAGTTGATGATTTCAAAAGGTCCGGGCGTCGCGGAAACATAAACCCGCTGACGGGTCATTTCCATGAATTCATCAAACCTCAACGGCCGATTGTCCAAGGCCGATGGCAAACGGAATCCATGCTCCACCAGAGTCATCTTGCGGCTTTTATCTCCCTCAAACATCCCGCCGACCTGAGGAATTGTCGCGTGCGATTCATCAACGAGCAAAAGAAAATCACGTGGAAAGAAATCAAGCAAGGTATGGGGACGTGATCCAGGAGGGCGGCCGGTCAGGTGGCGCGAATAGTTTTCAATTCCCTGACAAAAGCCCAATTCGTGCATCATTTCCAAATCATATTCCGTCCTCATTTTCAGACGCTGTGCCTCAATAAGCTTGCCGTTTGACTCCAACTCGTGGATTCGCCCGTCGAGTTCGGCGCGGATTTCTTTCATCGCCACTTTCATTTTATCCCCCGCTGTTATGAACTGCTTGGCGGGATAAAACGTATGACTTGGGAGCTGTTCGATGACCTTGCCGTTGACAGTATGGATCGATGAAATGCGCTCCACCTCATCGCCGAAAAACTCCACGCGAATTGCCGTCTCGTCAAGATACGCGGGATGAACTTCCACCACATCCCCACGCACCCGATATTTTCCACGACCGAAGGCAATGTCGTTTCTCTCAAATAGCAAACTGACCAGTGACGAGAGGAATTCCTCCCGTGTCAACTGCTGGCCGACCTGAACCGGCAGCATCATGTCTTTGTAATCTTCCGGAGAACCCAAGCCATAAATACAGGAAACCGATGCGATCACGATCGTGTCATCACGCGTTAACAGGGATCCCATCGTCGAGAGTCGCAAGCGCTCGATCTCTTCATTCACCGCCGAGTCTTTTTCAATGTAAGTATCCGACCGTGGAATGTATGCTTCTGGCTGATAGTAATCGAAATAAGAAACGAAATACTCCACCGCATTGTGCGGAAAGAAATTCTTGAATTCCGAGTAAAGCTGCGCCGCCAGAGTTTTGTTATGACTCATGATAAGAGTCGGCTTGCCATGCCGGGCTATCAGGTTCGCCATGGTAAAAGTCTTACCCGATCCCGTGACACCTAGTAAGGTCTGGTGCCTGTTGCCAGCAGCCAGCGACTTCGAGAGCTTCTCGATCGCTTGTTGCTGATCACCCTGAGGCTGATACTCACTGGAAAGTCGAAAAGGCATGAGGGCAACAACATGGCGCCGTCACAAAAAAATTCCAGCAACGATTCTCGACGAGACAAATCTGCGAATCCGGTGTTAAGTCATGACTCATGGCTGATCCGTCATACAAGTGGATAGAAAGATTGAAATACATGTATTTCTTTTGCTCTCTCATCTGCCTGTCCCTCATGGCGTATTTGGTGACTCAATACGCCCTATTCAAAGAGACCGCTAAAGACATACCGCTTAAAAAGGAACTCGGTATCGACCAAGTAAGCTTCAAAGCCCACAAATCTGAAAAATCCGTCAAAGCGCCTCGTGATCAAAAGGGTAAACCAGACAGCTCGTCCTTGGAAAACGGCGCTATTCCCAATCAACGGGTGATTATTTTCAAAGACACGAGTGCCCTTGAGGCGTTTCTTAAAAGATTAGGAAACGGTGTAAAGCTTCTCGGACGCCTCGAAAAATTCAACGCATTACACGTCGGTTTTGAAAATGAGAACGACTTACTCGGCATGCTGGATGGTTCCGAAGAAACCTCTTTCATTTATCCTGTTGAAATACCCGAATTTTCAATAGGACCACAGGATGGAGCTGTCGCCATCAAAAACGGCTTACTCAACTGGCTGGGTGTAACGGTCGATAACTCACAGTGGGGAAATGGAATTAAAATCGCCATTCTTGATACTGGGATCGCCGACCACATCGCTTTCAAAAACCACATCGAACGGATCAATCTGATTCCATTGCCGTCCGACCCCACCCTACTCAACGGACATGGAACCGCCGTTGCTTCTCTTATTTTCAGTGACAATCCATTGGCACCCGGCGTAGCCCCTGCAGCGAGTCCCTTGTCGGTTCGCATTGCCGATGACCAAGGAAATTCCAACAGCTTTCTTATCGCACAAGGGATCATTGCCGCAGTGGATGCAGGAGCCCACTTGATCAATATCTCACTTGGCGGATCGGATCAAAGTTCACTCGTTGACCATGCCTTGGCATACGCTAAAGAAGCGGGGGTCGTCGTTGTTGCCGCAGCAGGAAACAGCGGCACACAGGGCGTATTACAACCGGCCGCCAACCCCATGGTCATTGCGGTTGGTGCGGTCGATGCAAACAATCAACACATGAATTTTTCAACGACAGGCAGCCAAGTGGCGGTATCCGCTCCAGGCTATGGCGTGAACGTCGCGTATCCGGGCGATGCCGCAGCTCGTGTGAACGGCACTTCATTCTCCTCTCCCATCGTTGTTGGCACGCTTGCCGCGACGATGAGCAACAACGGCTCTCAAACGCTGAATGGAAACTCGGCGGTGAGCACGATGTATCAATATCTCAACGACATCGGGATTCAGGGAACCGACTCATTAACCGGCTCCGGAGTTCCCGACATGTGGCGCATCCTCAACGGCAGCACACCCGGCATTCATGATGCCGCAGTCACTTCTGTCACAACCCACTTCGCAGACCCGAGCAACGAAATCCGTATCCTCGTTCAAAACCAAGGGACTGAGAAATTAATCAATGCCGCAGTTTCCGTAAACATCAACGGTAACGTCACCCAATCAAATATCACCACACTCGCAGTCGGCGAGAGCCGTGTAGTCACGATACCGGTTAGCTCTTTTGAGAACTTGAATATCCAAAGTTCTATCCAACTATCTGGTAATCTTACAGATCAACGGCCCGCGAATAATTCTGTGACCCAGCAGATCAAAACAAGCGAGTAGTCTGTAAGTTTCTGACTACTTCGGAGCTTTGACGACTTGATACCAAGCCTTGTCGCCGTGGATTTTACTTCCGTCTTTCGCAAGCAGACCAGACATGTCAATGAGGTGAAGGTGGTTCTCTTTCAGCGGACCGATATCGAGCGTTAACTTCAAGCCGTCAGGAGAAATCACCACACCTTTCGGAACTATCTCTTGTTCACCGGCTTTTGGAGCCCCGTAGGCTTGGTGATATGCGTAAGTATGGCTTTTTACCTTCAGCTTTGCTAGGGTCGCTGGGTCGATGGCTTGGCTGAAGACCAATTCAAAACCTTTGGGCAATGCTTTGATTTTTTCCAACTGGGCATAAGGTTTACCCTTCCATTTGATACGGACGATCCCCTTTCCGCCTGCCCAGGAAAGTTGGGTTTTGCCAACATAGATTGAGCCATCCTTACCGAATACGATGCGGTTATTTCCGATTCCCAGAGGTGATTTATCAAACATCGGCACCAAGGCTGTTTGATAAACTCCCTCAACTTCATCATCAAGCACACGGACCATGGTCGGTTGGTTCATCTCACCAATCAAAGTCTGATTCACGATGCCTTTAGGAAGTGCCCCTTCAGGAATCACAACCGGCCATGTGGGAGAATTTGCCAACTCACCTTGTGGAAAATATCCAGCTGCGGGCTGTTGCATTTTATCCAACTCTGCAACCGGCACTTTCAGCGGGTTCCTTCCATCCCAATCTTTTCGCCAGACCAAGGATGCAGGGTGCCCATAGAAACCCCCTTTTTTGATATCATAAAGCGGACTCGTGGGACGCCAGTCACCTTGGTTGTCCGTGATGAGAAGCCTGCCAGCCGCATCGAATCCGATGCCGTTTGGAGAGCGCAATCCATCGGCATAAGGCTCCATCTTTTTGCCATCCGGCGAGAGTTTTAAAACCCAGCCACGCCACTTGACGCGTGAATACATGCGTCCGGCCTTACCTTTGTTTTTGCCCCATGTTTTCGAATCCGACATACCCGCACGATCGACATCGCCAATTTCGGAAAATTCACCCCGTATTTCTTTGGCCATAGATGCCCCGTTCGATGCGATACCTAATGCAATATACAGATTTCCCTCGGCATCCTTGGCCGGTCCGTAGGCGAACTCGTGATAATTTCCGGACATGCCGAAGTCATCAAATACGGTTTCATACTCGTCAGCAGATCCATCAGCATCGGTATCTTTCAGACGAGTGAGCTCGGCGCGCTGCATGACCAGCATGCTTCCGTCCTTTTCAACAAGCATGCCCAACGGCTCCTGCAAGCCGCTGGCGAAAAGCGACCATGCTTGATCAGCTGGATTATAAATCATCACTTCGCCACGGTGAAATGCCACTGCGATACGACCATCCGGTAGGGTATCCATCGCTCCGACCTGTGGATCAATCCCGACCGGATTGGGAATGGCATCGAAACTGAAATGATCCGTCCAAGCGGAAACGGCTGTACAGAAAGACAGGATCGAGCAAAAGATACGAAGTTTCATTTGAAAGAAATATGAATGGTGAATGCGGAGGCTTCAGCTGCTGTAAGCTCCAACTTGGAACCAACCCACTTGCCTTTGTCGCTCGTGTAAGCGACTTTTTGATCCGAAGGAAAATTTAAAACCACCGGAGCAGGAGAAGCCGGAGTCATGGTGAAGCTGCGGTTGAATCCACCGCCATTTGCGATGGCGGAAAAACTTTCCGTTATGCCGCAATTGCCAATCCGGTATTTGAAAACCGGCAGTCCTTTTTCGATCCGGTATCCAGAAAATTTCGGTTCGCCAAGATCAGAAAAAGGCGAGCTCGCTTCGACATAGCGGATATTTCCCAATACTTTAGCGAGACTGCTACCATTTCCCTGCCAGTAAGGATAGCCATCGATAAATCCTCCGTTCCAAGAGTAACGAAGCCTGCACTGACCCGCATCCCAACAAAGAGACATGGTCTGATCCAATGCCACGGCGATCGCCGCAGGCCCTGCATCAGGCATGAAAATACGCTGAATCTGTGGGCGCTTGGTCTGCACAGGTGAAGTCACATAAGAATCCCCTTTTTTGGCTTCTTTCGCCTTTACCCCCTCAGCCACTTTCATGATGTGGACATAAATTTCCCGCAATCCCTCCTCACCAACATGAACCATGGATGGCATCTCGATCGCATTCGGACGCTTCTTGCCCGGCTTGATGCACCACTTCAAAAAATCCTCAGGCTTACCGTTATATATTTCCCGGATTTCTACCAAAGAAGGGCCTACGACCATCTGATCAAGCATGTGACAGGCTGAACAGTTTGTCGTAAACAGCTGCGCTCCATCCGGCTTCTCTGCGAAGCCAAACGACATTAGAGATAAGAAAACGAGGAAAAATTTCATGTGGGATTTTTAGAAGAGGCCAACCGATACAGCCATACAACGCACATTCCAAGGGGGATTTTTCAGAGCAGGCCGAAATGATCCCAGCCACCCGACAAACGGTCTCCCGCACCCATTTCCATCAGACGTCCAATCTTCGTCAGCTTCAGCTCTGGAAATTTGTGCTGCCATTGGACCAACAACTCCGGGCTATCAGGAAGGGTAAACAACAGCTCAAAATCCTCCCCGTCCTCCAGTGCTTGCCTTAGATCGCAGCCTTCGCTCAGTGGAATAGCCGCACGATCGATCAGAAACCCGCAGCCAGAGGCTTTTGCCAATCTTGGCAAATCCCGTGCGATCCCATCCGAGAGGTCCATCATCGCGGTTGGCTTGAAATACTCCACCAACCAACGGGCCTCTTCCAGTCTCGGTGTGAAAACGAGGTGCTTGCCCTTCAGCGATCCACCGAGCTTACCCGTCACCCAAATTGCATCGCCCACGTTCCCTCCCGATCGCGTCACCACACTCCCCCGTTCCACCCTCCCCGTCGCCGATATGGAAATCACCGCCGAAGAACCTTCAGGAACACGGCATGTCTCACCACCGACCAACACAACTCCGTAACGATCAAAACACGTTCCCATCCCTCGATAGAAATGTTCCACCCATTCGACGCTTGTCGATCCGGGTAAGGCGAGTGTCACGAGAAACCTCTCAGGAAATCCACCCATCGCCGCGAAATCAGAAACCACACGTGCCACCGCTTTCCAGCCCACCTGCCTTGGATCCGCCTCATTGAGAAAATGCACCCCTTCAACCAATGCATCGGTTTTCAACAAAACCAAATCCGCTCCCCCGTCATCCACCACGGCACAATCATCCCCCGGACCCGCCACAGCTTCACCGGTGGGCACCAACGCCACCAATCTCGCGATCAGTTCATCCTCTCCCATCCCGTCCAACTTCTTCATTGTAACATTTGCTTCGGAATATAATCAAATCTCACCAAGAGCTGTATGGCCACAGTGGCTCCGTTAAAAAGAAAATGTACAGAAATGGGCGCCCATATCGATCCTGTACGCTCATATAAAAATACCAATGCCAAGCCAAAGATGAACAATGGTATTAATGTCGCCACGCTTCCATGAGCTGCTGAAAAAAACAAAGCCGACACCAACGCCCCGATCCATGGTCCGCTAAATCTTTTAAGCGTCGGATAAATATACCCCCGAAAAACAACCTCCTCACAAAGCGGCGCTATAATCACCGCCGTGAACGCCATCAAGATCAGCACGTTCATATCTTGGGTCGTTTGAAATAAATCCACCGTATCTTGAACCAACTGCACACCCAAACTCTCAATCAGCGTGTCATAGCCGATGGCATACAAAACGGCGAACGCCACCCACATGCTCACCACTGTCAGGGGCGCCATGAAAAAAACCCATGGCCAGTCTTTCCACCTCAAGCCCAACCATGCAACCGGCCTGATGCGGCTGATGACGATGGCTGTCACCAAAGCGACTAGAAAGAACTGCAATCCCATATTGAAAATCAGATCCGGCGCGGTAATTTCACCTCTTTTCTCCTCTTCAGGGGAGATTGTGGCCAACAAGACCGGCAGGAAATAAAAACCCACAATCATACCCACGACGATAATATCCACTTTTTTGTAAAACCAATCCGACACTTTCCCTACGGGCAAAGCTGGCGGAAGACTCGGATTTTTTGTGCGCGAAATCATCCTCAGCGCGGCTGCGGCAAGAAACAAAATTGCGGAAAAGCCATAAGTGGCCTGCATGCTGATGACTGTCACCTGATCCATCTTTTGGCTAAACTGTCCCCGACTCTGGCTAAGCGCCACCGCAAAATAAATTCCACACCATAAAAAATTCCTTTGCTCATCTCTCGAGTTAAACTATCGGAAGTTATGTCAGTTGTTCTGAAGCAGTTCCTCGCCTTCTGCATTCTTGCAGGAATGGCAAGCGCTGCGATGCATGGAAGCGCACATCCCGATCGTGAAAGCTGCACTCAATCCCATGAGCATCATGAACACCATGATCATCACAGCGCGCCTGAGAACTGCAAAGACCATGATTGCACACCGCATCATCATTGCAGTCATCTGACCGTCGCGGATCGTCCTTCATCAGGCCGCCTCTCTCTTACCGCCTTCCATGGAAGTTTGATGAAAATTTTCACCGAACACTCTCTCATCCCTGATGAGCCGGTTTTTTCTCTGGATAAACCCCCGTTGATCTGAAGTCACGACGTGGCACCCTTGTGCCCGCCTATTTGTGGCATCGGATGCTTCCGAGCCGTATCTCCGCCGCATTGCGCCTACGTCGCATTTTGCGAAGTCTCAAACTTCATTTCAAAAAATTTTCATCCATCATGAAATCCACGCTCACTGCGTCCGCGCTCTTGTGCCTCATCACCTCACACTCCCTCCATGCCGCACCCTCGGAAATCATCTCCTTCGAGAGCATTTCGCCGCGTGTCCGCAAATACAATCCGGAGCTCGCCGCCGCCCGCTTCCGCATTGACGAAGCCCTCGGCCTTGCCAAGCAATCCGGCCGACTTTCCAACCCGAGTCTCGATACGGGGATTTCACTCAATCCCCGCACCCACGAAGGCAGCATCGAAATCGGCCTTACCCGCAAATTTCCCCTGACTCACCGGCTCGGTATCGAAAAAGAAATCAGCAGCACGGAAATCCAGGCCGCAGAAGCCGAGGTTGAAAATGTCGAGCGCCTGCTGGTCGCCGAGGCCCGCCAGGAGTTCGTGAAGATCTTGGCGATTCGGGATAGGAAAAACCTTCTCAAGCAACAACAAGATCTCGCCACCGAACTCGCAAGCTTCATCGCAGCGAAATCCAAGCAGGGCGAGAGCTCAACCCTGGATGCGGCACAGGCAAACATCGCATCGCTCAAACTCACCACCCAAGAGCGCCAACTGATGACCGAAGAAACCGCCACCCTCGGAAAGCTTCGCCCGCTGTTAGGCATCGCCCCAGAAACCTCGATCACTCTCTCGGGATATCCATCAAACCTCTCTGTCTTGAACCATGCCACAGTTCAACGGCCCGATCTAAGCTCTGCAAAATTCCAACTTCGCGCCGCAGAATCCGGCATCACATTGGAGCAAGCGAAGCGCAGGGAAGACGTTGAACTTTCCCTCTTTGCCGCAGGCGAACGAAATGAGGACGCCCCACAAGGCTTAGCAAATGAGAGCATCTTCGGATTCAAAGCATCCATTCCCCTGCCGTTTTGGAATGATAACCAAGGCAATATCGATGCCGCGACCGCACGCCGAAACCGCAAGCATCAGGAGGTGAAAGCTCTGACCAAGCACATTGAGCACGAGGCGCAAACCGCTCTCACCGAAATGCGTCAGTGGGCAACTCTTGTTAAGGAGCTCGATGAAAAACTTCTCCCGCTCGCCGAACAACAAACCGGTCTCTTCGAAAAGGCCTACCGTGAAGGTCAGGCAGATCTGCAGACGGTTCTCAACTCACGCGATCAAACCCTTGCGTTACTCGCCACTAAAATCGATGCCATCCGCGAGTTACACCTCGCCAACATCCGCCACCAAGCAGCTCTTGGCGGAGGCTTTTAACCACCAAGCGAATCCATAATTCCTCTCATATCATGAAAATCTTATTTCTAACAGCTATTCTGATTAGCACAGCCTTTGCCGCCGAAGCTCCACCTCGCAACGAAAACACCGTCGTGCTCGATGCCATCGGCGTCCACAACCTCGGCATCGAGACAGTTTCCGCCGAAGAATCCACTTTCGAGAGCACCCTTCCAGTGCTCGGAGAAATCGAACATACCTGCGAAAGCCACTCCGTGCTCTCAAGCCGCATCGCGGGAAGAATCGTCGAGGTGCTTGCGCACAAGGGCGATTTCGTAAAAAAGGGCGATGTCCTACTTCGCGTCGAAAGTCGCCAACTCGGCGATCCGCCACCGACCATCGATCTGACAGCGCCCGCTGATGGACTTGTAACCGACTCCCAGGGACACCTCGGTGCACCTGTCGAACCGGATCATATGCTGATGGAAATCCTCGATCTAAAAAAAGTATGGGTCGTCGCCCAGATACCGCAGCACCAGGCAGCTTTACTTAAAACCGGTCTCACGGCAAGAATCCGAATCCCCGCCCTCGGTATGGGAGAACAGGAATCGACATTCCTCCGGCTTGGCACCGGCGATGAATCCCGCCCATCTACCGTGGATGCCATTTTTGAAATAGCCAATCCCGAAACCAAACTCCGGCCCGGCATGCGTGCGGAAGTTTCCCTCATCGCAAACAAGCGCGAAAACGTGCTAAGCATTGCGCGCGAGGCATTGCAGGGCGATCGCGCCAACCGCTTCGTTTTCATCAAGGACTATGAATTGAAGAACGCCTTCGTCCGCATCCCTGTGACGATCGGCGAAATCAACCATGATCGCGTGGAAATTACATCCGGTCTATTTCCAGGTGATGAGGTCGTGCTCAAAGGTGCCTATGCCCTATCCTTTGCAGGAAAAGGCAGTGCATCTCTCAAAGAAGCACTTGATGCCGCACACGGTCATCCACACAACGAAGACGGCACGGAAAAGTCCGCGGAGGAAATTGCCGCATCCGGCCATGGCCACGATCATGCTCACGACCATGAGAACGTCGTGCCGCTTGTGATGTATCTTGCCATCGCCTGCGGCATACTACTCGTGCTGCTTTTAATCCTCCTATTTCGCAACCGTTCAAAAGCCTAAACGATCATGCTCAATCACCTGATTCGCTTTTCGCTCAAGAACCGAGCACTCGTTTGCGCCAGTGCGCTGTTGATCTTGTTGTTAGGTCTCCATACTGGCTCGGAACTCCCGGTCGAAGTCCTTCCTGACATGACGAAACCCACCGTCACTCTTCTGACGGAAGCCCCCGGCCTCGCCCCTGAAGAGGTTGAAACCCTCGTCACCCGCCCGCTTGAAAACACATTACTAGGCATCGCAGGCCTCGATCGCCTCCGCTCAAACTCCGATGTCGGACTCTCTCTGGTTTTTGTGGAGTTCGCCTGGGGCACGGATATCCATAAAGCACGCCAACTCGTCCAAGAACGAGTCCAAGCCGCAGTATTGCCCAAAACGACCCGTTCAGGTATGACCCCGGTATCCTCTCTCATGGGGGAAATCCTGCTCATCGGCCTGCGCTCCAAGGATCAGTCCATGACCCCAATGGATCTCCGCTCTTATGCCGATCTGAACTTGACCCGCCGCTTGCAAAGCATTCCCGGAGTTGCCGAAGTTCTCGCCATCGGCGGCGGTGTGAAACAAATCCATGTCGAACCGGATCCATTGAAAATGCAAGCTGAAGGCATTACGTTGGATGAACTCGAAACCGCCGTATCACTCTCCGCCGGTAATGCCACGAGTGGCTATCTCCAATCCGGTCCGCGCGAAATCATGGTGCGCAATCTCGCCATGACCGCTGATCCTGCGGATATTGCAGCATCACCCGTAAAACGCATCGGCAACCGGACCATCACCATTGCCGATGTCGCCAAGGTTGGATTCGGGATTGCCACCATGCGCGGCGATGCGGCGATTGCCTTCAAGGAAAAGGGCGACACACAGGAAACTGCCGGTGTAATCCTCAGCATCGATAAATCACCTGGCTTCGATACCATGAAGCTCAGCTCCCGGATCGAAGAAACTCTCGCCGAACTCCGCCCCAACCTACCCGCCGGAGTCGAGGCGGAGATTCTTTTCCGTCAGAGCGATTTCATCGAAAGCGCTGTCGGAAATCTCAAGGAGGCCATCCGTGATGGTGCGATCATGGTCACCTTCATTTTATTCCTTTTCCTGCTGAATCTACGCACCACCTTTATCACCCTGACAGCCATTCCGCTCTCGTTCGCAATCACGCTGCTGACTTTCAAATGGTTCGGTATCAGCGTCAACAGCATGACCCTCGGCGGAATTGCCGTAGCGATCGGTATGGTGGTCGATGACGCGATTGTCGATGTGGAAAATGTCTTCCGCCGCTTGCGTGAAAACGCCTCACGTCCCCAACCGATTCCGCGCATCGAAGTCATTGCCTCCGCCTCCAGCGAAGTGCGCTCCAGTATCCTCTACGCCACCCTGCTCATCATCCTTGTATTCATTCCGCTGCTTGGACTCTCCGGCTTGGAAGGTCGTCTCTTCCACCCGATCGCCATCGCGACTATCGTCAGCATGCTCGCCTCTTTTGTCGTCTCCCTAACAGTCATTCCCGTCCTTTGCTCCTTCCTTTTGAAACCCAAGGAAGGCAAACAACACCAAGACGGTTCCCTGGTCCGCGCCCTCAAAGCTTTTACCCAAGCAACTTTTCTGCGAGCGGCTTTCTCCGCACCGTGGATCGTGATCGGAATCGTCGTGATCTTCATGATCGGTGCGGCTTTGCTTTATCCGGGCATGGGCAAGGAATTCCTTCCCACTTTCAATGAAGGGAGTGCCACCATCTCTTTTGCCAGTGCGCCCGGAAGCTCCCTAAAACAATCCAACGAAGTGGGCAAAAAAGCCGTCGAACTTTTACTTCAAATTCCGGAGGTGAAATCCGTGGGACGCCGCGCCGGCCGCGCGGAGCGCGACGACCATGTCATGCCGGTATCCGTCAACGAATTCGATGTCGAGTTCCATAAAAACGGTCGTGACCGCGATGATGTGTTCGCCGATATTCGCGAGAAGCTCAGAGGCATCCCAGGCACTTTCGTCAATGTCGGACAACCCATCGGCCACCGCCTTAGCCACATGTTGAGCGGAGTTTCCGCAAAGATTGCCGTAAAAATCCATGGCCCGGATCTCGATACGCTCCGCCGCCTCGGCGCCCAAGTCAAGAATGCCGGAGCATCCGTTCCCGGCCTCACGGATATCAACCTCGAAGCCCAAGTGCCGATCCCGCAAATCCGCATCGAAGTGAATCGTGGCCGTGCCCAAATCGAAAATATCTCACCGGGCGAAATCAACAGCCAAGTCTCCCGTTTGTTAGGCGGATCGATACTCGGGGAACTTCGCGAAGGAGAAGCCACGGTCGATCTCGTGATGCGCCTCCCTGAAAGCTGGCGCACATGGCCGGAAAAAATCGGCGACCTCATGATCCAAACGCCCGAGGGTCGCCACATTCCGTTGTCTCTGGTTGCCGATATCCATCAGGTCAATGGCCCCAACGTAATCAACCGTGAAAACGGTCAACGCCGTATTGTCATCGGCGCGAACACCAACCAACGTGACCTCGAATCACTCGTAAAAAATTGGCAACGCGAAGTAGCGGAAAATGTAAAATTACCCACAGGTTATACGCTGAATTTCGAAGGCGAATATCTCGCGCGACAGGAGGCATCGAAACGCATTCTCATCCTTTTTTCCATTGTCGCTGGCGTTACCGTAGTCCTGCTCACCGGTTATTTCCGCAGTGTTTCCCTTTCACTCCAGGTCATGCTCAACCTCCCGCTCGCCCTTGCCGGCGCCCTGGCTTTCACTTGGTGGAAAATTGACAACATCAGCATTGCGACTTTGGTAGGCTTCATCGCTGTCGGCGGTGTGGCGGCACGCAACGGAATCATGATGATCTCCCACTACCTCCATCTCATGCGCCACGAGGGCGAGGTCTTCGGCATACAGCTGATCACCCGAGGGACACTTGAACGTCTTGTCCCTGTTCTGATGACCGCACTCGCCGCCGGCATCGCGCTTATTCCCCTCGTGCTCGCCAATGGCGAACCCGGCAAGGAAATCCTCCATCCCGTTGCCGTTGCCATCGTCGGCGGGCTTGTCTCCTCAACCCTTCTCGACCTTGTCGTCACCCCCGCTGTCTTCTTCCTGATCGGAAGGAAAGCGGCCGAAAAATCCCTGATGCTCAATGCACCTGCCACCCGATAAATAAAATACCAAACCACATCATGAAAACAAAACTGACAACCGCCATCCTGACCTTGACCGCAAGCCTTGCCTTCGGGCACGGAGACATCGAGCTCGGTCCGAACAAAGGCCGTATTCTGGAATTCAGCAGCGACGAAACCATGCACGGAGAAGTCACCGAAAAGGACGGAAAACTACACATTGCCCTGCTCGATAAGGATATGAAGCCCGTCAAGGTCCAAGATCAATCCCTCACCGCTACCGCCGGAACCCGCCAAGCACCGGTAAAAAGCGAAGTGACCAAGACCGAAAACGGCTTCATGATATCTCCAACCCAGCCAGGAGAATGGTTGATCATCCAATACAAAGAATCCGGATCTACCAAAGTGGTCACCGCCCGGCTTCATTACGATACCAAGTCCTGCGCACCTTGTGGCAATCCTGAATGGCGTTGCGCTTGTGGCGAAAAGAAATAAGAAGTTCGGTGAACACAGAAGTTGACCGCATACGATGAGAACCACTGCGATTCATCCATAAAAAATTGGCATCTACTTCCGTGCCTTTTCGTAGATGATATCCGCAAGTTCGGATGTCACCTCGTAGAGCAATCCTTTGATTGGAACAGGAATGAGGATGCGACCTCCACCTGATGTCGGAGGATAGGCTTGTTTGAGCTCTGGAACACGATCAAACGCGGTCTTCATCAAGGTCACATTGACTTCACCCTCATATCGGTAGGAGCGACTCAATTTCTCCGATTCAAGATTACCCAAGCGATGATGATCACTTAATTCCACCAACTTCTCGAACAAAGACTTATTTCCATTCATTTGAAATCCCACGTTGCTCCTATTCACTGACTCCTCCGACTTACGCAGAGATGGATTTACATCCTCGATTGATTCGTCCGCTGCTATGATTTCCCTAAAGAACTCGGATCCATCGTCCAACGCCAGTTCTTCATCCGTCTTTGGCTTTCTGACGACCATTTCACCAGACAAACTCATGGTATCATCCGCGAAAAGTTTCACATCCGATATGACCAAGCCTTTACCCTGCATTTTCATGCGGAATGAGCCGGTGCGGAAATCCACACGGTGATAGGTATGATTCGCATCGACCACACTCAATGCACGCAGCATCGGAATCCTGTCTCTCAACGTAATGACATCACCTTTATCCAGCTCAACCACTCCATCAAATCCGACTCCGTCAGTGGTGTCGGTCGAACCATTGATCGTGAACTCACCCGATATCTTGCCCTCGACATAAGCCCTGGCAGCCATCGGCACCATGCCTGAGATATTCAGCCCCTTCATTTTCAAATGTCCGGAAACTAACGGACGCTGTCCTGACTTGACCTCAAGTTGATCAAAAACCAGATATCCCTCGTTTTTGCTGAATATCGCTTTTTCAAAAAAGATTCCCTTTCTCGTGATCAGGACATCGAGTTCCTGTATCTGAAGATTTTTGAGCCAGTTTTGGGAAAACGTTCCGCCACGAAAACTCAAGCGCCAGCCATCCGCAACCGGCACCGCCTTCATTCGACTTCCGTTAACCGATCCACGTGAGCGATCCGTATAACCCCACATCATGGACATGTTCGCGACAAGAATCTCATCCGGCCTGGAACCACCCAAATCTTGAAACAAGACATTTCCAATAGCTTCCGCCCCTTCGTCCGTATCCGAGCCCACCCGCAGCAATAAATTCACTTTCGAGATCTGCACAATGCCCGGTCTCCAGGTTTTCCCGAAATCGACAAAAAAATCTCTCTGGCAGATCAAATTTGATAACTCCAAGCCCCTGAAAAAGGAATTCTCCTCATCAATCAACGCCAAGCGCCCAATGGTAAATTTACCCCGTGCCCTGCTCATACTCCCCACTTCAATCTCTTTGGCGGAGAACTTTTCTTGCAAATTGTTGATGGCAATCTCCCTGAATTTCTCATCCCCCGTCAATTTGACCACCCCCACCCACAAAAGTGCCGCAATCATCGAAAATAGCCCGAAAAGCAGAATCCGATGCACAAAATGGGTGATGTAATTGCCATTCCGATCCCCGATGGGTAGCGAATGCCTGAACTGGAACCACAATCCTTGCTTGGAAATCCAATGGCTCAGCCGCTCATTGAAGTTTTGCCATTGCTCTGAATCGAAATTTCCGCTCATGTTCGCCACACATTCAACCCGTTAACCCACGATCTTGCCAGATTAAATTCCACAAGATCGACAACTTCTCTCCTTCTACCCCTTGGAAACCGCCGATTACAAAGTCCAACTCGAAATTTTCGAGGGTCCTCTGGACCTCCTGCTCTATTTGATCAAAAAAGACGAGCTGGATATCCATACCATCTCGATCGAGAAAATCACCAAGCAATACCTAGATTACATCAATACCTTCAAGCTCCTGAACATCGATCTCGCTTCCGAGTTCATCGTCATGGCAGCCAATCTGATGTATTTAAAATCTAGGACCCTCCTGCCTCGCAGCGAACAACCTCCCGAGGAGGACGTCGAGGATGATGATCCACGCTGGGAACTGATCCGCCAACTCATCGAATACAAAAAATTCAAAGATGCCGCCGGCTTCCTCTCCCTTCGCGAACTTGATCAACAAGGGCGATTCGCCCACCAACCCGATCCCGGCAACAAACCAACCGAGGAGCCACCCGCCCTCGCGGAAATCTCCATCTTTGACCTCATTCGCGCATTTCAGAATGTTCTCAAACGTTTCGAGGAATCCCACGATTTCGGTGATATCGTTGATGATCGCTACACCGTTGCCGATAAAATCGAGTTTCTCCTGGATCATTTCAAACCCGGCCAATCGCTGAGTTTCGATGCCATGTTCCAAACGGCTACCACCCAATCCGAGGTGATCGTCACCTTCCTCGCCGTCCTGGAGTTGATGAAACTGAATCAATTCATTATCCGTCAGGACCACCTGCTGGGTGAGATCACTGTCATCCGCCGCACCGCAGTCGACATGCAGCACGAAGACGCCCCGGAAGAGTGAAGGCTGAAAAATATCGTCTTCATCCACGATTCACCCTTGCCACATCGGTCGCTTCAAAGGCAAAACCTAGTCATGCTTGAAACTCCTGCCGACGTTGCCTCCGCCCCAGCCGAGGCCCAAGTCACCCCATCCGGTCTTGCCTCCAAAATCCTTGCAAACGGATCCGGATCCGCCAAACCGAAAGCCACCGACCTTGTCACTGTGCACTACTCCGGATGGACAACCGATGGAAAGCTCTTCGATTCTTCCGTCAATCGCGGTCAACCCGCTACATTTCCTCTCAACGGAGTCATCGCCGGATGGACCGAGGGCCTCCAACTCATGGTTGAAGGTGAGAAGCGCCGCTTCTGGATCCCGGCCAAGATGGCTTACGGCGAAAACCCGCCAAGTGGATACCCCGCTGGAACTCTTGTTTTCGATGTGGAACTCATTAAAATCGCCTGAATGAAACAATCCCCGCGCACAGCAAAAATCCAAGGATGGCATATCCTTCCTGCCCTAGGCTTCATTACCGCATGCTTGGGCGTTTGTTCTTGCGCGGATTCGCAGGAAAAAACCATTCCCACCCTTGATCCTTCACTCTCCACCGTTAAGCCAACCGCTCCTGTGATCAAAGCTCCGCTCCAACCCGGAACGATCACCCCCATTCCGCTCGGAAACCTCTACCAACTCGTTCAGAGCAAGGCCGCACTGATCTTCGATGTGAGGCCGATCATCTTCTACAAAATGGGCCATATTCCCGGTGCCGTCAGTTTTCCAAAAGCCGATTTCGATAAAGACATTGAAAAGCATGAAGCACGTATCAAAAAAGCGATTACAAACCATAATCCGGTGGTGATTTATTGCACGGATCTTGCTTGCCCAGACGCGCTCACTGTCGCCACCCAATTGTCCCAACGCGGCTACAACGTCGCCGTCCTCCAAGGCGGCTACGAAGCTTGGAAAAACGCTACCGACTAACCTGTCTCATTCCACACCCATCACACCTATCCATGAACTCATTCACCAACGTCACCGTCGATTCCGTCGCAAATGTCTATTTCGAAGGCAAGGTCGTATCCCACACGATTCACCTTCCAGATGGTTCACGTAAAACCCTTGGTATCATCGCGCCAGGTTCGTTCTATTTCGGAACTGCCGCCGCAGAAATCATGGAAATCACCGCAGGCTCCTGCGAAGTCACGATCAAGGATTCCGGCACGACTCAAACCTACGCCGCTGGCACTTCTTTCAATGTCCCCGCAAACAGTGGCTTTGATATCAAAGTCAGTGACGGCCTTTGCCAATACATCTGCTCGTTTCTCTCCTAAATTTCAAGCTCGAGCAACACCTCCGAAACCCCCGATCCCATGATCACAAGGTTTTTCACACGGATGACCATCGCTCTTTGGGTGGCGGGACTATGCTGTTGCAATTTCATCACCTTACCTCCCGCACCGGAACCTTCATCGGCACTGATCCGGAAAAACACCGTCGCCCACTACACTCCACAGCGGCCTCCGGAAGTCCAAGTCTGGATGCTCGCAGACAAACTCCATACCGGCATGGTCTTTCCTTACGATTGGCTGTTAGAATCGGGCTTCGTTCCCCCGGAAAATTTTCCTGCTTGTAAGTATGTCACCTTTTCATGGGGCGATCGCAATGCCTATGTCAACCAGCGCTGGTTGAGCCCTACCGAGGTCTTTTACGCTATTTTTCTGCCATCTCCGGCAGTCATGGAATGCATTCCCATCCATTGGAATGTCGTCGAAGTTTCACCGCATCAACAGATCTGGATGAAATCCATTCCTCGTGAGCGCGGTCCCTATGTCGCTTCATTTCTCAATCACTGCACGATACCCGATGACAAAGGACTTCCCACCGTCGCCGGCTCATCAAGTTGGGGCAAAGGGGTTTTACTGAACTCCCCACAATCCTACTATTTTCCCAGAATCTGCAATGTTTGGACCGGACAAGCCCTGGAAGCCTGCGGCGCGGATATCAATCCCGTCATGTCCATTCACCGCGATCTCTTAGTCATGGAGATCGAAGGTAACGGATTCAGCCAAGTCTGGGATGGTTCGGGCAAACGCTAAATGAATTTGCTCTCACCCAATGAATGATGCATGAAATGTGTAACGTATTAAATTTAGAATAAACCTCATGAAACTGAAACCCTCATACCTCATCGCCGCTCTGTGTGCGCTTCTCTGCCTCCCGGCCACATCCGCAGAACGGAAACCCAACTTCATTTTCATCATCGCTGATGACCATCGTTGGGATGCCATGGGCGTTGTTCAACGCGAACAAGGCGAGACGGCCCGCTATCCATGGTTCGAAACCCCCAACCTGGATCGACTCGCCGCAGACGGCGTCCGCATGCGTAACGCCTTCATCACGCATTCGATCTGCTCACCGGGTCGCGCGAGTTTTCTCACCGGCCAATACACCCACGTGAACGGAATCATGGACAACCACACTCCCTTTCCGGAAAGCCATGTGACCCATGCAACCCTGCTTCGTGACGCAGGCTATCATACGGCCTACTTTGGCAAGTGGCACATGGGAGAACAAAAAGGTCAACGCCCCGGATTCCAACACTCCGCAAGCTTCATCGGACAAGGCCGATACCAGGATTGTCCTTTCGAAATCAATGGCGTCATGACGGAAACGAAAGGCTGGGTGGACGATGTCAGCACGGACCTTGCGATCCACTGGTTGAAAAAATCTAACAAACAAGAGCCCTTCTCCATGGTGATAGGCTACAAAAGCCCTCACAACAAACGCGGCGGCGAAAACCTCCCCGAACGCTTGCGCCATCTTTACGAAGGAAAAACCACAAAGAAAACCCCCAACTGCGCTATCGCCGCTGTATACCACAAGCCTCTCACCGACGCGACATCAACCGAGGAACGTGGCTTGTCTGCAAATTCGATCCACCTTGATTACCTTCGCCACATCAAGGGCATCGATGACAATCTGGGTCGTTTGTTAGACACGCTCGATGAACTCAAACTCACCGAAGACACGGTCATTGTCTACTCGAGCGATAATGGATTTTTCCTTGGGGAACGCGGACTCGGCGACAAGCGGGCACTCTATGAGGAAGGCATTCGTCTTCCATTCATCGTTCGCTATCCCCGCCTCTTCCCAAAAGGCAAAGTCATTGATGACATGGTGCTGAACATTGATCTCGCCCCAACCCTGCTGGACCTCGCGGGTCTTCCACCACAACCCGCCATCCACGGCACAAGCTTCAAAGAACTCGCCGCCGGCAACAAACCAAAAGACTGGCGGAACTCATTCCTCTGCTACTACCGCAAGGATCTTGGTGACACTCCGACATGCGTCGGCGTCCGTACCGCAAATTCCAAACTGATCTACTATCACGGCAAACCTGAATTCACCGAGGCCTACGATCTTGCGAAGGATCCCTATGAGCTCAATAATCTCGCAAAGGATGACACCTTCACCGCTCCACTCCAGGCTGAAATGAGCCGTCTCGCTGATAAAGTGAAGTATCCGCTGCCCACAGAGGTCGTCGCGCCAGTGAAAAAATAAACGATTTCATTCTGCCACCACTACCTTCTCGCCTGCCAACCACATGCGGATGACATCGGGATCTGCGGTAAAACAACCCAACATTCGCCAACGTGACGCTTTGATGGATGTGGCTTGCTCACGAGACTCTTCAACCACTCCGGTTTTATGAAGACCTGATGAATGCAGAAAGTTCATGCCCTTACCGTCATGCACGACAAACCCAACATGGGTGTCCAAACCCATCAGATAAATTCCCGGCTCCATGGCTCCTACTCGATCCGCGTAGGTGTCATATTTTTCGCCAACGCGTAATTGACAGAAATCCTCACCCACGAACGTCCGTATGATGTTCTCGGAAGGTTGCTGTGCGAGTTTGTATCGGTTCACCTTGAAGCCGGCATCGCGAATCACGGTTGAAACAAAATACCCGCAGGCAATTTTCCCCTCGCCCGGTTTCTCTGCCACACCATTGAAATCATACCCCGTTCCAAGCCAGCAGCGCATCATCTCTGGCATGATCATTTCCAAAATAATTCTCGCATCATGCTCAACCGCTAATTTCTGCTCCGCACCGCGCGCATTCCGGTAACGATCCACCAAATCCAACCGCCAACGTTTCAACTCACTCCCCAAAAATTCATACCGCTCCAAATCCGGCACGGGCTTGGCTTTGTGGTTCATAAAAATATTCAGGATGCCCTGCCGTTCCGTATGCCACAACCACCAAGCTCCTCCAACAGGCAAAAGAAGCAGAACCGCCCCGAGCATCCATTTCAAAACCCGCTTCACTCTTCCATTCTCAACAAAGAATTCCAAGACATCAACCATCGAAAATAAGGGGAAAAATTCCAAATTCTCATGCAATCTCCCCATCGTTTAAGATCCGGTCATTCCAATCGTTAAACTTTGCCATCTTCCTTGAGGTTTAAAGTTTAAAACTTAAAGTTTCCCCGAATGCGCAAACAACAACGTGCCGATCACCTCCTGCTAAGACTTGAGGAACTCTACCCGGAGACTCCTATCCCGTTGGATCACATAAGCCCATATACGCTTCTGATCGCCGTATTACTCTCCGCCCAGTGCACCGACATCCGCGTCAACCAAGTCACTCCCGCCTTGTTCCAAATCGCCGATACACCGGAAAAAATGCGACTTGTACCGATCGAAAAAATACGCGAAATCATCCGACCCTGCGGACTCTCCCCCACCAAAGCCGCGGCCATTTCCAAGCTCAGCGAAATCCTTGTTGAAGAACACGATGGCAAGGTCCCGCAAAGTTTCGATGAATTGGAAAAATTACCTGGGGTCGGTCACAAAACCGCCTCGGTTGTGATGGCTCAGGCATTCGGTGTCCCCGCCTTTCCGGTGGATACCCACATCCACCGCCTCGCCAAACGTTGGAAGCTCACAAGCGGCAAAAACGTCATCCAAACCGAACGCGACCTTAAGAAGGTGTTCCCCAGAGAATCCTGGAACAAACTCCACCTGCAAATCATTTTCTACGGCCGCGAGCACTGTTCAGCGCGCGGTTGTGATGGAAAAACCTGCATGTTGTGCAGAGAGGTGAACTCTAAAATTTAAACTCTAAATCTCAAGGAAGAGTATGATTGGGAATCTTTTGAATAAGCAGAGGAAATTGAAGTTTAGCGTTTAAGATTTAAAATTTCTCAGCGCCAACCTCAACAAATTCAGAGCCGACTGTGAAACGGCTTGTTTGAAATCCTTTCGATTCCTTGGATGAAAGACTTTCTGTGTCTGGGTTTGTTTTCCTTGAATCGCCAATCCCAGCCAAGCGGTGCCGACCGGTTTATCTTCAGTTCCACCACTCGGCCCGGCGATTCCAGTTACGGATATCGCATAGTCAGCGCCGCTCTCCTGCAACGCACCATCTGCCATCGCGCGCGCCACTTCTTCTGAAACCGCTCCATGCGTAATGAGCAGATCAGCAGGCACATGCAACTGATCGATTTTAGCCTCGTTCGCATACGTCACCCAGCCATGGGTGAAAACTTCAGAAGAACCCGGAACATTCGTCAGGCGATTCGCGATCAATCCGCCCGTGCAACTTTCAGCCGTCGCAAGTTTCTTACCTTTTCCACGGAGCAAGCGGACTACCGTGGCTTCCAGAGACGAACCGTCATCGCTGATCAGGCATTCCGAAAACTTTTCGAGCACCAAATCCCTAGCGGTAGAAATAACTTCATCTTTCCCGATTAACCGCAAATCAACTTCCCCCATCCTCGCACAGTATCCGTATTCCAGACCTTTGAGCGCAGCCAACTCATCATCAATCCCATGATGGAAATCACTTTCACCTATCCCGGTGAATTTCAACTCGCACACCGAAGTAACTTCCGCCACTCCCGATATCGCACGAAGCCGCGGCGCGACCTCGTTATGAAACATCGGATAAAGCTCACGTGGAGGTCCTGGCAAAAGAAAAATCGCGCAGTTTGAACGCCGGTTGATGCGCGGCGGCAAATACAAACCCGGCGCCGTGCCATTCGGATTTGGTAACACATCCGCTCCTGTCGGCACCATGGCTTGTTTCAAATTTGCTGCTACCATGGGCTTTCCCCGTAGCGCAAAAAACGACTCCAGCGTCCGCAACGCCTGTTCGTCCTGATGGAGTTCCAAACCCAGAGACTCCGCCACGATCTCTCGCGTGAGATCATCACTGGTCGGCCCCAACCCGCCCGTAATCAGAAGCGCATCACTGCGCATCACCATCTCTTCGAACGCCTGACGTATCGCTTCACCATCTGGAACGGTTGACTGTCTTGCAACCCGCAGGCCCATGTTGAAAAGCTCGCGTCCAAACCAACTGCCATGCGTATTGAGCGTGTTACCGAGAAGCAGCTCCGTGCCGGTATTGAGAATTTCGATGCGCATGCCTTGAATCATCCGGACTGGATCCTTATTCCCAGAGATACGACTGCTCTGATGCGATCGTCTTCCCATCAGAAATCAGACTGATCCTCCATGTGAGAATCCGGCCGTTTTGAATATAATCATCTCCAATGACCGTAAACTCCTCTTTACCGGAGGTTGAACCCGTGGGGAGCTGTCGCTTCATCGTCTTGACCAAGCTACCCGTCTTGCCTTGTTGATATTCAAATAGAATCTCTTTGTCCGCTCCGGAATCCAATTGCCACAAAACCGTGTAGTACTGCCCCAGGCGCTGACGGCGCTCCTCCATACTGACCGCACCATACAATCGCTTGGCCTTTTCATGGGCAATCATCTGATCCTGCTTATCATGCGTATTCTGATCACGAATCGTCTGCATTTTGACAACCAATGGATCCGCTGTCTTGGCGCAACCCATGGTTAAAATTCCCAAGGCAATAAGAGATAGAAGTTTCATAGGCGGATGGTTGAAATTACTCGGAAATCCTTGCTTGCAGACGCGCAAGCACTTCGCGGTAAGCGTCCATGACGTTACCCAAATCCCGACGAAAACGATCTTTGTCCATTTTCTCTCCGGTTTTCAAATCCCACAAACGGCAACCGTCCGGGCTAATCTCGTCTGCCAAAACAATCTTGCTCGGATCGCTCGCCAAACGCCCAAACTCCAATTTAAAATCAACCAAACGAAGCCCGACATCGGCAAACAATGCGATCAGGATCTCGTTCACTTTGAGGGCGGATTTCCGCAAGTGAGCCATGTCCTCGACACTCGCCAGCCCCATCTCCCGGATGTAGTCATCATTGATGAGTGGATCACCCAGTTCATCACTCTTGTAGGAAAACTCGATGATGGGCTGTGAGAAATCTTTTCCTTCCGGCATGCCGGTGCGCTTGGAGAAACTTCCCGCGGAAACATTTCTTACAATCACCTCAACCATCAAAATCTCCACCTTGCGGACCTCAACATTGGTGTCGTCGATCTTGCGGACAAAATGCGTCGGAACGCCGACCTCTTCCAAATACTGATAAATCAGGGTGCTGATCGCATTGTTCAAGCGCCCCTTATCTTCAAAACTTGCCTTCTTCTCACCATTGAAAGCGGTGGCATCGTTTTTAAATTCCATCCGCAAGGTATGCGGATCCTCGGTCGTCCATAGGCGCTTGGCCTTGCCCTCGTAAATTGCCTGCATGTCCTGTGGTAGTTTTTCCAGCGTAGTCGGTCAAGCCTCCTCAACAGAACTTTGGTCTCCCGCGCTGATTCCTGACAAATCGGGCCCGTTGTCCAAAAACCAAGCGGAAAAAGACGTTTCCGCCCCGTCCGACTCATTCATAAAAAACTGAACCACCAACGATCTATCATTTTCAGAATATGTCAGAGAAATATAACGAATTCTTCACTTCGGTGAGAGTTCGATTGCATCGTCTTCAGCCATGGATAAACTCCACTTGTTAATGAGTTTCTTATCTCAATCCCTTCGCACGATCTCGGTGCTACCGATGATCACGGTCTGTTTGCAAGCAGCGGAATTGAAACGACCGAAATCCGAGTTGCTCACGATCGAAAACAAAGCGGTGAAAATCGGGATTGATCGGTCCATGGGCGCTTCGATCACTTGGTTGTCATGGCAGGCGCATCCTGAAAACATCATCAACATCCACGATCCGGGCCGGTTGCTGCAACAGTCGTATTATGCGGGTAAAAATTTGGACCGCCAGGAGGAGGGTCAGTCGAAACATTGGAGTCCGTGGTCATGGAATCCGATCCAAGGCGGCGGGGTGAATTCATGGGCGCGTGTTTCCGTTTTCAAGAAAACCCGTGAAGGAGGTTTGTATGCGGAAACCATTCCCAAACTTTGGGACATGCCTGATGAGGAAGCAGCTGCGGTCATGCGGCAGATCTGCCGGTTTGATCCGGAAATGCCGAACGTGATCCAAGTTCATAACCAACTAATCTGCAAACGTAAGCCTGACGATCGCTGGGGCGCTGCAGTGCCGCGCCATCAGGAACTTCCCGCATGTTATTTCACCCGGCAGTTTGAAAATTTCTCCATCTACCTCGGCGAGGGCAAATGGGAGTCGGTCACCCAAGCAACCGGCCCACCTTGGGGGAAAGCCTATCCAAAACTCAATGCGATGGCCTGCTTCAACGAACAGGGCCAAGGCGTGGGCTTGTTCAGCCCTGTTGCCAATCGCCACTGGAATTTCGGTCCGGTCGGAACATCCAGCCCATCAGCCAAGCCGACCGATAACCCATGCGTCCACATGGCGCCAATCGCAACGGTCCGCATGGGACCACAAACCACTCTCGAATACCGTTATTGGTTAGTGGTCGGCAGCAAGGCTGAAATAGCTGCTAGCTTCGATGTATTGCTCAAAAAATACAAAAAAGAGAAAATGAAAATCACCGATCCGGACTGAAAGATTTCCGGTCTCCGGAAATCAGGATTCATCTTCTCGTCAACCACTGCTCCGTGCCGTAACGTGCGGCAACCAGCTTTTCGATCATACGCTCTTCAGGAAAAATTTCCATTTCCGACCACGTTTCCGAAAGCCGCTCGGCAAACAGCTTTCCGCGCAGCGTGAAATCTCCACTCACCGAAACCGATCCCTGATGTAATAGACCGGCTTTACAACGCCGCTGGGCCGCTCCTGCAAGTTTCTCTCCCACACGATCCACCACATCGAACTCCACTGGATGTTCGAAACACACGCTTCCCGACTTCTGATTGCCCACCGCGAGAGCGGGCTCAGTGCGACCTTCACTCGCCAGCACACTGACCAAAACTTCATGGATCGCCCGATAACTCTCGCCACCTTTCAAACGCGCGAGCTCGAATTTTTTCGGAATCATCAAACTGTAAGTCCAATCCCCGCGGTGATCCACGACTCCACCACCTGTCAAGCGACGCACCCACTGCAATCCCGGAAACGTCAGTCGCGCCTCATTTAAATTCCCAAAATATCCCAAGCTCCCCCACGACCCACCCCATTTGTAGATCCGCATCATCGGCAACTGCCTGGTCTCCAACAACCATTCATCCACCGCCATCGACTCAGGCCCCGAACGTGCCACCGGATCAAACCACAATTCCAATTCCCTAAAAATCACCCCGCTACCTAAGATCGCTTCGACCTCGGGAGCAACCCCCTATCTCACTCGATTTCGAATCTCCGAAAAAAAATTCAATTTTCGATTAAAAAGTGATTGCACCCCAGCGGCTCTCTCCATAGCGTCCCGCCCACCCGAACGGGATGGAGCGGTAGCTCAGTTGGTTAGAGCGCCAGCCTGTCACGTTGGAGGTCGCGGGTTCGAGCCCCGTCCGCTCCGCCATCCCTGTTCGTGTTGACCCCGCCAAACGGCCCTTAAAAGCCTCACGGCGGGGTTTTTCTTTATCCGCTTCTTACTTTCAGTTAATACACTCCCACCGGACCGCGTGACTCCAGTCGCGCTCTTCCGCTTTTTAATCACCAAACGGCGGTTTTATCAAAACCGCCCTACCAAGTTTCACTCTTCACTAACCAAGTTTCACTCTTCACTATTTTCTATTCAAATGCCAACTGTCGCCATCGTCGGTCGCCCCAATGTCGGGAAATCCGCGCTCTTTAACCGCCTTGCAGGCCGCAAAATCGCCATCGTCCACGATCAGCCGGGTGTCACCCGTGACCGGATCTCCGCTCCCTGCACCCTGACCACCCATCCCTGCACCCTCATCGATACCGGCGGCATCGGCGCAACGCTTGACGACGGCTTTGGCGAACAGGTCGCTATGGAAGCGGACATCGCCATGCAAACGGCCGATCTTATCCTCTTCATCGTTGATGCCCAAGAAGGCCTCACTTCCATCGACCAAGCGCTCGCACAAAAACTCCGCAGAGCCAAGCCACCCGTCCTACTCGTCCTCAATAAGGTCGATCATGACAAACACGAATCCGCCTTCGCCGATTTCACAACACTGGGGATTCCGGAAAGTGTTTTCGTTTCCGCAGAGCACGGCCGCAACTTTTCCGAGCTTATCGAAAAAATCGATGCAGTCGTCGAACCCCTGCACATCGAAACCGAAGAGGTGATGGAAGTTGCTGAAAAAGCCGGCATCAAGCTGGCCGTCATCGGAAAACCGAATGCTGGAAAATCCTCCCTCATCAACGCGATTCTCCAAGATGAACGCACCATCGTATCCAAAATCGCCGGAACAACTCGCGATGCGATCGATCTCCCTTATTCTTTTGCCGGCGAAAATTTCACCCTGATCGATACCGCCGGCCTCCGGCCGCGTGGCAAACGCGACAACTCTGTCGAGGTTTTCTCCGCGATTCGCTCGGAAAAAGCCATTCGCCGCGCGGATCTCTGTGTGCTTGTCATTGACCTCGCAGAAGGCGTTTCCGCACAGGACCGCAAGATCGCCCAGCTCATTCTCGAAGAAAAAAAACCCTGCCTCATCGTTCTGAACAAATTCGATCTCTATCATCCGGGTGCAGATTACAAGGAACGCATCGCGGAGGCCGAGGAACACGTGAAGCGCGAGTTGTTCTTCCTCTCCTATGCGCCTTTCGTCGCTTGCTCCGCAAAAACCGGCGATTCCACCGAACACGTGTTAAAGAAAGCCCTGGCGATCAAAAAAGGCGCTCAAGAGGTTCCGAGCACCGGCAAACTCAATCGCATGCTGCAAGCCGCGATGCAGAAAAATCCGCCGCCGACCGATAACAAGGCCAAGCGCATGAAACTCTACTACGCGACCACCGCTTTGAACGAGAAATACTCGGTCATTCCGGTTCCGACTTTTGTGCTTTTCGTCAATGATAAGAATCTGATGAAGGACTCTTACGAAGCGTATCTGACCAACCAGATCCGCGAGACCCATCCCGCACCCGGAATTCCCATCATTTTCTCCGTCCGCTCCCGTACCCGCCGCGAATGGGAACCGCCGAAAAAAGGCAATCAAGGTCACTAAGTTTCTATCTCATGAATTGCCCACTCTGCACGATGGAAGACATTCTCGTCCTCTCCGATCACAACGAATGCGTGACCTGCGGCCACGAATGGAAAAACCAAGCTAACGAGGAAGGCCCTGCACCAGAACAACGCATCGTCAAAGACGCCTACGGCAACGTTCTCGAAACTGGTGACATCGTCGCGATGATCAAAGATCTGAAACTCAAAGGCTCTTCGGAAACCTTGAAAACTGGCACCAAATCAAAACCCATCCGCATCGTCGATGGCGACCATGAGATCGACTGCAAAATGAATGGCATCTCTATTGCCCTAAAAGCGATGTATGTGAAGAAGGTCCAGTAGCTGCCGTGTGTCGCCGATCTGCTCATCCCTGCAAATTTTTAGCACGCAGGCTAAAATCGTGTGTATAATCCTACATGAAAATCAGCCCCCAACAACTCAAAGCGCAGCTCGATCAGGGTGAAGCAAAAATCCTAGACGTCCGCACTCCTTCGGAGTTCAGGCACATGCATATCGATGGCTCGGAACTGATGCCCTTGGACAAGCTGAATGTGGAGAGTTTGAAAAGCGATGGAATAAATCGTGTCATTGTCTGCCAATCAGGAGGTCGAGCCACCAAAGCCCAAGAACGCTTACAGTTCGCAGGTTGCAAGCTCTTCCCCGTCTTGGAAGGTGGCATTGGTGCATGGGACCAAGCAGGTTTTCCACTCGTCCGCGGCAAGTCAACCATCTCACTTGAGCGTCAGGTTAGAATCGCCGCCGGATTGATTGTGCTCACGGGTGTCATCCTTGGCACATGGGTCAATTCTCTGTTTTATGGAATCTCGGCTTTTGTCGGTGCGGGTCTTGTCTTTGCCGGCATCACCGACTGGTGCGGCATGGCCTTGCTGTTGGCCCGCGCACCTTGGAACCGGTCTTAGGCTTTTTCCGCACAAGCCCCTTTGATTTTCGCAACGTCAACCGCCTCGTAGAAATCATCGTTCACCATGCAAACCGGCGCAGTTCCGCATGAGGCCAGGCACTCGGCAAATTCAACCGAGTATTTTCCGCAAGGAGAAACGGCAATCGGATGATGGTGAGAATCTGAGGCGCTGCGATCGATTCCGAACTCTTTGCAGAGATCTTCCATCAACTCGGCACTACCACCTAAAGCGCAGGATAGGGTCCGACAAACGCGGATATGATATTTGCCCGGTGCATACTGACGGAAGCCGGGATAAAACGTCACCACTTCAAGAACCTTGATCGGTTCAAGATCAAGTTTCGCTGCCACCCAAGCGATGGCTTCCTCGGAGATAAAACCGAATTTATGCTGCACGATATGCAACAAGGGCAGAACCGCTGAACGCTTGCTCTCGCTGTAATGGGAAATACGCTCATCAGCTTCAGCTTCCAATTTGGAATCACTGGCAAATGGTGGAAAATACTGACTCACAGAAGTCTCTGGGCTGGAGGAGGATACGGATGACATGGATTATTTGACAAGTTGTTCAAGAGCAGCGAGATCTCGTCCATGGGTAGAGACGATTTTACCCTCAAGATCACAAACGATAACCGATGGAATTCCTTGGACTCCATGATTGTATGTGTTGTTAAACGCACCAAGTTGGTTGAATTTCAGGTGCGGCCAAGGCATTTTGTTTTGCTCGGCATAAGCTTGCATCGATTTCTCATCACGATCTGCACTGATGAGAACGAGTTCAAAATTTTCATTCTTATGCTCGTTGTAAAATTTGACCAGCTCCGGCGTGAATGCACGGCACGGGCCACACCATGAGGCAGTGTAGTAAAAAATGTAATACTTCTTCGGCTTTTGGGCGAGCTTGTGAGCCTTAAGGATCTTATCGTCCAAGATAACCAAGTTTTTTTCGATCACCTCATCAAAAACGCTCTTTGGACCTGCTGGAGCCGGTCTACTGGTCTCTAAGAGTTTTCCGCTTTCTTCATCGAGATCGATTTTCTTGATGGTGACTCTTCGGCCATTTCTCATCGTGAAAAAACCCGCCGTTTCCTCCCCTTCTCCTGTCACTTTTACAAGCTCCAGTTCGACGGTTTTGCCTTCTTTATTGGTCCATTTGGTAAAGGCTGCGGATAAAGGCAGTGCGAATACCAGTGAAATTAAAATTACGAGTGTCTTTTGCATAATTGGGGGATTGGTTGAGAGATGAGGCGGTAAAATAGACTATCGATCACATTCACCCATCACAAAATCCAGAGAACCCAGGATCGCAGGAATATCGGAAACCATGTGGCCCGGAAGCAATTTGGAAACGATCGAGAGATTGCAATACGAGGGGCTGCGGATTTTCAGCCGGTTGGGTACCCCGCCACCTTTGGAATGAATATAAAAACCAAGCTCACCTTTAGGGTTCTCGGCGGCAAAATAAACTTCACCTTCCGGTGCATTGATGCCTTGGGTCGCGATGATGAAGTGGTGAATCAACTCTTCCATCGACATCATCACCCGCTCTTTGTTTGGCAGCATCCCTTTTGAATCCGCCACATTTACCGGACCATCTGGCATGGTATCCAAAACCTGACGACAAATCCGAATCGACTGACGCATCTCCTCCATACGAACCAGATAACGAGCAAAGCAATCGCCTTCTTCCGCGATCGGAATATCGAAATCATATTTCTCATAGCCCAGGTAAGGACTGTTTTTGCGCAGATCCCTGTCCACGCCAGAGGCACGCAAGTTCGGACCGGTCATTCCGAAAGAAATCGCCGATTCACGGCTAATCACCCCGATATTGACCATGCGATCGCGAAAAATCTTATTGTTATCAAGCAGTTTAGAAATTTCACCGATTGTCACCTCGCATTCGGTGAGGAAAGTCTGGACGGCCGCATCAAAGCCCGGTGGCATGTCACGCACTTGTCCACCGACGCGGGTGTAAGAGGTGGTGAAGCGCGCACCCGTGAGTTGTTCGCAAAGGTTGTAAACCTTTTCACGCTCCGTGAAGGTGTAGAGGAAAACCGTCATCGCGCCGACATCCATCGCGCAGACACCAACGCCGAGCATATGGGCGGAAATACGGGCGAGCTCGCAGCACAAGACCCGCAATGCCTGACCACGTGGTGGAAGCTCCCAGCCCATCAGTTTCTCAACCGCGCATGCATAAGCCACGTTGTTAGCGAGAGGAGCAAGGTAATCCAACCGATCCGTGTAAGGAACAAACTGATTATAATGCATGTTCTCCGCAATTTTTTCATCGCCCCGATGCAGGAAGCCCACATCCGGATCCGCAGAATGAATCACCTCGCCATCGAGCTCCAAAATCAATCGCAGCACACCGTGGGTGGCAGGATGGGACGGACCCATATTCAACACCATTCGCTCACCAACCAAATCGTCAGTTTGCTCATGATAGGATTCGACCGCTTTGGCTGCTTTGCCCAGCGTATCCGGAGACTCATATTCGGTGGAAATACTCATACGTTCGCGTGCAGGGAATAAGCACCCAAACCCCCCATGATCGCAAGGGCATTATCAGTTTTTTCTCCGATATTTACCTCTCTTCTCATAAAATCTTCTCCCCCCTGTCAAAAAAGGCCTAATCCTACCTATCCCAGCCAACAATACCCGGATTGGCCCGGCGGATGAAATCCGCCACCACTGAAAATCCCTTGCCAATGCCTCCCCAACCCCTTACCCACTCCTCACACAATTATGGCCAGCGTCAACGTAATCAACCTCCGCAAGGGACATGCAGTCCGTCACAACAACGAAGTCTGTGTCGTTATCGAACACGAGCTCAAAACCCCTCCCCGGATGGCTTCTTATGTCCAGATGTCGATCCGCAGCGTCGCCTCAAAAAAAGTATCCAATCTGCGACTCACTTCGAACGACTCACTTGAAGGAGTTCACTTGGAAAAAATCGCTCATGAGTATTCTTACAAAGACACCGAGGGCTACCACTTTCTTCACCCGGAAACCTATGATGACATGGTCGTTTATGAGGACCTCATCGATAGCGTGAAAAATTATCTCATCGAAGGTCAGCTCTATACGCTGATGATTGCTGATGGTCTTGTGGTAAACATCGAACTTCCACTCACCATGGTGATGACCGTTGCTGAATCTTCCGAAGGCGTGAAAGGCGATTCCGCTAACAACGTTTACAAACCAGCCACCATGCAAACTGGACTGAACGTTAACGTCCCACTCTTCATCAACCAAGGCGAACGCATCATCGTAAAAACCGAGGACGGTACCTATCAAGGTCGCTCGAACGATTGATTATGGTAGGGTCGTTTTGATAAAACGACCGCCATCTTGCGCGCCCAACCGATCGGTCATTTTGTCAAAATGACCGTTCGATTCTCACTTCCCAACCAACTCCGCCACGCCGAGTTCTCTGGCGAGTTCATTGAACTCCGAGATTTCCGCTGGAGTGAAATGCAAGCCACCCGCCGCATCGGAAGCTTTACGGGCGCTGGCTTCGATTTGTCCCGGCAACATGGCGTTACCGTTACCATGCCCGAGAATATCATCGAGCACCGCTTTGAGGTTTTCCATCTGGCTGCGGCCTTTGGCAAAATTCCTACCGGAAAGCGCCTCAGGATGGATCACGTGAAAATAGAATACCGTCGTGGTCTTTTCCTCTTGATCCGGGATTTGCCGCCCGCGAATGGTCGGGATCGAGCCACCGATCAGACCACCGAAGATCTCGTTGAGAAGTGACATCCCGTAACCTTTGTGACCACCGAAAGGCAACAAGGCCACGACTTCATTCGGATCGGTGGTGGGTTGGCCGTCTTTGTCGACCGCTGCGCCCGGAGGAAGTTGTTTCCCCTCGCGTTTGAGTGCTTGCACGCGACCCATTGCCACGGTCGATGTAGCCCAGTCCATCACGATGGGAAAGCCGTTGGCTTCATGTGAAGGAATCCCCCATGAATGCGGATTGGTTCCAAGTGTCGGAAATTTTCCACCGAAAGGTACCACTTCCGCCAGTGTGGATGTGCAGTTGGTGTAAGCAAAATAACCACGCTCCGCAGCCTCCATCACGTAACCACCGCCCCAAAGATAATGGAAGGAATTGTCCACAGCAATCTGAGCGATGCCGTATTGGTCAGCCAGTTCGATCGCGCGATCGATCGCGCGGTAGGCCACGGCTTGACCAAGCTTTTTGTTCGCGTTCCAAATTTCGGAAGCAGGAAAACGGGATGGTAAAACTTCGATCTCCGCCCCCGGAACACATCCGCCGGTTGCAGAGCCGAACAAGTGATCGAGATGAAGTGCCTTGAGCGCGTGATGAGTGCGTATCCCGTGACGCGCGGCCTCACCCGCCAGTTTGGTTCCGAGCACAGCCTCCTCATCGGTGAAACCACGGGATTTGTAAGCAGCGATCACGAGTGAGTCGTGGGCTTCGCGGGAGACGGTCAAAAATTCAGACATGGCAATAGGATTGGATGGTGAAAAAATATCAAACAGCGAGATCGTGTAAACTCATCCTAGAAATTCCGCAAGTGTAGAGAGCGAGGTAAAAGGAGCTCAACCTACTCCGGCAACTCCACCTTATCCCCTAGATGCGTCGGTTTGGTATCCAAAAAATTCACGTCCAACCACATCTTCACCCGCGCCCCGATTTCGCGAAGCTTGGTTTTGAAGCCTGCTTCAAATTGCACATCCTGCGCATTATAGCCATAGGCTTTCATTCCGTGTGCCTTGGCTAGGTAGATCGCACGCTCATTCTGAAACTGCTGGCTGATCACCAAAATCGTGCTCGCTCCGAATATTTTCTTGGCCCTGACCACCGAATCAAGGGTGCGCAACCCCGCGTAATCGCAAACGATGCGCTCTTTCGGAACGCCCGCTTCGATCAATGCCATACGCATTTTTTGCGGCTCGTTGTAATACTCACTGCGGTTGTCACCAGATACAATAAGGGTCTCGACTTTGCCCGCGTTCCAAACTTCAACCGCGGCATTGATACGATAACGAAAATATTTATTTTCCCTTCCTTTATAACGGTCTGAAGTTCCGAAAACCAAGCCGACTTTAGCTGGCGGGAGTTTCCCGACATCTTCGAAAATTTTTCCACGAGACGCCCAACTCGCTGTAAAATAAGTATAGGCGACGAATGTGACACCGAAAAAAACACACGCCACACCCGTGAAGAGGAACCTTCTGAGCCAGACAGACCGGATGAATTTCAATTTCTCTCTCACCTTGTTTCGATCCCAGCAGTTTCGTATCCTCCGGGCGGCCATTGCAAGACCGACTTCACGGTATCCATGAGAGGAGTTCCACAAGGATGCTCGGGGGCTAGGACCCGGAGCCGTGTGGCGGTTTCCCGGAAGCGTATTTCATTGAACCTGCCTAACAACTCGCCATCGATTTCAACCGGAACGGTAGTCGCGGATGTCACCGTGACAGCCTCCGATTGGAAATAAACGGTCGTTGCCGCAAGATCGATTCCACCTTGAGCAATCCCGTGAAGGGTATCCAGCACAAATCGGTAACCGGATTCCTTGAAAACGATCACATCGAGCTTGGAGTCCAGATTGCTTGCTTTTCTGAACAATTTGAACTGCCCGCCATAGAGTGATCCGTTACCGCAGAGCACGGCCACACCTTGCTCGCGGCGTCCGTCACAACTCACAATATCCATGATTGGCGGTTTTTTTCCCAGCACCTTCACCGCAGCCAAAAGATAGGCGAGCGGACCCAACAACTTTTTCATCTCCCATTGGGTTTCCTCAATCACCATCGCATCAAATCCCACCCCCGCCATTTGCACGAAAGGCGCGTCATTTGCGGAAAATAAATCGATCTCACGGATCAATCCCCTGTCGATCACTTCCAAAGCCTTGTCCAAACTGTTCGAAGGGATGCCAAGTTCACGGGCGAACACATTCATCGTTCCTGCCGGCATCACGCCGATCGCGGTCGAGCTTCCCGCAAGACCCGAAACCACAGCGTTCAAGGTACCGTCGCCACCGGCGGCAATCACCACTGGCTCACCGTCATCCGCAAATTTTTTAGCGAGCTCCGTAGCTTCTCCACCACTGTTGGTGGCATATAGCGCGAAGCGGTGCGCATGTTGCATCAAAAAGTGCCTCGTCCTCGCACCCTTTTGACTGCGGGCACTTGGATTGAAGATCAGCGGGTATCGCCTTGGCAGAGACATGCGGGGATTATTCGACTATCTTCCCACAATCGGCAACCCGATTCCGGCGTAACTGAAATAAGCAAAAAAAGACCATAAATTACACAACCCCATATCTTTCAACCCAGAACCCCTAATTCGGGTATAACGGGTATTTTTAACCACGAATTTAACGAATAACACGAATAGGAAGAGGAAATCGCTGATATTGATTCGCAGCGCCATTTATCAGCAACAATTCGTGTTATTCGTGTTATTCGTGGTTAAAAGAACTCTGAGCGGACAGGAATGTCCGCCCTCCTCAAATCCAATGCTTGCAAAACCTGCTCCACCGGTAAGCCCATCACGTTGTCATATGCTCCCTCTATCCTCTCAATAATCATTTCCCCGCAATCCTGAATCCCATACGCCCCCGCCTTATCTAGCGGTTGAGTCTTCGCCAAATAAGCAAACAAGGTTTCATCATCGAGTTCTCGGAAAAAAACTTCGGTCACAACATGCAGCAGGGTCACTTTCTCCCCCGGCCCGAGGATACAGACGCCCGTGCAAACCTGATTCGTCTTTCCCGATAACCGACGCAGCATGTTTTCTGCCTCTGCCATGTCTTTGGGTTTTCCAAGCGGTTCCCCATCCAAGAATACCAACGTATCCGCCCCGATCACCACCGCATCAGAATAAAGGCTGAAAACGGCACTGGCTTTGAGTCGCGCGTTTTCCTCACACAACCCGGCCATCCCAAGACTCGCATCATGAATCTCCTCCGCAGGCGAAGGAATCACCTCGAACCCCATACCCGCCGCCGCAAGCAATTCGCTGCGCCTAGGTGAACCGGAAGCAAGAATCAATCTCATGATGAATTCCCTTAACCCCGAAACGCGTTTGCCGGTAGACCTTTCACGCCCAGACCACGGATTCTCAAAAGCCGTCCCGCATGCTCTTCCACTTCGGACTTGTGGATTCCGGTTGTGACATACAGGTCGCTCAGATCCGGTCCGCCAAATGCGCATGCGGTCGTCTCCAAACAAGGAAGATCGATTTTTCGCAACTCCGCGCCCGTGCGGGGATCGAAACACGTCACGCAAGCTCCATGGCAAAACGCGATCCAAAGATTACCGTCCTCATCAATCGCCATTCCATCCGGCGAGGAATCATAGGATTGAGTCGAAACCACGGATCGTGGGTTTTCCATATCCCCATCGATATAATCGAACGCCAAAACCTCTTTGCGCGGCGTGTCGATGTAGTAAACCGTTTTCCCATCCCGAGTCCAAACGATACCGTTCGAATTCGTCACCGGACCAAATACCTCATGCAAAGTCAGATCGGGATCAAGGCGATACAAGCGCGCGTCTCCCGCCTTTTTTATCAGGCTGATCGTGCCTGCGAAAAACCTGCCATCGGGTGAGCACTTGCCATCGTTGAAACGGTTATCCGCTTTGTCAGGTTCCGGATCGTCAATGGGAACTAGATCACCCGTTTGGGTATCTAAAAAAAGAAATCCATCATCGCCCGCGATCAACAACCCACCCCTGCTTCTCGGAACCACCGTCCCGACCCGCCGTCCAACGTCCCAACTCTGCTCGGCTCCCGTCTCCGGATGATAACAATGGACTTTCTTCCCCTCGATATCGACGTAATACAGCGCACCCTCCCACCAGATCGGGCCTTCACCCCATTTGGAAACCACACTCCCAACAACTTCAATGCTGATCATGCGGCACACTCTTGCCAAAAGTTTCATCATGGCAACTGAAAATCCATGATGGACCCAGTACCAATCTCTCTCGACCGCCCAGTTGTAGACTTAACTGCGAAGAATCCAGCTGGCAAACTGAACTTCATGCACGCGATATCGCGTTTAGATTGTTCAATCCTAGGGAACCTCAGGCAAGCGATGGAACACAGACCGCGATGTCACTGTCCTTCGTGTAATCCACGCCTTCCAGACCGAAGCCGAACAAGCGAAGGAAGCTCGATTGATAACCTTCGAAATCAGCGAGTTCGTTGAGATTTTCGGTATTCACTTCCGTCCAACGTTTTCCCACCAACTCTTGAATCTCAGGAGACATTTCCCAGTCATCCACACGGATCCTGCCCGCCTCATCAGGTTGCGGATTTCCATTGTAGAGTCGCTCGCGCAGCAAACGATCCATCTGCTCGATGGTGTCCTCGTGGTTACCTGCGGCTTTCATCGCTTTGTAAAGTAGGGAAATATAAAGCGGCACGACAGGAATCGCCGAACTTGCTTGGGTAACCAACGCTTTGTTTACCGAGACCCAGGCTTTTCCGGAAATACTCGCTAACTTCGCATCCAACGAACGCTGGACTTTTTCAAGGTCCTCCTTGGCCTTGCCAATGGTGCCGTTCTTGTAAATCGGCCATGTGACTTCAGGTCCGATATAGGAGTAGGAAACCGTCCGCACCCCCTCGGAAAGAACACCAGCCTCCAACAAGGCGTCCATCCACATTTCCCAATCCTCGCCTCCCATGACTTTCACTGTCTGCTCGATGTCGTCGCCCTCCGCCGCCTCGATCGTCACCTCATCCACCGAACCTGTGCCGGTATTCAAAGTCTTGTTGGTGTAAACCTCACCGATCGGTTTCAAAACGGATTTATAAACTTCTCCCGTTTTCGGATCGCTGCGGCGCGGGGATGCCAAACTGTAAATCACCAAATCCACCTGACCGAGATCTTCTTTGATCGCTTGAATGACTTCCTGCTTCATCTCATCGGAAAAGGCATCGCCATTGAACGATCTCGCATACAGGCCGGCTTCTTTCGCCTGACGCTCAAATGCCACGGTATTGTACCAACCCGCAGTCGCGGTTTTGTCCTCCGAACCGGGTCTTTCAAAAAACACCCCCATGGTCGCGGCATTCGCCCCAAAGGCGGCGGCAATACGCGAGGACAAGCCGTAACCGGTGGAGGAACCGATCACCAAAACTTTCTTCGGACCATGAGCCATCAGTCCTCCCCTTTTCACAACCGCGATCTGCTCTTCAACATGTTTCGCACATCCCTCTGGATGCGCCGTGGTGCAAATAAAGCCGCGAATTTTTGGTGAAACGATCATAGACCCGCCAAATTAGCCATCCAAGCATTTCACGCAATAGCAAATCTGTGCCTAAATTGATCAGTAACGAAACCAGTGAGATACCATTTAAGACATAGGTCCTATAAGTCATATAGGACCTATGATTCAATCAAGGCCTTCAAACTTCCAACCCCGCCACCATCTGGTGGAATGCGGCTGAAACCTTACTTTTTGATGTATCCGTCAAAGCGATTGGCACGCCATCATCCCCGCCGCGTCCGGTTGGAATATCAATCGGGATCTGGGCTAACAGAGGAACATTCATGTCCTTCGCCTCACGAACCCCGCCCTCTTCACCGAAAAGATAGTAGCGTTTCCCATCATCGCCCTCGAACCACGCCATGTTCTCGATCAAACCCAAGATCGGAATATTGACCTTTGCAAACATCGCAACCGCTTTGCGCGCATCGATCAAAGCGACTTCCTGAGGAGTCGTCACAATCACCGCCCCATCCACGGATACGGTCTGAACGATCGTGAGCTGAATATCCCCCGTTCCCGGCGGCAAATCCAAAACCAAAACATCCAGATCACCCCAAGCGACCTGTCGCAAAAATTGCTGGGTATATCGTGTCGCCATCGGCCCGCGGACGATGACCGGGGATTTATCCTCTAACAAAAATCCCATCGACATGAGTTTCAAGCCGTGCGCCTCAATAGGAATGATCTCATCTTGCTCGTTGGCATTCGGACGTTCGGTAGTGCCGAACATTTGGGCGATTGAAGGACCATAAAGATCGCAATCGCAGAGCCCGACTTTAAGACCACGCTTGGAAAGTGCGATCGCGACATTCGCCGATACCGTGGATTTTCCCACCCCACCCTTGCCTGAGGCAATGGCGATGATTCGCTTCACTCCCGGGATGGAACTTTTACCCACCGCACCGGATGCCGCTTCCGGCGCATCCTTGACATCGACATCCACTTTCACCGTACCGATGCCAGCAACCCCACCCAAGACCGCATGCACATCTTTGAAAATCTGCTCGGGAACCTTCGCATCACGGGTCGCGATCTCGATCTTCACCTTCACATCCGCGCCATCCACTTCAACCGCTTTCACCAACCCAAAAGACAGGATGTCCCTCGAAAACCCCGGATATTTCACCTGCTTCAAAATCTCTCTGATCTGCTCAACATTTATCATAGCGCGCGATCACTTTCATCGATTTTCCAGCAAGCGCAACCTCCAAACCGTTACCAAGAGGCTATTCTCTTGCATCTTGTGTCTTCTGTCTCAATGTCTTTCGTCTCTTTAAAGCTTGATCACACCAACCACTATTCTCCTATCGGTCTTACCGGTTTATGCCCTAATCATTGGCGGCGCCGTGTTGCGTAAAGTTGGAATTCTCAAAGCGAATTACGACGCATGGATCTTGCGTATCATTTTCTGGGTAATGGCACCTTGTTTCATTCTCGATCGCATGCTGGGTGCTGAAATTTTAAGAAATTACTACACCCTTGGTATCGGAATAAGCCTTGGCTTTGCCCTCATCATTGCGGGTATTCTTGTCGGGTATCTCGTCGGAAAAGCCATCGGTCTCGAACACGGCCACGGCATGAGAACTTTTGCTCTCGCTGCAGGCTGCCAGAACTATGGCTACACAGCGGTTCCAGTTGTGCAAATTCTCTGGGGAAGCTCCGCACTCGCCGTGCTGTTTGTGCACAACATCGGCGTCGAAATCGCAATCTGGTCGTTTGGGGTGATGCTTTTGAGCGGAGATCGCAAGATCAAATGGAAACGCATGATCAACGGTCCCATCATTGCGGTTGTGATTGGACTGATACTCGTGATGTTGCGAGTTGATGACAAAGTCACGGGGCCATTCCGTAGTGTGATTTCCATGGTGGGAATCGGTGCCTTCCCGATTGCTTTGGTGATGACTGGAGCCGCGATGATGGATCTCGTCGGAACGGAAAAACCTTCATGGAAAATCATTTTCGGCTCCATTTTGGTTCGCATGATTCTGGTTCCAATCCTCATCATCGCCAGCGCTAAATGCATTCCCATGTCGCTCGAACTCAAGCAAGTCCTCGTTGTGCAAGCCGCTATGCCCGCCGCAATGGTTCCGATTCTACTCGCAAAAATCTATGGAGGCCGACCCGCCGTCGCTGTACAAATTGTCATCGCCACAACGGTTATCTCGCTCTTTTCGCTGCCTTTCATCATCACCTACGGCATGCGTTTTCTAGACCTCACACCCATCAAACTATGAAAGCTTTTGGCGCACTCAATGCATCGATCGATTCCATCATCGAATTTGAAACTCCCACTCCCCAACCAGCGGCAGATGAAATCCTCGTGCAAGTTCGCGCGATTTCGCTCAATCCAGTTGATACCAAAGTCAGAAAATCCCTGGGTTCGGAAAATCTCACAACTCCGCGCATCCTCGGATTCGATGCGGCGGGAGTGGTCACGGCCATTGGCGCGGATGTGAAATCCTTCTCGATCGGCGATGAGGTGTTCTACTCCGGCGATGTCACTCGTCCAGGATCGAACTCGGAATTTCAAACCGTGCAAGCCGCACTCGTCGCCAGAAAACCCAAAAGCTTTTCTTTTACCAAGGCTGCCGCGCTCCCTCTCGTTTCCATCACGGCATGGGAGCTTCTGTTCGAACGCATGACCGATGGCGACATCAAACCCGGTACCGAGATTCTCGTCATCAATGGCGCGGGCGGCGTCGGATCGGCTCTCATTCCTCTGGCTAAATCCGCCGGTCTGACCGTCGTCGCAACGGCCTCGCGTAACGAATCCCGCACATGGTGCCAACGACTCGGAGCGGATCACATCATCAATCACCGCGAGCCTCTTCGTCCCCAGATCGAGGCCATCGGTTTTAATCACTTTCCCCTCATTGCCAATCTCCACGATACCGAAACCTACTGGAATCAGACCGCCGATCTCATCGCTCCACTCGGTGCCATCGGCTTGATCGTTGAAACACAGAATCCCATCGACATCGGAAATCCTATCCGCCTCAAATCTCCACGCATCGTATGGGAATACATGCCAGCCCGTTCCCGTTTCCAAACACCCGATATGCACCGCCAAGGTGAAATCCTCCGGGAAATCGCCACCCGCTGCGATGCCGGGACATTCCCAAATCTAACCCTCACACCCGCACAAACCCTGACCGCAGCTTCACTCCAAGCCGCCCATCACCAACTCGAATCCGCTTCCACCATCGGTAAGATCTGCTTGGAAATCTCATGAAGTTAACCAAGCATTACACAAAAAATCCCAAAGCAGTTTAGCTTAAAAGACTTTGAGACTTGGTTCTTACTTTTGTGTAATTCGTTTTTTCGTGATAAAAAATCTTCGCATTTGAATCCATTCATTCCGTCCAAGCCATTTCAGCATCACCTAAATTCTAATAGCTAGCCATCACTCTTCACTCTTCACCATTCACTCTTCACTCTTCTTTCGATGTCCGAAGACAACTCATCCGTATCTCTCCAGCCCGTCATCGAGGGTCAGCTCTCGCCTTCCGAGCGCACCGCGCTCTTTCAACGCTACATGGAGAGTGAGCAAAAGAAAATCTTCAACCGCCATCGTGATGGCGCTGGCGGTCTTGAAATTTGCGAAGCCCGCTCCGAACTGATCGACACGATTCTCAAAACGATTCTTCAATCCACGGTCGAGTCACAATCCACAGATGCCGCACCGCTCGCCCTCGTGGCAGTCGGCGGATACGGCCGCGGGACTCTCAACCCGGGGTCAGATATCGATTTGCTTTTTCTCGTTCCGAGAGCCTCCACCAAACTTCCAAAAAACGTTCAAGAAATCGTCCAGCAAGTTCTCTATCCGCTGTGGGACATGGGCTTCAAAATCGGACATTCTTGTCGATCCATCGCCGAATGCATTCAGGAAGCCCGTGCCGATCCGCAGAATTTCACCGCACTGCTCGAGACTCGCCTGATCGCCGGGAATGCCGGGCTTTATCAAAAATTTAGTGATCTATTCGAAAAAAACTGCATCAAAAAAGGTCAAGTCGCGTTTTTTGAAAACCGCAGCCAGGACCTCCGTTCCCGCCATAAAAAAAGCTCTTACACGGTTTTCCTCCAAGAGCCAAACGTCAAGGAATCCTGCGGAGGACTTCGTGATTATCAAAACATTCTATGGGTCGCCCGAATCAAAACCGGCAGCGGCAGCCTACGCAAACTTGCAGAGGATCGCATCATCACCGCGAACACTCTCCGCGAAATCGAGGAAGCCTACGACTTTCTCATGCATGTAAGAAACGAGCTTCACTATCATACCGGCAAAGCCACGGACATTCTCACCCTCCAACTCCAGGGCATCGTCGCCACCGCTTTCGATTATCCGGAGCGCAGCATTCTCCGCCGCACAGAATCTTTCATGCGGGACTATTACCGACATACCCGCCACCTCTACAATCACGCCAACTCGATCATGGAAACCTTCCAGATCCAGCAGGACACGATTGCTGAAAGCGGGCTGAGTTCCTTCCTCACCTTCCGCAGAAAAAAACGCGAGCAATTCGATGGCTTCATTGCTCGCGACGGCCGGATCTATCCGGAGAACCAAGAGATTTTCAAAGACGATCCACACCGCATGATGCGCTTGTTCCAACATTGCCAGCTGCGCAATCTCAGACTCTCTCCGCAGATGCGACGGCTCGTCGCAAGCCATTGGGAAGATATCGACAAACCTTTCCGCTACCTCAAGGCAAACCGTGATACCTTCCAAGCCATCCTCGAACGCAAAGGCGAGGTCGCCAAAACCCTTCGCCAAATGCATCGCATCGGATTTCTTGGAAGATACCTTCCGGAATTCGGCGCCCTAGATTGTCTGGTTCAGCACGAATTCTTCCACCGCTATACCGCAGACGAGCACACGCTGCGTTGCATCGACGAACTCGACAAACTCATCGATAACACCCAACCGAGTTTGGAAATTTTCCGACGTCTGTTCCACGAAATCGTCGATCCCTACGCTCTCTATATCGCTCTCATTCTTCACGATACGGGACGATCAGAAAATGTCCGGGAGCATATCGATGGCTCTGCCATGCTGGCGATCAAACTTTGCTCACGTCTCCAGATCACGGGACCTCGCCGTGCACTTATCATGTTCCTGGTTGATAACCATCTCACCTTCTGGCGCTTCGCAACCACCAAAAACCTAGAAGACCCGGAAGTCATCGCGGAGTTTGCTGGAATCATGAAAAACACGGAATACCTCGATGCCATGTTTCTCTTCACTTACTGCGATACCAGCGGCACCGCTCCTGACGCATGGAATGGATGGAAATCCTCTCTCATGCTTCAACTCCACACCGCCACGCATGCATTTCTAACCGAAGGACGTGAAAACTTCAAACGCAAGCTCGATGTAAACCGTATCCAACTTCGTGATGAGGTGCTCTCGATCATGCGCGAGGACTACCACAGCGACATCCGCCAACACTTCGACCGCACTCCGGCAGCCGCCTTCGCCTACCGTAACGCCGCGGAAATCAAAACCCAAGTACGCACGGTCAGACATTTCCTTTTTGCCGAAGAGGAAGGGAAATCCTCCCACCCCTATTGCGTGAAATGGACCGACCATCCGGACAAGGGCTACTCCACCCTCATCCTCGCTTCCCGCGACCGCCCGCTCCTGTTGGAAAAACTCTGCTGTGCCCTCGCCTCGGAACAAATCAACATCCTCTCCGCGGATCTCTTCACCCGCACTGACAACATCGTGCTCAACATGTTCCGCGTCTGCACCACCAACTTTGAACCCGTTTCCAATGCATCCACCCGGAATCGCTTCATTCATACCCTGAGCACCATTTTCGAGACAGAAAACTACCAACCTGAAGACTATCTCAAACGGAAAATCAATTTTCTAAAACCCCGCACCGAAACAGGCGTCTCCATCCCCGTCCGCGCACGCGTCTCAAACTCCCTCCACCCGTCTTGCACCACGGTCGAAATCCAAGCCCTCGACCGCATCGGTCTCCTTCACGACCTCTTCCATGCCATCAACGAGGCCGGTCTCGACACCGCCCATGCCCGCATCTGTACCGAAAAAGGCGTCGCCATGGACACGCTCTACATCACCACCCAAGACGACAGGAAAATTGAAGACCCCGAAATCCTTCGAACCCTCGAAGAAAAATTCAGCCGCCTCGTCTCACGGCCGGAAGTACAATGAGTCTAACCTAGAGCGCATCCACCACGAGGCGCTGGAGCGGAAGCCTCTCTCGAAGTAAAAGTCTAGCGTCTTAAAGGGCTTGATATCCTGCGTAAAACCGAAGCAAACTCCCGCCCCTCCTGAATTGAGGCTCCCATTATGTCTGCCAATCAAGAAATCCGTGTTTTCGCCCCCGCAACCGTCGCCAACGTGGCTTGTGGTTACGATGTCCTTGGCTTTGCCATCGACTCACCGGGTGATGAAGTCGTCGTCCGCAACTCCTCCAAGCCTGGCCTACGCATCACGGAAATCACTGGCGACGGCGGAAAACTTCCCAAAGACCCCACCATCAACACCGCAGGCGTCGCCGCTCTGGATCTTCTCAAGCACCTCGGCATGCTGGATCGCGGCATTGAAATGGAAATTCATAAAAAAATGCCTTTCGGTTCCGGTCTCGGTTCCTCTTCCGCCTCGGCGGTTGCCGGTGCCTATGCCGTGAACAAACTGATCGGGGAGCCGCTTTCAAAACGTCAACTCCTCCCCTTCGCCATGGCGGGTGAGGCCTCTGCCGATGGTGCGTGGCACGCGGACAACGTCGGTCCCTGCCTGTTAGGTGGTATTGTTTTCATCCGTTCCAACGAAGAACTCGATATCGCTCAAATCCCCGCCCCAAAAAATCTCTGGGCCGCTGTGGTGCATCCGGATATTGAAATCCTGACCAAAGTCGCACGTGAGATTCTTCCTAAAGAAATTCCTTTGGTCAATGCCACCCAGCAAATCGGCAACCTCGGCGGTCTAATCCTCGGACTCATCCAAGAAGACTACGGCCTGATCTCCCGCTCCATCCACGATGTGATCGCAGAACCGCGCCGTCAGAAGCTCATTCCGGAATTCTATAAAGCCAAGCGCGCCGCCCTTGGTGCGGGTGCACTCGGGTTCTCGATCTCAGGCGCGGGTCCTTCCGTTTTTGCTCTCTGCGAAGGTGAGGAAATCGCTCGCAAGGTGGGATCCGCTGTTGAAAAAATCTTCACCGCTATTCCCATCAACTGCCAGGTTCACGTCTCCAAAATCAATCCTCTCGGAGTCCACGAAGTGAAAAGCTGATTGCCTGAGTTACCGTGAAATACCACTCCACCAACAACTCATCGCACCAGGTCGATTTAAAAGAAGCGATCCTGCGCTCGCTCCCACCGGATAACGGCCTCTATATGCCGAACCAGCTACCCGTCCTCGGAGCAGATTTTTGGAAAACCTGGCGGGAAATGAGCTTTCAAGAGATCGGCTTCGCCGTCGCCAACGCATTTTTTGGTGAAGATATCCCGGCCGATGATCTCAGAGAAATCGTCAATGGCACCTTGGCTTTCGACGCACCCTTGGCAGAGCTCGCACCGGACGATCACATCCTCGAACTCTTCCATGGCCCCACCCTCGCGTTCAAAGATTTCGGCGCGCGCTTCATGGCGCGACTCATGGCCCATCTAACAAAGGATGATGACCGCATGCTCACCGTACTTGTCGCCACTTCCGGCGACACCGGCGGTGCCGTCGCCTCCGCTTTCCACAACGTGCTCGGCACTCGTGTGGTCATTCTTTACCCAAAAGGAAAAGTCTCCGGCCTCCAGGAAAAACAACTCACCGCACTTGGCGGAAATATTACGGCACTGGAAATCGATGGCAGCTTCGATGATTGCCAAGCCCTGGTCAAACAGGCCTTCCTCGATCGCGAACTATCCGAGCGGATGAACCTCACTTCGGCGAACTCGATCAATCTTTCACGTCTCGTTCCGCAATCGTTTTATTACATTCACAGCGCGAGGCAGTTACCCGTTGGTGTTGAGCCAGTGTTCGTGATTCCATCCGGAAACTTCGGCAATCTCACCGCCGGCCTGCTCGCGAGACAAATCGGCTTACCCGTCGCCCATTTCCTCGCCGCCACGAATCGCAACGATGTGGTTCCGGAATATCTCGAAAAAGGCGAGTATCTCCCACGCCCCAGCATCGCCACTATCTCGAACGCGATGGATGTCGGTGCGCCCTCGAACTTTGTCCGCATGCAGGCCCTGTTCGGAAATTCATGGGGCGAGATGCGCAAACACATCAGCGGCATGAGCTTCAGCGATGATGAAACCCGCGCCGCGATCCGCGAAGTAAAATCCCGATTCAATTATCAGATCGATCCACACGGCGCGGTCGGTTGGCTGGCGGCTCGCAAATACCGCGCCTCACATCCTGGTGCGGTGACGATCACTCTCGAAACCGCCCACCCAGCAAAGTTCCCCGACGTCATGGATGCCGAACTCGGCAAAGACAGCGTCGAAATTCCAGCACGTCTTGCCATCCTCGCGGACAAGGAAAAAATCGCCACCGCTCTCACCAAGGACTGGCAAACCTTCCGAGACTGGCTCACCGCCAACATTCGCTAATTTTTCCATGAAGCTCCAAGACACTCTCACCCGCAGCCTGAAAAAAATCGCGCCCATCGATGACAGGACGTATCGCTTCTACTGCTGCGGACCGACGGTTTACGGCCCGGCACACATCGGTAATTTCCGCACTTTCGTGCTGCAAGACGTGTTCCGTCGCACACTCGAAACCCGTGGAATTCGAACCCTGCATATTCGAAATCTAACAGATGTAGATGACAAGACGATCCGCGGCTCGCAAGCCGCCGGACAAACGCTCAAAGCTTTCACCGATCAATGGCGCGACAAGTTTCACGCCGACTGCGATGCACTCGCCTGCCTCCCACCCCACATCGAACCATCCGCTGTCGAGCACATCCCGCAACAGATCGCGATGATAGTAACCCTCATCGAAAAAGGTAACGCCTACGCCTCTGATGATGGATCGGTGTATTTTAAAATCTCATCCTTCCCGAGCTACGGAAAACTCTCCCACCTCGACGAACGCGAGCTTGATCTCGGGAAAACCCAGAACACCCGCGCGAACTCGGACGAGTATGAGAAGGACAGTATTTCAGATTTCGTGCTCTGGAAAGCGCGCCGCGATGAAGACGGAGAGAATTTTTGGGAATCCCCCTGGGGCCAGGGACGTCCCGGCTGGCATCTTGAGTGCTCGGCGATGATCGCGGAATACCTTGGCGATACTTTTGATATGCACTCGGGCGGTGTCGACCTCGTCTTCCCGCACCACGAAAACGAAATTGCCCAAAGCCAATGCGCCTGCGGCGGCAAGTTTGCCGCGCATTGGTTTCATATCACTCACCTTCTGGTCGATGGTGGGAAGATGTCGAAATCACTCGGTAACATGTATACCCTATCCGACCTCGAAGCTAAAGGCTTCACGGCGATGGAAGTCCGCTACGTCCTTATCGGCGCTCATTACCGAAAACAACTCAACTTCACCTTGGAATCGCTTTCCGCCGCCAAAGAAGCTCTCAACAATCTTGCGAAATCTGCTGCAAAAATCGCTTCGAACATGGGCGGTGAAACTGCGTTACCTTCCGCAGAGTTTGGCGTTTTCCAACCCGCATGGGACGCACTCAACGACGACCTCAACACACCCGGTGCTCTAGGTTGCGTTTTCACTGGCTTGAAAGAAGCTTCCAAATTCACTGGCAAAGAAGCCGCCGCCGCGCTCGCAGGATTCAGCCGCATCCTGAAAGCCCTCGGCATCACCCTGCCGGACATTTCCAAAGAAGACACAGAAATTCCCGCAGACATCCAAGCTCTCGCCGATACCCGCTGGGCCGCGCGCACCAACAAAGACTGGGCGACCTCCGACAAACTCCGCGACGAACTCTCCGCCAAAGGCTGGACCATGAAAGACGGCAAAGACAGCTTCGAACTCACAAAAATCTGAATCCAACGTATTCAGATCCACCCTCTTCGTTAAAATTTAAAGTTTAGAATTTAAAATTTTGAGATTCTCAGTCCTCGGCTCCGGTTCCGCCGGAAATGCTACGATCCTCGAATGCGGCTCCACCCGCATCCTCATCGATGCTGGACTCTCAGCCAAACAACTCTGCGCCCGGCTCGAAGCTCTTGGAATCGATCCCAAATCAATCTCTGCGATTCTTCTCACCCACGAGCACGGCGATCACATCCGCGGCCTGAAAAACTTTCTCAAAAAACAACCCTCCCCGATCTACACCACAGCGGAAACCGCTCATGTCGTTCGCGAGTCCGGGGTCAACAATGCTGAGTGGATCACTTTCGAGGCGGGTCAGGAATTCGTCATCAATCATCTAACAGTCAGTAGCTTCGCCATCCAGCACGATGCCGTTGATCCCGTCGGCTATGTTGTCTCCAATGGCAACTTCCGCTTCGGCTTGCTTTCAGATGCTGGTTACGTGACTTCCAGCGTCAAGATTCACCTTAAAAAACTCTCCGCCCTCTTCGTCGAAGCAAATTATGACGAAGAGCTTTTGGAACTCGATACCAAACGCCCTTGGTCGATCAAACAACGCATCGCCTCCCGCCACGGTCATCTTTCCAATTTACAAGTCGAGGAACTCATCCGCGAAATCTCCCATTCCGGACTCTCCCGAATCGTCTTCGGCCACCTCAGCTCGGATTGCAACTGCCCGAGAAAAGTCACTTCGCATTTTTCAGAGGTTATCGAAGAACTGGGACTCCCTACCGAACTCCATTGCGCCACTCAGAACGAGCCAACGCCTTGGTTCGAAATTTCAGGATCGTTTTGATAAAACGACCGCCATCTTGCGCGCCCTAACCATCGGTCATTTCATCGAAATGACCCTGATGACTTGCTTAATTTTCCCTTGCTAGCGCTAGACGACTGGTCTAATGACTCCGCCGTGAGTTCGCCACATACCAAAGAACGTATCATTGAAGCCGCAGAGGAAATCATGTCGAGGCGCAGTTTTCACTCGGTTGGCCTGAATGAAATACTCAAAGCGGTAGGCGTCCCCAAAGGCTCTTTTTATCATTGGTTTGAATCCAAGGAGCATTTCGGGGTCGAGCTTTTGAGGCACTACATAGCAGCCGCGACGGATGAAAAAAACCACGCGCTGTTTTCAAATGAGGTTGAGGAAAAACCCATGCCCCGTTTGCTGAGCTTCTTGGAAACCTCGATTCAGAAATTTGAAGACAACGGCAAGCGCTGTCCTTGTTTGGTGCTCAAGCTCGCGTCGGAAGTTACCGATCTCAGTGAACCGATGAGAGAAGTCCTCGCCGAGGGCATGAGCACATGGCTTGGGTTGCTGGCCGGAGTTTTCGACGAAGCGAAGGTTCTCGGACACATCTCCAAGGATGTGAACTCAAAACAAGAAGCTGAAATTTTTCGGGATCTTTGGGCTGGCTCCATCCAACGCGCCACCATATGCAAATCCGCCGCTCCAATGAAACTCGCACTTGGGTTTCTGAAAAACCGGATTTCCTCTTACCAAATCCCGTCCGACGGACCGCCATCTTGCACGCCACCAAGCCAACGGTCATTTCATCGAAATGACCCTACCAATTCCCATCCAACGGTAGGATCATTTTGATAAAACGACCGCCATCTTTTGCGACTACCCCATCGTTCACTTCATCGAATCGACCCTACCAAGCCTAAAAACCCTTACCCATTCCACCTCTTGAAACTTCATTTCATGGATCGCATCGGCGCTATCACCGCTCTAGCTTTGCTTCTCGGCTCCTGCAACATGCTCGGACCTGAGCACTCGGTTCCTGAAACGGAATCCGCCAAAAAATATAAAATCCACTCCGCCAGCTATGCATCACGCATGAGTAAGGATTGGTGGCGTGAGTTCGGAGACTCACAGCTCGACTCTCTCATGGCCGATCTTGGAAAGGGCAACTTCGATCTGCGTGCGGCCGAAGGCCGTCGCAACCAAGCTTATGCTGCCTTGGGAATCGATCGCACAAAACTCTACCCTGAAGTTTTGAGTGGAGCTTCGATAACGCGTTCACGCAACTCAGAAAACAGTAACGGTGGTAGTGGCGGCCCGATGAGCACCTACTACAACGAATACAATGTCTCGATGGCGCTTGGATATGAGCTTGATCTTTGGGGTAGAGTGCGGCGCATTGTCGAAGCGGGAAATGCCAACGCGACAGCCGCCGAGATCTCTGTCGATCTAGTCAGACTCTCCCTTCAGGCACAACTCGCAAACAACTACTTCGCAATGCGTTTTCTCGACAGCGAAGCCGAAGTTCTTCAGCAGACGCTTAAAACGCGGAAGGAATCGCTGAAGCTTGCCAATGATCTTTTCAAGGCTGGAAAGTCTGGCGAGTTAGATGTTGCCCGTGCGGAGGCAGAACTCGCCAGCGCTCAAGCACTTTTGGTGAGCCTGCAAGGACCACGTGCAAATCTGGAAAACGCCATCGCCATTCTCGTTGGTAAAAATGCCTCGAACTTTAAAATCGCACAAGAAGGCATCCACCGTAATGCACCTTCCCTATCCGCCGGAGTTCCTGCCGAACTTCTAGGCAGACGCCCCGATGTATTTGTTGCCGAACGAAAACTCGCCGCAAGTTCGGCCGAAATTGGAATCAAAGAGGCTGGCTTCTATCCGAAATTTTTATTGATCGGCACCGGCGGTTTTTCAGCCATCCATTCATCCAACTTCCTGAAGTATTCGAGCAGTGAATTCGCCATCGGTCCGGATATCCAGTTACCGCTCTTACAAGGTATGCGCCGCAAATCGGATCTCGCACTCGCAAAGGCTCAACACGAAGAGGCGCTTGCAAATTACCAGCAGACGGTTCTTGGAGCCTTTGCAGATGTCGAAAACGCACTCGCCACCCGCCAAGCCGCGATCAACGAAATCACCGCACAAAAAGAGAGCGTGGCTGCATCCGAAAAGGCGTTAAAACTATCCGATGCGCGTTATCGAGAAGGAGTTTCCAGCTACCTGGAATTCATCGATAGCCAACGTGAATTACTTAACGCCCAGCGCAACGAGGTTCAGGCAAGAGGCCGCTCGTTTGCTGCCACCGTGCAACTCATGCAAGCCCTTGGCGGTGGCTTTTCCAAATAATTTTCACCCAGACAGCACAACCATGATCATGAAACTTCTCCTCGCTCCCTTCGCCCTGCTCTTTCTTACACAATGCGAATCTAACAAACAAACCGAGGGCCCGCCACCCCCGATGCCGGTGAATGTTGCCAGTCCCGAACTGAAAACCATCGCACTCAAGGAAACCTACACAGGGCGCTTCACAGCTGTCGAAGAGGTAGCTCTTCAAGCCAGAGTCAGCGGCTATCTCGAATCCGTGCATTTCACCGAAGGACAGAAAATCAAAAAAGGCGATCTGATGTTTCGGATCGACCCACGGGTTTTCGATGCCTCACAAGCACGCGCGGAGGCAGTTCAAAAACAAGCGGTTGCGAGGCTTGCTCTTGCAAAAAGCAGTCTCAATCGCGCAAATAATCTAGTAAAACAAAATGCGATTTCACAAGAGGAGTTTGATAGGCGGCAGAGTGAACTCGCCCAGGCGGAAGCCGATCAACTCGTTGCTGATGCTGGCCTACGATCCGCAAGACTGGATCGCGAGTTCGCCGATATACATGCCCCGATATCCGGTATCGCAGGGCGCTACAATGTCACCGTCGGAAACTTCATTAGCGGTGGAAACGCAAACGCCACCCTTCTCACCACCATCGTCCCCCACAATCCGATCCATTGTAGTTTCGAAGTCGATGAACGTCGGGTTCTGCAAATCGCACGAATGTTTCTCAACGGCCAAACGGGTGGTAGGGAAAGCAAAACAGCGGAAGTTGAAATCGCCGTTTCGGATCACGATCCATTTGAGTTCAAAGGTGTCATCGATTTCACCGAAAACCAACTCGACCGAGACACCGCAACCCTTCAAATCCGCGCCTTGGTGAAAAACGAGAATGAATTCCTCACGCCCGGTTTGTTCGCACGAGTCCGAGTTCCCGTCGGCGCACCCGAGGAGCGAATGCTCGTTCGGGATGCCGCTCTTGGCTTCGACCAAGACAAACGCGTCGCATGGGTATTAAAAAAGGACAACACCGTCGAACGCCGGTTCGTGGAAGTCGGAACGCTGGACGGTGAATTGCGCGTGATCACTGCCGGGCTCAATCCCGATGAAAAAATCGCCGTTTCAGGAATTTAACTCCTCCGCCCAGACGCGCCCATCGCTCCCACCGTCGTTCCGATGTCATACACCAAAGGGTCGTTTTGATGAAACGAAGGCCATTTCACAAACCCGAGCTCATGATCAAATTTCAAATGCGAATCATCATCAACCAGCGGTCATTTTATCAAAATGACCCGACCGAACATTACGCATGAAAAACTTTTCCTACTTTTTCATCGATCGCCCGCGCTTCGCAACGGTGATATCGATCCTGATTATTTTTATCGGCTCGATCTCTTACTTCTTGCTGCCGGTTGCGCAGTTTCCCGAAGTTGCGCCGCCCACCGTTGTCGTTTCGACCAGTTACCCGGGAGCCACGCCGGACACCATTGCCAAAACCCTCGCCGCTCCAATCGAGCAGGAAGTCAATGGCATCGAGAACATGCTCTACATGAACTCACAGAGCACGGCGGATGGGGGTTATCGCCTCACGGTCAGTTTCAAACTCGGCACCGATCTTGATAAGGCCCAGGTGCTGGTTCAGAACCGAGTCGCCATTGCCGAGCCAAGGCTGCCCGAATCCGTCCGCCGCATTGGGATCACGGTTCAGAAATCCTCCCCCGACCTATTGTTGGTTGTTCAGATGTTCTCCAAGGATCAAACCTTTGATCTCGGCTACATAACCAATTACGCCCTTCTACAAGTCCGTGAAAAATTACGACGCATCGAAGGGGTCGGCGAAGTCAGGCTATTCGGTGCCAGAGAATACTCGATGCGGGTCTGGATGAACCCCGAGCGAATGGACTTCTACAAGATTTCCGCCGAAGAAGTCGTCTCCGCACTGCGCGACCAAAACCTACAAATCGCCGCAGGAACCATCGGCAAAGAACCTCTTGATCAAACGGTTCCATTTCAAATCAACGTCACAACACAAGGACGTCTGACCGAAAAAGAAGAGTTCGAAAAAATTGTCGTAAAGACCGGTTCAAATGGTCGTCTGGTCAGACTCGCCGATATCTCTCGCGTGGAGCTTGGGGCGCTTGATTACAACGTGAACGCCTACCTCGACGGAGGTCCGACCGTTGCCCTTCCCATTTTCCAACAACCCGGATCGAACGCATTGGAAACTTCCGCAGCCATCCGCGAAACCATGCGGGAAGTGCAGAAGGATTTCCCCAAAGGTCTCGATTACGCCATCGTTTACGATCCCACCCAGTTCATCGACAAATCGGTTGAGGCGGTGAAGCACACGCTGATCGAGGCGATCCTTTTGGTCGTGTTGGTTATGATCGTTTTCCTCCAATCATGGAGAGCTGCCTTGATCCCTGTTCTGGCGATTCCTGTTTCATTGATCGGCACTTTTGCGGTGATGCAGGCATTCGGCTACTCGATCAATAACCTGACCCTTTTCGGGCTCGTGCTGGCGATCGGCATTGTTGTCGATGACGCGATTGTGGTGGTAGAAAATATCGAGAGAAATCTTGAAAGCGGGCTACCTCCCCGCGAGGCGACCCGGCGTTCGATGAAGGAGGTCAGCGGAGCGATTTTTGCGACCACTCTGGTGCTGCTGGCGGTGTTCATTCCAACCGCTTTTCTTTCCGGTATCTCCGGTCAGTTCTATCGTCAGTTTGCCCTCACGATCGCGACATCCACAGTCATCTCCAGCCTGGTATCGCTGACACTCAGTCCGGCGCTCGGTGTATTGCTGCTAAGGAAACATTCAGAAAAACAGGATCTCCTGAGCCGCTGCATGCATTTTGCATTCGGCTGGTTTTTCAGAATTTTCAATCGCGCCTTTGACGCAACGAACCGCGGCTACACCATACTCATTCGCCGCAGCCTCAGACTCGGATTCATCATGCTGCTGCTCTACGGCGGACTCATCGCCATCGCAGGTCTCGGCTTCAAGAAAGTCCCAGAAGGATTTATTCCACCCCAAGACCAAGGCTATGCGATCGTCGCCGCACAACTTCCCACCGGTGCATCATTAGAACGGACCGATGACGTCGTGCGGCAGCTCATGAAACTCGTCTCCGAAGTCGAAGGCGTTGAGCACGTGGTCGGCTTCACGGGATTCAACGGCGCCACTTTCTCCAATGCGACAAACTCGATCGTGCTGTTCCCTATTTTCAAGCCATTCGCAAAGCGAGAATCCGGAGCGGTCATGTATGAACGGCTGACCCAAGCCATCAACCAAGTTGATGCCTTCGGCATCGTGATTCCTCCCCCCACCGTTCGCGGACTCGGCACCGGTGGCGGTTTCAAAATGCAGGTCCAGGACCGCGCCGACCTCGGTTACAGGGCATTGGAAAATGCCACATGGGATCTTGCCCGGGCGGCATCCAATGAACCGGAAATTTCCCGTGCCTTCACTCCCTTCACCTCTGCCGGACCTCAATATTATGCAGACATCGATCGTGAAAAAGCCCTGATGCTCGGAGTCCCTCTGCAAAACCTTTTCCAAACATTGGAAATCCATCTCGGCTCGTCTTTCGTCAATGAACTCAATCTCTATGGCCGCACCTACCGCGTCACGGCCCAGGCGGACAGTTCATTCCGAGACGACGCGGAGGATATCGCCAAACTCAAAACCCGAAACAGCTCCGGGGAAATGGTGCCACTGGGCTCATTGCTAAAACTTCGCCAAACCACAGGTCCGGATCGTGTGGTCAGGCACAACCTCTATCCATCAGCTGATTTGATCGGAGCTGCCGCCCCCGGCTGTAGCAGCGGCCAGGCCATTGCCAAGATGGAACAACTCGCGGAAAAAGTCCTGCCACCTGGAATGAGCTACGAGTGGACGGAAATCGCTTTCGAGGAGACCCAAAAGAGCGGCTCAGCCCTAATGGTTTTCCTTATCGCCATTCTCTTTGTTTTCCTCCTGCTCACCGCTCAATATGAGAGCTGGGGCCTACCCCTAGCTGTTGTCCTCACCGTGCCACTCTGTCTGGCAGGCGCTATTTGGGGAATCTACTTCCGCGGTATGGATAACAATATCTTATCCCAAATCGGCCTCGTCGTCCTCATCGGCCTCGCTTCGAAAAACGCGATCCTCATTGTCGAGTTCGCACGACAACTCGAAGATGAGGGCAAAGATCGTTTCGAAGCCGCCACTGAAGCCGCCAGACTGCGCCTGCGCCCGATCATCATGACATCCCTGGCATTCATTCTCGGCGTAATACCTTTGGTCATCGCATCCGGACCCGGTGCAGAAATGCGGCAGGCGCTCGGAACCGTCGTCTTCTTCGGTATGATCGCTGTGACCTGCTTCGGCGTCCTGTTCGCGCCATTGTTCTACGTTCTAGTCAGAAAAGCAGTGAGGAGGCCGACTCCCAGAGAAGCTGAATCGCCTCAGTAAGCAACTTTAACAGGAGATCCGACTTTTACCTGTTCGTAAAGCAGAGGCACGAAATCCTTCGGCATGCGGATGCAGCCATGTGAAGCCGGATCGCCGGGGGAAGGTATGTTTCCCACGTGCATTCCCACGCCATAATGTGTGATTCGCATCCAATAAGGCATCGGAGCAGGCACATACCGCTCACCCGGTTTCAGAGGAGAGCTGGGCGTTGCATCGTCGTTCACCATCTCACCCCATTCGTTTTCAATCCAACCATACTTGTTGGATGACTTATTGACGATTTTCTCGGTGACTCGATACGTTCCCGGACGGGTTGCGCGTCCTTCGATTCCCGTTGCCACAAAACTCCAACCGACTTCTTTTCCCGCGCGCTTGACCGTCGCGATCTGTTCGCTCAGGTCGATATGTATCGAAATCTCACCCGGACCGCCGACATCATGCCATTCATACATAATGCGTTCGGCTTTCGCCGGTTCCGGAGGTGGTCCGAAAGAACATGAGCTCAGCAGTCCGCAAAAAGCAGATGCGGCAATGTAAAACTTGATACGGGCGGAGTTCATCAGCGTGGCAATTGCTATTGTATGACAGTTTCGTCATGTAAAGCATTTGATGATAAGACGCTGTTTTTTTGGATTATTTTCACAAATATACTCATATTTCGGGCAATCTGTAAGAATCTGGAGCTAAATTTCGTTCTTTCTAGAGCTTCTCAACACATGTCCTCGCTCAGATTTCTACCATTGATCACCGCTGTTCTTACCGCTCCTCTTTTCGCGGCGGCGCAAAACGGTGAGCAACTCTACACCCAGTTTTGCTCTGCTTGTCATGCAGTGGATGGAAAAGGGGCCAACAACGGCATGTTCCCTCCCCTTGCTGGCAGTTCATGGCTGCAGGATATGCCCAAACGCGCGGTTGCCATTGTCCTCTTCGGCTTGCATGGACCGATCGAAGTCAATGGCAAAAGTTACAACTTGGAAATGCCCCCACAAGGTGCGGCACTCACAGATGACCAAATTGTATCCATTCTCAACTACGTCAACAGCTCATGGGGCAACAAGGGAGAAACCGTGCCACGGGATCTCATCCGCGTCACGCGCTCTGAATTCGCGGCCCGCACGGAACCCTGGACCGCGCCGGAACTCCTCAAACTTTTTCCTCTTCCCATTCAAAAAACTGTCCTCTCCGATCTCACATCGCGTGTCTACAAGGGCCAGTGGAACCAAATTCCTGACTTTGACAAAATCCAGGCGGAAAACATCGAAGAAGAACACCATGGCAAGATCAGCCCATCGATTTCCGGAATGGATGTTCATTTCGGGATTGTCTGGGAGGGTAACTTCATGGCTCCCGAAAACGCGGAATACGAGTTCGCTCTCGATTCGGACGATGGCGCACGCATCACTCTGAACGATCAGGTCGTTTGTGAAGTCAAGGGCACCGGCCCAATGAACGGCTCCCGGGCCATTCAGAACAAAATCACGCTCAAAGAGGGAAAAAACACGTTTCGAATGGATTATTTCCAAGGCACAGGACTCAAAGGACTGGAATTGAAATGGAAAAAGTCCGGCGACAAGGCATGGAATTGGCTCTCAGACAAACCGACACCCGTCAAAAAAGAAAGCCCGAGTATTCCGCTTAGCCCAACAGATGAAAGCACCGCGATCTATCGGAATTTCATCGAAGGCACCACTGCCCGCGGCATCGGCTTCGGCTTTCCTGGTGACCTCAATCTCGTTTACTCGGCAGACAATCTCGCACCGGAACTTGTCTGGACCGGTGAATTCATGGACGCGGGCCGCCATTGGACCAACCGCGGACAAGGCAATCAGCCACCATCCGGAGTCAATGTGATCAAGCTGACCAAAGACCGTTTTCTTCCTGCGGAAGCCCGCTTCAAAGGCTACTCTTTGGACTCGAAAGGTAACCCGACCTTCCATGTTTCCATCGGCAAGCAAGTTCTCAGCGATTCATGGAAGCCCGGAAAAGAAGGAACTTTACTTCGCACGCTGACACTCACCGGCGGACCCGAATTGAATATACCGCTCGGAAATGCGACGGTGGCAGGAGCGGAGTCCGCAACCCTGGCACCAGGCAAACCCGTGACGCTGACTTACCTCCTGAAATAATTCCCAGCACTTTTTTAGATTCACTATCATGCGCTATCTCTTTCTCCTAACAGCCACGATCACTTCGGCTTTTTCCCAAACTCAATCGGACTTTTACCTCCGTGAGGAAATTCCTCTTCCCAAGGACGAGGTCATGGAAATTTCCTCCATCGCCCTGATGCCGCAGGAAAAGGTCGCCGTTGCCACACGCCGCGGTGACGTATGGATCTGCAGCGGCGCTTACGGCGACGACCTCTCAAAAGTCACATGGAAAAAATTTGCCTTCGGCCTCCATGAACCGCTCGGCATGTATTATCAGAAAGGTTCACTCTTCCTTACCCAACGCCCAGAATTCTCCCGCATCCAAGATTCCAACGCCGATGGCACGGCTGATGTTTTTGAAACGATCAACTCCGATTGGGGTATCAGCGGCGACTACCACGAATACGCGTTTGGAACCTCTCCTGATAAAAACGGTGACGTATGGATCACTCTCTGCCTAACAGGATCTTTTAATGCGAGAGCCAACTGGCGCGGATGGGTTCTCCGCATCACACCGGATGGGAAAATGATTCCGACCTGTTCCGGCATCCGCTCACCCGGTGGCATCGGTTTCAATGCGGAAGGCGATACGTTCTACACGGACAATCAAGGTATCTGGAATGGCTCATCCTCACTCAAATGGTTGAAACCCGGCTCGTTTCAGGGCGCACCGGTCGGCAATGGATACCACAAACTCGCCAATCTTCCCGAGCCTCCCACCCCAAAAGACGGATCCCGCATCCTGACCGAGCGGACGGAACATCCGGAGTTTATCCCTCCTGCGGTCATCTTGCCCCACGGAAAAGTAGGGCAATCTCCAACGGGTATTCAGCCCGACCTCACCGGTGGAAAATTCGGTCCTTGGAAAAACCAAGTCTACGTCGGTGAACAAACCCATTCCCAAGTGCAACGCGTCTACCTTGAAAAAGTAAACGGTCTTTACCAAGGAGCGGTCTTCCACATGTTGGAAGGCTTCGAAGCAGGCCTTATTCCCATCACGCTGGATCAGGAAAAAGGCATTCTTTTTGCCGGGGGTTCCAACCGCGGTTGGGCCTCGCGCGGAAGCAAGCCTTTCACCTTCGAACGCGTCAAATGGACTGGCAAAACTCCTTTTGAAATTCTCACCATGGAAGCCGAGCCGGATGGTTTCACGCTCACTTTCACCGAGCCTGTAGATGAAAAATCGGCTGCCGATCTTGCCTCATACTCCATGGAAGCATGGACCTACATCTTCCAGAGCAAATACGGCTCACCTGAAGTCGACCAAGCCACTCCCGTCATCAAAGCGACAAAAATCTCCGCCGACAAAAAATCCGTCCGCCTCACGATCGAGGGTCTGGTTCGCGGCCACGTCCATCATCTCAAAGTCAATGGGCTGAAATCCAAATCCGGTCAGGCCATCTGGCATCCGAATGCCTACTACACGCTGAACGAAATTCCCGCAAAGTGATCTTCGGTAGGGTCGTTTTGATAAAACGACCGCTATCTTACGCGTTCAACCCAACGGTCATTTTATCAAAATGACCAATCTTTATCGTCATACGTGGTGGTAAAACCAACCAACAGATTATAGGGGTTCTAAACTTATCACGAACCTAGCTTTTGATTCAAAAGTCCCAGTGAAAACATGGGTATGGTTGGAGAATGAAAGTACTGCGACCCACTCACCTTGCTCTCAAATCGCCGCGAGACGCGACTCAAACGGCCTGCTGCGGGACGCCACAGCTACAGGGTAACTCCCCTTGGACCGCGTGACTCCAGCGATGCCCCGATGAAATCGGTGATCACGCTCCGTTCTTCACTCTTCCCACTGATCACTGATCACTTTCCCCCACCAAAAACAATTTCATGCTTGGAATTTACCCCCTCCCCACCCCATCTTCCCCCGCACACAACCATGGCTTGGCTTCTCCTCATTCTCCCACTCGTTGCCGCTGTCTCAAATCAGCTTTTTCTTCGTAAACTCGGCATCGCCCACCTTATTTCAACCGCCTCAGCGGCAGCGACTTTTGTGATCGCAATTTTGCTGCTCGGGACCACCGGATCGCTCTCGTTTCCATGGGCTTCGATCGTAACGTTTCAACTCGATATCGGCATCACTCTCGACACGCTATCAACCGGCATGATGATCGTGGTCACAGGTGTCGGCCTTTTGGTTCATGTTTTCTCGCTGGCTTACATGAAAGACGATTCCGCGAAGGCCCGTTACTTCACCGGCCTCGCCTTGTTCATGTTTTCGATGACAGGCATCGTACTGTCATCAAACTTCATCATGACCTTCATCTTCTGGGAATTGGTCGGTCTCAGCTCCTACCTGCTCATCGGCCACTGGTATGAAAAAGACTCCGCTGCCGATGCTGCGAAGAAAGCATTCATCACCAACCGCATTGGCGACTTCGGTTTCATGATCGGCATTCTGATGCTCTGGGGAATCACCGGAACCCTGACTTTCTCGGAAATGGAAATCCCAACCACGGTTTCCGCCGGTGTGCTCGGTGCAGCGCTTCTCTGCGTGTTCTGCGGTGCGATCGGAAAATCCGCGCAGCTTCCACTTCATGTCTGGCTACCGGATGCGATGGAAGGTCCAACGCCTGTGTCCGCCCTCATCCACGCCGCCACGATGGTAGCAGCCGGTGTTTACATGTTGTTCCGCCTTCAACTCTCCATCGGCGCCGATTCATTCGAGGGTTTCTCAGGAACGACGATTGCATGGATTGGCGGAGCCACCTCACTTGCCGCCGCACTGATGGCAACTCAACAAGACGACATCAAAAAAATTCTCGCCTACTCCACTCTCTCGCAACTCGGCTACATGATCATGGCCATCGGGTTACTGGCAGGAGAAGCCGCGATGTTCCACCTTTTCACTCACGCATGGTTTAAGGCCCTTCTCTTCCTCGGTTCCGGCGCAATCATCTACGCCTGCCACCACGAGCAAAACATCTGGAAAATGGGCGGCCTTTTGAAAAAAATGCCGATCACCACGCTTACCTTCGCCATCGGCACCGCGGCACTGATCGCCATTCCTTTCACCTCCGGTTTCTTCTCGAAGGAGCAAATTCTGGAAGCCGCCCACCATCACAATCCCGCACTGTTCTGGATCGCCGCCGGAGTTGCGGTACTCACGCCTTTCTACATGACCCGCGCGTTTGTGATTACCTTTCTTGGAAAAAGTCGCTCGGAAAATTCATCACATGCCCATGAAGTCAAACTGCTAATGTCTCTACCACTCATCGCACTTGCGGTGATGGGATTGATCGCAGGTTTTCCATTCATCGCGGAGAAACTCGCACCTGCTTATAAAAACCCGGGACATCTCATTCACCTCGGATTTGTGACCTACATCTCTGTCGGCGCACTCATCACAGGTGTGACAGCCGGCTTCATTCTTTACGCAGGAAAAGAAAAAGACCCGATCTCGATCCCGCTTTTCCGCAACCGTTTCTACCTAGATGCGATTTACGAAAAAGGCATCGTGAAATATTTCCAAGACGGCTTCGCCGCGATCGTGCATTTCTTCGATGAATTCGTCATCAACGGCCTCCTCGTCGGCGGCTTGTCCCGTCTAGCGGAAACCACCGGAAGCATCTTCCGCAGAGCTCAATCCGGCAACCTCCAAGCCTACGCCTTCACTTTCGGACTCGGCGTCCTGCTCGTCATCTACTTCACGGTTTTCTATTAAGTCTCAATTTTCAAATTTCAAATTCCAATGGTCATCGCTCTTGATCAAGCGACGACTGGCAACTCATAAGATATCTCTGCGACCCTTTGCGACCTCTGCGCCTCTGCGGTGAAATTTACAGATATGACCCGCACCCGCTTCGCCCCCAGCCCGACCGGTGAACTCCACCTCGGTCACGCTTACGCTGCGAAAGTCGCATACGATCTCGCACGCGAGCACAACGGTCATTTTCTCCTTCGCCACGAAGACATCGACTCCTCACGCGTTCGTGAAATCTATTACTCGCAAATCGAAGAAGATCTGCGTTGGCTGGGCTTGAATTGGGATGGTGACGCCCTCCGTCAAAGCCACCGCCAAGATGCCTACCGTGACGCCCTGGAGATCTTGAAGCAACGCGGTTTGGTCTATCCGTGTTTCTGCACACGCAAAGACATCCAACAAAGTCTGAGCGCTCCTCATGGCCTAACCGAACATATTTACCCCGGTATCTGCCGAGATATCCCAGCAAGCGAATCCGCCCAACGCATTGCCGAAGGCGATGCCCATGCATGGCGTTTCAATTCCAACCTAGCCGCGCTCATTCACGGTGAACTCAGTTTCCATGATCTGCGCTTCGGAAAAACTCAAGTGAACCCAGATGCAAACGGCGATGCCGTCCTTGCGCGCAAGGATATCGGGATCGCCTATCACTTGGCCGTCGTCGTGGACGATGCGTTTCAAAACATCACCCACGTGACTCGTGGTGACGACCTGTTAGAGTCCACCCATATCCACCGCCAACTCCAAGCCGTGTTAGGTTTTCCAGAACCCACCTACCTACACCACCGCTGCATTTGTGATGAAAACGGCAAACGTCTCGCAAAACGCGATGACGCCAGATCCATCCGCACCCTTCGAGAACAAGGCCATACACCTGAAGGTATAAAAATAAATCTATAAATAAATAACAGGTCTCCCACCCTATCACACTGAGATCGTGATAATTAGACTGTTTGCCAAAAGTCCTTGCGTAAAAGGCCGAGCGATGGGGTCACGAGTTCAAGGCGTGATGAGGGCGCGGATGAATATCCGCAACTGAAGAACAACGCAGAAATCGTGACTCCATCGCCGGGACTGTAGCAAAACTCCCGCGAGAGCGGCAAAATTCAAAACCTAAAAAATCTCCCTTTTGCGTAAGGACTTTTGGCAACCAGTCTATTTTCAACAAAGGCGGACTCACATTTCTATTATCCGATCTATTTCATTCATCGCTCTTTCCGAGGACACTTACTTCTCTATCGGGGCCGAGCCGATCCGTCGGGCGCGGATGTTTGCACCACCATTGATGGTGAATTTTTCGACCGCACCCACAGCCCCCTCGACAACCCAGTAGTTGATGTCGGCAAAACCGAGATTCTTCGGGTCGTTAATATCACTGACGAGCGCCTGCCATGCATTATTGGCATCCGTTTGTCCAGGCCCCGGTTGTTCCGTGTTCATCTGTTCAATCGAAAACCCGTGCCTGCCGGAGACCGTGATGTGATGGGTGTTGCGCTGCGCACACACCCGCCCGAAGCGCGAGGCATGATGGTTCGTCACGAATTCCAGGCCGTTGATGTTAGAACCGAGGTTGATGTTATCCCCGTCGGTGTGCTCGTTGACTAGGATGCCGGTGTGATAGCCGGTCACCATGACATTGCGCAGGATCGTGAGGGCCCCGTTGTTACAGGCCGGCGTGCTGATGCCGGCTGTGCCGTGGGTGGGCTTGGACGCCTGCACGCTGTAGATGTCCGTATTGACGAAGACGTTCTCAATCTTGCATTGCACCGCGTTCAACAGATCAATGCCGCCGATACCGGGGTTGTCGTAGGTGCGGACGTCCAGGTTCCGCAGGCTCACATTGACCCCCGAGAACCGATCGTACAATTTATCGGGAACGTTGGCAGCAGAGATGACAGCTGGCCCCGATTCCGACAGGCATTTGATAATCGTGCCGTTCTTCGGAAACACGAACTTGCCGATCGTCCCGAAGACCGGGGTCGGTTCGCTCTCGCCCGCGATCTCCACGGTGATCCACTCTTTGGTTCCGGGAATGACAATCCTGCCGCGATAGATCCCGTCGGGGATAAACATTTTTCCGCCACCGGCAGCGATCACCGCCTTCAGGCAGGCCGAGAATGCTTCGGTGTTGTCCGTCTTGTCGTCGCCCACCGCCCCGTAGTTCAACACATTGAATGTTCGCGATTTCACGCTCGTGGCACTTGCGCTGTTTTTCTTCCCTTCCTCAGCTGCAAATACTCCAGCCGCCAAAATTAAGCTACTTATCGTCATCAGAACCATCGTGTTCCTCATAGAATTTTTCTTTTTATCGCCCAATATATTTTTCACACGTTTCATTGCCTGTTGCCTTCTAACATTTTTCATAACGATCATTCCTTTCCTACGGTATAGATCGACTTCATCTTCCATGCGGTCACCTTCTTGACGAGCAGGTCGCCGCCGGTTGAAAAGAGGCTTACGCCGAGGTTGGCCGGATCATACTCATGCCAAGCGACCACCGCCTGGCGATCATTCGCAAACACCTCGATCATGCTCTTGTCGATAAAGATCCGCAGCGTGAGGTCTTCCCCCTCTCGGAGTTCAAAGGGAGGATTGACGTAATCCACCGTCAACGTCTTCTTTCCAGCGCCGAATGCAACAGGGAACCCATTTCCGCCCTTCTCATCGCACAGCAGATTGATGCCGAATTCCCTGGCCTTCGACGCAGGAATCACGACCTCCAGCTCTATCGAGTCGCCGTTGATATTCTGAAGCTTGTAGATGGAGTCACTCTTGACCGTAATCTCCTTTTCCGTTTTCGGATCGTAACGAAGTGTCGCCAGCTCACGCAGCGGCTTGATGCGCAGCACGCCGTCCTCAGGCAGGCTGAGTTCTCTTGGTAGAGACTGGATTCCCTGCTGGAAAACAGCTTTGTTCAGGAGACTGTTGAAGTTTTTCGACCGGTTCGTTGTTTGCATACCATTTACCAACGGCGTACACCAGGCCCACATGACCCGGCGTCCGTCTTTCGTCACGAGCGATTCCGGCGCGAAGAAATCCCAGCGTGTCCAGTTCATGCGCGCATGGAAGTCGGGCACGAATTTCTCGTCCTTGAAATCACCGAGGTAGTAGCGGCAGCCAAGATTGTGACTGATGCAAAGCAGCATGTGTTTGTTGCCGATCTTGAAAAAGTTCGGGCACGAGACGTCTTCGCTCTTTTGCACGTCAGGCATGTCGTGCGCGAGAAACAGGCCGAGGTAATCCCAGTTTTTCAGGTCGGTGGATTTAAAAAGCGTGGGTGGCTTTCCGCTGCCAGGGGTTCCACCGGAGAGTGCGTAACAGGTGTCGCCATCGAGCCATGCGTCCGGGTCCCAGTGCGCGATTTTACTGGCATCCTGGCCCGGCTGGATTCGAGGCTCCAGCTTCCATGGCTTGCTCCATTTCTCCAGTTGGTCGTCCTCGGCCACAGCGATCTGGTTTCTTCCGGAGCCTTGCCCATGATAGATGATCGCAGGCTTGCCGTCCTTGGTCATGAAACCGGTACCGCTGAACATGCCGTGCCCAGTTGTTTTCGGCGTGAGCGTTGTCGGGTGCCACTTCCAATGTACCATATCGGTGCCGGAAACATGAGCGAAGGCCGGTCCACCATAAGCTTCGTAAATATAGTGCAGGTGATAACGGCCTTTCCAGTAGAAGGCGCAGTTGGGGTCGCCTGGCATGGCATTACCGGGCCCGGGATGGGCCAGGTGATAGGTCAGCCAGGTCTTGGGCGGATTGGCGGGCATCGCCGGGGTTTCAACCATATCCGCCAGCTTTTTCGCGGCGGCGATCAACTCGCCGCTTTGCGTTAGGATCAGGCGACCCCCTTCGATTTTGGCTCCGCCGTCCAGGTTGTTGACGGGAAAGCGTCTCATCCGGTCGGTTTCCATGCCCTTCTCAAAAGTCCACCAGGCATAAGGCTTGATGGCGGACTCCTTGTTAGGTTCCAGTTTGCGGATTTCGTCGGCGGTGAGCGCGCGGTCGTAGATGCGCGCGTCGTCGATGGATCCTTGGAGGTTGTTGCCGGATCCTATCCCCTGGTGACGCAGACCGAAGACGGCGATGGTGTCCTTGGTGCCGAGCAGGTCGATGTTGTTGGCCTCGTAGGACGCGCAGGGTTCGCCATTCCGATAGATGGTGATTCGGTTGCCATGGTAAGCAACCGCCATCTGGACCAGGGTCTTGTCATCGGCTTTCTCAACAGCGTTTGCCTGCTGGTCGCCTTGCGTTCTGACGAAACCTTCGCTGCCCGCCATCCACTTGCCGACAGCCCTTTCGCCAAAGACGATCCCGTCAAATCGATCGCCTGACTGGATCGTGAGCGCGCTGCCGCCCTGCTGGGTCGTGTTTGCGAGACACACCCACGAGACGAGCGTCTTGTCCGTTCCGGCAACCGCCGCGCAGCAAAGAGCCAGGGTTGCGAAACTGATTACCAAATTCGTGATCATTGTCTTCATGATGTTGCTTACTGCGGAAGGCCCCTGAAAGAGCCAATCGTCCGGACCGGCCTGCCTGTCGTAGCCTCGGCGAAGACTGGAGGGCGGGGAAATGGGGGTTGTCTTCATGCTCTATTCCTTGTTCACGGTCAGCCGGACCTTCAATAGGCCGACATTCCGGTATCCGTTCCAACCTTTGGATGGTTCGCCTGCGGCGGGGCGTTGGAATCCCGTGTAAAACAGGGTAAAGGTTCCATCGTCCTCTTCCACCAGCCCTAAGGGGGTTCGGATGTTTGTGACCCAGAGTTTCGCGCAGTCCACATCCAGTTGCTTTGCGGCCGACCAGCGCACCCCGTCGACTGATTCCGCGTAGCCGATCAGGTGGCCATCCATTCCATAACCTTGCTGCGGTTGATTTTTCAACGTATCGAAAACGGCCACGTAGCGCCCGCTCTTGAGCCGGGTCACGACGGGATTCTCCGTTCCCTGGACGCCACTTAAAGTTACCGGATTCAGAGTCGTCTCCCGCTTCCACGGCCCAGCGAGGCGCTCCGCCGAGAGCAGGCCGACACTCCACCAGGTACGATGATCAGCACTGCCGTAGAAGGCCATCCATTTGCCGTTCACCGGATATGGAAAGATCGAATGGCACCCGGCGACCCCCTCCCATTTGGGATCACCTTCCAGGATGCATTCCGCATCCACCCATGGCCCATGGATTCCCTGCCTACCTTTGGTGCTGGAGACGGCGCGCCAGATCCGACCAAAGTCCCCGGGAGTAAAGGAGACGTGAAAAACATTCCACCGGCCCTCCTCCTCGTTGTAAACTGGCATCGGTGCCCACAGCGCACTGCGGATGTCCTTGGGATCTTTGCTGCCACTCGACTCGAACATCGTGTCGCGGCGTCCCCATGCCTTACCGTCCGGACTCGTCCAGTGCGCCAGCATCATCTTGTCATGCACGGTGTCGGCCACCATTTCGGAGGTGAACAGGTGGTAGACGCCGTCGAGCTTGAGCACGCAGCCGCCTTCAAAGCCGTATTTGTTGTGCTCGGTGCCCGGCATCCCTTTGGCGATCACCGGTTTCTCCACTGCTTCGATGACGCTCAACGTGATGCCGCAGGGCGGTTCTTTTTGGGTGAACTGGGAAAGCTTACTGTTTTGCGCCCACGCCATCCCACTGATTAAAAGAATGGCTGTCGTTTGGATTATGGTTCTTGTTTTCATCGTTGTTAGATCTACTTTATTATGGTTATGATTCTTATTCCATTTACAGTGTCTATTGAATTCCCTTTAAACTACTTCAGCCTCTGCGAGGGGCGATGACTAAGGGCTGCATCGACGAAAGAGAAGCTGATGGCTGAAGGCAGGCAAAAGTTCATTTGTGCGCGTTGTTTCATCAGGGCTCTTACTTTTGTTCGTTGTTCTCAATTTTAACTTCGGTGCACGAACTATCTTTCTCGATTAGCAGAGGTCCATCCGCTGACCTGTTTCCGGTTATCGTCAGCTTCCTGACGCCCTTGGCCTTCACCCCTGCCTTAATAAAGACGTTGTCGATGATACGGATGTTCTCGTGGATGGGCTCCTCAGGCTGGACGACGGAAAGGTCAGGGTTGACCCAGACCCCACACTCAATGAAGGTGTTACCACGGATCAGCACATCACGAACGGGTGCGGATTCAAACCAGCTCAACGAATCAACCGCCATTCCAACACCACAAGTCCTGAGGCGATGGAACGTGTTATTCTCCACAATGGCCTTGCCAGGCGTGAGCAGGTTAAGACCACTCACGGGAGCCACGCTAAAATGATTGTTAGAAACGGTAATATTGGGATGCCACGTCCTGTTATCAATCACATCTTTGTCTTGAAAATGCGGAATGTCTCCATCAAGCGTCAGCAGCCAATCCCTGTCTGATTTTCGTTCAAGGGCCGTCACCTTGCGGCGCGGATTGCCGGGGTATTCCCTAGTCTTAGGCCCACAGATGACAGCGACCTCGTCGCCCGGAACAAATGCGGGGAAACCATACGTCTGGCGATGCATGAAACGCACCAGCACTTGGTTGCTTTTTGTTTTCTCAACGATGTACAAGTAGGTCCCGTGACAGTTGATGGCATCATCCTGCATCCCGGAGAAACGACAGGAATCAATCAAGATATTCCCCTTGCAATTCGCAAAGTGAAGAATGTCTGCCCAGGCAGGGCAGGTACGAATCGTATCACGGGGCGGAGCCACATTCACACGCTGAAAGGTGATGTTTTCAGTGAACTGGCTCACAAAGCCCATGCCGGTCAGCGCATAGAAATCACAATCCTTAAAAATGATGTCCTTGCTGCGGTTATTGTGAACACCGACTGAATCCCGCTTGATGTTGCGAAAATGATATTGATGCCCCGTCTCAAGACCACTCTCTCCATCCGGATAATCCAGCCTCACCTTGCGTCCGCCGAGATCCCTCGCGGTCGCAACAGCTTGTCCCTGCGCCTCCCAGCCGCGCGGTGTCGGAAAGCGACGGCAGCGGCCTTCCTTCAGGTCAAGCTTCTGGCAGAAAGCTCCCGGCCCCCAGTCGCCCCGCCAGAGGAACTTCCCGTCTTCAACGCTATAGTCGGAACCCTCGGCGACCTGAATCACAGCATACGCAGCCCCTGCTTCAAGGACTCGGATTTCTGAGACCGTGGGTCGCTTGAGATCAAACACCAATCCTGTGAACGTAATGTCCTCCGAATGGTTATTGCAGATTTGCACCATCCTTCCATCATAGAGAATCGTTGTTTTCTTCTCACCCTCCACGCCACCGCCCTGAAGACGGAGATGCTTGCACCCTTCCAGCAGGATGCCAACCGGCATTGGGTCATTTGAATCCATG